>PASP01000005.1 GCA_002712005.1 Halobacteriovoraceae bacterium
TATTTAAAGAGATTTTAGCAAGATGTCCAAAGGCACCAATGGTTGCAATATTAGTACCTAGAACTCTTCTTGTTTTCTTATCTACGATGACCGTAACAGATAAAGGCTTCAATTTTGTATGTTCAATTGTAATCAAATCATCAAATTGAACTTCGGTGCATCTTTGATCTTGATATAAAGATTTAAGTAGCTCTCTATTTTTTATCCGCGATCTCTTCGCCAAATACTCAAACTTTCTCTTGATTGTGACGGGATGACATTTATGTAAAATAGCAGCACGGTTTTGACTGATTCCTGATGCCAGTTGAAGAAGAAGGGTGTGATTAAAGCGTCTTTTTTTCTGATTCTTTGCTGGAGAAAAAGTAGCATTTGAGAATTTTTTATAGCAAATCTTACAGCGATAACGCTGAATTTTTCTAGAATCACAACGTCTAAAGAAGAACCCATCCTTAACGACAAGAGTCTTTTGTTGGCATTTTGGACATGTTTTTTTACGGCAGTTGGATCTCATGCACTTTGTAATGCAAGAGATCTTTTTTATAGAAAATGATTAAGTCATGGAAAATAAAGAGAGGTAACTACAGAGGGATAAAAAATTGAACCATGATGATCAATTCTTTATCCCCACTCTAATAGGGCAGTTACGTGGGACCGAGAAGATGATGAAATAAGGGATTAGCATGGGCCTTACCATTACGGTTTGCTCTAACTTGATCTTTAAATTTTTCTAAATCTCGAACTCTAATTTTTTCCAATCTCTTTTTAAGATCCGCTAATGAATAAATGGCATGAGGATCTTCTTTGAAAAGGTCTTTCATCATTTTCTTATAAATAATTCCCGAAACCTTATCCATAGTCATAACACTAGAGAGAGTACGTCTAGACATATTCAATGGAAGCTTATCTTCAATTAAATTGCCAAGCAAAGGAATTCTTCTCGTTCCATAGACTAGAGATCCTAAAATATTTCCTCTAAAGCTCCATTTAAAATTATATTGATAGTCATCCATCCAGCGATAAATTTCGGAATGGATAACATCCTTTAATTGATTAGCTCTTGAGTAATTAAAGTTTCTCCATTCTGCGATCATAGTAAAGTCGGGGCTTAATTCAATATCTCCAGGCTGGAATCCTACTTTAGCATCGGTACCGATAGCATTGAGAAAAGTTCTATTTTTCATATCAAAGTGAGTCTTATAAAGAGGTATATCTACCTCACCTTTACTTGCCTCTTTAAAGGCCCAGTTCACAATTTCGGAACAGAATACTTTCTTGTGATCATTTAAATCGAAACCAAAATCATAGTAGAGGTGATCTTTGGTCCCCATCGTTCGGGAAGCGACCTCGTAAGCAAACTTGGCGGCCTTCTTTGCCAATTGTGCGTCTTTATGTCTGAGAACAACAATACGGGCAGAACCGGGGTGAAGAGGAGAATGGGTAAAATCTTCAACAATGAGTCCGGTTTCAATGAGTGACTCCATGTGAAAGAGCTTTCCTGTTTTTTCATCTCTATAAACCATGGAAAGGTGACTGAAGTTAGTTTCGGTATCCCCTAGCCTAGCGATAGAGGCCGAAATAGAAGTTTTTCCACGCCAAAGTAGGAGGTCTCCTGATTTAAGATCTTCTCTAAATTTAAAATCCTCTTTATCACTTAGAACCCAAGGAAAGGGCTTACTGAAGTTTGCAGAGGAGTCGGTATTTTCAAATCCCGTAAGTTTCTTGTGGTTATTCTTAATTTGAAATTGATTCACATAAATTAAGGAAACATAATCTTCAATATAACGAGAAGCTCTGAGGGCGGCTTTAATAGAACCCGCACATTGACGAGTCATAACTCCTGCGCTTTCCCAATTTCCAACATGTCGTCTTAGATTCTTCTTGATTAGCCAAATATCTTTAATGATTTGTTCATATTCACCTGCCGAATATTCTGTTTTAAAGTGATCCGAAGGAAGCTCGGATAAATAATGAAAACCTTCAGCGATTTCTTGATTACACACATCAATTGAGAGTTCCTCAGTCGCTAGCTGAGATAGAATATCTGAAGTAGACAGGAGCAGATCTCGTTGAATAAAAGAAGAGCTCTGGGCTGGAATACGAAGATTTTGGGAACAGCTTTGAATTAAAAAGAAGGAAAAGAAAAGAATCAAAAAATGAGATCTCTTCTTAACTGAATGGGTTCTCTGTTGCTTCATACTCTATCCTCTTCTTATTAATAAGTGTGAGTTTATTGGCCTTAGAAATAAGGCTTAAGATGCAACAATGAGACCAAGAGGCGATCGTAAATTCAGCCACTTACTGTCTTGATCGGATTCAATATTGGATAAAAAAGAAGTCAATAGTCTAGAAATAAGACGATCCCAAAAGAAGACTTAAAGGTGACGAATCTCTAGGGAGCTCAACTGTTCTGAGCACTGCTTGAAGTCCTTGCAAAGTCCTAGAATAAAACCTCCTCCTCCAGCTCCGCAAAGCTTGAGAAAGAAATTCTTCTCTTGCAGTCCTTGCTCCCATAGGTCGTGATAGAGTTTAGGGATCATAGGTCTGAAATGCTCAAATTGGAAACGGGATAGTTCAAACATAGACTCCCACAAAGACTTTTGATCCCCTCCCAAAAAGCTTTCAATGCATTGATTGGTAATGGGAGTGAGTTCTGATTCACAAAGAAAAGAAAATTCTTCTGATTTACATTTTTCGAGAAAGAGATTCACAAGGGGCTCTGTTTTTCGACTACGTCCCGTGTTGACCAAAAAGAAGGATGCCTCTTCCTTACTAGATGTTTCAGGAATTTCAACAGAGCGAATTCCTTGAATTCTATCGCGGAGGATGGGCTTATTCATATAACTCACTAAGGGATCAAATCCACTTGAACTTCCATGAAAATGAGATTCTAAGAGAGCAAAATTTCTTTTGAGCACTTCAATATCTTCTGTATTCTTTTCTCTTTCCACGACATAGCGGTCGTATAAAGAAGCGACGAGTGCACCGGAGCTTCCCACTCCGAAGCCTTGAGGAATTGTGCTATTGAAAAAGAGCCCTTGCCCTACGTCAAATTCATAGGTGCTAAGGTCAAAATCAAAGTTGAGAAGTCCTTCTTTTTGTAAACTCTTAACATAGCTTCCAAAGGCCCTTAGTTCTGGATCTCGCGCGCCTTCATTTTGAGCTTTAAATTTAAGTTGGCCATCGAAAAGGCCATAGGGAATAAGAAGAGCATTCGACTCTTGAATGACACTATATTCTCCGAAGAGAAGGATTTTTGAAGAAAAGGACTTACTATTCATGGGGAATCTTACCTTTCGCGAGATTTAGAGCGCCACTACCCATTTGATCATCTAATAGGCTTGCTCCCTCTAATTGGGATAAGAGCGTATTTTGGATAAAGTTGAATGCTTTGTCACGGGCTGATTTTGGATAAAGAATATGAAGATTAGGACCTGCATCGAGAGTGAAATAGAGGGGCACTCCAGTTTCATGGCGATATTGCCTAAGCAGTTCTATGGCCTTTATAGTCTGAGGGGCCATTAAGAGATAACCCGGCCTTGATGTCATCATCATAGCGTGAAGGGCCAATGCCTCTTCTTCAATAACCGCACCAAGATAATCCCACTGACCTTCCTTAAGCCATTGATAGACATAATTCCAATTTTGATTGGCCTGAATAAAACGTGAATGAGCATAGGGATGATCTTTCATCAGTCCATGTCCAGCGCGAGAACTTACTTTCTTTTCTCCTGAATCAACTATAACAATCGTATCATAGAGATTTTCCAAGTCAGGGTGCACTTCAACAGGACTCGCAAATAAATCATGGGGAGTTAGATCTCTATTCTCCTCTTCGCCCATAGAAGAATCAACACTGCCCCAGCTTGCGGCTTTTGGAAAGAGACTGCGACAAGCACTCCCACTTCCTAAACGAGCGTAGAAACTTGAACGATATAAAAAGAAATCGGGATCGTACTCAGTATCGAGAAGCCACTGTTCAAACTCGACAAGGCAACAGGCGATGGCCGCCATAGAGGAGGCGGAACTTGCGATGCCTGCACTGTGAGGAAAGCTATTTGAAGTATTTAATTGAAAAGAGAAATCTTTTAGATAGGGATTATAAGCTTTTACATAATTAAAGAACTTTTCAATCTTAGGAAGAAAGGATGGCATTTCCTGTCCTTCAAAAATCAACTGGATCCAATCTGATCCAGTGTCCTTAGATGAGGCTACGGCCTTTAATTCAACCTCAGTTCGAGCTTGATCTAAAGTAACACTCAGGGAAGGATTAGCGGGTATTTGAATTCCCTCTTTCTTTCCCCAATATTTGACGAGAGCAATATTAGAAGGAGCGCTCCAATGAGAATAGAAACTCTCCTCTTTATTATTTAGATCTCTCTTTATGCCATCTATAATATAATCAATATTCATCTTACTCAAAATCCATAATTTATTGAATCATGTCACTTATAGACTGATTGGCCATGACTTGTGGGTTAGGAAGAATAAATTCCTTAAAAGGAATGACTGTCTTTAGTCCATGAGAGCTAAAGTAATTTTGAACCTCTTCAAAATTCATCTCTTCACTTCCAGCAAGAATAAAGTCTCCTCCCCAGGCTCCAAGGGATTTGAGACTTCCTTTAAAATCAGAAAATTTCTTGGCGATAGGATCGACACCAATGGCGCCAGAAACCAATTGTTCATGCTCACCAATAAGGTTACAGAAATGATTGAAGTCTACACAATTAACCAGTTCTGAAGTAATTTGGTTAATTCTTTCAATTTCGGATTCTTTCACCTGATATTTCTTACGATACTCATTAATAGAGTCTCTTGTGTTTTGCTTAGATCCTAAATACACGAAGTAAAGATTTTCATGAAATTCGGGAAAGAAACTTACTGTTGACCAGTGGGGAGAACCTTCTTCAAGATGATAGATAATAGGTCCATCACTTCCTGCACAGGCAATATCATAACCCGAGCCACCAAATGTTTCTTTGGCCAATTCAAAGGGAGATGTATAGGCCCATTGGGCTGTGTTATAGAGAAGAGTTGAGCTTGAACCTAAACCCCATTCTCTAGGAAAGCCCAATTGAGTTTGAACATAGACATCTTGAGAATCACGCAGGAAATGCTTATTTTGAATTCTCGCTTGCTTTAGAATTTTTTGAAGTTGAATGACTTCTTCACTGGGGTTTTCATCAAGAATATTAAAATGCCAGAATTCAAAATTGGCCTCTAACCATAAATTGCCATGCACATCATAGGACTTCCAATTTAACTTGGGGCTATAGCTTTGTTCGTAACGAATCCCCATTGATTGCCCTACACATGTAGGCAAGGCCAAACCTTGTGCTCCATCTAAAATGAAGTACTCACCGGTAAGAAGAAGCTTTCCATGACCATAGTAGTATTGATCAAATTTCTCTGCAGCTGTCATTCTTAAGTTATCTTTATTCATCAACTCGGCCATTACATTCTTTAGAATTATGCTATTTTCTGCGTTTTCTATTTTTACGGAATCCATCTTCCTTCCTAATTTTTAAGTTTACTGATACTGCCTCAACTGAGTAATGAAATCACTCACGCCTTTGAAAGAAATCACCTCTTCCGAGAACTTAACTTTAGCCTTTTCTCTTTCTTCCTCATTGGCCTGGAGATGATTCAAAATATTCATAAGGTGCATTTTCATATGACCTTTTTGAATACCTGTGGTTGTTAGACTTCTTAGAGCAGCAAAATTTTGAGCAAGCCCAATGACTGCAGTGATCTCCATGAGTTCTTTTGCATTTGGGCGACCTAAGATGTCTAAACTTAATTTGGCCATTGGATGAAGAGAAGTCAGACCTCCTACAGTTCCTAAACTTAAGGGGATCGTAATCTCAAAGAGAAAAGTATCGTCCTCGATTGAACATCGAGTTAAGCTACGATACTGACCATCACGAGCAGCATAAGCATGGGCACAGGCTTCTACCGCTCTAAAATCATTGCCTGTTGCAAGGACGACAGAATCAATCCCATTCATAATTCCTTTATTATGAGTAGTTGCTCTATGAACGTCCAAAGTAGCAATATCCACACTATTTTTAAATTTTTGAGCGAATTCAACGGGATCAATTCCCTTTTCTGCAAGATCTTCTATAGGGCATTCTACCCACGCCCTAACCAAGCAATCGGAAGTATAATTGGAGAGAATTGCCATGATGATTTGAATATCACCTTCTTTTAAATCTCTATTAACAATCGCTTCCCATTCCTTACCGAGAGCTTCTAAAACGGTGTTGATGAAGTTAGCCCCCATCGCATCACAAGTCTCGAAGTCAGCCCATATTTGGTAGTAGCCTTCAAGAATATCTGTTTTATCGACAAGACTAATCTCTTTAACTCCTCCCCCTCTTTTTTTCATATTAACTTCTATGGGTGCAAGGGATTCGAATAATTCTTCTTTCGCACTTTCAAAAAGATTAAGAAATTCTTCTTTTGGGCCATTCCACTTCAAATGAACTTGACCAGACTTAACTGTCGAAATAACTTCGGCCTTAAAACCACCACGCTCCAGCCAAAATTTTGCAGCCTTTGATGCTGCAGCCACTACACTTGATTCTTCAATAACCATGGGAACGCAATAGAGATGGTCATTGATCAAAACATTAGGTGCGACACCAAAGGGAAAGGCAAAATTTGAAACTGTATTTTCAGAAAACTCATCTAATGTTTTCTGGAGATCATCATCACTATGCCAAAAGCTTTGGAGAAGCTTCTTGGCCTCTTCTTCTGATACTGATGCCTCGTCATTTAAATACGTCTTGATAATATAATTTATTTTTTCTTCTTTTGAGAGGCGAGAAAATCCTTTAATAGGAGCTTGAATGGGATGTAAGGGGGGTTTTACCATATCCATAACCTATCCTTTAAGACCTTTAGGTCTTAGAAATTGTTTAGCCATTTTAAGACCGTTCAATTCGGAAGAAATATATTCACAAAGAGCATCTCGCCCTTTTGCAGCGTGAGTAAGAAAGGGCAGGGCCATACCATATACACAGGGAGCTTGTAGAGCTTCCATCAAATAGTGCCCTTGTAGATAAGAACGAATCCCGCCGGAAATAATAAAATCAGGACAGCTTGATTGCTTATCTTGCTTCTTTTCTAAGATTTGATTGATGAGTCTAACCATCTCTTGAGCATCGTGACCAACAAAACGAAGATCAACACTTGAGCTATCCTCATTCTTAGAAAGACCAACGGATCTCATTTTTTCTAAAAAACTAAAATTAGTACCGCCTAAGGCTCCAAACTCAAAAATATCAATAGGACGTTTTAAAACTTCGGCCAGAGATTCAGGACCCATCCCTTGACCAACTTCCTTGATCCCTAATTTGAGATCACTCTTCTCTAATCTCTCGAGTACTTCATCAATGATTTCCAATGGACTTCTCTTCCATTGATCACCTTCTGCTTGAAAAAACTCTTGAAGTGGATTGATATGAATGAAAAGGCCGTCTACTTCAAGTCTCTTACAAACCTCTTCTAACTTATCCCAATGACCTTGTAAGAGAAGTTGGTCAACTTGGGCCAATCCAAAATTGGCCATGAGACAAATATCATGCCCTACAATGGGACGTAGATTAAAGTCTTCAAAGAATTCATCACTTGTTAAAAGTTGGCGACACGAACCAAGTCCAATGCCTAAACCAAATTCTTTAGCTGCATGAGCTAAGTTTTGGTTGATATGCCGGGCTTCCCCAGTCCCTCCAGTCATAGAAGAAATCCATAATGGGGCACCTAGAGTTTTTCCAGCAAATGGCGCTTCCAAAAGATGAGAATCATTGAAATCGGGAAAGCCATTTAACAGAGGCTCGTAATTGAAAAACTTTAGAATATCCATTTGAGAATAGGAGTCTTGCAATGGGGTCTGGGCCCTTTGTGCTAACTCCAGATGATGAGTTTTCCGTGCAGATGCACTAGGATCCTCATCCCTAAGAACGGATTTTTGTGAATGGTCATGATTCTGTGTTTTTGACACAGTATGCCTCTCATTTTAATAAAGTCTTTTTTTGGATGCTTCTTATACACTTTTTAACGCTTCTTGGGAAACGTAAGCTCTTATTAATTATAGGAAATACACGGAAAAATACCCTAAAATAACGCTAGGCAAAGCCCCTGTCTAAAAAACGTATAATATTAGTCAATTACACAGACAAATTCTCTCTTACCAGGAGGGCTCTTATGTAAAAAGGACTGAAGTTGATCCAAATTACCCCAAAAGCTCTCAAAATTGTCACGATTAATATCCATGGCCAAATAAATAAGCTGGGAGCGCCCTTTCTTCCATTGGACTTCTAGCAACTCTTGGCAAACTCGTTCTAGCCGATAGGGAGTATCCATAAAGGCCAGCGCCTTTTCATCTTTAGTCATTTGGGCCAAGGATTGAAAGAATTGAGCTCTCTCTTGTTTTTCTCGGGGAGGAAACGAAAGGAATTCAAAGGCTCCTTCCGTAAATCCACTCATGGCGACCGCAGGAATCAATGAATTATAAAAAGGAGTGGTCGAAACTTTGTAGCCCCTAGATTGAGCCTCATAGATAAGATCTCTCCCTGGGTCACAAAAGCCCGGCATACCGCCATCACTTTGTAGATAAATATCTCTGCCTTCTTTAAGAATATTCAAAAGCTTCGGTAAATTTTCAGAGCGAGCATGTTCATTATAGAGAATAAAATCATCAATGGCTTCACGAGGAAGATCCCAACTCCTCCATCTTCTGCGGGCCGGTTTTTCATCTTCTACAACGATGGCGGCGCGAGACTGCCAAGCATGGAGAAGAATTTCTCTTAAGTCACTTCTATGCCCACCTAATTCTGCAATAGGAGTTGGGACTAATATAAGTTCACCATTTTTTGCCATAAAGGATTCCCTAAGATATGAGTTTTCAAAGACGGTACTCATGACTCTATCTATGATAAAATAATATAAATCTCCCCTATCGTTACAGGAATATTTCCCCAATGACAAAAGAAACCTTCTTCATTCAAGTTCCCCCTGGACTAGAAGACTTGGCCTTAAAAGAGTTTCATTTAAAATATATAAATATAGAACTCCAAGTACCTGAACCCACTGTTGAAAAAGGGGGATTACTCGTAAAACTTCCCCTAGAAAAAGGGGTGGCCTTAAATTCTTGGTTAAAAATCCCCAACCGCATACTCTTAAGAATTGATCACTTCAAGTGTAGAGATTTGCCTAAGCTCTTTAATCGAGTGAGTAAATTACCTTTGGGTCATTACTTTGCTGGACAAGATTTCAGCTTTCATATTAGTTCGAGTGCATCTCGTCTTTTTGACTCTAGGAAAATAGAAGCTACCTTAAAAGATGCCTTAGACCGAAATTTCCAAAGACAAGAGCCTAAGAAGAAGGCCAAGGAAAGGGTTTCACAATGGGATCAATGGCGTTTCTATTGTAGATTTCAAGATGATTGGTGTGAACTCAGTATAGATACAACAGGAGAAAGACTCGGAAAAAGAGGAGATAAATCAAAGGTTGGAAGAGCTCCTCTAAGAGAAAACCTAGCTTCAGCACTATACTTTGCAGCTCTTCAACAAAATGGGCTCCTCAACGAAATGGTACAAGCCGAACAAAGGATCACTCTTGTCGATCCTTTCGCTGGTAGTGGAACTCTACTGAGTGAAGCCGCCAACTTTTTTAAACCTTCTCAAAGTAGAGAATTTACCTTTTCATACTTTCCCGTATTTAATGTTAATAAAAACTCAACTCAAAATTGCGACCCTAAATTTCAAACTCCCCTTACTCTTATAGCTGGAGAAAAATCAGAACAGCAATATCAAGCACTCGAAGAAAATTTAAAAGAGTTTCTACCCGAATGTGCCCATCTCTACCTTGGTGATAGTTTTGACGGAAAACTTCATCACTTAATTAATGAAATTTCTATAAAAGAATCCTCCCCAATACATCTGTGTTTAACCAATCCCCCCTATGGCCAAAGGATTAAAGATTCAAAGAAGATGATCGATCTCTTAAATCAAATCTTTCATTTATATCCATTTGATAGGGTTGGGATTCTCATGCCCAAGGATGCGAAACTTCCTCAAGGAAATAGAGTCCCTTATTTGCATCTTAAAAGCTATAGTTTTTCCCACGGGGGTATCCCAGTAGTTTTTAGTCTGTGGTCTAAGAAAGAGACTCTTTAGAATGATACTTTAGTGATTAAGAAAAGGCGCGATTTCGAGCTGGTTACCTTCATCTCTTGTAATCGAAGGGCTTAAACCGCTAGGGACTTCTTCAGGATGTGAGAGATCATTTCCAAGATCCCCCTCTACTACCGCCTCCTTATCCCAGAGACCATAGGCTACGAAATCAACTAATCCATTTAAGTTCTCTTCACTTAAGTTAACAGGAAAGTAAGACATGGTTTTCATATCTCCTCTCATTCCCGGTCCCCAAAAGTTAAGGCGATAAAAAGGGATTAGAGGATCGAGTTGTAAGAGATCATCAAAATAGGGCTTCAACACATTTCCTCTATTTTTTTGAGTAATATTAATGGGCCCTCTTAAATGATAGTGAATAACATTCTTTAAAGAAGCTATGGCCTGATCTTCTAAATGATCAAACTTGTGCCCCTTAGCTCTCTCAGTTCCATGGTGAAAATACGGAAAAGTTTCAATCACATTTCTTAAAGGAGGAACGCGCATTTTAAAACAATCTTCCGTATCTGAACTTTGATTGGCCTTTCCTATATCTGGAGCCAGTCCATTTGAAGAAACTGTAACGTTACTCACATGGCACTCAGGAGCAAGGCCTCTTTGTAAACGAGGGCGATTAAAAAATCCGGTACGACTATCTTGGATAACTGTAGCCCTAGATAATGGACTTCTGTAGTCACTTCTTATTCCAAGACTATGAAACTGAGTGCCCCCAAAGGTTCCTCCATCATGGCAATTAAAGCACCCCGCACCTTTAATGACGAGGTCTTTATATTGGTATTCTTTTCCAAGAGGAGTAAAGAAGGAAACCATACCGATTAATTGAGAACGCGTCAGAGACTCTTCTCCTTTTAACCAAGAATCATAAGGAGTTTCATCTGCAATATGAGTGCTAATAAAGCTCATTAGGGCTGCAGAGAGATGACGATCTCCAATGACATCAATTTTGTAGACGTCTTTAAATTTATCTCGATACCATTTAATACGATTAAGCTTGGCCAAGGTTATAGCTAAACATTCATTTCTAGTGGGAATGGAAATTGTATTATTAGGACGTTTATAGGGAATATGGTCAATGATAACAGGCTGACCATTGAATTTACCTGTATCTCTTCCTGTATAAGCATCAGCACTATTGGTGTGATAAATTTTAACGGGCTCTTTAAAAATGGGCCCTCCCTTACGAAAAGGATTATTTCCCTCAGAATCCAAAGCAATAGGATTGGCTCCACAAAGCTCTTCTTTAGTATGAATGGGTAGTAGAGTTTGAAACCCGAGATCACCAAAGCGGCCATCCCAAAAAAGGCCCACATTCTTTGTTTTATCGATTCGATAAATCGTATTCACTGTACTGAGGCTATTTCTGAACATAAAGCTTTCTGCATAATATCCAAGAGAATCATCCCCTATCGTTCGATCTGTACTTAAAACACCTTTAGCAAACGTTGATCCGACATTTCCTCCATGAGGTCCGCCTTTTCCCATCGCTCCTACATTTAAGGCATTACCATCGGCAAAGCCATGGTTGGTTAGATGGCAAGTGGCACAGCTAATATCATTATTACGAGATAAAACGGGATCATTAAAGAGCATGCGTCCCAACTCCAATTCATTTGCACTTGGTACACGACCAAGGGCTTCATTGTAATTGGGCTTAGGGAGAATAGGTAGACGATCTTTAAAATCAGATCTCACCTGATTAGAAAACGCCTTATCCTTTATCTCTGACCAACGATGATTGTCACAACTAAAGAGAGATGAGAAAAGAATCATAGAAAATATAATCTGAATTCTTTTAAACACTAAGAATCCTTAATTATTGAATGATCATAAAACCACTATCATGCACACCAGTCTCTTGAATAGGTCCAGATAAATTCCTCAATTGAACAATGGGCAGACGATTACAGTTCTTTTCTTTTGAATAGCGATAACAAGGATCATCTAAGATAAAATTATAAGCAATAAAACTATCTGGATTCTTATTTCTATTCATAAAGATCATATACCCTGCTCCCAATAGGTACTTTCTTTCTGAAAAGGAAGGAATCTGCTTCCAAGTATTATTCTTGTAATAGAAGCTGACAACACGGTAATCACTACGTCTTCCAGAAATTCTTGTGGAACTACTCTGCGACCCACTCGCATTTTTGGTTGAGCAGTGGATTTGGATTTTTTCATTTTTCTTAACAATATAGGGCCTACGCGGTAAATCTAGGGCCTCCTGTAGGGTAAAGTCTCGATCTTTATAATCTGTAGCAGATACACACCTGGTGAAGTAAAGTCCGTTCGTCCCTCCCTTTTCTTTCACAAGAGTAAAAGAGTCGACATAGAAATTCACATTACCGAAACGACCAGCATCAATGGTTTGTTCGAGATCACCTCGGGAAGAAATACTATCTATATCAGAGTGATTCCAGTTTACGAGATTTAGATTTCTCATATTATTGCCCTGAAAATAGGTATTTTCGTAATCAAAGCTCTTCCAACTCAAACCATTAGAGTGAGCCGTTGTGTACTTTAATCCTAAATTGAGTAAGGACTGAATCGAAAGTTTAGTTGAAGTATTCTTCTTTTGTTTATTGAGAACTTCAATCCCATAATTCATTCCTAAACTTAAAATACCCAGAAGTCCTGCAGCTACGAGAACTTCTGAAAGTGAAAATCCTTTTTCACACTTTAAATGCGTCATAATTCCTTCTTTATTGAGGTAGATCAATTAAATCAAAAGCACTGAGACCAATAATATTAAGTAGGGCCCTACCTGACTTTGAACCAATCATCTGGTCTTTCTTAATTATATGTCCTGAACATGTTGAGTAGTAGGAAATTCTACTGACCTTTCCATCACCACCAGTCAAACATAAGTGACTTCCCTCAGGGGACTTGGCCGATTTTGAATTATACTTAAAACCAAATTTTCGAGAAGTACTTCCCAGAGTGACATTAACATAATTCCCAGGACCTGGTTTCTTTCCAGATAAGACCAATTTCTTTTTCGATCCATAAGCATCTTTGATATCTATATCGACTCCAGAAAGTGCACTATCTATAATCCCCTTCCACTCAGGAAGATCTTTTTCCACATCTGATGTCGTGGTATTTAGATTCTTGGATTGGCTTAAGTGGCTAGATGTCGTAATTTGAAAACTACTATTTGGGGCCAACTCTATATCGTCAGGATCAATTGGATTCCCCGTTAACTCGGCACGTGGATTAATATACTCTCCGTCACCATTAATAACCGTGTAACCATTATCAGCACCAGTTGGAGTGTATTTGGTCGTAAGTCCAACTTGCTTTAAGTCTGTCGAAGCATAGAACCAATTCTTATCATAATTTAAAGGACTCCCATTGGCCTTCATACCAACCCAGGCAAAGGGTATAGAGTCTACAGTTGTTTGATCTGGATTTGGAAAACCATAGCGAGGAGAAAAGGAGTTTAAGGCATTCATAGCAGAAACCCATCCTACAGGAGTGGTCGGAGGAATGAATAGACCTCCTTCTAGCTTACAAATACTATCGCCCTTATCTTGGTCCGTACTCTTATTCTTACTGATAAAAAAGTTTCCATCAATTCTCTTTCTACGACAAAGAAAAGGGATCCTTCTAGCACCAAATGGTTTCTCCAAAGCTGAAGGAAATAATCCCTTAAACTTAACGTGATGAGATAAAATAAAACCTTTAGCACCT
Source organism: Halobacteriovoraceae bacterium (assembly GCA_002712005.1). GTDB lineage: Bacteria > Bdellovibrionota > Bacteriovoracia > Bacteriovoracales > Bacteriovoracaceae. Next base: position 13,884 of record PASP01000005.1, read on the forward strand.
GCACTTTGTGCAATTCCTAAATTCTGAGGATAGGTTTTTGATTCAAGTGCCCCTCCAACAGAGAAATATAGAGCGTACTTATCTTGAGGGGTGTAATTGGGAGCAATAGGCGCTCTGGCCATGATATTGTCTTTACCATCTCTAACCATCGCTACCCAAAACTTTTTATTATTGCTGATACCGTTTGTTGTAAACCATGATCCTAAATCAACAATATCTTGCTTAAATTGAGGGGCAAGAAAAATACCCTGTTGAGATAGGTTGATGAAGTCATAGTTTCCATCAGCATTCTTAGGAGCGCTAAAAGACTTTCCTAAGTACTGGTCTAATTCGGAAACTCTAGCGACTTCTCTCCCCATTGAAAAACAACGCCTTGGCGCTTCATTATATGTCACATAAGAGAGGGCCTCTTTATCGGCTGAGATATCCTTGGCCAATCTATAACCACCAAAATTGTAACAAAGGACTGGAAGTTTTTGATCACAATCTTCTGCAGAATATTCTAGTTGATTAGTCGCTTTATTAAGCTTTGCAGAAATACATTTTGAAGAAGATGCCCCCCAAGGAGTTCCTACTTTCTTCGTGCCAAATAAAACAGCGGGGGAATTAACTAGAGTTCGATCTTCTTTAAGACTACATTCAGGTAATGATGAATCAAGAGGATGAGTTGGCATCTTGGCCATGGGACCAAAAGTTCCAATCCCAAACTGACTACAGTTTTTCATATAACAGGCCGTACATCCGAGTTCTTGTCCTGAACTATAAGAAAAAGTATCTCCATTTTTACCCGATACAAAATTAACTTTTAAAAAGGGAGTATAACGATCTTCCCAACTGGCATCATTAGTATTGTAATTTGTACTTTCCGTACAAACCTTCTTACATATTCCTGTGGCATTATCACGATTTTTATCATTGATGGTGAAGGCCAAAGTATGGGAGCTGTTAATTACTGAGGGAGTCCCTATTTCTTTTTCTTTGTTATCAAAATTATAAGATTGGGCCTCGTAATTAACTAAATCCCCCCCCTCGGCTTTCTTTAATTGAATACGAGGATTAATTCTCATCGACTTAGAATAATTACCATTATTAATTTTATTGTATTCGTTATATTGAATATTCGTAAAAAGATTAATTGGACCATAAACTCGACTTTTCGAATTCACTTGTGGACAGCGATATCTTGTTTCATTACATGATCCGAAGATATTTTGTGAGCTATCTGTAGTAATGAAATTTCCATTATTGGTAATTAAACCGGCTTGAGCTTGTGTTTTTTTCCAATTGATATCAATGGGCTCTTTCAAGTTTCCTGTAAAACCAGAGCGGTTATATATCGTTAGTCCCGAAGGGTCAGAAGCTCCTGCACCATTTAGTGAAAGCTTAACTTTCCTATCATTTGGTAGCGTATAATCACAAAGTCCTACGTTAGGAGCCCAGAAAAAATCAGACATCACTTTCTTTACACGATTGCCATGCTCATTATTAAAATAAACTGTAGCATTGATTTCAAAGCCAATGTCTTTGGCATCAAAACGCCCAGCTTCATTTATGCTTAGTTTTTTAAAGACCTCATTTCCCCCATTCGTATTGGGGTTCATATTTACAGGATAAATAGCAACTGTAGCATTAATATCCTGTTCTTCAATTTGAGACTTTGAAAACGAAGAGGCCAATTTATCGTGATTGATTTTATAACATTTACCCCAAGCCCCTTTGATATCACATTCTTTATGTTGGCTTTCATTCCATGAAGTCAAAAAGTTATCCCAATTAGAATCTTTGAAGACTTTGGAAGAGTTCTTAAAATCAATAAATATTGCCCCTACTCCCGGACTATTTGCCGTAGTCGATACAAGAGGACAAATACCTCGTACTTTATTTCCCTGCTTATCTTCACTCTTGGCCAAAAGATTCGTTGAACCTTTAATGAGATCGTCTACAAGAAGAGAAATATTGGATGTGGTCTCTGCTTTTTTAGTCGTCAGGTGAGTAATGGCTCCCGTCTTAAAGAGAACGACTCCCCCAATCGCGACAATACCAGTCGAAACCAGTATTTCGGCCAAACTAAATCCTTTATTATTTCTTAATAATTTCTTCATAAAATTCCCTATTATGATTAGCTTTTCTTAATGTGGAGGTTCAACATAAATCGTTGTGATATTTTGTTCGAGTTTTCCCTTGAAGGATCCTTCTTCTTTAATCACTTCATTATTTAGTCTGAAGGGCTCGATTCTTGATAATTTACTATTAACTTTAATATTGTAATTTAGACTCCCTGCAGGTTCGGAGTGCTGAGAAATATTCTGTTCCGTTGTAGTAGGTCCCGAACCTGTTACAGTTTTCGTAATATTTTGAACGAATGTCCCACATTCAACTTGATCAACCCATTCTACTTTATTTCCAGCCTCTAAGAAGTCATTAAGAGGCACATCGACAGTTGAAGCTGCTGGTGCTCTCACTCCTTCGACTTCTCTTCTAAAGACAACATTTCTTTCGTAGTCAATATCGTAGAGAACCCCAGGGCCTAAGTTTTCGGTTAAAGCCACAACATCTGTTTTGGTATTCACATCAATGGTGAAAGGTCCTCTACAAGCAGGAAAGGGATGTTCTCCTTTAGAGGCATTACAAAGACTAATACAAGTAGAATCTAAAACGGTGAGTTTTGGAATTGCGATGGGTCTTTTAAAAACAGCCCCAGCAGAAATCTTTTGATTTTCTTCGTTCTTACTTAGCATGAGATTTAAATCAACTTTTACTACATAGTGATCATCATCAATGGCCTTAACTTCCTCTGACTTCACCCCTACAACCTTCTCGAGAGCCTTATCTTTATTTGTATCAACAAGTTTAAGAGATACAGTTCCTGGGAAAAGGCTGAGAACTTTATTACTTTTAAGCTTTCCATGCATTTGATGATTTAAAATATCAAAGGTTAAATGATTTCCATCAAAACGGAGATTCGTAAATCCAAAATCTTCTGGCTTATAGGTTTTTTCGGCTTTTGTTCCTGACCATTGACACTGCATGGGGGTATTTCCAGCTCCCCAAGGCTTACTCTTACAAAGGATTAAATTATTACTAATTAAAAAGCCTGCCATTGAGAAAATCTTCTTGGCTTCAGCTCGTGCCCTAATATCCTTAATCTCTTTGGCCGAGATATCACTCGATTGCTGAGACGACTTAATCATATAAAAGCTTCCTACCCCTACGGCCACCATAAAGACTAGGGCTGCTCCTAAAGCGACTCCTCTCTCATTTCTTAGCATGATCAATCCTTGCGTTCCTTATCTCAATTTCCTACTTAGTAAGAATTAAGAAAAGTTAGTATTTTTTATTTAATAGTTGAAAGTATAATACAAGTTTGTAAATCATGGTAAAAATTAGAGATTTAACACTTTTTACCTACTTTAACCGGCAAGAATTGTGGTCAGTAGAAGTCTTATCTAAGCTGAAATTATGGATTAAAATTAAAGGAAATGGGGCTGAAACTTCGATAATTGCTGTTTAATGACTAGCGGGTCTGCACGATGAGACTTGTTGAAAAACCAAATATTCTTATCGGCTATTTTTCGATCAAAATAAAGTTTCCCACTTTCAGGTTCCTTCACTCGTCCTAGAAGCCAGACAATTGTGTCCGATCCTTCTTCTGCACTTCTTAGGTTAGGTCCAACAAAATCAGAAAATTTACCTAAAGCACCGCTGAGTCCTGGTGTGTTGACCCAACCAGGATGCATGGCCGTAATGTTGAATTCAGCAAATTCTTCTGCGCATTTAGGTAAGAATTCAACCATGGCCCTTTTGACATTGGCATAGGCTTCAACCTTGTCGTAGCGAGAACCTAGGAAGAATTGATCCAAGTTAAAGGACTTTAAATACATTCCACCAGAAGTCACCCATACGATGCGGGCCTTATCTTTGAGAAGTCTTTTTCTTTTGAGAAGCTGAATCAGATAAAAGTGTCCAAATAATTGAGATGCTGCTTGTATCTCAATACCTGAATCATTGGTGGAGAAGCGATCAGGCATTCCACCTGCATTTAAAACAATATAATCAAATTTAGGCATATCAAGAATGGCAGAGGGAAAGCTACTCCATTCTGCAAGATCAAAAGGAACAAAATGTAGCTTGTCATCTTTTGAAGTATAGGCTTCGCCCTTTTCCCTATTTCTTCCTGTGACCCAGCAATTAAGATCAAATTGTTTGAGTTGCTCTGCAACCGATTGTCCTATTCCTGAAGTTCCTCCAGTGATCAGAACATTTTCTTGAGGTTTGAATTTATAGATCTCTTTTTTAAAATACTCTTTTTGATGACGTTTAAATCCACGTTTATCAAAACTAAAATAAATACTCTTATCTAATAACTTATTCAACATAGAATCAAAAAACCCTTTGTGACTTTATACTTTTAATTTTCGACAAAAATAACGATATATTCTCCCAACAATAGGAAGTTTACTTAATACTTCTTCTCCTACATCCCAATAGTCTCGATGATAATAGATGAGATCATTTTCATCAAGTTTCAGAAAAGAACTTCCATGGATGAGAAATTCTTTATCTTTGATCAAGAAAATAAAGTCCCATGTAACAAAGAGACTTGAATCTTCTTGGACAGACTCTTTTATGACAAAACGTGGGTTATCCAAGGATTCAAACATATGAGAAAAGATCTTCTTTATATCTTCAATAGAATGAATTTCATTAAAGGGATCTTTAAAAAAGGCTTTTTGGGAATAAACGGATCCCATATTCTCAAGACTATCAGGAGTCATATGGGTGTAAAAATCTATAATTTTATTTTTTACTTCTTTATTCACCATCAACCTTTTTCATAATAAGAGTAATTTCACCAACGTCGAATCCCCATTTTGACATTCTAGACTTGGCCATAAGAGTATTCTCGTCAATCAAATGCATCCAATCATCTACATAAATTTCATATTCTGACTCATCGACATTTATTTTTAAATCATATGTAAAATGAAAGGTATTGCCAGCGAACTCACCTTGTGCGGTACCTACAATATCTGATGCCCGCCCTGTTAAACTTTGAGTTTTAGGATCATAAGAAAGTTTCCAAATACGGCGCTGCTTGCTTCCATCTGCATAGGTGAAACGCTCATCGAGTTCACCTTCATCACCATTCCAAGTTCCGACAATATCACAATTGAAGCGTTTAATCACTTCACCACTTCGATTCGTAACCATTCCTTGGGCGATCATTTTGCCTGAAAAGAATTTCTTAGGATGAAAAACAGGGTTTTCGTCTTTATAGATATCAAGACTATTTTGAGAACAAGATACTAAAAATAAAAATAGAAAACCTAAAATACTCAAACGATTTAACATACATTACCTACTTTAAATATTTAAAAGACTCTTTCTTAATTCAGGACCAGAGGTCTCTTTACCTAACCATATATCTAAGAATCTTTTGGAATCTTCAATATTTGTCATTTCTCCAATCATCTTTTCTTCATTAAGATAGAAGCGTATCCCTTTTTCCTTATCAAATTGGGCAGAAATACGATCTCCTTTCTCAACATCGGGAAAAATAGATTCAAATAACTTCATAAACTCTTCTTTTTTTTGAGCACTCAAGCTTGACTGAGCATTCATCTCTTTCACACTTTGTTTCGCAATATCCTTGCCATTTAGAGACATTTTATACTCCAGTTCTAAAATTAATTTCTTACTATATAGTTCGTCTTTACTCTGACCTTTTGGAAGAAAGAGCTTAGCGGTATAGACATCAAGCCACATCCACTCATACATTCCTTCTCCACTAAGTTCTAATTTATCTTTGTTAACCATCATTTCACTGGAATAAATAGTGCTTATATGGCCTAGGATTAATAATAAAAAAAGTAACTTCTTCATTAATTTACCTTTGTATAAAGTTTATTTTTCTAAAACATAGTGAGACACATCAATCTTTCCTGCTCTAAAGCCACCTTCACAATATTTTAAGTAAAAGTGCCAAAGACGGTGGAATTTTTCATCAAATCCTAATAAAGAAATCTTTTCTTTTTGTGCCGTATAATTCTTATCCCAATTCCTTAGAGTTTCAGCATATGATTGTCCAAATCTAAAACGGCTTTTAAATCGTAATCCCGACTCTTTCGCCTTTTCTTTAAATAATTTAGGACAAGGTAACATTCCACCAGGAAAGATCATCTGCTGAATAAAATCTGAACCTTTACTATAGGATTTGAAGTCTTCATCATTCATTTCAATCGTTTGAATGACGGCCCTTCCCCCTGGAACGAGAATTTCTCTAATTTTTTCAAAGTAACGACTCCAATATTCCTTCCCTAAAGCTTCAAACATTTCTATCGAAACGACATAGTCAAACTGACCTTTCACATCACGGTAATCGCAAAACTTGATTTCTACCAATGGATTATTTTTAAACTTCTCTTTACAGTACTCGAATTGTTCCTTTGAAATAGTAATTCCCGTTACATGAAGACCAGCATCGGCAGCTTCTTGTAAAAAACCACCCCAACCACACCCAATTTCGAGAATGCTTCTTCCCCCATAGGCATCGAGTTTTCTTAAAATTCTTTGATATTTATTTTTCTGGGCCTGTTGTAAATCATCTGATTTCTCAAGAAATAATGCACTTGAGTAGGTCATCGTACCATCAAGCCAAGATTCGTAGAAATCGTTTCCAAGATCATAGTGAGCGTGTATATTCTTCTTGCTTCCTTCCTTATTATTTCGATTGAGGAAGTGTTTGAATCTATAATAGAGAATATTGACAAAACTACCTGATACAATTTTTTCAAGGTATTTTTGGTTTTCAATTCCAAAAACAATTAAATCATCGATATCAGCACAGCTCCACATTCCCTGTCTATAACTCTCACCTAAGCCAATATCTCCACTTCCAAGGATCATATCTAAAGCGTCCCAGTCATGAATATTAAGAGTTACATCGATTCCCTTTAACTCACCTTTAAATTCAGAAAATTCACCGGAAGGATAGATGATTTTTATACTTCCTTTTCGAACCTTCTTTAATAAACTGAAAAAAGCTCGTGCTCGATAGGGAAGCCTCGCTTTCTTCGTATTAGATGCTGATATTGTAGTCGCCATATGTGTCTTCCTTCCCATAGGGGATTGGTTTTTTGTAGAATTTAACTTTTTTCATAAAAAGCTTTAAAGCCTGCCAATGAATTAGAAATGTCACTTGGAAGGTAAATAGTGGAAGCTTAAAGAAGAGTCTTCTTAACTCTCTAGGGCTTAATTCTCTTTCTTCAAGAGCATCCATAGTTGCAATAAACTTAAGTTCATTTTGATTAAAATATTTAATGCTAATTTTATTAGTAAAAGAAAATTCATATTGCCCCTCTCTTGGATAGAACGGGGAGACATGAAATTCTTTGGGTAATGTCATTGATTCTTGTTCATCTATTTTAAGAATATAATTATGAGATTCTCCAAAAGTGTTATTTACCTCACAGATAATGGCCTTCAATTGATTATCTGATGCAGGACCTTGATAACAATACCAAAAACTAACCGGATTAAAGGTATATCCTAGGATTCTTGGAATCGATTGCAAAAGGATATCCCCTTCCACTTGAAGGGAAGCTTGCTGGAGTTTCTCTTGTGCCCAAGTACGATAAACCACTGAGAGCTCTTCCTCTTTATCCTCGCGATAAGCGTGATCTCTTGTATAAATAGAGAAAAGACCCATACGATTAATATTCAGGCCAAATCTCTTTCCTTTAATTACGGAGAAATCATTCAAGTTGATTCGAACTTGAAATCCTTTATAGCGAAAGGCATTCACGACCGGTGAAAATCTTTTATGATAAATGGAGCTATAAAGAATTTTATTCATAGATTTCCAAGTCTCTGTGCTTAGCACCTGTATGTTTGAAGAATTGATTCAATACTTTCTTAGCTGACAAAATTCCATCTTCATGAAAACCATAACGCATCCACGCTCCGCAAAAGTAGAGCTGGTCTATTCCTTGAAGACTCTCCATCTTCTCTTGCGCACTGATTGTATTTTCATCAAATACAGGATGTTCATATTCAAGTTTTTTCCAAATTTTATCAGGGTTAATTTTAGAGACGGGATTCAGTGTGACAAGGATTGGGTCTTTAATAGGTAAAGGTTGTAATTTATTAATTAAATACGTTACAGAAACCCCTTGTTTTTTTGCGGTATCACTTTCTGAAGATTCGGAGGAGCGATAATTCCATGCTGACCAAAACCTCTTTTCGGGCAAGATCTGCTTATCCCAATGAAGAACGGCCGTATTCTTTGTATAGTGAAAATGAGAAAGATTCTCTCTCACTCGCAAATTGATATCTTTTACAATTTTTAAAGATTGTGGCGGATGACAACAAAAGATAATGGCATCAAATTGCTCTTCTCGATGAATGGTTTTCAATCTCACTTTCGATCCCACCTTCATGACCGATATAACGGGCTCATTTAGGTATTTATTTTCGATACTATTTAAGGCCTTTTCTACATAAGTAGCACAACCTCCTACTAAGGTCTTCCACTGAGGTCTATCAGTCACTTGTAAAAGACCGTGATTAATACAGAAACGAATAAAGGAATAGGCTGGAAAAGAGAGCATCTTATCTACAGGTGTAGACCAAATACATCCTCCCATGGGAAGTAAGTACCATTTTTTGAAGTCTTCCGAATAATTAAATCTAACGAGTAAATCACCTAAACTCAATTCGGGAGAAACTGTCGCAATTTCTAAATAGTGTTGACTATTTTTATTAAAGCGTAAGATTTCTGAGACAAAACGATAGAAGCGCGGACTTAAAATATTCTTATACTGTCCAAATAAAGTGAGCAAATTGGTCCCCGCCCAAGAAATATTGTCGTTGGGCTCAATAACACTAAAACTCATATCGCTTTCATGAGTTTCTATACCTAATTCATCAAAGAAATGAATTAAATTTGGATAGGTGCGATTATTGTGAACAAGAAAGCCCGTATCAACTTTTAAGCTATGTCCCTTCCACTCAATATCATGGGTATGAGTGTGCCCTCCAAAGTGATCATCACTTTCAAAAAGAGAGACTTCATAGCCTAACTTATTTAAGTAATAAGCACTCGAAGTACCCGCAATTCCTGAACCTACAATAGCTATTCTCTTCATTACAACCTTTCATGCTTACTAAATAATTATCTAAGATTTATTCTTAAATAAGGGTATTCAAATTTAAAGTATGGATTGCATTAACTTCTTATCAAAGAGTTCAAAACTCTCTAAAAAATGCACTTTTTTAATTCTTCTCATTTTTGGAAAATTGAGGTTCCAACCTCCTCCAATAATGACTTCGACATCAATCCCAAGGCCTTCGTCCATTTTTTTCAAATAGGGAATCATCTCTTTTTCATAATCCCAAAGTTCTGAATGTACGGTACCTAAAACAATGCGGTCACACTTAAGGGCAGTAACCGCCATAGCAAGAGACTTGGCCGGATGAGCCGCGCCAAGATAGGTCGTGTGTCTCCTATTTATTCCACAAATCAAGTCAGCGATCACTATAGAGAGCTCGTGATGATTTCCTTCTGGAGTAGCAAGGGCATATCGATGAAATGATCCTTTTGATTTAACAAAGAGATCAACAGGAGACTTCAACTCGTTTAACTGCCCACGAATAATAGAAGACACTATATGTTCTTGGGTAATAGAAAAGCGATTGTCGACCACCCTTTGTCCAACCTCTCTCATGATAGGTATAGAGAGATCAAAAATAAAATCTTTGATACTCATTAAGGTTCTCAACCGATTGAACTCTTCAACAAATTCATCAAATTTGAATTCTGATATCAATTCAAGAATTCTATTTCTTTCACTCTCTTCCCCACCAAGTTTGAGAAAGGGATTTTCGTCGACGATCACTTGAGTTTCATCGAGTAGTCTTTGAAGCTCTTCTAAAGACTTGCAAGCAATTTGAGAAATCGTAAAACCTCTTTTTATAAGAGAGGCTATAGCCATAGATCTCTTTAAGTCCTCATGCCCATAAATTCTTTGTCCAGAGTGATCCCTCTTGGGATTGAACGCACCGTAGCGCTTCTCCCAAGCTCTAAGCGTTTGAGGAAGAACTCCACAAGCATCAGAAATCACCTTAATTGTTATGGACTGGGCCACTATTACCTACTTGTCTCACTTTTATAACTAAACATTATGCGCCATTTTGTATAACATATAATATATACAAGCTATATACAAGCATTTACTTCATTAAATTTTATTTGTATAAGCTAAAATAGAGGAAATATTCCATCTAAAAGAGGTAAGGCCATGAAAATATTAATTACAGGTGCAACAGGATTAGTAGGAACTCGTTTGGTAGAGAAGCTTCTCGACAGAGGCTATACAGATATTAGGGCCTTAACTCGAAATGTTGAAAGAGCTCAAAAATCAAGCCCCCTCCCCATCCAATTCTATGAATGGAATATCAAAAAATCATATATCGATTCAGAGGCTTTGGAAGATATCGATATCATCTTTAATCTTGCAGGAGAAAATATAGCCGACGGTCGATGGACAGAGGCCAAGAAGAAGAGAATCTTGCAATCCAGAACAAAAGCTCCAAAACTCATTTGGGATAAGTTAAAGATTGCTGATCGCTCTCCTCAAAAGTTTATTTCTTCAAGCGCCGTTGGAATATATGGCAATCGAAAAGATGAAGTTCTTGATATCCACTCTTCATTTGGAAATGACTTTCTCAGCCACGTTTGCCAAGAGTGGGAAAAGGCCGTTCAAGAAAATAAAATGGAAGGCACGAAAACTCATTGCCTGCGAACAGGTGTTGTCCTTAGCGATAGAGGGGGGGCTCTTATGAAGATGCTACCTGCCTTCAAAGCAGGTATCGCTGGAAAATTAGGCAATGGATTACAGTATATGAGCTGGATCCATCTAGATGATCTCGTCGATCAATTTATTTTTATCATGGAGAATGATCTCAAAGAGTCAGCCTATAATGGGGCTTCTCCAAATCCTGTTAATAATATCGAGTTTACTAAAGTGCTGGGAGATGTCATTAATCGACCAACTTTTCTTCCGGTACCTTCTTTGGCCCTAAAAGTAATATTTGGAGAAATGTCTACCGTACTTCTTGATGGACAAAGAGTTCAACCGTCACAACTCCAAGCTGCTGGGTTTAAATTTACATATCCCCAATTAAGTAGCGCTTTAGAAGATCTTCTAAAAAAAAAGAATGAAAAAGAACTTCTTCGTTACCAAATAGTTCCTAGACCAGTAGAAGAGATTTTTAATTACTTTAGTCAAGGTAAGAACTTAGAAGAACTTACCCCATCAGAGATGCAATTTAAAATGGTGGGCATGAATACTGCATTCATTCAGAAGGGATCTATCATTGATTATTCTCTAAAAGTTCACGGTATTCCTCTTTCTTGGCAAGCAAAAATTAGCGACTATCGTGAAAACTCATACTTTATTGATGAACAACTCAAAGGCCCCTATTCAAAGTGGGTTCATGTCCATGGGTTTATTCAAGGAGATAATGGAGGCACCATTGTCAAAGATCACGTTCGCTATAAAATCCCTGGTGGCTTCTTAGGAGCTCTTATTGCAGGACCTTTCATAAGAAAAGATATTAAGAATATTTTTAAATATCGATTTAAAACTTTAGAAAAAAAGTTTTCACGTTTATAAATTTAAGGAGATGGAAGTGAAAAAGTTAAGTTATGTTACTCTGTTGTTTATTCTATCCTTTCAAGCATGGGCAAAGATACCCAACTTGGATACCGTAGATTTTGTAGATCTCGATCAATACCTGGGAAAATGGTATGAGATCGCTCGATTCGAACAAAGATTTCAAAAAGGTTGTACAGCAGTTACCGCTGAATACACGTTGAGAAAAGATGGGGATATCAAAGTTCTCAACTCTTGTCGCCAAGATCATCCAAATGGGGAACTTAAGCAATCAGATGCACGCGCATGGGTAGTTGATCCAACGACCAATGCAAAGCTAAAGGTACAATTCTTCCTTACAGGTATTCGTATTCCACTATTTGCAGGAAATTACTGGATTCTAGATTTAGGTGATGAGCAAAATGGTCCCTACACCCACTCAATCGTCGGGGATGACTCTGGAGACTATCTTTGGATTCTTGCGAGAACGCCTAATATTTCTGAAGAAAAATATAATGAACTCGTAAGCAAGGCCCGTGAATTAGGTTTTGATACTTCGAAATTATTAAGAACTCAGCACTAAGAATAACGAGCTCTTATTGCAATCAATGAGAGCTCACTTCTGTTTTAAAAACCATGGTTCGAACAGATATGCCTCCAACATGAGGAATAAAGAATATCTGCCCAGTTTTTGCACTCTCTCTATTTTCTTTATCTGCACTCCAAATCGTTTTAAGAGTAACAAACTTCTCTCTTCCCTCTGGGCTTAAAAGTCTAATTTCATCACCCTTTCTTAGCGCGAGATTCTTTCCTTTGATTAGGATTCCCACATGTTCTTTCTTCTTTACATCAACGACATCACCAACATAGTGATGATCCCTATCTTGCAATCGATGATTCTTAAGCTTTTTGAAGAGAACATCTGTTTTATTTGTTCTAAAGAAACCTTTGGTATGTCCCATAGAACGAGAATTTTGAAATGACTCATGCTCCTTTCTAAAAAGAAGATTCCACTGCTCACAAGTTAAGCTTTCTATAGGAAAATCAATACGAAAAATGAAGTGAGGCAATTCATCGAGTTTTTCTTTCTCCGAAAAGATATAGAGCTCTTTGGTATTAAACATAAAGGTTCCATGACCATTCTCAATAATCGGAAAACCTTTATGAGGACTCTCTTCTGAAGTACCAAAAACTTTGTATTCACCTAATTTGTTATTTTCATTTTCATTTTCATAAAGAGGAGAGATAAGATGTCTTGGCGTATAAAACAGAAGAATATTTCCTGCCCCAAGAACTTCAAGCTGACAACTCAGTTGACCTTGAAGCTCATTTAATTTTTGTGCGGGAAATTCTGCCGAGAGAACAAGCCTTGAAATATTTTCTGGCCAAAAGTTATACCATGACTTTAAACCCTCTAGATTATGATTTCCGTTCTCACAAATGAGATGGATCTCTTGGATAAGCTCTTCGCGAAAGATATCCTTATGCTCCTTTAACCAAAAGAGGGCACCTGTATCCTGAACTCTAATTCCATCAAAATATTCATTTATATCAGATGCATATTGAGAAATTTGAGCACAGACAGCTTTAAAATTAGATTGAGTCATCAGGATATCCCATTGGAGGAATACCTTATTTCCCGTACTTTCTTTGAGCTCTTTTGCCCACTTCTTCGTTTCTTCCCAAGAGAGAGAACTGACGCGACTGAGAGCACGAGGTCCCAGAATATATTCCTGATTTCCCAAGAGATGGTGATCCTTCTTCGTTTGCTGATAAAAGCTTAGAAAGTTTTCTACGGCTTCATTTTCATGAAAGGAGATGATTCTCATCTTGCCTCCCTTTGGCCTAGAGATGAAGGAAGGGCCCGTACTATATTTAGAGCTTCAGCTTCACGCACATAAGGAAGACGAACGAGCATTCCAGGTCTCGCCTTTGAAAAAGTCTCTCCAGTGGCATCTTGAATTTCCTTTAATTGGAAAGAATGAGTTTTACCTTTGAAGAAAATATATTCAAGGGTATCTCCCGCTTGAAAAGGACCACGGGCCTCTGCCAGTATATACTTATCTTCGATAGACTCAAGAACCATGGCCGCAACCTTCGTTTCCACAACGGCATGCTGACGCTCAGGAAAAATACTTTCCTTACCCGCAGGGGCCATGAGATTACCCAGGTGATAATCTCTATGACTCACTTTTTCGAGTTCTACTTCCCAACGGTAGAGATCTTCCGATAAGAGATTTCCATTTTCTTTATAATATTGAAGAGCTTCGGAATAAACTTTCGAAATCGTTCCTGCATAGTGATGGGATTTCATTCTTCCCTCTACTTTTAAAGAATCAATTCCGGCATCAATAAAGTCTTGTAAGACTCTTAATCCCATTAAGTCTTTTGAACTCATGAAATGAGCAAATTTCTTCTGACTATCCTCTACGCTATTGTCATTAGAAATAGAATATTCAAATCGACAACTATGAGCACATCCCCCTCTATTGGAGTCACGCCCTTGAGTGTAATTTGAAATTACGCAATTACCAGAATAGGCCATGCACATAGAACCATGAATGAACATTTCAAGCTCTATATCAACCTCTTCTTTAATCTTCTTGGCCTCTTCGATGGTAACTTCTCGTCCCAGAACAATACGAGTAACGCCTTTATTCTTCCAAAATTGAGCAGCTGCACTATTGAGACAACTTGCTTGTGTGGATAAGTGGATTTCAAGAGCACTCTTTTTGGCCACGGTCTCTACGACCCCCAAGTCACTAACAATAACCGCATCAACTTTGACTTCTTCTAATATCTTAAGAAAGTCTGGCAGATCATCGAGTTCTTTATCGTAAAGAAATGAATTGAGAACGACGTATACCTGTGCACCATGCTCATGTGCAAATTCTACACCCTCTTTAAGCTCAGTTTCAGTGAAATTATCCGCGGCTGAACGAAGACCAAAATTTTGCCCACCGAGATAAACGGCATCGGCTCCATAGGAAACCGCAACCTTTAGTTTTTCCAATGATCCAGCGGGAGATAGTAGTTCTGGTACCCAGTGCGTCATAGTTATCCTATTCATAGTCCATTTAAAGATTTCAAAGCTTTGTAGTAGCAGAAAACTTGAATAGAATAAAGAGGACTTTAGTCTATACCCTCAAAATCTGGTAAAATTACAGGATATTAGGTTTAATTGATGACTCTCACAAGGATGTGGCAGGAAAATGCGAATATTTATCAAAATCATTTATTTATCTCTCATCCTCCTTATAGGTTTACCCTCCGTATTCTTTGGGTACCGCTATATGGTGAACGAAACCCAAACCTACCCCTATCCCTATAAAGTGCCCTCTCCAAGTGTTGAAGAAATTCAGCAGGCCGAAAATGCAGATATTATTTTAATTGGAGACTCATCGACTTCCCTCCTAAAAGACGCGCTACAAGATCTCCCCTCAAAAGTATCCGTGCATCTCAAGAATCCTCCCATAATCTATGACTGGGGACGTCCAGGAGAAACGGGCGCTCAGACTTTAAAGAAACTGTCCGCATTGAAAAGCTTTCCCAGTCTCTTCATCTACCATGGAGGAAGAGATCCCTTTGAGAAGCTTAAATTTAACTTAATCGAGTTCAATCATTTAAAAAAGAATTTAGATAAGACGAAAGATGAAACGCTCATGACCCTTATCATGGCCTATCCACCCCTTTCTCGTTTGATCTATGCTCCGGTAAAGAAGATATCCATTCAAAGTGAAAATAATACGGGCTATCCTGACTCTCTTCCTCCAGAGGCGGTCCTCCAGATTATGGAAATCTCCTATCAATTATATAAAATGGAGACGGCCGAACTTTTCACATTCCTAAAAGAGAAAGATGCTTCTTTGTGGGTCATTCCTCAAGCATTGAATCTCACTCTAAAGCCAAAAAGAGTCTGTGAGAATACACGGGATTCGGAATCAGAAAAGATTTTAAAAAAGGTTCAAGAACTCGCAGAACAAAGAAGATCTAAAGAGGCCTTTAATATGGCCAATGATTTGATTAAAACTTCCAAAGGAAATGCTAGAGCGTACTACATCATTGGAGAACTTCTGTTGTCCATGGGGAATAACTCCGAAGCAAAGAAAGCATTCTATCAAAGCATGATCTATGATTGCGGACTAGAACGCTCGAACCCCATTTTCCTCAAAATCCTTATGGAAGAAGCGGAGAAAAGACAATTTAAAGTTATAGACTTTAATCGTCTTGTCACCAATCAGCTTGGGCATAATATTCTATTTATCAATGAGCGAGATCCCCAGCCCCTTTATTATCAACAACTAAGTGATATAATTAAGAAAGAATTTCTAAAGTTCATTAAATTATAGGACTTCAAAGGGCCTAGGATAGACGATATGAAAAAAAAGAAAGACATTTCTGGTCCCCTGACCCGACAAATGATGAAAGGAGACATTGTTTGTGCGGCCGGTGAACACGATAGTAGTCTCTATATTATTCACTCCGGTAGACTTCTCGTCTTTGTAACAGATGGAACTAAAGTTACCCCCCTGGCCTATTTAGGAGAGGGAGAATATATCGGAGAGCTAAGCTTCTTTGATGGTGAGCCCCGTAGTGCTCATGTTATTTGTGTGGAAGACTCCACCCTCATTGAAATTCCAGTTTCTGAAATTCAAAAACAATTTCCTGATTGGCTCGTTACCATGGCCAAATCTATCACTCAAAAGCTGAGAAACTCTTCCGAGCTTATTCGTCAAAAAGGAATTCGTAAGCAAAATGTAGAAACAATAAAGCCTTTAACGATAGAAGAGCAAAGAGATTATTATCGCTTTCTTCAAGGTTATCTTCAGGACAATCCTCTCTCTCCTCATGAATAATTCCGACTAAAAAAATCGGTGGCAAAATGCGGACGAGCTGACCCCATTTGGCAATCTTTTCCCTATTTTTCAGAAGTTAGGGACTTAATTGGCCCCAAAATATCTCAAAATCATGGCATGAGCTTCGCAATAAGAAATATTAGGGAGCAAGAGAAGCAGATTCTATTCTCCTTATATTAGAGGTCATTGAAGCAAGGAGGTTGATATGACCATGTTCTTACGAGGAGGAATCCTTTTTGGGATCTTAAGTACTCTCATATTTCCCAGTCCTCTTGAAGAAGTTGATATCTATGTATCCAAGAAGGATTCAGTAGATAAGAAAGAGATTATTCTTGAGAAGGCCCCTAAAGATGACAATCAATGGGTTAAGAAATGGCTTGAAAGTTCAAGCTAAGCTAAAATTTCTTTTGGGGAAACTTCACGCCATTGACCAATGGGAAGATCCCCAAGTTTATAGTGACCAACCTCTGCCCTAATTAAGCGTAAACAGGGAAATCCAATCGCGGCACACATCTTTCTCACCTGCCTATTCTTCCCCTCATGAATCGTAACTTCAATCCAAGTGGTAGGAATATTCTTTCTCTCCCTTATTGGAGGGTTTCGAGGCGGAAACTCAAAGTCTTTAAGAATTCTGACTTTGGCAGGTAGTGTTTTATAATCTTTTATAAGAAGACCAGTGCGAAACTCTTTAAAGTCACTATCTGAAGGAGCCCCTTCAACTTGTACCCAGTAGACTTTATTCTTCTCAAATTGTGGTCGAGTTAAGTTCTTATTAAACTGTCCATCATCGGTGAGAACAAGTAGGCCCTCACTATCTTTATCCAATCTACCCGCGGCATAGACCCCCTTAGGAAAGGAGAACTCAGCAAGCGTACGCTGACCGGGAACTTCTTGAGTAAACTGACTAAGGACCCCAAAGGGTTTATTAAAAACGATATATTTCATAAACAAAAAAAAAGGCCATCCCCATGCTTTAAGCATCAGGGATGGCCTCACTCATTTTTATTAGAATAATTCTAGATCAAAAGGCATAGATACAGTGAAGAGTAACTCACCAAGATTTACATCGGTATTACTTGTAGCACCTGAAGCCGTTTCTGACTCGCTATACTCCATATTTCTGTATTCAAAATTTAAAGCAACAAGAGGAAGTCCAGTATAACTGGCACCAAATGCATAACCATTTCCAGAAGTATATTTACTATCATTATCAAATTTTACACTACCCATAAGATAGTAAGTCGCCCAAACTCTCATAGGCATAGGAAGGTTATATCCAACAAAGATACCTGCTTGTGACTTATCTACATCTTGATCACCAAGATCTGTAATATTGCTTCCAATTCTTCTTTCAAGTTGAAGCTCTGTTTTTTGGTAACTTGCATCGATTCCAACCATGGCTCCCCACATGGAGTACCCAGCTCTAAAACCAGCAGTTGGAGCAAATTTATACTCGAGATCTGTACGTGTAGAACTCACGCTTGGCTTTACTTTACCATCACCCATAGTAGCGATACCAAGGTAAGGCTCAACAAGTACTCCAGCTTGAGCACTAAGACCAATAAGTGCAGTCATTAGAACGACTAGTCTTTTAAGTGTTTTGTTAGTTGTGTTCATCTATCCTCTCCTTTACTTCATTCTTTTGAATGAACCCTTTTTTTGCGAAGCTTAGCGGAGAATCCATCTCCGCAAAGCCTGTAAATTTATCTTAAATTAAACCTAATTCCTTAACGGCTTGTCTCTCTTCTTTAAGCTCATTAAGAGTTGTATTAAATTTCTCTGTTCCAAATTCATTATGAGAGATACCTTCAACAACTTTAACCACTCCATTTTCAGTACGACATGGGTAAGAGAAGATAAGACCTTCATCTACACCATATTGTCCACTTGAAGCGAGACAAACTGAGTATGTTTCACCAGCAGGTGTGTCGTGAGTAAGGTTATAAATCCCTTGAACAGCGGCATTTGCTGCTGAAGCTGCAGAAGAGGCTCCACGAGCTTGAATAATTGCTGCTCCACGCTTTTGTACCGTCTCAATGAATTCACCCTTAAGCCATGCTTCATCCGTAATCACTTCATGAGCAGCTTTACCACCAATGGTTGTGTTGTAGAAGTCTGGATACTGAGTTGCAGAGTGATTACCCCAAATCGTAAGATTTTTTACCGTTGTAACGTCTACGCCAGCTTTTTGAGCAAGTTGAGTTTTTGCTCTATTCTCATCAAGAGTCGTCATCGCAAAAAAGTTTGACTTCGATAATCTTGGAGCTGCATTCATAGCGATAAGAGCATTGGTGTTACAAGGATTTCCTACTACGAAAACCTTTGCATCGTCGGCTGCATTATCATTGATGGCCTTCCCCTGACCTGTGAAGATTCCCCCGTTAATGTTGAGAAGATCTTTTCTCTCCATTCCTGCCTTACGAGGAACAGCACCAACAAGTACTGACCAATTTGCATCTTTAAAACCTTTATTAAGGTCAGAAGTACAAGTAATATTTTTAAGAAGAGGGAAAGCACAATCGTCTAATTCCATCGCCACACCATTGAGGGCGCCAAGAGCTTGTTCAAGTTCGATAAGTTGTAGCTCCACTTCAGTATCCGCACCAAACATTTGTCCAGAAGCAATTCTGAAAAGAAGGGCATATCCAATTTGACCTGCAGCACCAGTAATGGCCACTTTAACTCTTTTATTTGTCATGTGATCTCCTTATAGAGGTATATAATTAAAAAATTTTAAAAATTACGCACAATTAAACACAAAGAATCTTTCTTTGGCGAGTCGCAACCCGTCTTTTTTGCTCAATTTTCTTTTCATTTACGGACATCGCAGACTATCATAGGGTGAGAGGGAGAGAGAATAAGTCTGCTGTCGTTTAATGCTTTGAGCTATAACTTACCCATTAAGCTAGACAAAAAGAGGTTGAACTCGCAAATAGAGCGATTCTCTCTATTTCACCTTCGACGAGATGAGATAAAAGAAAAAGAATAAAGGTTGAGCAATACTATGAGCAACACAGAGCAAGGTAATTCCAGCGCCCCCAATGGTTCAAATGGTCAAGGCGGCCCCAAGAAAAAAAGTAGAAGACCCCGTAATAATAAGAACCGTAATCGCAACCGAAATAAGAATACAAAAAGAAAAAGTCATGCAAAAGGAAGTACAAAGAATCTTTCAGGTTTTGAAAAGATTGAAAGGGCCTATCTCAATTTATTAGAAAAGCATCTTGAATCGAGAAAGAAGTATTATGATCTCTTTCATCGGGCAGATCCCAGGCAGCTGGCCAAATTAGAAAAATCTTTCTATCGCACCTTAAGTGAATTAAGGGAATATGAAGACAATATCAAAGACGAATATAAAGAGCGCTTTGATAAGAAGTATAATGGACTCGATCTAGACCATACCTATTCTAGTAACCATGAAATTTCCCCAGACCACGTTCCTGTTCCTACTGAAGGGGAATTCGATGATCCTCATTTACTTCCGACACAAGCCGAATCCTCTTATGCTGAAGATACTGAAGAGTCTGTGGGGTCAATCGAAGATTACAATCAGTACAAAGGTCTCTAGTCTCCTGAGTTTTTAACGAGGAGGCAAGGCCCTAATGAGTTGATCTAAATATTGCCTCTCACTCTTAAGCTCTTCCATCAAAGATTGTTTGTGAATTTCTAAGTCACGAGTTTCTTCTTTTGAGTGAAAAGATGTGGAAAGTTCATAAGTAACATCTTTCAAATTCTGATTGAGTTCAGCTATCAATTCATTTTGACGATAAATTAATCTTCCCTTTTCCAAACCAACTTTAAAGGACTTTAGGCTCTTTTGTTTGAATTCATCACACTGTCCAATATAGAGAGCTCCAGATAGTCCATAATCGATTCCCCCTTCAAGGGTACAAAAGTCGATAAGTCCTTCTTTTCTCCCATTGTGATACTCTTTGGACTCAGGAAGCTTAGAACATTTTAAAGAATGCTGAAGAAACATAGTCGATCTTCTCCCAACAGATCCATCTTTCTTTCCCAGTTCAAACCAATCAATTTGACTACAGTCTTTCTTGTCCAACTGAGAACAAGAATTCAGGCCAAGAAAAAATAAAATTGATGTCAGCAAAAGCTTCATAACATTTCCCATTCTTTTAAGATTCTTTAAGAAGATGATCGGTATTATAACATCAAAAAAAAAAGGCTTTCCTAAGAAAGCCTTTTTTTGGGGTCTTTTTAAAGATTGTAAAACTTAAATCTATCTAGCTTAAACTTGTGTTAAGAAGAGGCTCACTTACATCTTCCTTAACTGTATTAGGAGAGTTTACAACTCCTCCACCAGAGCTTAGGAAGTTCTCTAGAGTCTTCTCGTGATCGGATAAAATAGCATTCTTAAGCTCATCATGAGAGATATCAAGGATCTCTGAAACACGACCAAGCATTTTTAGAGGTACGTTACAAAGAGCACGCTCAACATTAGAAATAAATTGACCATTCTTATAACCTAAGAGCTGGCTTAGTTCTGATTGAGAGTAACCTTTTGGGTGATTCATTCTTTTGTCTCTGATTAATTTTGCGATTGCTTCAAAACTTCTCATGGTTTGTTCCTTTGTTCTGTCTGGGTTAATTCGTTTTTTTATGTTTACAAATATTAACTTTTCTTAAACTAGCTAATGTCATTAGAGACTATATAGGGTGATGAAAATCATCTAATTTCCTATATGTCTCTAAACTCAGTTTATATGAGATCGGTTAAAATCCCTAATAAAATAAGGTAAAATTATTTATTTGCGTTTAACTTATCATAAATTACAGTAACTTGTTCAGCGAACGAGTGCACGTTTTGAGTTTGAATGGGGAATAATTTTTATTGCTCAATTGATCGATTATTTCGTTCTGGCAAAAAGGCCTAAATTTATTTACATTTTCTTAATCTATTAGGAATTCTAGAGGTTTAAAAATGAATTTTATTCACAAAGTTATTTACTTTTCCCTGCTTGTCTTTGTTTTTTCAATAAAAATTACTTATGCAAGTTCCACGAACTTGGAAACCCAAGACTCGAAAAAGCTAGCGGAAAATCAAGTGGACTCTCCCCTTTCTTCCCCTCATTTGAAAATTGATAGAATCCACGTGGCCTATATTAATGGAACAATTAATCCCGCTGCCTTTCACTATTTGAAAAGAATAGATGAAAAAACAAAAGATGATCATCATTCTCTTATTCTCATTGAATTAGATACTCCAGGTGGACTCGTTACAACGACTAAGGATATCCTCACTCTCTTTGGAAGATCTAATCGTCCCTATATTATTTGGGTACGTCCAGAAGGTGCATCAGCAACAAGTGCGGGCGCTTTAATATCAGCAGGAGCCCACTTCATTTTTATGAGTGAAGGAACCAATATGGGCGCTGCTACCCCAATACAAATGGGGGGAAATATTCCAGGTAAGAAAGGAGAAAACCCTATATTACCCAAGAATAAAAAAGGAGAAAAAGAAGAAAACGATGATCCTAATAATTCGTCTGAATCTTCTAGTGATCTAAGAGCAAAGGCCATCAACGATTTAGTGGCTTTAGTGAGAAGTCTCAGTGATATCAGAGATCGCAACGGAGAAGGCTTTTCTGAAATGATAACAAAGGCCTCAAGCTTTACGGCCCGTGAGGCCTTAGAAAAAAATCTAATCAATGGTATCGCCAATACAAGAGAGCAAGTTATAGACCAGCTGAGATCAAGCTCGATTACGATTCTTGGTCAAAAGAGACAATTGGCCATTTCACCTCATGTAGAAATGAAAGAACATCCCATGGACCCGGGGCAGAAACTCTTAAATATTTTTGCTCATCCCTCTATGGCCTATATTCTCTTTCTCATAGGTGCTGCTCTACTCTATTTAGAATTACAAGCACCGGGAGGATTTATTGCTGGCTCCATTGGAGCGATTTGTTTAGTCTTATCGGCCATAGGCTTGCAGGTTCTTCCTCTCAATTTTGGTGCTCTTGGACTTATTATTCTCTCTTTCATTCTCTTTATTTTAGAAATTTTTATTACAAGCTTTGGCCTTCTCTCACTGGCCGGCTTTGCCTCTCTTATTTTTGGCTCCCTCTTCTTATATAGAACAGAAGACTCTTATATAACTTTCTCTACCTCCCTCATTGTGGCCAGTGTTGCGGCCATAGGAAGTTTTTTAGCGATCTGCCTCTACCTCATTCTTAAGGATCAAAAATTTGTAGGAAAGACTAAATTTAATTCTCAGGAACAAAAGAGAGGTAAAGTGATTCAGCCACTCGAATCTCACACTTCATCAGAAGGACGTTACTTATATCAAATCAAAGTTGGCGGTGAGTTTTGGCGCGCTTACAGTCAAGAAGAACTCGAAGTTAACGATTCTGTCCTTGTTGTAGAGGGCTCAGATGCATCAAGTTCTTCATATGAGAAGACAGACAATAAAAATAATGAAATGATCTTAGAAATAAAGAAAGCATAGTCTTTTTCAAACTTACTGAGGAGTTACCATGGTTTTTAACCCCACTTTTCTTTTTATCATCATCCTATTTGTTTTACTTTTTAACTCGATCAAGATTCTTCGTGAGTATGAAAGAGCTGTTATCTTTAGACTAGGTCGTTTTACAGCACTAAGAGGACCAGGACTTATTCTTCTTATCCCAGGCCTTGAGAAAATGGTTCGAGTAGATTTAAGAACTGTCACTATGGATATTCCAAGCCAGGATATTATCTCTAAAGATAATGTGACTCTTAAAGTTAATGGAGTCGTTTATTTTAGAGTTAATGATCCCAATAAAGCAGTGATCGCGGTTGAAGATTATTACTCAGCTACGGCCCAAATTTCTCAAACAACTTTGCGAACGGTAATTGGCCAGTATGAACTCGATGAGATTCTCCAACATCGTGATAAAATCAATGCTTCTTTACAAGAGATCTTAGATGAACAAACAGAACCATGGGGAATCAAAGTAAGTACAGTGGAAGTTAAGGCCATTGACCTCCCTCTCGATATGCAAAAGGCCATGGCAAGACAAGCTCAGGCAGAACGAGATAAGAGGGCCAAAATTATTTCTGCGGAAGCAGAATATGAAGCGGCAAAGAAACTTGCTGAGGCAGCTCAAATCCTTGATGCTCAAGATAATGCAATCACTCTTCGCTATTTAGAAACCATGCAAAATATTTCAAGTGGTGAAGGAAAGACCACAACATTCTTCCCCATTCCAATCAATCTCATAAAAGACTTATTAGGAAAGGAAAGAAGCTAATCGGTTCCAAAAGGAAGTTATGAAATTCACTCTCCTCCCTTTTAATGGGTTGCCTGAGACCAATATTAATAAGCAGGAGATTCCTTCTGAAATGAAAGTAGAGGCCACAATGAGTTGGCCTCAGCTTCATTTGGATTTTCAACTTCCTTCTTCTCATCTCTCCCCTACCGCTGATCTAAGTTTAAAAGAACGAAGAGATGAACTTTGGAAAGATACTTGCTTTGAGTGTTTTATTCTTTCTCGCAAGGGAAATTACGATGAGTGGAACTTCAATTTAGAGGGAGATTGGCAGTGTTATCAATTCGAATCTTATCGCAGCCCGCAGCCCCCTCGAGAAAGAAAGCTTCATACTCTTCCTGAAATAAAAAGAGAAAAGAAAGGGAATCAGCTTTTCTTAAAACTTATCCTGCCGATAGAGCAGTTTCAGCGTTCAGAGATTATTTCGGTACACCCCTGCGTTGTATGGAAAGGTTCCCACTTCTATGCAGCTGCTCATCCACCAGAAAAAGCAGATTTTCATTTAGATAAATTTTATCTTAATTGGAGAGACGCTTAAAATCGATCACTTCAGAAGAATAAGAAGAGATTGGAGTTTCAGATACTCTGTTCACACAAGAAAAAGTCTCATATGTCACTTCTCCCCACTCAGACTTCTTCTCAACATAGGCCCCTACTTGAAGAAGACAATCTGGCCGCCCCTCAAGAATTTTAAGATCCCAAATCGAGTCAAAATCTATAGCAAAGAATCTCGCTAATTCTTCTCTAACAACAAGGTCAATCTTTGAAAATTCACCTGCAGCAGAGGAAAAAGATGAAAAGAATAGACTCGCTAAAATGATTCCTTTTATAGATTTCACAACAAGGCTCCTGACCCAAAGATTTAAAGATTTGCAGGCAACATACATGACTCGATGCCGGCCATCAATAGGGAAAGGAAAAAAGATAGTGACACGCACAGTCATCGCCTGACAAGTAATCAAATATCCTTTATATTTAAGGAGATAGAACAATTTTCAAGACAGTAGGACAATATAATGAAAAGACTTCCTCTCCCCATTCCAATGGCCTTATCCGCTATGAGACTCTTCAAGCTTTGCCCTACTCTACTCGCTCTACTTCTTTTAACTGGCTGCTCTCTTCTTAATCAGATGAATCAGAGTCATTCTCCGAATACCTTAAGAGTTTTGCACTATAATATCTTCGAACTCGATTCAGAGAAAATAGAGGACTTAAAACTTAAAGATCGACCTTCTTTACAACTTAAAAGTGTAAAAGAGCTCCTCGCTCCCTTTGACTTTCATCTCTTATCTGTAAATGAGATTCAATACGATCAACCGGGAGTCCCCTATCCCTCTTTCCAATCTGATGGAGAAAATCTTGCGAAATTAACTCATTGGCTACGCCCTAATAAGGGTTGGGACTTTCACTTTGTTCCGGCCAATACCGGAGCAGAGGCCAAGAAGATTGCTCCTCAGTCCTATGCAACTTCTGAAGATGAAGGCGCTCGCTTCTATGCCGATCCCAATAACTATGGCCTCTTTCCTGGTCAGTACTCAACTGGACTCTCCTCACGCTATCCTATTAAAAAGAAGATCTCAATTAAGTCTCTTCCTTGGAAGAGCTTCCATCCAGAAATTAATTTAAACCGCTTTAGAAATGGTCAAAGAGAAAAGCTCCCCAAGGATCTTGCCCTCTTTGATAAAGCTTTTATGGACACAGTCATTGAAGTCAATCACAAAGAAGTTCATGTGATTACCCTGCACACAGTTCCGGCCTATCACTTCGGAAATAAGCAAAGCCCTAATTATCAGAGAAACCTCGACCAATTGAGGTTTCTGGAGTGGTATCTCACAGGGAAGACAGATATCAAAACTCAGCAGCAATACGAGGGAATATCACCTCTTAAAGAAGGAAGCTATTTTATCGCCATGGGCGATTGGAATACTGATATCAATCAAAAGAATCCGGGTAGTGCAGTTCTTAAACGTCTGGCCAAGTCAGAGCGCCTCTTTCCTGCCCATTCAAAAACTTGGGAGGCCAAAGGCTTTCTCCCAGGGCGCATGAATATGAGACTGGACTATATCTACTACTCCGATAATATCCAGCTCATGAAAGCTCAAGTTGTTATCCCCGATGAAAAGAGAGTCCTTCTAGGTTGTGAGAAAGAGTCTCTTCCCGTGCAAGAGGATGAAAAGCGTGAAGTTGTCAGCTACACCAATAAAGCGGGCAAAGAATGCTTTGTCTCTCTGAATCAAGAATTCAAAGTTGCTAAAGACGCATCAGATCATTTTCCTATTTGGGCCGAATTTAAATTGAGATAAATCAAGGAATCTTAATCCTCGGCCTTTCCTATTGTTTCTAAATAAAAATCAGGGTTTAAGCACCCTTTTTACTTTGACAGGACTGGATATCTCAAATATTTTATTTTTGTAATATTTAAAATATGGCCTATGGAAAGGACTAGTTCCCAAAGATGAGCTCATCTCTATCAAATTCATCTATTCAAAATATACCTGCCAAGGAGCTTCTCGCTGAAATACCAGCATTTGAAGACTTCCTCCATGATATTGGCTTTAAGAGAAATGAGGGAGCTATTTTTGGACTTCTTGTTCTCAGTGCAGGACCTATGAGTAGTGAGGAAATCGAGCAAACCTTGAATTTATCTCAGTCTGCTGTTTCCCAAGGGTTAAAGAAACTCTCCCTCTACGGTGCTATTGAAACGAGAGAGTCTCGTTCGCAAGAAAGCTCAAAACGAATGAAATATCATCAGGCCAAAGAAGATAGCCTCAGTATTGTGGCCACTCTTTTCAGAAAGCGAGAACAAGAAACGATTGAAAAATTCAAGAAGATGGCCCAAAGAGTTCAAGGCCAACTTGAGTCCGATCGTCATCAAGAAAATGAGATCGTTCAAACCCGAATGAAGAGTATCATTTCCACTTGTGAACTCGCAGAGTCCGTCATCCACTTTGTCATGGGTGTGGCTTCGCAAGCTGACAATCCCCTTTATCAAGAACTCACTCACCAGCTTCCAAAGCTCTTAGAAAAGAATCTAAAACGATTAAATGAATTTACCTCAGAAAATAAAGATAACCTCCATAAGATCTCTCAATTTATAAGTGAAGGAATAGCTCCGGGACTTAAAGAGCGAATCCCAGAGCAAATATCTGACAAATTTCCGGAAAAGTGGAAAGAGAGCTTATTTAAAATTACAGGAGCGCCCCATGGCAACAAGTAAATCTCTCAATGATGATCAACGTATCGTAATCACCGGTATTGGACTCACCTCTCCCAATGGAAACCATATTCAAGAATATAGAAAGAATCTTCTTGAAGGAGTCAGTGGTATTGAACATATGGAAATTCGACATATGGGTAAAGTGGCGGCAGGAAATTGCAATTTTGATGAATATAAATATCTTAAGAAGAAAATGAGAAAGAGAGGTACCAGAGCCGGATCCATTGCGGTTTACTGCGCGAATGAAGCGATTGTGGATAGTGGAATCTCTATGGAAGACCAAGATAAGGATCTTATTGGAATCTATCTAGGGATTACCGAACATGGAAATGTTGAAACTGAGAATGAAATTCATCAACTCTATCAAAATGATCTTAACACCGACTTTTGGTCTCACCATCACAATCCAAGAACAGTTGCCAATGCACCTGCCGGAGAAGTTTCCCTCAATCTAGGAATCACTGGACCGAGTTATACCATTGGAGCTGCTTGTGCTGCTGGAAACTTAGGACTTATTCACGGTGCTCAAATGATTCGTGCTGGTGAGGTGGAATGGGCCTTAGCTGGTGGCGTAAGTGAATCAACCCATACTTTTGGAATTTTTGCCGCGTTCAACTCTCAAGGGGCACTTGGATCACATGAAGACCCAACCCTTGCGACTAAGCCTTTAGATAAGGATAGAAATGGTATCGTCGTTTCCGAAGGAGGATGTATTTACGTTCTTGAATCGATGGCCAGAGCTAAGCAAAGAGGGGCAAAGATTTACGGAGAAATTATTGGTTATCATGTGAACTCTGACTCCACTGACTTTGTTCTCCCTAACTCTGAAAGACAGATTGAATGTATGCAAAAGGCCATGAAAAAAGCAGGTCTCGGACCAGATGAAATCGATATCGTAAATATGCATGCGACAGGTACAGGTCAAGGTGATATTCAAGAATGTAAGGCCGTAAGAGAAGTATTTGGACCTGTCCAAAATACTCTCATTAATGCAACAAAGGGCCATATCGGTCACTGCATGGGTGCAGCTGGCTCTCTCGAATTGGCCGGGAACCTACCTTCCTTCGAAGATGGTATGGTTCACTCTTGCCGAAATATAGATAACCTCGATCCTGAATGTGCAATTGACGGACTCGTTATCGGTGAACCCGTAAAAAAAGAAGTTAAAACCATATTAAATAATAGCTTTGGGATGTTGGGTATCAACTCGGCCCTCATTATTGCCAAAGTATAAAAGGAGTAAGAAATGGAACAAGCAGAAGTAAGACAAAAAGTACTTGATATCATCGAAGATGTTGCCCTTGATGAAGATCTTTCCAACCTAGATGATAGTGTGGCCCTGAGAGATCAACTTGACCTCGATAGTATGGACTTTCTTGATATCGTTATGGAATTGAAGAAGAGACATAAGATTGAAGTTCCTCAAGAGGACTACCCTCAACTGGCAACAATGGACAGCTGTGTAACTTATCTTACACCTAAGTTTAACCAATAATGCCCATTCCTAATATTCCTGTGGAGAGAAGCTTCGATCCACAGGACACTCAATATGATGCCATTGTAATAGGCGCGGGAATGTCAGGCATGGCCGCGGCTATTCGACTCGGTATGTTCGATAAGAAAGTTCTCCTTCTCGAAAAGCATATCATTTCTGGAGGATTGAATTCTTATTACTCAAGATCAAAGATACCCTTTGATGTTGGTCTTCATGCCCTGACTAATTTTGCTCAGAAAAAAGAAAGAAGAAGACCACTGACTAAACTCTTGAAGCAACTTAGAATTCCCTACGAAGAGTTTAAACTCACAGAACAATTTAAATCTCAAATTCATTTTCCAGAGGTCAAGCTTGGATTCACCAATGATATTGATTATTTTATCCAAGAAATAGAAAATCATTTTCCTCACGAAAAGGATAATTTTCTTAAACTCTTAGAAGATATTAAGGGCTTCAATGAAGTGGCCCTAGATAATCCCTATCAATCTGCTAAAGAAAAATTGGCCCAATTTATCAGAGATCCTCTTTTACAAGAGATGATTCTATGTCCCCTTCTCATTTATGGATCCGCATGGGAGATGGATATGGATTACTCCCAATTTGTCATTATGTTCAAATCAATTTACCTAGAGGGATTTGGACGACCTGAAGGTGGAGTAAGGACAATTATTCAGGCGCTTATCAATAAAATGAAAGAGGCCAATGTAGAAGTCTGCTATCGCAATGGTGTCTCAGAGATTATTGTCGATAATAACCAAGTTAAAGGAGTTATTACTTCTCGAGGACAGACGATCACAGCTCCTCTGATTTTATCCAGTGCAGGACTTCCTGAAACATTAGGACTCATCCCTACAGAGACGAAGACTTCGACTTCACCCACACCAAAAACCGGAAAAATGAGCTTCACTGAAGCGATCTATATTACTAAAAAGAAACCCCAGCTCTATGGCAATGATCAGACGATTGTTTTCTATAATAATAGTGAGAAGTATAACTATCGTTGTCCCGATCAGTTCATTGATCCTCAAAGTGCCGTTCTGTGCTTCCCTAATAATTTCAAATATCAAAATAATCATCAGGGACCGTTTGCAGATGACTTTGATCAAGGGGTTCTAAGAATTACAATGATGGCCAATTACGATAAATGGAATGAAGCCAAGAGTATCGGAAGAGAATTCTATCTTTCAGAAAAAGAAAAAGTTAATCAAAAGTCTTTAGAATTACTTTCTCGACATCTTCCTCATTTTGATCCGTCAGAAATTACATTCAAAGATATTTTTACTCCCACTACAGTAGAGCGATATACCGGTCACTTTGGTGGTTGCGTCTATGGTAGTCCTGATAAGACAAGAGATGGAAGCACGGCCTACAAGGGTCTCGTCATTTGTGGAACAGATCAAGGATTCTTAGGCATTATCGGAAGTATGCTCTCAGGTATCTCTATGGCGAATCTCTATGGACTAATGGGACAGCAATAAGGATTTTATGAATTTTGAAAATGTAGTGATTGCAGGTATTGAATGTCATCTATCGGACGACATCTTGAGTTCTTCTCAAATTGAAGAGCAACTCGCCCCACTCTATAAGGGCCTAAAACTTCCCGAAGGCCGACTTGAGTTGATGACAGGAATAAAAGAAAGAAGAATATGGCCGCGAGGAACTCGCCCTAGTTCACTTTCCATTGCTGCCGCTAACCAACTCTTTAGTCGCTATCCCCATCTCGATCGCAAGAAAATGGATCTTTTAATTCATAGTTCGGTATGCCGAGATTTTCTTGAGCCAAGTACCGCAAGTGTTGTTCATGCTGGACTTGAACTCTCCAGTGATGCCATGATCTTTGATCTCTCTAATGCCTGCTTAGGTATGGTCAATTCAGTGGTCGTAGCCGCTCACATGATATCAAGAAAACAAATTCAGCATGCCCTTATCGTAAGTGGAGAAAACGGTGGCCCCCTCCTGGAAGAGACGATTTCCACTTTGAATCGCCTTTATTCAGAGGGAAGTATCAATCGAAAAAGTGTTAAGAAATACTTTGCGAACTTAACCATTGGAAGTGCAGCTACCGCAATGGTGATATCACATCGCGACCTCTATCCTGAAGCTCCTAGAATCTTGGGTGGAGTTGTCCAAACAGACTCTTCTGCAAATATTCTATGTCAGGGGGATGGAAATCCTAATCAACTTATGATGGAAACCGATAGTGAAGCACTCATGCACAAGGGTGTAGAACTTGCCAAGAAGAACTGGTCATTGGCCAAGGAAAATCTAAATTGGAGTGAAAGTGACGTGGACTGGGTACTTACTCACCAAGTGGGCAAGGCCCATGAAGAGCTCACTTTAAACACTCTTAATCTTTCTCAGGCAAAAACCCATCGAACCTATCCATTCTTAGGTAATACGGGCTCAAGTGCCCTTCCCATTACATTAAATTCTTTAGTTAGAGAAAACTTAATGCAACCTCAGGAAAGAGTCGCTCTTATGGGTATAGGCTCCGGACTCACCAGTATAATCCTAGGACTTGAATGGGGTAAATTATAATGAATCCCCACAAATTAGAGGCCAATAATATGACAACAACAGTACCTCAGCACTTAAGAGCAGAATACCCTTTCATCCCTCAACTATTCCCACTCAAAAGTGGACATAAGCAGAATATCCTTGATCTTGGTGATCACGCGACCAAGCCCATCATGATGGTACATGGGAATCCGACTTGGTCATTCTTTTATCGAAATTTGATTAAAGAATTTCAAAATCACCGACGTGTTATTGTCCCAGATCATTTAGGATGTGGACTTTCTGATAAACCCCAAGACTATGATTATAGCTTAAAAAATCACGTGAATAATATCTGTGAATATTTCGAAGAAAAGATCGTTCCTGCCTTAAAATTGAATCAACAGAAAATGGACCTCATTGTTCACGACTGGGGTGGTGCCATTGGAATGGGTTTGGCCACTCGTTATCCGGAAATGATTGATAAGATCGTGATTATGAATACGGCTGCATTCACGGATATTCATATTCCTAAGAGGATTGGAATATGTAAGCTCCCTGTTATTGGCGAAAAGCTTGTTCGTCACTTTAATGCCTTTGCTTGGCCTGCAACCTTTATGGCCGTTGAGAAGCCTCTGAATAAAATGATTAAGGAAGGCTTTCTTCTTCCCTACGGAAACTACCGAGATCGGATTGCTACGGCACGTTTTGTAAAAGATATCCCAATGGATGAGAGTCATCCCACTTGGGAGACTTTAAAGTCTATAGAAACTAAACTCACTCATCTAAAGGGTGAGAAGCTTCTTCTTTGGGGCGCGAAAGATTTCTGTTTCACGACTCATTTTTATAGAAGATGGAGTGAATTCTATCCTGATGCTAAGAAGTGCTTGCTCGAAGAGGCGGGACACTATCTTTTAGAAGATGAAAGAGAAAGAACAACTCAAGAAATCACACAATTTCTAAGCTTATAAAGGTTCACCAAATGAATCATAATATTGCCGCCAATCTACCAATTCTTGCAGAGAAAATGGGAACGAAGCCGGCCGTAATCTTTGGCGGGATGAAACCCGATGCAAATGGAAATTTTAAGTATGAAAAGCTTAGTTTCAGTGAACTTGAAGAGCGCTCCCTTCTTTTGGCCAATCGATTAAGTGAAATAGGTCTCAAGGTTGGAGATAAAGTTCTCGTCTTTGTAAAACCAAGTCTAAACTTCTCAGCGATAACCTTCGCTCTTTTTCGCTTGGGACTGATACCTATTTTTATAGATCCGGGCATGGGCAAAAAGAACTTACTTCGAGCAGTAGAACAGATTAAACCTGATGCTCTCATCGCTGAAAAACAAGTCCACTGGTTACGAAAACTTTACTCGAACTCCTTTCAATCCATAAAATATCAAATCACAGTTTCGGGAGCGACTTGGTGGCATTGGGGTGGAAAGCTCTACTCAATAGTCGATTGGATTACGAATTACGAAAAGACTTCACCAAAACCTAAACTCGAAGAAAGAATGTATCCCTCTGGCCCAAATGACAGCGCTGCCATTCTCTTTACTTCGGGTGGTACAGGTATACCTAAAGGGGTCCTCTATACCCATGACATTTTCAATGCTCAAGTTGAGCGACTAAAAAATCTCTTCCAACTGGGACCCGATCAAATTGATCTTCCAGGCTTTCCCCTTTTTAGTCTCTTTACCATAACCATGGGTATGACTTCGGCCATCCCCTCAATGGATCCCAGTAAACCGTCAAAGGCCAATCCCCAATATCTCGTTAAAAATATAAGAGACCACAAGGCCACATTTCTAGCGGGCTCTCCTGCGATCTGGAAGAACCTTGCTGACTATTGTGAAAAAGAAAATATTCAATTACCCAGTGTGAAATATCTCGTTATGTTTGGAGCGCCCATTCCAATAGAGCTCCATCAGAGATTTAAGACGATTCTCCCCCATGGTCATACTTTCACCCCTTATGGTGCTACAGAATGCCTGCCAGTGGCCAATATCTCTGGAAAAGATATTGAAGGAGAAATTGAAACCAAAGTTCTCCAAGGAAGAGGAACCTGTGTAGGACTACCTGCCCCCGACACTAAGATTGCCATTATTCAAATCACAGACGATATCCTTACTAAAGAAGATCAATTTCAATTAAAAGCTCCCTATGAATTGGGAGAAATAGCCGTACTATCACGAACTGTCACCCCTGAATATGTGGGAATGCCTCAGAAGACTTCAGAGGCCAAAGTGTATGGTGAACAAGGAGAAGTTTGGCATAGAATGGGAGATTTGGGCTATCTAGATGAACAAGGCCGACTTTGGTTTGTGGGAAGAAAGTCCCATAAACTTCTCTATCAGGATAAGATTCTTGGACCTGTTCCTATAGAAACACTTATCAATCAAATTCCTGGAATACGCAAATCTGCACTTATTCAAAAAGGAAAAGATGAGTTGGAAATTGTTATTGAGGGAAAGAGGAATTCAATTATCACAGAAAAAATTGAAGATTTAATTTCCAAAAATAATCAACTCTCTCCCATAAAGAATATATCCTTCTTGGAATCTTTTCCTGTAGATGTACGTCACAATATTAAAATTGATCGCTTAAAAATATCTCAGTATGCCCAACAAGGAAAACTCCAATGAAAGTTTTTATAACAGGCGGTGGGGGCTTTCTTGGCACCTATATTGTTCAGAAATTAGTCAAGAGGGGCTATAGCGTAACCAATTTCTCAAGAAGTCGCTATCCCCACCTCGAAAATATTGGAGTCCACTGTGTTCAAGGAGACCTCAATAATGTGGACGAACTGGTTGCTGCAATGAAAGGTCATGAAGTGTGTTTTCATGTGGCCTCAAAAGTGGCCATGTGGGGAAAGAAGGAAGACTTTCTTCGTACTAATTATAAAGGCACTCAAAATGTTATCCATGCTTGTAAGAAGAATTCAATCAATAAGCTCATTTACACCAGTACTCCCAGTGTTGTTTTTGGAGAACATGGATTCGAAGGAGAGAGCGAAGAGCTTCCCTACCCAAAGAAGAGCTATTCACGTTATGGAATGAGTAAGGCCATGGCCGAGAAACTCGTATTAGAGAGTGCCAATGACGAATTTTTTACAGTAGCACTGAGACCTCACCTGGTCTTTGGTCCAGGTGACCAAAATCTAATTCCTAGGCTGGTGGAATCTGCTCGCAAGAAAAAATTGAAAATGATTGGAAATGGAGAAAATAAAGTTGATGTTCTCTATGTTGAAAATGCAGCTGATGCCCACTTATGTGCCTTAGATAAAATGCTAACCCACCCAAAACTCATTTCAGGTCAGGCCTTCTTTCTAGGACAAGGACCCGTCAAACTTTGGGAATTCATTAATAAGATTCTTATCCACTATGGAATAGACCCTATTGATAAATCTAATAAGCTTAGCACAAGATTGGCCTTTACTATCGGAAAGTGTTTTGAGGCGCTGTCTTCTCTATTTGGACTTTATAATTGGAATCCGCCCATGACCCGTTTTGTGGCACTCCAATTAGGAGAACATCACTATTATGATCACACTAAAGCGGAAAAACTCCTTGAATGGAAACCTAAAGTTGATTTAGACGAGGCCTTAGGCCGCCTCAATTAACTTTTTTTGTTCGTCTACTAGGCGCTCAATTTCCTTGAGTACTGCTTCATTATTTTCCTTAAAGGTAGAAAATAATGTTTCAAATGAAGAGAGATCCCCTTCTTTAGCTGCTTGTTCTATAACAAATGCACTTTGAGTAAGTTTATCACTATAGAAGTTTGCTACTACACCTTTAAGTGTATGGGCAGAGATTTTTATTTTCTCAAGATCTTTATTGTCATAAGCAGCACTCAACTCAGAGAGCATAGAACTATATCGGTCTTTATAATCTAAATAGAGTTCTTCAAAAATATCAAGATCATCTTCAAACTCAAAAAGAATTTGTTCAATATTGATCCAGTTATAGTGATTTTCAGGACTATCCATCCTTTCCTCCAAATGATCAAGCTTACTCTCAAAATCAGGGAAATATTTAGAAAGTAAACTTAATAAAATTTTTCTCGATAGAGGCTTAGGTAAAAAGTCTTTCATACCGGCCGAAAAACAACGATTCTTATCTTCTTGGAAAACATTTGCTGTTAAAGCAACAATCATTGGCTTAAACTCTATCTCAGAAGAATTTAATATTTTCTTCGTGGCTTCAAGACCATCCATAACAGGCATTTGAAGATCCATAAAGACGATATCAAAAGTCTTCTCTTTGACTAAATTATAAGCGATTTCACCATTATCTGCTAGTTCCACTTTTAGATCGAGCTTCTTAAAAATGGCCTTGACTAAGGTTTGATTGATAGGATTATCTTCAGCAACAAGAATTCTTAAATCTTTTCTATAGGAATACTTTATATCTTGAGAAGATTTATCTCCTTCCTCTTCCGAGGACTTGTAGAAAGGACAGAGTATATTAAACTTAAATGTTGTTCCCTCACCTGGAGTGGAAAGTACTTTAATCTCCCCTCCCATTTTCTCTACTAAAGATTTAGAAATGGCCAAACCTAGACCAGTTCCGCCAAACTTTCTCGTAGTGGAACTATCTACTTGAGTAAAACTTGAAAAGAGTTTTCCAAGCTTATCTTCTTCTATGCCAATACCCGTATCTTTAACGATAAAATTAATCACACCTTGAGTTGTTGAAAGATTTGATTCATTGAAATCGGCATGATTTGAATAGACAAATATATCTATAGATCCCGTTTCTGTGAATTTAACAGCATTGGATAGCAAATTACTTATAACTTGCTTTAATCTAACTTCATCGAGTTCAATATATTTTGGAAGACTTTTATCAAGTTTTAAATTGAGTTCAATCCCTTTATCTTTGGCCAATACAGAAAAGAAATCTGTTATTTTTTCAGTCATAGAAAGAAGATTAAATCGTCTCTGTTCAAATTCAATCTTACCTGCTTCAATTTTTGAAAAGTCGAGAACATCATTAACCACAGTAAGTAGATTATCACTACAGACTTTCATGGTTTCAATTAACTTTCTCTGCTCATCATTAAGTTGGGTATCTTGTAAGAGATCTAACATGCCTAAAACTCCATTCATAGGAGTTCTAATTTCGTGGGACATAGATGCGAGAAAAGACGATTTCATTTTTGTGGCTTCTTCCGCTTTATTCTTCGTTTCAATGAGAATTCTTTCAAACTCCTTATCTTGTGATATATCCCAGAAAAGTCCTAATATAGAATGGGGTCTTCCATTAGGATCGTATTCAATAATGCCACGTGATTGAATAAAGATGATAATATCATTTTCACCTCTTATTCTAAATTGTTGATTGACGATGGTTTCACCATTTTCGTAGGCATCTGAATAGGCCCTATTTACATCTTCAAAGTCCTCTTCAACAATAACACTTTTTAAATCAGCATAACTTAAATGGCCTTCAATATGGCCAAGGCCTAAGAGATGTTTTAAGTAATCATCGGCCGTTATGGTTTTATCTTTATAAGATATTTCCCCAATGCCAAAACCAGCAGTTTCAAGGGCCATATCCACTTTCTTCATGGATCTTTGCAGATCAATTTCTAATATTTTTTGATCATTAATATCTTGGGTCGTTCCAAATAACTTATAGATTTCATTGCCAATACATTCAACATAAATGATATGTCTCACCCAAACCCGAGAACCATCCGACTTAATAATTTGCGAGTCAAATTGTTGCATACTCTTGGTATCAATCGCCTTTTCAGTGACTTCTCTTCCTAAATCCCAAAATTCTTTTGGAACAAATTTTTCGAAATAGTTACTCATTGTGGGTATGGTGCTATAAGGCTCAAGACCATAGATATCATAGGTACTCGGTGACCATGATATATTCTCTTCACCTAATATAACTTCCCATGACCCAATTTTGGCCACCTCTTGCGTACGATAGAGGATATTCTCCATAGTATGGTGCTCAGTTAAATCGGTAACTAAACCTACTAGGATTTCAGGTTGATTATCTTTATCGCAACGAATGACACGACCTCGAATCATCAAGTGACGAATCTCAGATTCACTATTTCTATATTGGCAAAGGTAACTGAAGGTATCATTAGCGCCAGAAATATGATTTTCTATTTTATGTTTGATCCCTAAAGCATCCTGTTCACTAAAGAGGGAATAGAATTTATTTTTAGAATGACTTAGGAAATGATCGTTGGTTCCTAGAAGGTTGAGAAATGTTTCATCATAACTTAGTCGATCTTCATTAAAGAAATATTGAAACATTCCAGCTTCATAACTTTCTAATACAAAATTTAAAGTTTTGGTTTCTTCTTCGAAGAGACTTTCTAACTTCTTAGTTTTGGAGATATCCTGACAGATAGAGATGATTTCAGTAATTTCTCCCTTAGTATTCATGATGGGAGTAATATTGGCCTTTACCCAATATACACCTCCGTTCTTGTTGAGGTTACAAACCTCACCTTCCCATGAATTTCCTTTCAAAAGAGTTTGCCACACCTTCTTAGTAAACTCTTTGTCATGATAGCCAAAGTATACGATTTTATGATCTTTTCCGATCAGCTCTTTTTTCTTATAGCCAGAAATTTCGCAAAAATTTGAATTTACATAAGTGATAATTCCATCACTATCGGTGATAGACACAATTGATGCTTGATCAATTGCATATTGATAAATATCGGACTGTCTTCCGAGCTTTCCCATTATTTTATTTTGATCATTTTCCTGCCAGCGATATAGGTATCTTCTTCAACCTCACCTGACTTAGTAATGCGTTCAATTTTTTTAACGATTGAAGCAATCCTCTCTAGTGCATCAACAGCAATCTTAACTCTCTTCTCGTCTATTTTAGAATAATCACGACGAAGGCTTCCTAGTGCGATTGTTAATGGGTTATTTATTTCGTGGTTAAAAGTTGTCACCATAGAATTAATGGTTTCAAGTTGCTTCTTTTTCAGATTATCCATATAGAAGCTAATAAGTTCTTGCTGAGTCTTTATTCGGGCCACAGCAATATCAATATTGGCCGGTTTCGTTAGATAGTCACTAGCACCAAAATTTAAACACTCGACAACCTGTTCTGTTTCGTCATTGGCAGAGAGCATGATAACGGGCATTTCCATTGGAGAATAGGTGGAACGAATATGTTTGAGAACATCAATCCCATTCATCTGCGGCATAACGATATCAAGAATAATGATATACTTCCCAACTTCAGCATTTTCACTAAAGAAGTCTAGGAAACTTTGGCCGTTATGAAAGACCTCAGTATCATAGCCACGCTTTTCTAAACGTTTTGAGAATATTTTGGAATTTATTTCATCATCATCTATGAGAATTATTTTTACCATGGAAAACCCCTTTCACTTCATCTAATCTTATCGGAGTTTAAAGGGAAAAGAATGAGATCTTTTTTAGGTAATAAATGTCATAAAATCATCATTTTACCTCAAGAGAGGTTTTTAGTCCGTTATTCTTTTGAAAGTTACTAATCAGGTCTATCCCCTTGAAATTACCTTCGGAAAAGTGATGAATAAAGGACTGTTCGCTATGAGTAGTCCCCGAAACTTGCCCATATACGTGGACATTGGCCACACCAAAGAGTTGAAAGTAGTAGACCTTACTTTCGGCCTTATTAAGAAAATGATCCATAAACTTGGCCATTCTCCATACAGGTAACTCACGATCTCTTTGTGATTGAGACTTTTGCGCTAATCTCTGTAAACAACTATTCATATACTTTCTTTTACGACTCGAACTTAAATAGCCTCTTCGCCTAGAATAACTCTTCATGTCTGATTCACAGCGTTTATACATTTTTGCATCTAAAGCATTTGAACTCAGCTCTATTTGATAGAGATCGTACTGACTCTTTAGCTTTCTTTCGCAACTACTAAACAAAGAAGAAAGCCAGCCAAAGAAGCCACGCGGACGACTGGAATCACAAATACGGTCGAAAATCTTATAGACCTCTTCAGGATTCAGATGATTAAAGTAATCAATACCATCTTTAGTCATTGAATATTTACTATAGAAGCGAAGAGACTTATCTAGAAGGCCTGATTCGACTTGATCTATAACGAGAGGATCTACTCCTGAATATTTTTCTAAATACTCAACTAACTCCTCTCTATTATTTCTTGAACCTTTATAGGCATAATAATTTCTAATAAAGTTGAGACTTAATTTTTCCTCGGAGTCATCTTCTTGATACAGAAGATCTTTCTTCGATTCAATTAGATTCGTCTTATTCTTATATTGTATGGTTACGGCCCTAGAGCGTTCTTCAGAATTAGAAATAATACTTTTTAAATCGAGGAAGGACTTAAGAACAATTCCAAAAAGTTTACTAAAGATATTCTGTCTATAACTTCCCGACTCAAAATTATGAGAAAAGAATGAATGGAGATGATCTTCTTTGGTGATTTTATAGTGTGTCGTTTTTGCTTTTTTCTTGCCCCCAAAGAGAAGTAACTGATATCTTGAATCCTTGGCCAACTCCTTACGTTGCTCATGAGATACAATATAAGGAGCAAGCGCTCTTTCATCTGCTTCTTCTTGTTTAAGAACG
The DNA here is from genome assembly GCA_002712005.1 of Halobacteriovoraceae bacterium. Taxonomy (GTDB): domain Bacteria; phylum Bdellovibrionota; class Bacteriovoracia; order Bacteriovoracales; family Bacteriovoracaceae. The sequence continues at coordinate 53,445 of PASP01000005.1, forward strand.
GATGCCACCTCACGGCCAAGACTACTTTGATTGGCCAAGATATCGCGATCAGTATCATCAAAGCTGAGCGCAAATGAGTAGCTCTCTTTTAATGAATAATTAAAATCATATTTAAGTAAAGAGACTTGGAGTACACCTAGAAAGTCAGCAACGACGCCGGCACTGACGCCAGCAGAAAGAGTCGATGATTTCTCTGAAGCGATTCTTAGCCATTCCCCTTGATAGTTGAGCTCATCAGCGGATACTCCTTGAAGAGTAACGTAGGAAAGTTTGTTATACTTAACAAGAGCGCCTACATGGGCAGCTAGTCCAGTTCCTATCGATGCATTTCCGGCAGCTCCAACGGCCAAACTAATGGAATCTTCTTTTTTTAAGAGCTCCCCTCTTTCGATCTGAAGATAATTCTCAGAGCGAAAATTTAAATAACTAAAGAAGAGTTTATCTAAATTATAGGCCAAGGCCTTCTCGTAACTTTCTTCATAATGAACATAGGTGTAGGAACGTTTGAAAGTCACCCCAGCAAAGAGGCCAAGTTGCTCATCCGTAATATCGATAATTTCTTCATCTCTCAAATTACCGAGAAGATGAGTTGCACTGATATAGAGGTCAAATTGATCTGTTGCTATCCATAAATCATCTGAGAAAAGATCGGGAGCAACATCTCTTCTTAGCTCTACACTGAAATTCCCAAAGCCCTTAGAAAAGCTTAATCCTATATGATTGAGTCCACCCCATGCCTGAAGTCCACCACTTTCTCTAATCTCATCGATTTGCTCAGAGGCAATAGCATCGGAATGCTCATTAAAGTATTGAGTGACTTCTCTAAATATTGGATTCTCATTACCTAAATTTAGAGAAGATGTTGAAAGAGATTTAGAGACGACACCATTTTTAAAACTCTTTAGGGCAACTGACTCTTTCTCTTCCTTTTGTCCATATTGGGAGAGGGCCTGTTTATCTTTAATGGTAAAATGATCTTGAGCGTTTGCATGGAGGCTCAAGATTAAACTAGAAAAAATAAATGTAATGCGAAGTCTTAGACTTAATTTCTTCATTACAAACCCACTAACCAAAGATTTACTATCGGCTCTATACTTTAGCTAATCGGTCAAGAAACTCTATACTTTATAAGGATAAGAGGTGATTCGAGAGTTATTCTCATGATTTATAGGATAATCTTTAAATTTCTTATATTTAAAAAGATTCAGAAAAAATGCCCACTTATTGTGGGCATATGTATTTCTAGATAATTAGGAAAGTGAATAGAATGAAAAAGCTAGGGCTAGCTATGATTGGCCACAACAGAAACGACCTCTTGGTCAAAGCCATTACATCTCATTCCTGCATCCACACGAATACAAGTTCCATTGATACCACTACTGGTATTAGAGAGAAGAAACGCAATTGTGTTAGCCACTTCTTGAGTTTTAAGGGCCTGTTTTCTTAGAGTTAATTTTTCAGCAAAAATATAATTGTCTATATATCCCGGTATTCCTGCTGAAGCACTTGTCTTTAGAGGACCCGCTCCTACTGCATTAAATCTTACTTGGGAAAAGTCGCTAAAAGATTTCGCTAAATAAGCAACCGTATTATCTAAGGCCGCTTTAATAGGCCCTAAATAACCATAACTTGTAGCAAGGGTATCACTAATACTGATCGTCACGACAGAGGCATCTTCACGGAAAAGTTCTTTAAATCCTCCACTCAATCGTATTAGAGAATAACAGCTAATTCTATCAGCTTGTTTATAATCATCCCATCTCGTTTCATGAAAAGGTTTTGGTTCAGCTAAATTGGCAAATGCCATTGAATGAAGAAGGCCATCGAGTTTAATCTTTCTTTCTAAGAGATTATCTCTGACCCTATCAATACTTTCTTCTTGTTCTACATCGATCACAAAGATTTCTTCTTCAGGAAAGAGCTTCGCCACCTTAGCTCGCTGCTCTTCCTTTTGAATGGAGAGAATAAGTTTGGCACCATTTTCTTTTAAAACTTTTGCCGTAAAATAAGCGACTGACTTCTTATTGGCCACGCCCGTAATAAAGAACGTTTTATCTGTTATATTTAGGAAGTCCATATACTCTCCGTATGATTTATATCGTTTTCAATTTCTGAATTCTTACACTTCGCTTAAAATTTAGAAGTCATGATTTTCTCAAACTAGGCCAAAGAAGGAACTGATGCACCAGTAAACTTAATGACCATGACAACTTTACCATCGACACGCATTTTCCCCGACATAAAGAAAGCATTGGCCATTTCTTCATCTAAGGTCACCTCCATTTCTAGGAGATTGCCCGGGACAACAAAGTTTTTAAATTTAACATCACTTACACGACTTACAACCCCAAGAGAGTCATTGCTTTGATCATCTTTGATATAGCTCATGAGTAGAGACCCACTTTGAAACATGGCCTCTTGGAGCAAAACTCCTGGCATGATGGGACGCCCAGGAAAGTGACCTTTAAAGAAGTCTTCCTCACCTGTTACTTGATATTGGGTCTTAATACTCTTCTCTGTCCTCTCTACGCAAGAGTCCACAAAGAGAAAGGGATCTTTTTGGGGTAAACGCTCAAGAACCTCATCAGTTGGATGACCCATATTACAATCCTCCTGAAACTTCTACGGTAGCCCCTGTTATATAAGAAGCTTTATCCGAAGATAGAAAGAGAACAGCATCGGCAACTTCCGAAGGCTTCCCAAAGCGCTTCATAGGAACTTGCGACTTATACTCTTTAACCTGGGCCTCAGGGAGGTCGGAGATTAATTCAGTTTCAATAAAACCAGGAAGAACACAATTTACTGTAATGCCTCTCTTTCCCACTTCCTTACTTAACGTTTTGGCCAGAGCAATTTGCCCAGCTTTAGAAGCCGCGTAATTGGACTGTCCGGCAAGACCAAGGATTCCGCCAATGGAGCTCATATTGACGATTCTTCCGTAACGAGATTTCATCATTTTTAATACCGCTCCCTGACACATGAGATAAGTCCCCTTGAGATTGATATCTAGAACATCATCCCAAGACTGTTCATCAAGTGAGGCCAAAATATTATCTTTTCTAATACCAGCGTTATTGACCAGTACATGAATTTGTTCATACTCCTGATCGACTTCCTTCCAAAAGAGATCAACCTGATCTTTCTTAGAAACATCAAATTTCTTTAAATGAAGTCTTTCCCCTTCTTCCAAAGTTGCTTTAAATGTTTGAGCTCTATCATCGTTTCCAGCATAGGTGGCAATAACGGTCGCACCAGCATCGATAAAGGCCGTACTTAGGGCAGCACCGATTCCTCTTGTTCCACCTGTTACAACAACGACTTGATTATGAAAATTCATTTTAATTCCTTATTTATTAAATTTGAGTTGAGATCTCTTTATGCCCTTCAAGGCGATCCAAATAATTATCTACTTCATGGGACTGAATCACTCCATAGTTGGCAGCTCCAAGCCATCCCGACATAATGATTCCCACACTACCTGCATGGAAGAGTCCATCAATTTCCTTATGCATATTCATAGAAATGGGTAGACCCTCAAACTTCGTTCCAAAGCTTGCCCCTTTCTTATGATGAGTATACTTCTCAACCGTTAAAGGAGTTGAGGCATCTACATAATTCACTTTTTTACGCGTGCCTGGGATAACTTTATCTAAGCAACTTAAGGCCCTTTCAATATTATATTCTTTACGTTCCTTATATTCGGCATCCGTTAAGTTGGCCCAGTCTTCATAGCGAGCATTGGAAGAGGAAACAACTGCATATCTGTCACTTAAATGAGGCCTTGTATTAGGATGATAAACACTAAAAGTTTGTGAGCCAACCTTAGGACTTAAGAGCGCATCCGTGCTAAAGGTTTCATCTTCACTGTAAAAGAGAAGCTCTCCTACATCTGGTAACGTTTCTCCCGGCGCAATTCCCATAAAGACCTGACAACTTGAAGTATTAAGTCTGACTTGCCTCGCCTTCTCGATATATTCTTTATTCCACTTATCCTCACCCACCATTTTGAAAATAGTATTATGAAGATTTGAATTAGAGGCCACAGCATGGGCTTCAATCACCGTTCCATCACTTAACTTCACGCCACGTGTTTGGTTGCCCTCAATAAGAATTTCTTCCACGAAAGTATGAAGTTTTATATCAACCCCTGTTTCAATCAAATTATCTCGCATCTGCGTGATCATTTGATCCGTTCCCCCACGGTAAATATAAACGCCTTTTGACATAAAATTAGAGAAAACGATTCCATAACTAATTGCAGGATCTTCCAAGGTAGAACCATTCGCATAAACAATAGGCTCTAAGAGAAATCGAGTCACATCATTGCGATCACCAAAGAACTTCTTAAAGAGCTCCCCATTAGTCATCCCATCATCATCATAGAAATTCATATTCGCCAGATAGGAGAAGAATGATTCAACCGTATCTCGAGGGACTTTAAAATGCTCTACAAGAATTCGGGTATAGTCTTCTTTCGTAAAATCAGTTTCAAGATTATATTGAGGATTAATAAAGCGTACTTTATTCACTTGCTTAATTTGATCAGCAATTTCCTTAGTCCAATATTTTCGACAAGTCTTCTTCATTCCAATGGGAAATCCATGAAGGCTCACATCAAAAATATGTTCCCCTTGCTTACGACGAAACCAAGTCGCAAAGCCCCCTAACTTATTATGAGATTCAAGCAGAAGAACTTTTCTGCCATTCATTCCCAACTTCTTAGCTAGCGTTAAACCTGCTAACCCAGAACCAATCACAATAACGTCGTATGGACCCTTAGGGGTCTCCTTTTTCTTAAAAAGCATAGAGAAACCTTGAATAAATGAGATTCAAAGTAATTTACCTATGCCCTTAAAATTAGGCAAGACAACATTGTCAGACGGGCTCAAATAGTCAAATAGCGATCATTGGAGGTCAGAAAAAAGACTTAGTGACGGCCAATTTCTCCATTCTTAACCATTTGGTTCATTTTTCGCAGATCAATAAAGCGCTTATTCTTTTTATTGATCACAAAGAAAGCAGATTGAAAGAAATCACGCGTAGCAGGATCCAAATCATCTGAATTCATGCAATGCGAAGCGACTTCTAAAATCTCGTCTTCTTCATCAGGTCCTAGAGTTCCTTGTAACGCCATAGCATACAAGGCAGTGAAGTGATCAACGTCCACTTCTAACGTCTCAGGCGTGTGCGCCTCAACTGAGTTTGGCATCCCTCATCCTTGGAATACATTACTAGATATATATATTTTAAGGGTAATCAGTATAAGTTGTAAGTTAGAATTCTATTAGATCTACCTTAAGTTAGTAATTGTTAGAAACTGGGTCACTTAAATGGGGATAGAGCAAGCAAAGCAATTGATATCACAGACAAAAAGGGCTTTTTTACAGAAAGGTTGGTTAGAATGATTATTAAAGGGAATGATCTCATTAGCTTAACTATGGATCATCCCCACTCTTAGGGCCCAGTTCTTATTGATTAGCGATATTCACTGTATCTTGAATATCATTTCTTCTTTCTTTGAAGTTAATTTCTGAAAATTTAATATCTCCATAACTTGTAAGGATGACTCCAGCTGTTGTATTTCCAGCAGAGCTGATTGAACGACCTTTAAAATCTGTTGCCACTTTTTCTGTGGCGACCTTTATTCCAACATCGGAGTTGGCCACTTCAACATTGGTAATTCTAACTTGTGCAGCATCGTAGATATGAATTCCTTCACTAAGGTTATTTCCAAATTGAGAACGACGAATATTAACTTTTCCAGAGTCGTAGATGAAGGCCTGAGTTCCCTCAATCGCAGAGTCAGCAAGTTCGAGATCTTTTATGGCCACGATTTCAGATCCACTTAAAAGAAGACCGCGTTTAGAGCCATCAAAAATATTGGATTTAAGACCAGTTATACGAACTTTTCTTGCCTTAATATTGAGAGCATATTCTTTTGAAAAAGATAGGTCTGTATCTTTGATATTTGGGGCGTATTCACAATTAGGAGAGAAGACCTTGATTCCATATTGGTTAGAACTTAAATCTGATTCTACAACTTTTAAGCGATCGCAATTAAAGTCTTCCTCGGCATAGAAGTCAACACCGATACGAACATCACTAACCTTTGATCTTTTTACTACAAGTTTTTCAACACGATAGCCTACAATTCCTACAGATTGAGCATTACCTTGAACTTCAAGATCAACCACTTTAACTTTACCACCGTATTCAGCATAGACTCCTACTGAAGTATTGGGTGAGATAACTTTAAATCCATTACCTCTTAGGGTCATTTCACCTGTTAACTTTAAGGCGGAGTAGCCTTGATAGTTTGAACAATCGAGATCTTCTGTCATTACTGTAGTTTCATTTAAGACTTGTCCACATTCTAATGCGAAGCTTGAAGATAAACCGGTAAACAATAATGATAAACCTAAGACCATTCTATTCATAAATTCCCCTTAAAAAATAATTAATGATTTTGTGTGTACCAAGTCTTTTGCGAGAATGGTGCCAAAAACAAGTAAGGGGAATCAACGAATAAATGACCACTTATCCGTTGAAAGTAAGGATTGAGAATTGAAATTATTTTACAGTGTTTAATGAATAGACAATAAATCTAAATTATTAAATATAAACCCTTTAACTTAATCCTCTAATGAAGGAATAGAGATTTTAAAGGTTGTATGGTCTCGATCTTCAAGAAGTCTAATTTCTCCTTCCAGCTGCTTTTCAACACTTGCCTTCACAAAACTTAAGCCTACGCCACTTCCCTCTTCTTTAGATCCTGTCTTCGTTGTGAATCCAAAGTTAAAGATTTCATGGAGGGCTTCTTTCTCTATCCCAGGTCCGGAATCAGAAACTTCAAAATGATTCATCCCTTCACTAGAGTAGGCCTTCAATTGAATCCAACGTTCACTACATTCTTTATCGATGATTTCATATATTGAATTGGAGACAAGATTAACAAGACATTGGAGTAGAATAATTTCACATGTTCTAAGGCTTAAATTCTCTTGAACATCTTTAATCAGCTTAATCTTATTTTCGGCCATCTTATGGGCAAAGAAACGAGTAATGTCATCAAAGAGTTCATCGATCACAATATCGATGATCTCTTTGTCACCTTGATTGAGAATAATTTTTCTATAGCGCTCAGAGAGTTGCTTAATTTTAACGGAGCCTAGTTCCCCCTTTTCAGCAAACTCGTATATATCCTGCATGGTTTTTTCTTTTGTCGGCTTGGCCAAATTCTTGATGAGGTGAAGGCTATAGAGAATGAGAGAATTGAAATTATTTAAATCATGAACAAAGCCCCCGGCAAATTCACCGATTTGAATTAACTTCTCTTTCTTTTGTATTTTCTTTAAGCGATTTTCTGCTTCTTTTTCAAGCTTGTAGCGCAGAAGACAGGTTTTCATGGAAAAATCTAATTGTACTTTAGAAAAGGGCTTAGGAAGATAACCATAAATTAAGCTATCGGCTGCATTGAGAAATGTTTTCTCTTCAACATTTCCGGTTATATAGAGAACGGGAATTTTAAACTCATCTTTTATTTTGCGAGCAAATTCTACACCATTAAATTTTCCAGGAAGATTAACATCCAGAAGAAGAAGATCCGCATCCTTTAACTTTTCAACAATTTGATCATAATAAGCAGCTGCATCAGAGAAAGAGCCTAGAAGTTTTTGGCCGAGAGAGCGCACCATACGTTCCAAATTAAAGCGGAGCTTATCATCATCTTCAATGATAAGAATATTTCGATTGAGTACAGCTTCCATAATCTACCCTTAGTTCAAGGAATAAAACTTAAACTTGAGACAAAATGTTGTATTTGGCTCTTTTTCTATTATATCAATATCACCGTCATATTTATGTAAGATTTCTTTACATAGGGAGAGACCAAGGCCTGTTCCCTGTGAGAGGTCTTTTGTCGAGAAATATGGGGTAAACATTTGTTCACATATTTCATGATCAGGGGTTCTACCAGAGTCTTGAAAGTAGACGTAGACTTCATCTCCTTTCTGCTTGGCCCAAATCTTAAGCCAGCGATCTTCGTAGGCCCTAAGTTCATAGAGAGTATTGGTAATTAAGTTGATAAAGACTTGAGATATAAGAAGTTCATTTCCACAGACTCGGCCTTTAAATTCATCTCGATTCCATAGGATCACAATACCTAGATCCGTAAGTTTCTTAGAGGAAAGCTCTAGAGAGTGCGTGATGATATCTTCTAAATTTGCAAATTCATTCTTATTAAGTTGGTCCGTATGCCCTAGACGGGAGAGTTGTTTAATATAAGTGGTTAAATTGATCATCTCAAAAACGGTTTCTCTCATATTCTTGATAAAAATCGCCATATCCGCATCTTGATCCCAAAACCCCTTTTCCTTGAGTTCATCTTCCATAAGATCGATTGAAGTATTTAAAGTAGAAATAGGTGTAGAGAACTGGTGGGACAACCCCGCACTCATTCGCCCGATATTGGCCATAATCGCCTGATTGAACATTTTCTTTTCTTTATTTACTTCATTTAATTCAGATCTTAAGTTTCTCTCTTCCGTCGTATCATAGCGCACGGATACATAACCTATCACCTTTGAATCCGCATCATGAAGAGGAGCTATAAAAGATTGTACCCAATAGTAATCTCCCGATTTATTACGATTACAAATTTCAGCATTGAAGACTTCTCCCTTTTTTAAAGTCTCCCACATCTCTTGGAAGAATTCTTTATCATGCATTCCTGAATTGAGAATGCGATGATCTCGCCCCAGTAATTCTTCCGCACTAAAACCTGAGATTTTACAAAAATTCTCATTTACATAAGTGATTTTTCCACTCTTATCCGTCATGGAAAGAATGAAGCTCTCATCGATAAATTGCTTATACATCCCACTGTAAAAGAGAGATTCACTCTTATTTTTAAGATAGCGAACATAGAAAATAAGGGTGGCCAACGAGATAAGAAAGAAGATCAATAAGCCCCACCAGAATCGTTTACGATAACTTGAAAAATCCAGTTTAAGATAGAATTCCAAAGGTCTATGGGTTACCTGCATTTCTTTCAAATAATCAGAAACCTTTTCTAATTCAACCTTAGTTAAAAAAGGAGTATCCGAAAAAGGAAAGAGGGCCCCTGGAGAATATTCAGGGTGATTACTCTTTAAGAGAATATCAATATTATTAAAATCCTTTAAAAAGCGTTTAAAATAATTATCTGAAATATTTAAAAAGAAGAGTCTATTGAGTTGGTCATATCTTCTCCCTATTCTTAAGGTTAAATTACCTTCTTCAGCTTTTCCCTTTTCAAAATTATAATCTAAGGAAGACACATAGATTTCCTTCTTCGATTGAAGAATATCTTGAATATAGTAGCGATCCTTCTTATTTTGTAAGAGCTCTTGATCAACGACGATTTGCTTCTTACTTAGGTAATTATTAATTCTAATCAACTCTTGTCCTTCTAGGTCAAGGACTCGCACTTGAGAGTATTGAGGATTGTAAAATGAAAATCGCTTTAAGCGCTCAGTGTTAAAATTCTCAGGTCTTACGATGAGAACATCGTTAATTGCATCAGAGAGTAAGAAAGATAAGGAACTTGAGAAAGAACGCTCAAAGAGAGCAAGGCGATCTTGCGCATCCTGAAGAACATTTTGGGCATAGAATAAGAATAGACTACTATAACCAATTATAATGAGAGAAGAAATCAGCTTAAATTTAAATATCATAGGCCCTAAACACTTAATTTTAGTGAAATTATCTAGAGCCTATGAGAATAAGTCAAAGCCTATCTTATGTAAATTTTATTTATGTCAAAAAAGTCACTGCGCACATGATCACTCTAGGCCGTAACTTGCGCTCCCTCTCTTTTATTCACCATGAAAAGAGCGATAAGCGTAAAGGCCAAAGAGGCCAAAATAGAATAGCTTGAGCTCACCGCTGGATTGAGAAAGCCCAATCCTAAATTTAAGATTAAATGGCCAAAAAGACCAATCATAGAGGCCGTCGTCACCACCCATAGAGGAAGGGTTTTCTTATAGAGAACACCAAAGAGAATGGGAACAAGAGATGCAGCAGCTAATCCATAGACTCCCTTTTGAGCAAAGAGACCTACTAATTGAGGAGGATTATACGCCAGAGCATAAGAGAAAAGCCCTACTCCAATTAATACATAACGAGAGAGTTTTAACGCTTTCTTTGAATCCATTTCAGCGCCTTTTCTCGTCGCCATGGGTTTATAAATATCATTGACCACCATCGCAGATAGAGAAACTAAGATTCCATCTAAAGTACTCATCCCTGCGGCCAATAAACTAATAGAAATAAAGGTAAGAAAATAAATACCTAAAGTCGAAGTTCCAAACTCACTTCCAATATAAGTGGCCACCACCATATCTTGACGAGGAATCTCAAGACCTTTGATACGGGCATAGAATCCAACAAAGAGCATAAGGGCATAACAAGTCCCGACAATAACTGTAGTCCAAATAAATTTAGAAACTTCACTCTCCTTACGAATATAAAGAACCTTCGTGAGAATGTGAGGCTGAAGCATGAGAGCAAAAGTAATAAAGAAGCCAGAGATGAAAACACTAAAGAAATTGTAATAGAGATTTGACTCGGGGTTAAAGACCTTTGCATAGTTATCACTCACTCCCTGAAGGGCCGTAAAGAAACCACCGTCAAAGTAATGAATTCCTGAAATGAAAATCGCCAGAGCAATAAAGAGCATCATGATGCCCTGAAAAGTATTGGTATAAGCATGAGCATAAGTTCCCCCCATAAGAACATAGGAGAAGACAAAGAGAAGAGTGATTGTGAGAGCAACTTTTTGGTCGAGTCCAAAGAGAGTACTCATAAGAATGGAACAACCTACAAGAATCAAAACTACAAAAGTGATGGAAAGAAGGTTGATGACAGCAAAGAATAGACTTAGGCCACGGTTTCCATAGCGATGAAAGATCCAATCGGGAATGGTTAAAGCCCCTGCCGTTTCCCCAAGGTTACGAAAGCCTTTTGTCAGGAGAATGAAAGCGGCCAAAATACCAGCAGATGCTGCAATTCCATAGTGAACATAGGCACTTAAACCATGAACGTAGACGAAACCAGGATTGATAACAAAGGTAGCAGTCGAACTAATCGAAGCGGCCATGGTGATCCCGATAAGATAAGGATTCATATCCTTATTTCCAATGGCATAACCTTTCATATCTTTGGTCTTCTTCATTCCAATCCATGAGAGATAGAAAGTAAGAAAGACAAAGAGTCCCGTAACTAAATACTTAAAAATTTCTGGTGTCATAACACTCTCCTTAATTTTGTCCCAACTCTCTTATCTTGATGTTGATGGAGTAGAAACAGATGCCGCTGCCTTTGCCTGCAGTGCTTTTCTGTCAATTTTCCCACTCGATAACAGAGGAAATTCTTTTATATTTTCAATATAGTGAGGATGTTTGTAGCGAGAGAGCTGATCGTTGAGAAGCTCTTTTAATTGGATGACATCGAATTCCCTATCCGCTCTTAGAAAAGCAAATCCAACTTCCCCCCATTTTTCATCCTCTACGGCAACAACAGCAACTTCATGAACTGTATCAAGGGCCCTTATCTTCTTTTCGACCTCGGCCGGATAAACATTCTCTCCGCCACTGATATACATATCTTTCTTGCGGCCGACGATGAAATAAAAGCCATCCTCATCTTTCTTGGCAAGATCACCCGTTTTGAATAGGCCATCTTCCGTGGCCTCTTCAAAGCGTTTTTTTTCATTAAAGTATCCAGCACATACATGGTCTCCCCCTATAAGAAGTTCCCCCACTTCTCCAGGTGCTACATCCCCCCCATGATCATCAATTAATCGAACTTTACTATGAGGCATAGGTTTACCAATTGAACCTAGCTTGCGAATAGCATCAGATTCATCGAGTAAAAAGCAATTAGGTCCAACTTCTGTCAGTCCAAATCCTTGTTTGAACATTAAATTCTTCTCTTGATAGGTGCTGATTAACTCCTTAGGACAGTGAGCTCCCCCAGAGATAAAAAAGCGTAGAGAAGAGAAACTCGTATCTTTAAAACGAGAATCTTCAGAGATCATTTGAAACATGGTAGGCACAGCAAAGTAGACGGTAAGCTTTTCCTTTTCAATGGTTTCATAAACATTATCGAGATTAAATTTTTCGGCGATAACCGATGTTCCCCCAATAGACATTAACGGCAAGCATAGAACATTATATCCCCCCGTATGAAAGAAAGGGGTTTCCACTAATGTCTTATCCTCTGAAACAAGACCCCAGTTCTCACAGGTAGCCTGTTGATTTGTTCTAAGCATTTTTCCTGAAAAGAGTACACCTTTTGGTGTTCCCGTCGTTCCGCTTGTAAAGAGCATAAGGAGCGGGTCTTCTTCTGAAGTTTCCACCGTCACAAAAGGCTGCTCGTAATCATTTAAATTAATTTCGGAAAGATTACAATACGGATAGTCTTCTGTTTTTAATTCATCCTGACCCATCCCTACTCTTAACTTAGGCGTCACACGATGAGTGATTTCACTCAATTCACCACAGGAAAGGCGAAAATTTAAGGGAATAAAGATAGCCCCTATTTTTGCACAGGCCAGAAATAGAGTGATGTGTTCTAGAGAATTCGTTCTTAAATAAGTAACACGATCCCCTTGTTCGACATTATGTTCCTTTAAGAACCAGGCCAGACGATCAACTTCTTCAACAAGCTGTTGATAAGTGAGATTCCTATTCTTTTCTTGATCTACTAAAGCCGTTTTCTCTGAAAACTGATCTTTAATATCTTTAAGAAAATCAATCCATGCCATGCCCATTCTCCTTAGATTAAATTTCGTTGTGAACCTGAGTGTGATTTTGTTTTTTCAAATTCTGAAGCCAAGGTAAAATGACTTTCTCCATTGTTTCAGGATACTCAAGTAAACTTGCATGCCCGCCAGGAACTTCGTAAAAAAGAGACCCTTTCAATTGCTCCTGCATTTTCTTGTGGAGTAAAGAAGGAGTAAGTAAATCCTCTTTCCCACAAATAAATAGAGAGGGACATTTGATTTTTCCGAGATCTATACTCTGATTCTCCATAGCCCCTATAATAAGCCCCTCGACAACTCTATTTTCAAGACTTCCCGCTCTTTCTCGATAGAAGTCCAGAAGTTCTTCTTTTTCTTCTAATAGGCTTTCTCCCCATATCCATGGAGTGGCGACATCAAAGCGATGAGTGGGACCACCCACTCGATTGGCCTCTAGCCAACTTGCAAGCTTCCTTTTGAGAAGATTGGATACACTGGCATAGGTATCAGCAGCAACAAGGCCTAAAACCTTACGGGGAGATTTCTCCGCCAATCGCAAAGAAATTCTTCCGCCATTGGAAAGACCTATGAAGTAGGCCTTCTCAATATTTAATTCCTCTAAGAGTTCTTCAAGATAGAGAGTTAGGGTTTCAAGACTAAAGTCTCCCGGCCAATGGGGAGCACTCCCCTGCCCTGGACCATCATAACGAAGCACTCTAAAATCTTTTACTAAAGATTCTACTTGAGCATCCCATGATTCCAATGGAGCAAAGAGGCCATTGACCAACACAAGCCAAGGTTTGTGCTGGTCATTCTTATTTTCTACAATATAGTGAAAATGACTTTGATTCATTAACCGATAACCAAAGCACCATCAACATTGAGACAAGTACCTGAGATAAATTTCGCATCATCTGATGCCAAGAAAGCATAAGCTGCAGCAATTTCTTCTGGCTCACCCATTCTCTTTAGAGGAGATTTCTCTTCCATCATCGTAATTACTTTTTCAGGCATCTTACGAACCATAGGAGTACCTATGAAACCTGGAGCAATAGCATTAACACGAATACCTGTCTTTCCAAGTTCTTTAGCAAGAGTCTTTGTCATGCCAATAACTCCAGCTTTAGTAGCTACATAGTTAGATTGACCAAAGTTTCCATAGTGAGCAACAACGGAAGCGGCATTTAAAATGGCTCCTCCTCTTCCTTGCTCTTTAAGAACAACGGCTGCCATTTGAGAAAGTTTCCATACCGCAGTCAGATTCACAGCAATAACTTGATCCCACATATCATCAGTCATTTTTGCGATAGTGGCATCACGAGTGATACCAGCATTATTAATAAGAATATCAAATCCCTTCTTCATTTCTGTGTCGATTTTAGCAAGGTCATCTTTATTCGTTACATTGGCCTGAATATAAGTCATACGCTCCGGAAATAAAGAAGCCAGTTCACTCTCTTCAAGAGTAGGCATATCGATAAGAACGAGTTCACTTCCTTCTGCGTAAAAACGTTCTGCTGTCGCTCTCCCAATTCCAGAGGCAGCACCTGTAATAATCACTTTTTTTGAATCTAAACCTTTCATTTTATTCTCCTTAATTTATCTATTTTTTTTAAATTTAAGCTTCGTAGGGATCCAGTCCCTTTTGGTTATAACAATCTCCATCCCAACGTAGACTCAACGCCGACCATGTGTAGCCAATTCCAGCGGAAGCTAAATTCACATGATCTCCTTTTTTAAGTAAGCCTCTTCTTTCAGCAAGACCAAGAGAGAGCACCTGATCAGGAGCTCCGAAGTGGCCGTAATGATCAAGGTAAATACTTTGCTCGGCTTTCAGTTCAAGTCCATCAACGATGGCATCATGGGCTGATTTTTTCATATGTAGAAGGGCCAAATAATCAATGGGCTTATCCATAGACTCTGTCGCTGACTCTTTAATCACGTGAAGAAAATTCTCAATCGAGCGATCCGCAAGACGCTCTCTCATGCCTTGGATATCAGGACAGGTAAGATAGGTATCAAACTCCTCTAAACCATCACGACTTCTCTTTTTAGTTCCTCCCCCAGGGATAATCACATCGAGAGAGAAGTCACCATCAGTTAGAATAGAAGCTTCTAAAATAGGATTAAACTCTTCTTTATCAGAGCGCTCAACCACCATGGCAGCTCCCCCATCAGAGAGATTATAGAGAAATCGAGATGTAGGATCTTTATAATTAACGAGATCTCCCGTACGGTGACCACCACAAAGAAGAACTCTCTTTATTTTTCTATCGGCCATCATCATATTTTTAGCAATTTTTAGACCAACAACATTGGAAGAACAACGAGCTGCCATATCAAAGGCCCAAGCCTTTCTTAATCCCAGCTCTCTTTGAACAAAGATACCTGCAGACCATACGTGGTAGTCTTTATATTCCGAGCCCGTCCAAATCACTAAATCAATACTATCGGGATCTATTCCCTCCAACGCCATTTTTGCAGCATTAATGGCCATCTGCGAAGGATGACAATCAAGGGGAGCACGACACTTTTTAATGATCCCCATTTTCTTTTCAATGACATCTTGAGGAATTCCTGATTGCTCACTAATAAATTTTGAATCTTCAAACTCACCTGGAAACCAGTTAGCAGATCTTATTAAATTAAAACTTTCCGAACTTGATACAGCATTCATTTTTACGGCTCCAATCCTAGCAATTTCTATACTTCACTCCAAAACTTACCTAACTCTAAGGTCACCTCTTCAGACTTTTCCAAGAAAAAGAGATGATCACCCTTAGGGATCGAGATAAGTTTAGAATTTTTAATTTTTTGATTTAAAATTTTTGAATTCTCAGGGTTAACATAACGATCATCCGCACCCGTCATAATTAGAGTGGGCACTTGTATTTCAGATAAAGGAAAAGATTGGGCTAAGAATCTATCCACCGCACGTTTTTGCTTGATCGCCTGCTCCCCATCAACGGGATGATCACGCCTGAGTTGTACAATATCATTAAAAAGTTCACGATTTTCCTGTTCTAAACTTTCGTGAACAGTGGCCTTAACAGCAGATGTACTTTTTAGAGGCTCTTCTAAAGCATAGAAAGCGCGAAGTCCTTCTTCTGTTGTTAGGGGAAGGTCAATAAACTCAGATCCACCAGAACTCGTGCATAGAAGGCAGAGTGACTTTATTTTATCTTGGGCCAACAAAGTCAGCTCTTGAGCGATAAATCCCCCCATGGAGATTCCTGCGACATGAAACTCTTCAAGCTCAAGTTGCTCAGCACACTCAAGGGCATCAAGGGCCAAATCTTTGATCTCATAATCTTCCGTTGCTTGAGAGCTCTCTCCCATTCCACGATTATCAATCATCACGAGAGGAAATTGATTTCCATAGGCATCAGACTGACTGAGCTCACGCTCAATCCAAGAAAAGTTATAGTGATCACAACCAAAGCCACTGAGGCAAATCACCGCGCCCTGAGATGTCTCTTTCTTTTGAAAAGCTGAACTTAAAATGACATTAAGTTTTCGCCCACTCTTAAGAGTAAGTAATTTTGTTGTATTCTGACCCATCAACTGTCCCTCGTGTTAGAGTCCCATAATTTATTTATTAGATTTCATTCAGGAGACTAGATTTGTCAAATTTTTTTATACGAACGTACTAAAAACACGCTGCATTAGTACAAATTTCTTCACACTCTCTGTCATCACCTTTATATTGCCTATATGACAAATACAAGCGACCTAGACCCAACTTTCTACGAACTTTTCGAATTCAAGCCCCGTAAAGGTGACCTAAAAAAAATAGAAATTATTTTGGCGGCCATCGAATGCATGTCTACCATCGGCCATGAAAAAACCACCTATGAGGCCATTGCTAAGAAGATTGGAACTCGCCGGGCCCATGTCGCTTATCACTTCAAAGATAAGGCCGATATTTTTGAGGCCAGTATCAAATATATAAACGCCAGCTATCAGCAAACCTGTATTCAACAAATGGAAGCCGCAAAAGATGGCGAAAAGATGCTCATGAATTATGTTGAGGCCCCTTTTATTTGGGCAGAAGAAAACCCTCAGCAGCTCTCTGTAATGCTCCTCTTCTATTATTTGTGCACAATTGATGAGAAGTATCGCAAGCTTCATGGCGAGTTAAGAACAAAGGGCCACGAGAGAATTGAGTATATACTGGCCCATAAAATTAAAAATCCTCTTCCTCTGGATCAGGCCAAACCCTTGGCCAAGGCCATTCAAAATCTCATGTCGGGAACCATTATGGATGTGTCTACAACGGGGAAAATGAGCCTCAAAGCCGGAAGAAGCCTAGTTAAGGATCAGGTTGGCCAGATGATTGGGCCTTCCTTCAGCTGATGTCCTTACTGGGGTGATTAAAAAAGAGACAAATTTTGCACTGCACAGTATTTTTTACTAAAACCAACAAAATTCATATATGAACATGCTAGTATGCCTGTATGAAAAATCCTGGTCCCCTTCTTCTCTATAAAAGAAAGTCACCATTTCGCTACCTTGTTAAGGCGATGGGGATAATCGTGCTCATTTCTTTATTTTCCTGTAAGACTGAACGCGAAGTAACCATTAAGAATACCCCTTCTTCTAATAAGTCTGAAAAGCTGACAGATTTAGCAAAAGACGTTCAAGAGAACGGGCAAGGAGAAAGGATCGAAGTTGTCGACATTCTGACCCCTGAGCCTTTTAGTGAAAATAGTGAAGCTGCAAAAGAACTTAAAGAAAAAGATATATTTGATCTATGGGATATATTCTTTAGCGCCTTCGTCATTCCTATTTCTCAGGACCCTTATAAAAGTAGAGTCAACTATGAGTCCCTCTATCAACTTGGTCAAAGTAAGGACCAAGAATTAACCACCCTCTTGGGTCTTATTGAAAGAAAGATGGCGATAACAAATCTTAGTCATTTGACTCCCCAAAAAAGGGCCAGTTTCTATATCAATGCCTATAATTACACGGCCATCCGATTAGTCCACAAAGGCTATATCGATAGCACTGGTAAAAAGATAACATCCTTCTTAGATCTATCCAAAGGTCCAAACCCATTAGAAATTATCTATCGCGAAGTCCTTCCCTTACATCACGGTATAGTGAGCTTAGAAGATTTGGAAAATAAAATGATTAAAGGACATTTTGAATTCCAAAGAAACTCACAAGAATCGAGTCGAGGTCTTTTGGATGCTCGATTTCATCTCATCCTGAGTAATACTTCAATCAGTCGTCCCTCTCTTTTAAATGAAGCTTTTCGCGCCGAAAAGTTAGAAGAGCAAATCGACTTCGTCGTTAAAGCAGCTTTTCAAAATAGAGAACGGATTGCTACAATTAAAGAGGAAACTCTCTACTTAAGTCGACTCTTTAAATGGTATAAAGAAGATTTTGAAGCTGATAAGAATTCAATCGCTGAATTTGTTTCTCACTACGCCCCAGAACTGGGAAGCTTTAAAAGAGTTAAGTATCTCAATTATAGTTACGACATCAATATCTTAAAGAAAGAAGATGGCCAAGGCCTATCCCAAACTCCCGATCTGCCTACTCTATCGGAATTTCAACAATCGGACTCAGCTCAAAGTGACTCCAACAAACAGAATCCCTGCTCTTATTTAAAGTCTCAAAAAAGAGACCCGCTCCTTTATTGTGATCACATCGTTAGTGGAGAACTTGATGGATTCTATCAATATAGAAATCGAGTGGATGCCGCAAAGATATGTATCTACAGAATAGAAGAGTCTTCCTCTAGTGAACAAGGTGCTCAATTGGGTATAAGAGGAAGAGTTGAGGAATTTAATCATAAACTTCAATCTATGAAACAAACCGACCTCATTATCGAAGATGAATATAAATATGATGAAGGAATCTTCACATTAAGAACTTCTGGTGGAGTTCGAACGAAGGCCATCGTTAATATCAACGATAATACCGCTGAAATTCGTCAAACAAGTATTATCTTTGGTAAAGGTTATCGAAAGTTTTCATTAGAATGTACGCCTGTTAATTAAAAAAATAACGACTTAATCGACAGGTGCATAAATTTCTATCTTCCCTCATCTCTTAAAATTTCGATAAAATTAAAGAAACCAAAAAATGGTTTACACAAACCTCTAAATGCTAAGCTTTAAATTGAAAAGAATGAAGGAATGAAAATGTCATCTATCACGAGTGAAAGAAATGCGCATACTCGAGAGATTCAAAATCTTGAAATGAAAAGAAGAGACCAGATAGATGAAATGAGAAAGAGTTATTCTAAACAGCTACGTAGCAAAGACGAGAATCACGAAAATCATCTTCAAAATATCAAAGAAACTTTTAAAGAAGAAAAGGCCGAGAACGCAAAGGCTTACACTACAAAGATCACCTCAAATAATGAGGAATATAGTGAGATCATAAGAGATTTAAATACGAAGAATAATCGCCATATTGAAAGTCTGAAAGAAAAGTTTAATGAAGAAAAAGAGATGATGATGAAAGGCTTTGATAAAGAATTGGCCGATCTCAAAAAAGAATATAATGCTATATTAAAGAATAAGGACCAACACCTCGAACAAGTCAAAGCTCAAAATTCAGCTGATCGTGACTATGTGGCCAAGAGAAACGCAAATCAAATTCAAGATATGAAGAACGATCATCATCGTGAGATCCAAGAATTAGAGGCCAAGAGCCAAATGGAAATCACTTATCTCAAAAGGAAGCTAAAGCTCAACTCTCCAGCTTAATATAAAAAAAGCCATCAAAAGGATGGCTTTTTTACTCATTTAAATGATTGAATTAGAAAGGATAAGCTAGGGAAATCTCTAAGGCCAAGTCCATACTTGAGTAAGGATTAGTGAAGGTAGCATTAGAGCTTGGATCTTCAAAGCTTTCTTTGTAAGCGACATAGCTTAATCCACCAGCAAAAGTCATGTAGAGATTATCAAACCACATCTTGTACCCTCCCATTAAAGTAAAGTAAGGGACACTCTCAGATTCCTCGAAATTGGAAACTCCTTCTATATCAACAACCGAATAAGTTAAATTGACGAGTCCAAGATTAGCCGATGCCATAAATCCATTTTGAGAAAAGGGATCAAAGTGATAATCAACTCTTCCTCCAAATCCAAGTCCGGATACCTCTAAATCATCACGAGACATAATTCGATTGGAAACAGAAAGTCCGTAAACCCATTTTTCACTAGAAATATAATCAAATTCTCCGAATATAGAGGCTGAGCTATGACCACCGAGTCCACCTTTAACAGCATATTTATATTGTCCTTTTACGGCCGGTGAATCATTAGTCGCTGACTTGGTCTTAGTTATTCTTGGCGAACTTGTAGTTGATTTGGGATAAATCATTTCTCCCTTAGCAAGACGAAATCCTTTTCTTCGCTTCATCATTTGGGCCATACACTTGGAGGCATTACATTTTTGAATTTTAGCAACGACTGAAAGTTTCTCTGCAGAGTCATAGAATTTGACGACTTGACCCGATGTATAGTTTTGAGAGGACTCTTTATTAAATATAAAGCGCTTCCCTTTCACTTGGTGGATTTCTTCCGCTTGAATCTGAAAGCAAAAGAAAGTAGAAAAAGCGGATAATGCAATTAGCTTTTGATTGAGTTTCATCTGAACTTCCCTGTCACAAATTATAACTTATTGTTATTGTACTCTTTTATGGTAAGTCCACTTCCTCTAAAATGCTAATAACCCGTAAATGGATCATATTTTGCCTATATAAAAAAGGCCCTCGTTCTGAGGGCCTTATATTTATTTTCGTTAAAATGTTTAAGAAAGATTAGAGATACTTTCCAGCTTCCATAAGAAGTTTAAATTCTTTTTCAAAAGGCTTTGTTCCCTTATCTTTTCCAGTAAAGTTAATCACTTTTACCCCAGACTTTCTCGTCCAGTAAGATTCAAAATCACAACCTTTAAGAGAACAGTCTAAGGTCTTTCCACGAAAGAAATCCCTACGATCTCCCCCATTTTTTAAAGCTGCGACACAAGACTCATGAACAGCAGGATCGGCCATTCTTGGGCAAAGGAAATCTTCAACACGATCTTGCCAAGAGCGAGCACCGATAGTTGGAGTAGTTCTTACTCCATGAGCAATCCCTTTCATACAATTTGCAGAACCACTTGAGTTATAGTTACAAAAAGCTTTGTAGTAAGGCAGCCCTACTTCGTAGTCTCCCCAGTATCCTCTGTACGTGTGCTCATTTGGCATCATACGGTGACAAAAACCGCGCCAACAAGACTCATTACTTGAGTAAAGAACATCATTAACTTTCTTCTTTCCCATACCGCTGGGATATTGTCCCCATCCAGAATTATTGTGGTACCACTGTCCGTTATCAAAGACTTGTTGAAAGTCTGTAGAAGTAAGTGATCCAAAAACAGGTCTCTCAAGAACTCGAGAAATTCCAGGAGCGACCAGATATCCGGTATTACAACCATGAAGAAAGACGTAGGCATCAGAAGTGAGTCGAGATTTGATCTCTTGCCAAAGATCTGCATCAGCATTCATACGAGAATTTGACTGAACGGCCACACCTTCTACAGCAGCATTGTGACTTACAATATGTAAGGAGCTCACAGGAGGTAGATCTTTAATAATCTTAACGATACTATTTTCACGAAGGTGCCAAGTATTGACCTCCATAATATGCATTCCGCGATCTCTTAAAATCTGACGATCTTTTCTCTTATTAAATTCTTCTGCCCAGATAATGACTTGCGCCCTAGAATCAGGATAGGTTTCCTCATGTACTTTGGCCCTTGTGATGGCCCCATAGAGAAATTGGAGTCCCATCTCTTCCCCATAGCCCGCTATAAAAACATCTACTGTTTTTACACGAGACCAATTCACTTTCTTCAATGTGAAAACACTATAGGCGTGGGCTGAAGTACTTGCTAACATCATTAGGGCGGCCAAGAACGACCACAGAACGCCTTTAAATGATTGAATCGATTTCACTGTCTGCTCCCTCGTTTGAGACATAGAATTATTAAATTTTAAAAATTTACGCCTAAATAAACCTCATCTTGAGATTAATTTCAGTAAAAATGAGAGAGCTAAGTTTTATTTACAGGGGGCCGTAAGGATTACAGCCCCATGCGTAAATTAAATATTTTTAAATACTTAAAAGAGTGTGGTCATTTGAAAAAGAGCTGAATCCATCTTCTTATCATCACGAACAAGGGCATAACCCGCTTTGAATGAAGTCGACTTCGTATATTGATAGTGAAGCTGTAAATCGTAGATCATGAGATCATTTGCCTGAGAGGAAGCGTATTCACGGGCCTTTCCCACGGCAACAGAAGCAGTGAACTTATCTTTGAAGTAACGAAGACGAGTAATATAGAGACTTTCATCATCTTCATCCCCTCCAGTAAGAGTTCCTAGGCCACCAATATTGACGAGAAGGTTGTTAGAACGATTGAACTCAGGAGAATTATTCACGACAAATGAGAAAGTATCGTAACCGGCAGCAATAAGCCCTCCATTGAAGGATTGGATCATTTGAGCACCGATTTCAAAGCTATTATTGAGTCGGTACTCTCCCTTAAGGGCCATAGAATGAGAATTAGAATTATCATACCAAGAGTCACTATCTCCAGCACCTAGCCAGTTCCACACGGCCAACATTTTAAAATTCTCTCCCTTGTATTTGTAATAAGGAGAAAAGTTATGAACGCCACCTAATTGGTAACCTGTTACGCTATTATCAAAGTAAGCATAGAGTAGGGCCCATTCGTGAACTTGATGAACATGAAAAAGTGCAGCTGCATACATGTCTGAATCATCGCCGTCTTGATTGGTCAAACCTTCTCTTCTCTTATCGTAGAGGATAACCGGAACATAGTTACCATAGGACTTCATCACCATTAAGCGATCACGACGATCATCACAAGTGTTGAAGCACTCTGAAAAATTCGCGGTTTGGCGACCTGCTCTAGCAACCCAACCATTTTTGAAAGGAACTTCGATAAATCCATAGTCTAGTCTTACCGGATTTCCCCCATTCACATTATATTGATTATCGCTATTCGTACCTTGAGGAGCATTAACCGCAGGATCACCATTCCAACGATCTCCACTCAAAGTAGCTCTTGTACTTACTCTAATTTTGTCTTTAGTTGTTACATCAAGCTTAACTCGAAAGAGCTGCGCTAAACCCTGAGTCTTGGTTTCCCCTCCCCCAGTTTTATCTTTAGTACTATAACCACGAACATAGGCATCACCACCAATTTTCACGTCTAGCCCATCCATTTCTAAGGCGAAGACCTGACCCATACCAATTGTGATTCCTAGGCTTGCTAAGAAAAATAGAAATTTATTCATAAACCCCCCTCTGGATTTTAAACTTATTCATATGTCCCAATTTTTTAATACATTTGTATAACTTATTTATTGTCCCCTGAAAAATACTTATCTAGAAACAGTGCGTAACAATAAATTTCACAGGACAAAGTTATGGGCCCTCGTTAAAATCCAGATTCTTGCGCTAACTTATGGGGAATACAAATGAATGGAGCTCTTTTAGGACTTTTTGGGATTATGGCCTTTGCTATGGCCTACCGCTTCTATGGCGGATATCTCTCTAAAAAAATTTTCTCCATTCATATCAAAGATGAAAAAGGTATCCCGACTCCTGCTTTTACAAAACAAGATGGGGTCGATTATGTCCCAACCAGCTCATCCATTTTGTTGGGCCATCATTTTAGCTCCATAGCTGGAGCTGCTCCCATTGTAGGGCCCGCTGTCGCTGCCATCTGGGGTTGGCTACCGGCCATGATTTGGATTATCTTCGGTGTTATCTTTATGGGAGCGTGTCATGATTTTGGTGCCCTTGTGGTATCTATGAATTATGACGGAAACTCCATGGCCATAGTGGCCGAGAAGTTATTAGGAAAGAAGGCCCGCAATCTTTTTTTAATTGTTATATTCTTTCTTATCTGGATGGTCATCGCCGTCTTTGCCTTGGTCATCGCCAATCTCTTCGTAAGTTTTCCAAGCTCCGTTATTCCCGTAAATTTTGAAATTATCGTGGCCATTCTTATGGGAGTCTTTATCAACAAAGGGGGAAAGAGTTTAACTCTCCCTTCTATCTTGGCCCAACTCACTCTCTTTTTTATGATTTACCTAGGGAGCCTCTATCCCATAAGCCTCTCTTCACTCTTTGGAGAAAATGAACTTATGGCGTGGATGATTCTGCTCTTAGCTTATTCTTTTATGGCCTCTGTTCTTCCCGTTTGGCTCTTGTTACAACCAAGAGACTATATTAACGGTCACCAACTCTTTGTGGGTCTCGCCCTTATGATTGGAGGTCTCTTCCTTGTTCAACCCGCGGTGGTAGCCCCCGCTCTTAATCCCCATCCCAAAGGAGCACCGCCGTGGTTCCCCTTTCTCTTTATTACGATCGCTTGTGGGGCCATTTCAGGATTTCATGGATTAGTAAGTGGAGGAACCACTTCTAAGCAAATTTCAAAGTGGCAAGATGCGAGAAAGGTAGCCTACGGAGGAATGTTAGGAGAAGGCCTACTTGCTCTTTTGGCCACCTTAGCCGTTACTGCCGGCTTTGAAAGTGAGGCCATGTGGCACAATCACTACGCCAATTGGAATGCGGCCAATGGTCTTTCTGCCAAGATAGGTGCCTTTGTTTCAGGATCAGCAAAATTCATATCAGGATTAGGACTTCCTCTTGAGGTGGGAGAAACGATCATGGCCGTCATGATTATTTCTTTCGCCGCCACAAGCTTAGATACCGCTTGTCGAATCCAGCGCTATATTATTGGAGAATTTGGTGTAACTTTAAAGATGAAAACACTAGAGAACCGCTACGTGGGCAGTTTCATAGCTGTGGCCAGTGCTTTTCTTCTCATGATTACGAGTGATGGCGGAAAAGGTGGACTTGCTATTTGGCCTTTATTTGGAGCGACCAACCAAATGCTGGCGGGACTTACCCTAATTTTGATTTGCCTCTTTCTCATCAAAGAAAAGAAGAAGATCCTCTCTTATCTGGTTCCAGCTATTTTTGTAATTCTTATTACAAGCGTAGGGCTTATCTACAATCTGACCCTCTTTCTCTCTCAGAAGAATTACTTCTTGGTCGTCCTAAGCTTAGTTCTGAGCTTGATCCAATTATGGATTTTAGTGGAGGCCATGAATCTCTTTAGGACAAAAAAAAGAGAGTCCTAAAAAAGACTCTCTTTACCCTGACCTCAAAGAAATTAATCTATAAAGTAAAAGTAAAACCTTCGACTAACAACCCTGGTAGCTTCACTCCACCAATATCTCTTTGACTATAACTTCCCGTTGCCATGGAAACTTCCGAGAATTCTGTTATGGCCCTTAGGCCGTCGCCAAAGATTTGATAGAGAGTTTCATCAAAGCGCATATCCTTGATAGGTCCAACAATTTTTCCGTTTTCTACCCAAAGACAACCAAATCTTGTCATCCCAGTGATGCGACCTTTTTGCTTGTCCGACCAATTGAGATAGTGAAGATTAGATAAATAGATACCTGTATCCAACTTCTCAAGGATCTCTTCTCTTTTAAGCTCTCCCGTTTCTATAACTAAAGAGCGAGGTGCTTCAGAGCCAGAAGCTTGATTACTCTTTAATCCAAATTCTAATTCACAAGACTTTGATACTAAGAGATTTTCCAACTTTCCTTTCTTTACGAGACTCATTTTCTCAGCAGCAAGCTCCCCTAATTCATTAAAACGCGGAGAGAGACCAAGAGAGAAATCTTCATTCATATTAAAGAGAGGAGAGAGATTTTTCTTGCCTTCAAAAGCTTCACCAAGAGGACAATCCCCTTGTTTATAGGCAGAGCCTGAGAGAGCATGCCATCCTAGAATATCTGCGATTTCATTCACAGCCGCAGGAGCGAGGTAAACCTTATACTTACCTGGAGAAAGCTCTGTCGTAGGAGCATCCATTACTTTGAGAGCTTCCTTAGCATCATGAATAGATTGAGCTAATACTTGCTTATTATAGTGAGTACTCGCATAGCTTCCTTTAACTGCTTTTTCCTTCGCCGAATAGAGGGAGTAGTCTAAGTACATAGACTCACTGGAAAACCAATGCATTTGACCTAGTGAGTTTGTATTGGCCCTAAAGGAAGTACCACTTACTAATTGTCCTGCTAAATCTACTCCAGAGAGTTCCTCTTTAAAAAAGTCTAGGATCTCATTTATAGGAGGAAGCTCTCCTTTATTTTCTTCACTGCTTTTCTCACCTGCTTCATGGGCCACTGTATAGGGATTAACGGGGAGTTGTTCCACTTCCTTTTGAAGATGTTGCAAGTAGAGATGAAGTTGTTCTTCTGTCGTAGAGGAAGAGAAGCTAAAGCTTAAAGAAGCTCCCTTTAATCCCTTTGTTTCAGGACAACTCTTTATGAGATCCATATCAATATGACACTGCTCTACTTCCGTTCTTTGACGAATTTTTGAATGATTAAATCGTATGAAAGAACTTTGTTCCGCACTTAAATTAATTCCTAAACTCTCACCTTCATCAAGGTGCTTAAAGAGAAAACTAGACATGGTTTCAAATTGTTTTTTTAAATCATTCATTAAGCACCTCCAAAAACTTCAATATCTGTAAAGCGACAAGTTGGAATGGCATGGCCAACTCGAATCACTTGATTAGGCTCCCCTTTTCCACAATAAGGAGATCCCCAGACTTCAAATGTATCTTGGTTTCCAACGTGAGTAAGTCCATTCCAAAAGGCTACTGTTGAGCCTCTATAATTGGGATTCTTAACCACGGCCCCAAGCTGACCATCCTCAATAAGACGAGCGTATTCGCATCCAAATTGAAATTTATTACGATAGTCATCAATAGACCAAGAGCGATTGGTTTCCATGAGAATTCCCTTCTCACATGAACTGATCATCTCTTGGAGTGAACTCTCACCAGGTTCTATATTTATATTGGCCATACGATCCATGGCCGGACGATTCCAAGAGCAGGCCCTCGCACAGCTGACACCACTCAGTTGACTTCTTTGTTGCGATTCAACTCCTCCTATCCCTGCCACAAGAGTACCTTCTTTAATAAGATATTCTTTAGTGGCCTTAACTCCGTTGTCATCAAATCCATAACTGGCCATTTCATTGGGGATCGTTGGATCAAAAGTAACATTGAGAATATCAGGTCCATATTTTAAATGCCCAAAGTCCTCAGGGGATACGAAACTCCATCCCGCATAATTTCTCTCATCTCCTAAAATACGATCGAGTTCAAGGGGATGACCGATAGACTCGTGAACTTGTAAGTAAAGCTGATCTGGTTTTAAGAGAAGGTCTCTCTTATCTGTAGGACATTCCGGCGCATCGAGAAGTTCATTTACTTCCTTCACTAGGCGCTCACAATGCTTGAGTCCCTCAAAGTCATGAATTCCCTCTACTCCAACTTGATGCCCTTGCATCCCAAGACTTCTCTTCTGGACGACTCCATTCTTCTGAGCAGTCGCGGAAAAGTCCTTAGTTACAATAGAGAAATTCTGTTTCCAATCACTTCCATTTGAACTGATATAGCAAATCTCAGTGTTAATGAGCATCATATACGCCATCGATTCCATAACATGGGTACCCTTTCTCAGTTCACCACTAATATTCATCAAATAGTCTGAAGCTTCACGAGCACTAAACTCAGACAATTCTCTTTGCATTGGACTTCGATACTCTCCAGTGTGAGCAGGTCTTATATCCGATTCCCAATTTTTAAATTTGTGTAGAGAAAGAGCTCCCAAAGAGAGGGCTCCATTATGGGCCTTTTCAAAGGCCCACTTCATCCCACCTAATGACAAATTATCCGTAGCTGCATATCCAACATGACCATCGATCATGACTTCAACCATCACTCCATGGGTATTTGATAGTCCGTGTTGGCCATTCTTGCCATTTCTGGCCATACGAAATTGATTACTTTCTCGATATTCTCTAACTCCCCACCAGTCTCCTGTTGTAATTCCATGGGCCTTACATTCTTGGACAAGCTTTGCGAGATCAAAATGATTTTCCATTTTATTCATCTAGAATTCCTTAGCTATGATTCAATCTATATCAAAATACTTTATTTATTTTATTCAATTTACAAGATGCGAAATCGAATCGAATTAACTATAGACCAACCGTGAGAAAGATGCCAGATTTAGGCCATGCTATTTGGAAAAAGAGAGCTCTATTTAGATGGCTCACAAATATTCTCCGTTGAAGAATTCCATGATCAGGTTTCTCAACTCTTCGGCTTTCCCAGCTACTATGGACGTAATCTTGATGATCTATGGGAATGCCTCAATTCGTATATTGATCCCAATTTACGACTTACGATACGTGACTTCGAACACTTAATTCAAGTTTTTGGTCCTGAATCTGAAGGCCTAAAAGAAGTATTTGAAAAACTTCCTCAGTATCATCCTGAAATGGAGATCCTCTACAATTGAATACAAATCAACCTCCTTCACAGAATCCTGAAAATCCCCCCTTACCAGAGGAGATCAAAGAAGTTCCCATTCTTTATCAGGATGACGCCATTATCGTGGTCAATAAACCACCTTTTATGATGGTCCACCCGTGGCGAGGAGGTCCCCGCCATGAAAAGGCGCTGATGACAGTAGTCAAAGAACAAACTGGGCATTGGCTCTATCCTGTTCATCGCCTAGATCGCCAAAGCTCTGGAGCAGTTCTCTTTGCCTTAAAAAGTGAATATGTCACCTTCTTTAAAGATCGCTGGCACAATGAAACGGAGAAGAAATATATGGCCTTAGGAAATGGGGCCATGCCTGTGGCCGGATACTATGACCATAGCCTAAAGAGCCAAAAAGGGATCAAGCAAGAAGCCCTGACCCTCTTTGAGCCCCTTGAATATTTTGATCATCATCGATTCGGAGCGACCCTATGTGAAGTCTCCATTAAGACAGGGCGCAAACACCAAATCAGAAGGCACTTTTCCAGAAATATGCACTGCCTTGTAGGTGATACTCGTTATGGAAAAGGAAGAATCAATGATTTCTTTCGAGAAAATTATCAATTTCATCGCCTCTATTTGCACTCTCACTTTTTAAAATTTCCCCATCCGACGGAAAATAAAATGGTAGAGATTCATGCCCCACTAACGGAAGATCTCCAATTACTTAATGAAGCACTTTTTAAGAAGAGATTCTAATCCCAGATGATAATAGTGAGAACTTCATCATCACTCTCTAGAAAACGACCTTTAAATTTTTGATCGATCCCCTCCCATTGAGCGAGAAAACTGTCCGGGTGAATAGAGATTTCAAATGTACGTCGGCCAAAATCAAAGGAACTTATATAAGCTTCGGAAAAGCCAAAGAACTTTTCAACCTGGGGATAGAGAGTTTTATAAAGAGCTTCTTTAGCAGAGAAAATAAAAGTAAAGTAATCCTCCCTACTCCAGGGAAGATCTTCTAGACTCTCATAACTTAGATCTTCTTCAAAAACGACTTTACTCGCCAATCGCTCATTCAATCTTCCTCTACTCTCTAGATCAATTCCCAGTCCTCTGACCCCAGCTACCACTAATGCACATACCAGACTTTCATTATGAGAAAGGGATCCCTTAATGGAGTGACCACTGAGTTTCGGCCATTGAGGAGAGCGGTCTTCATTGGCCTCAATTTTCACCTGGTGCTCATAGGGGATGAATTTCTTCAAAGCCTGATGAGCACAGAAGCGCCCCATGAGAAATTCTTTAGACCTTGAATCGCTAAAAGATTTTATATTTTCACGATAATTAAATTTATAACTCATTTTATCTATGCTCTGCGCATAGAAGTCATCCTCACCTAAGTTCTTAGGCAAAAGAGAAAGGCCAAATACTCGACTAGGACTATCTTCTTTCAATAACTCAAGAATATCACTTTCATTTAATTTCATATTAATAAGGCCAAATATTTATTTTTTAAAGAGACTCCTGCTATACTACTCTAAATTCTAAATCAAGATAAGAGGTAGCTCATGGAAAGAAAGAAAATTTTAGTGACTGGTGGAGCAGGTTATATTGGATCTCACGTGGTTAATCTGCTTGGGAGCGCTCCAGAAAATTATGAGATCGTAGTCCTAGATAATCTTTCCACCGGAAGAAGAGAGTCTGTTCTCTATGGAGAATTAGTAGAAGAGCATCTAGAAAATCTTTCGGCAGTAGAAAAAATCTTTGCTCAGGAAAAATTTGATGCCGTCATCCACTTTGCTGGTTCAATTGTAGTGCCTGAATCTGTGACGGATCCTGCTAAGTACTATGCCAATAATACGGAAAATTCTCTTCATCTATTGAAACTCTGTATCCAATATAAAGTTAAGAATTTTATCTTCTCTTCCACTGCTGCCGTTTATGGTATGGGCGATGGAGAGAGCCCCTGTACAGAAGATGATCACACTCTTCCCATCAATCCCTATGGAAGAAGTAAATTGATGACGGAATGGATGTTAGAAGACTTCGCCAAGGCCTACGACTTTAATTATGTAGCTCTTCGCTATTTTAATGTAGCTGGGGCCAATATTGATGGAAAGGTCGGACAATGTACGCCAAACGCGACTCACCTGATAAAGATAGCGAGCCAGTGCGCTACAGGTGTTCGTGAGAAGATGAGTTTATTTGGAACGGATTACCCTACTGCAGATGGTACTTGTATCCGCGACTATATTCACGTTGATGACTTGGCCCAAGCTCACTTAGATGGCCTCTCCTATTTACTAAAAGGAGGAGAGTCACAGATTCTTAATTGTGGTTACGGCCATGGAGCCAGTGTAAGAGAAGTTATTGCTGCCGTTAAAGAAGTTAGTGGTGTCGATATTGTAGTAGAAGAAACTGAGCGCCGTTTAGGAGATGCAGTACAACTCATATCTAAGGCAGACAAAATTCAAAGCGTACTCGGGTGGAAGCCCAAGTACGATGATTTAAAACTCATTGTAAAGACGGCCCTTGACTGGGAAGAAAAGCTTAAGAATAGCCCCTAGGAATGGGGCTGCTTAAATAAGCTTCTCACTTTTTCACTTCTTGCAATGGCCAAACCAATGCCAATGCAAACTCCACTTAAGAGATCAATAAAGATCACTCCTAGCCAAGTGGATAACATAAGAAGGGAGTCATAGTTAAAATTCTTTAGGGAGAGGTAAATATTCTTAGGCTTGATAAGCTTCCATCCAATCACACACAGAATCGCAGCTAAGACCGCAAGTGGAATATGGTTTAAAAGAAACGCTCCAAAACTAATGAAGAGAAGTAACCATAGTCCATGCATAATAGCAGAGGCACGAGATGTCGCTCCACTTTCAATATTTGCAGAAGAACGAACAATGACACCAGTCACAGGAATAGCTCCAAGAAGACCAGCGGCCATATTCCCTACTCCTTGAGCAAAGAGTTCCTTAGAATAATGAGCAGGTGTATCAGGCTTTAAGTTCTTAATGGCCCCTGTACTCAACATACTCTCAGCGGAAGCGACTACCCCTAGAATAATTCCATCCATGACCATACTGAGGGTAAGGCCTTCGAAATTCTTCCAAAGAACGCCATCACCTAGGTGAGAGAAGACATCATTTGAAATTTCTACCATTTTCACAGGAACACTCAAAAGAGGAACCATGAGAGATACGAGAATAACGGCGAGAAGCTGAGAAGGGAGTTTCTCTAATTTTAATTTTCTACTTACGGGAGCCCAAAAGAGAATAATTCCCAAAGATAAAGCGGCCACAATTAAACGACTTGGCTCTCTAAAGACTCCCATCGCTGTTTCCCCTACTCCTAATAAATTAGCCGAAAAGCTAGAGCCCGAACTATAATCAAAGAGCACATGAATCTGAGAAAAGAAAATAAGTGTCCCTATCCCCATGAGCATTCCGGTTATAACTGAATTGGGAATGAGTTTAAAGGTCTCCCCTTGCTTAAAGACTCCAGCGAGAACTTGCAATATTCCTGCAATTAAAGTCGCCATGGCCAATCCAGCAATTCCATCCTGGATAATAATTCCATGAACGATGACAACCAGTCCTGCAGCTGGACCTGATACTTGTAAAGGAGCTCCGGCCAATGGCCCTATAATAAGACCTCCAATGATACCTGAGAGAAGACCCGTTAGCGGAGACATTCCCGAAGCCAACGCAATCCCCATACAGAGAGGTAGGGCCACTAAGAAAACGACAATACTTGGGGCAATATTATTTTTTATATTTGTAATAAGTGATGACATAAAACTTTCCTAATTTCTTAAAGTGAATAAATGAATCAAATTAAAAAATTAAGAACGAGGAGGCTTTAGAGATGGAGCGAGATAGACTTCTGAAAAAAGATGCTTCGCCTCTCGCCAATGAGTAGAAGTTAAGATTATTTCCTTATTCTTGGTCTTAGATAAGTGATCAATTGGAGCATTCTTATGCTCCTCTTCCTCTTCGATAGGTCCACTACTTCCTTGGCCCATGTCATTGAAGTTTTCTCCTAGAGAGATATTATCATTTAACTGATTTATATTTTGATTTGAGTGAGAAAGTTCAAGTGAAAAAGAAAGGAAAAGAGAATCCTCTCTTTGCCCATTCTCCTCTACCCCTTGAGATAAAGGCGCACCCCTATCTTCAACTTCTTGAATCCGCCCCATTGTTATGACCGAACTCAGAAAGAGCCATCCTATTAGGAAGAATCTATAAAGTGAATGAGTTTTCATAGTTTAATCATAACACTTTCCAAGAGGCATACAAAGAAAAGGCTGCGAAATAATTCTATGATTCTAATCAGAAATTAAACTGCTTCCCTCCACGGCAGAGACTGGAGGAGCCTCATGAGAGGAGGCCTTAATTTTGGCCAAGAGAATATCCATCTCAACAGGCTTCTCTAAAATTTCGAGACCTTCAATTTCTGAAGCGCGAGCGAGATCATCAGGGGAAATAAGTCCCGTCAGGAGTACGGAATTTTCAAAGATAATACCATCCTTATCTTGAAGTCCCTCTATCATCTCAAGGCCATTGATATTGGGCATACGATAATCCGTTACCAAGAAAAGATTCTGTACAGAATCTACCTGAGAGAGGGACTCTTTAATGAAGGATGTCGCTTTTTCTGGGCAAGTGAAATCAATGACTTCAATTCCCTGTTCTTCGAGATCACTTTTCATAAACTCAAGAATATACTCTTCATCGTCTACGAGAATGACTTTTGGCATCTTTAATTTTCTTTCCATGAAGATAAATTATCATAAGGTTTAATTAAGATTGTGAAGTTTTCTATATATCAGGGCCACCGACAAGAGCCAAAAACAATCTGCAATAAGAAGGTGAATAAGAGATCCCCAAACAGGGGCCATAAGTAGCCAATTTATAAGGCCGAAGGCCAAGGCTATGGTAACTAAAATATATGTAGCGGAACAATACTTTTCAAGCTGTGATTTTTTTGAACTTTTTGGGCTCCAATATTGGGCCAGGCCAATCCAGAAGGCCCCTGTCAAAACTGCCAATATTGGATGGTAGATTCTCAGCCGAATGAGAAAAGAAGAGCTAGGATTAAAGTCTGAGAGGAGTCCGGAAGCTAGGTTCTCTGAAGGAAAGAGAGTATTACCTAGCGCAGCAATTGCTCCAAACGCCCCCACACAGAGAATTAAGCTCAGCCCAGTTGCACTGAGAATATAATCCTTCTTATTTTGTTTCCAGGGCAGCCACTGAGCAGCCGAATTTTGACGCTCCCATTGTAAATAGAAGTGTCCATGGCAGAAGGTGGCCAAGAGAAGAAGGGTATTAACGAGATGTAAACCAATAACCCAAGCCCTAGCGACACTGGTATTATCGACCACCAGACCTTTCTTTACTAAAACAGCACCAATAAAAGACTCAATCAAAGTCATGACTAAAAGAGCATAACTGCCTTTCGTTAGGCCGTGACCTTTTCCAAATTCTTTGCGAGAAAAGAAGATCTGCATGAGAACCGTTATTCCAAATAGACCGGTAGTAAAACGGTGAATAAACTCTGTATAGGTTTTCCAGTGCCCACTCATAGGAATCACTTCCCCATTACAAAGTGGCCAATGATCTCCACAGCCAGCACCCGAGCCTGATAGCCGAACCCATGCCCCCCAAACGATAATGAATAAACAAAGCATTAAATTAAAATAAAGAAGCTTCTCAGTTTTACTTTTCATTTGAGGATCTTTCACTGTTTTAGAGTTTTCAAAGAGTTATTGGACTTGTACACTTACTAAGTGAAAATGAAAATAGCCACACCTTCCTCATTGAGCTTTTTAAGCTTTGTTCTGCTTTTAGTGAGTCTTCTTAAGACTCCCGTTTATGCTTATCCAAATTTTATCGGTTACGGATACACCTCTTGTACAGTGTGCCACTATAATGCTTATGGAAATGGACCTTTAACAGATTATGGTAGAGCATTAGGAGCCTCAACAATTTCTGATGATCGCTGGTGGTTGGGAACTCGTGATCTGAATGAACTAGGTAAGAAGAGTGGATTTCTCTACTCTGAACATATGACCAAACGCTTTCGTCCTTCATTAGATTATAGAGGTATCCTCTTAAAGAATAATTTAGGAGGAGAAGGCTCAGAGAATGAATACTTCACCATGGATGCTAATGCTAGTCTTGTGGTGAGACTTGGACCAGAGACAGATCTTGATAAGTTCTTCATTACGGGAACTCTAGGCTATGCTCCCGTTCCAAGAAATGGAAGTGATCCCGATGCAGATACTTATCGCTCCCGTGAATACTACATAGGTTATCGCCCCACAAAGAATTGGGGGATTTACGCCGGTCTCATGGATAAGATTTATGGAATTCGCATTGTTAATCACGAGGCTTATTCTCGTTCTATAACCGGCAATACCATGAATGATCAGACTCATTCCCTATTAATTCATTACACGTCTGAAAATTTTGATCTCGGTATTCAGCCCTTTATTGGAAATATGGCCGAAGAAGAACAGGTCCGCCAAACAGGGGTGGCCACTAATTTTGAATATACTGTTTCTCGAAAGTTTCGACCTGGCTTTTCAGTGCAAATGGGAGAATCGGAATTCTTAAAAACCTATGCCTATGCCTTCCACGCTCGTGCGGGCTTTGGTAAAGGAAATAGTGTCATGGCCGAATTTGGACAAGTTCAAAAGAGCCAATTGAAAAGAGAAGTGGAAACGACTTCTCGCTACTGGATGGTTCAAACTCATACTCTCCTATCCAAGGGGTTCTTTCTTCTCAATACCATTGAATATCTCAAATCTGATCTCGATGTGGAGAGTAAGAACTTAAAATGGGGACCAGGAATTCAATACTTTGTCATCCAAGGTCTTGAACTCAGGCTCGATATCTTTAATTCACGTCTCTATAATGAAAGTTCAAATTCTGAAGACTCATGGGACTTTGCAGGACAGGTGCATGTATGGTTTTGAAATCATCACTCACCTCTCTCCTTATGACTCTAGTCATCCTCCTTATCTCGTCCCAAGAGATTGGAGCAAAGAGCATTGGCCATGAAGAAAAATTAGCTTTCAAAAAGGCCAAACAACTTTATAAAGACCAGCTCTATCGCCAAAGTATTGAGATGCTCAGTTCTCAATTTCAACTTCATTCATCAGAAACTCCAAAGGGCGCTCTTACGCTAGCGGCCTATTCCTATGAAAAGATTGAAGAATATAGTACGGCGATCAAAATCTACTATCTTTTGATTAAAACCTATTATAAGTCTAAGAACTCAGAAATCATCCAAAGCTATAAAGCTTCAGGTACAGACGATCTTCCTGAAGCTCCAAATAAACTCTACCTGTATTATCATAGAATCGCTGAATCCATGGTTCAAATTTATCTCAGAGACTATGAAAAGCTCTCTGAAAAAGATCGTCAGG
This sequence comes from Halobacteriovoraceae bacterium, assembly GCA_002712005.1. GTDB lineage: Bacteria > Bdellovibrionota > Bacteriovoracia > Bacteriovoracales > Bacteriovoracaceae. The sequence continues at coordinate 89,066 of PASP01000005.1, forward strand.
CCTTAAGAGCAAAAGCAAGAATGTATGTTGAAATTCTTGGTGAATCTGAGTATGAGGACGACTCCTACGACACAGTCACCGAAAGATTTGAAAAGCATGATAAGTATCTTGTTGATGTGGTTTACCATAGTGGCTGGTTTCTCAGTACATCTTATATCAGCTACCGAAATGAACTCTCTATCCAAAGAGAAAGTGACGGCCTTGTTGTTCCCATCAATTCAACCGTTGATGGACTCTGTATTGGCGGCGGTTGGCGCTATGAAAATGCCTTTTGGGAATATGGAATCAATGGATGCTTTTCACCAGCGACTATGAATGTCGATACTGACTCTTCTGTTACCTACCAACAAAGTGGGGTGGGAAGTACAACTCTTATTGTTGGCCCCTCCTTTCTTTGGAAGCCTAAATCTGGAGATGTCTCCATTGGTTTTCATATCCCCTTTATTTATAATACAGGTGACTATACCGTTCCTACCGGTTATACGATTAGCGACGACACCCTCCTTACCTACGGATATTTTCTTGAAACCAATTGGAAGCTATCCAATTGGGGACTCTTCACCAAATTCGGAAAGGCCTCACAGTTTAAATCATCCCTGTGGATGGTTGGAATTAATCTTGGTTTATAGCGAAATCAGGGAATGAAAGGGATTCAAAAGAATTGATCAAAGAATTGATCAAAAAACTTATCAAAGAGAATTGATCCAAGTTTCAATCTTGTCATATTCATCTTGAGAAAGGGCCGGAGCATCCTTTGGCATATTCGTAAGTCCTGTTCCATAATTCTTTAAACGAATAACAACATCACTACCAGCGGGATTACCTGCCACAACGAGTCCAGACTCTATCCAAGCGGCATTAGTGCTATAAGCGGCCCAAGTATCATGATATCCCTCATGACAAGAAGTACACTTTGTTTGTAAAACTTCATTGGCCTCACATAGGCTGGTATTTGATTGATCTTCACAGTAATTGGAAGGAAGAAGGAGGTAATCCGTAGTATTGGAATTGAAGGACTGACCGCAAGAGGCGACAAGAGTCGCCACTACGATATAAATTTTTAGAGAAACAATTCTTTTCATTAAGACTGAGTTTACTTGATTGGAACAGAAGCCTCAACAACAACTTTATCCTTTACTCCTAAACCCATATAACTAATTCCAGTGATTCCGAAATCTTTTAAACTAAGTGGAAATTTTGCGATAAAGAGCCCTCCACTTTCTTGATAGGAGAAATTAATTGGCTTCTTCACTCCCTTGATCTCAATAATGGCCTTACCTTTTCCACCCTTGGCAACACCTTGAGAAACGACAATTTTAGAATGCTTCTTGTATTCCAATTTATCTCTTAAATGCTCATCTCTAAGATCCATCTCTGTCTTAAGGCTCTTAACTTTGACATATAGCTTATCCGCTTTGTAGACATCACCCTCTTTCTTAACCGAACCTTTTAATTTACTGGTTTTGGCCTGAAAAGACATTCCTGGAACATCAACATTAACAATGACACCTTTTCCAGCAAAAGCTGAAAAAGAAAAAAGCGATAAAATAAATAGACTTATCCATGTCCCGATTTTTAAATTCTTCATGGCCATTCTCCTTAGGGGAAAAATCCTATAAGGCTCCCCTTAATTGTGTAGAGTATTAAATTTATTAAAAGACTGATCCTATTCTAACAAAACTATGGCCAGGGTAAACTTAAATGTCTTTAACCCACTAAAAGGATTAAGTAATATAAGTAGATTTCTCCACAAAATCCTAACAAAATTTTAAGGCACTCATGTAAATTAATTTTGTACACTGATAAAGTACCAAGGATGGGTACAAGGATAGTACATCCTATGCATACCAGAATGCAGTAAACGTAGAGGAAGAATTATGTTGAAGATAGTTATCTGGCTCGTAATGACATGGACGTTAGTAATTATATGTTCCCTTGACTTCAAGGTTTTAACTCAACTTTTTTAATTCCATCCTTATCAGGATAGGGGGTAAAAAATGAAAATGATTCTAAATGTCGGCCTTAAAATGAGCACAAAGTGCATTAATCTCTTTGCCAAGTGGCTATTGGGAAATGGATTGCTCGGTCATGATGAGAGAACCCTATTTAATTACCTAGAAGATAAGAGTTAGTATTTTCATTAAATAGTCGATGTCGCTCTATGGCCTCTTTATTATCCACTTGAACCTAATAGATTAGGCCCTTATACTCTTGAGTATATGAAACCTCTCATCGAATTCCATCAAAAATGGCAGCATCTGGCTTCTCCTTCATTCTTTATAGGTGGATTCCTGCTCGACATTGTTACTTTAGGAAGAATTGATGATCTCAGTAATATCCTAATTTTTTCTTTTTACCTACTCGTCTCCTTTCTTGTCTTCTTTCTCGAATTAGTCAATTTACAAATTAGTATCGAAAATGGACAACCCAGTTCGGCGCCTCTTCCCAATTGGAATTTTAGAGGACAAAGCCTGGAGCACTGGATAAACCTCTATAAAGATGAAGTCTTTCACTTTGCCCAAGGGGCACTCCTATCAGGGTTCACTCTCTTCTATTTTAAAAGTGCTGAATTAAGTAGTTCCCTTCTTTTCATGACAATTCTACTCATCCCTCTCATCATTAATGAGTTTAATAGAGTTAGGGAATTGGGAATTGTGATAAAATCAGTCTTTCTCAACCTTACGCTCATGTCCTTTATTCTTGTCTATACCCCTCTTCCCTTTGGAAAAGTGGGTTTGATGGTTTTTAGTGTCGGTATTTTAGTCTATCTCATTATAGCGACTCTTCTTTTCCAACTCTTTAGGCATTCCAAAATAAGTTTAGAATTGATTAAGAAATATTGGCTCTACCCTTTCTTATCCTTGGCGATTGTCTTCTACGGACTAAGACTTTTTAAGGCCATTCCCCCAGTTCCTCTTTCTCTGGAAATGGCAGGAATTTATCACAAAGTTGAAAAGCAATATCCAGAATATAAGCTTTATCACGAAAGAAAGTGGTGGCGCTTTTGGCACAGTAGTGATGAATACTTCCAGGCCAGAGAAGAAGACAGACTCTACTTCTTTGGTCGAATATTTGCTCCACGTGGCTTTGAAGATCGTATTTATGTCAGATGGCTGAAGTACGATAACGGAGACTGGAGAACAAGTGATCGCATTCCCTTAACCATAACAGGCGGCAGAGACAAAGGATTTAGGGGTTATACTTATAAAGATAATTACACTCCGGGACTTTGGAGGGTAAGCGTGGAAACTTCTGGAGGCCTAGAGATTGGCCGCTTAAGTTTTGAAGTTATTAAAGATCATTCTACACGAGAGCGAAACTTCCAAGTCTATATCGATAAATAAAGGGTCTTAAAATAGACCCTTTATTTAATAAATCTTTTTAAATTGCTAAGCTTTTAAATCTCTTATGAACAAGAAAACTAATAAAAGCGACCGAAATAATAAAATGAGACAGCTCTAGTGGCATCTGAAAGGTAAAATCATTCGTTGTAATAAAACTATTTCCAAGTCCGCCCCAAACAGCAATATGGGGAAAGAACGTATGGAGAATCAAACCAATGATCGAAAAGAATCCTAAGTCTTCACCATATTGGCCAAGAGCAAGGGAAGCAAACCTACCATTACTGATCACAATGAAGAGAGTTAGGAAAACCATCGTGATAAAAGACATCAGTTTTCCCATATAAGGACCCACTAAAAGAGATATCAGAATCACCATAAAGTTGGGTATAGAATTCATAATAAATCCTATAAAAATAAAGGGAGATAGAGCTAGGGACTTTGTTACAAGGCTAATTGAAATAATGGCCAATAAAAGAGATATAAAGTAGTAGCCCATCACCAAGAGAAGACTGCCTAAAATTCGACCAGTAAGGTATTCACCTCTAGAAATGGGAAAACTTAGAATTTGGGGTAATACCGAGTATTCAGCATCTGTACGCACACTACTTACACCAAAGTAAATAGAGATCAAATAAGACCAGATATTAATGACCAGAAAGAAAATTCCTAAGGCCCTCACTCCTAAACTTTCAACCTGCATCTCTTGTAGATAATGCTCATTAACAAAGCTTAAGACGGCCAAAGCAATTAAGAGAACAAAGACCGTAAAGACAGAGAGAAAGATAACGGCCTTACTACGCCATTCATTATTGAGAGTATTTAAAATGATGATTTTAATCGCGCTTAGATTCATTATTTCTGCACCTTTTCATAAAAGTAATCAAGTAAAGTAGAAGAACCAATTAGGGTTTTAAGATGTCCCTGCACTTTTCCTTCTCCATGATCAATTATCGCAATATGATCGCAAACCTTCTCTACAGAATCTAGGCCGTGGGAATTGATAAAAATGGTCTTCCCCTCTTTTTGTAAATCGAGGATTAACTGTTGGACATCTTTAATCCCAATAGGGTCTAGACCACTATGGGGTTCATCTAGAATAAGAAGTTTAGAGTCTCCAACCAGCATGCTCGCTAATCCAACTCTTTGTAGCTGACCTTTTGAACAGTCTTTGACCTTCTTATTTTCTAGTCCATTTAAAGATAAACGCTCTAGGGCAAGTCCCACTTGATTTTTTAATTCATCACCTGAGAGTCCCTTCATTTTCCCATAGAATTCGCACACTCCTTTTAAAGAGTAATAGGGGTAGAAGTTGAATTTTTCAGGAAGGTAGCTGACCTGCTCTCTTGATTCCTTATCGGTAACTTCTTTACCAAAGAGCTTTAGATCTCCTTGTTCATAGCTCACAAGATTGAGAAGAGACTTCACAAAGGTTGTCTTTCCTGCCCCATTCTTTCCCAAAAGAGCAAAACATTGCCCTTCTTCAATAGACAGACTGAAATCACTTAATGCTTTAGATTCACCGTAGTATTTGGTGATATGATTTGCTTGAACCACTAACGACATTCATTATCCTTGCTTATTATTTTTTTTTATTGGTCTAGGTTTACGATCATCATCGATGGCCACGTAGGTAAATACACCCTCTGTAATTTTAATTCTTTCCGAATCAAAACGCCTTACGGCCCATGCCTCTACCTTTACGCTAATACTGGTATTTCCCTGTTTTAAAGTTTCGCAATAACAACAGAGAGTATCCCCCACATGAAGGGGTAAATAGAAGGACATGGAATCAATTGCGATTGTTACGGTTCTCCCGCCGGCCACTTCTTGTGAATATATAGCACCTGCAATATCCATTTGAGAAAGAAGATAACCCCCAAAGATATCTCCATTTGGATTAGTATCAGCAGGCATGGCCAATGCTCTTACAGATAGTGACCCTCTTGGGGCTTCATCACTCTTTTTATGATCTTTATTATCGGACATAATTTAAATCCTTATTTTAATATTTGCCTAAGCTATTTTAGCCATAACAGCAGCAAAATGCACGTAATCTCAATAAGTTGACAAAATAAGGACAGTAATTACACCCTTTCTTTGAAATCAAGGAGTCGATATAATAGGAAGGGACTTATGATAGAGTCCAAAATATAAATCATTTGAGGATTAATTATGAAACTTTTCTTATGCCTAATGATCACAGCGAGCTTAGTATCTTGTTCTGGCCAACACAAAACTCTAGGTAATGAGTCTCATGGCTCTAGAGGCCCAGCTTCAGTGGAAACAACTTCGTCAAACCAAAAGCTATGGGGAAAAAATCTAAAGCAAGGTGAGACTGACTTCTTGGAGGAACTAGAAAATTCTCCATCTCAAAACTATAGATGAAAATTGAACAATATCTAAATTGGGCCAAGAGTAAATTTAATGATCAGGCGAAGACCATTCTTCAGTCCTCGTCGGCCATTAAGTCCTTGGCCAAATCTGTTGAAGAAAAGCTATCAAGTAGCTTTATCAAAGAGCAATTTAAAAATCTTTGGAATGATTTAAAAATCGTTATTGCTCTTCTTAAAGATACGGCGACAAGAAAATACTCACCGAAATCAAAGAAAGATGTCACCCTTATTATTGTAGGACTCCTCTACTTTATAAATCCAATGGATATTATTCCCGACCTATTAGTAGGTGGTTTTATTGACGATGCAGCTGTCCTTAGCTGGATATTAAATAAAACTAAAGAAGAAATTGACCACTACAAATCTACAAGAAATAACTCGCCTTAACCTTAAGCACTTTTCGAATAGCAAAGAATGAAGTTATGGCGCATAAGAGTGTTATAATCCCCACGCTTATAACTGGCATGGCAAGATTCAGAACAAAATTTCCATCAAAAAAGATTCGACTCACGATATTGGCGACAAATAAGGAAAATGTCGCTCCTATAAAAGAAGAGCATAGCCCAATCATAGTGAATTCTCGCAACGCCATTTTCTGTAGTTGTTTTTCGTCCATTCCAATGACTTTTAATAAAGCAAAGTCACGTAGTCTAGAGTTCACCTGGTGGTGGGCCAACGAATAGAGAACAAAGAGTCCAACTACAATACAAATGAAACTCATAGATTGAAGGGCAAAGCCCATTTGTCTCATCATCGATAATATCTTTCCAACAACTTTTGAAAGATCAATCGCCGAAATATTGGGAAAGTTTTCGAAAAGCTCTCTTTGGATTTGAAGCTTTTTATCAGCATCAATTTGACCAACAGAAGCAAGCCAAGTCTTAGGAGCATCGTCTAAAACACCTGGCTGAAATTGTATAAAGAAGTTGGGAAGAAACGAAGTCCACTTAACTTTTCTCAAATTAAGAACTTTGGCCGTGATAGGAATTCCCATAATATCAAATTCAACTAAATCTCCGAGCTCAATTCCCAATCTCTGAGCATACCGATATTCAACAGAGATATATGGGACTTCTTCATCACTTTTAGCAGCATCATAGGGTCCTTCAAACCATTTACCTTCTATAATCTCTTCACTCGAAGTTAATTCTGAACGAAAGCTTAAATTAGTCCCCCGATTACGAAATCTCTTTTCTCTTTCCTGCTCTCTTGTAAGCGCCTCTGAAGAATCAACTTTAACTTCTTCCCCATTAACCTTAGAAATTCTAGCCCGAACTAAGGGAGACAGTGCCAACAAAGATTCATCAAGATCTTTTTCAAAATAATTCTTGATCGATGAAACTTGCTCATCTTGTATATCAAAGAGAAATAAACTTGGCTTCCCTGAGCGAGATCCTACATCAAGTTCATTTTGAATGGATTCTTGAAGCAGAGGAATTAAATTCAAAAGCATTGAACCTAGTAAGAGACTTAAGAAAATAGAGAGTGTACTTACTTTATGACGAGAGAGATACTTCCAAGAGAGAGACCACTTATAGTCACGGATCCCCTTAGAAAAGAAGCCGTTAAAGACTTTAATAAGAAATAGAGCGAGAAGAATTCCTAAGCAGATACTCACAATGAAGATTCCGAGAAAGACGCCACCAATTCTAAAGGAATGGGCACAATAGAAGCTCATCCCCGCAAAGAAGAAGATATAAGGAGTAAAGTGAAAGATATTATCTAATTTAAAATTCTGCTGTCCGTGACTCCCCTCTTGAAAGAGAGAGGCAGGAGGAGATTTAAGAGCAGATAAAATAAGGGGGTAGGAAAGAAGAAGAACTCCTCCTAGGCCCACTAGTACCGCCATAAAAAGAGCGCGATAGCTCATGAGAAAAGGTAATTCAATGGGAAGAATATTGAGAAGGATTTGGTTAATGACAGGAATGACTATAAAAGAGAGTCCAATGGCCAAGAGTGTTCCCATTGAGGCCAAAATCAAAATATGATTAAAGAAAGTAGAGAAAACATCTCTCTTTTGCAGTCCTATACTGGTATAGACAGCTAATGATTGGCGCTTTTGAGCAAGATGACTTCTATAGAGATAGAATAGACCAACACTTGATAGGAAGAGGGCCACTAAACTAACCAAGCCCAAAAAGTCAGATAGATAAGAGAGAACTCGTCCAACTTGTTCTGAGCTTTTACTCGGTATTTTTACCCTTATGGCATTATCATCAATAATTTCATTTAAACCTTTCAGATCTTCTTCATTCAAGTCTCTCTTTGTCTTGAAGTGATAGCGATAATTAAGAGTACTTCCCTTGCGAATAAGCCCTGTTTCTTTTAGATCATCACTACGTATAAAAATCTTAGGGGCCAAGGGACCCATATCAAAAGCTTGTGAGCTATCATCGGTGACGACTTTGGACACTTCAAACTCTAAATTTCCTAAACGTAATTGATTCGTTTGAAGTAAATCGACGACATCAGAATAAACCCATATTTTTCGAGAAGAAGGAGGATTCTTTACTTCCTGAGGATAAAGCGACTTATCTTCAAATTCTAAAAAACCATAGTAAGGATAGAACGATTTAGCCTTTGAAATTTCTTCCACATCAAGAGAAGTTAGAGAAACTAAGCGAGCTCCCTCCTTCCCTCGGGCCATACTAAATAAAGAAATCTCTTGTGACATAGGGAGTTCTTCAAAACTTGAAACGGGGGATACAATATCTTGTGCACTAAGGAATGTGACAATTTTACCTTTTTGCTCCTCATTAAGGGGAAAGCGGCCTGAAATTTCAAGATCTGAGCCTAAGAGATTCTTGGCCTTAGCATCTAAAACCGTTTGAAAAGAGGTTTTGAAATTTTCAATAACCACAAGTCCTAAGAGTCCTATGGCCATATTGATCAAAAATAAAAAAGTAAATACTTTAGAATAGAGAATATCTTTCCAAGCAAGAGACCAGCTTAAACGACTACCGAATACCATATTAAACTCTCATAACTTGTTCTTCAGTGACATCTCTTAATTGGCCGTGTTCAAGTAAATAAACCTTTTCACATCGTTTTGCCAATTCTTGATTATGCGTAACTAAAACAAGAGTACTCCCCCGCTTTGAGGCCAAGGAGAAAATAAGATCCATAATATTCTGACCTGTATCCTCATCTAAGGAGCCAGAAGGCTCATCGGCCAAGAGAAGAGGTGGGTCTAGAATCAAACTTCTTGCGATGGCCACTCTTTGCTTTTCTCCCCCACTCAGTTGAGAGGGGAAATGATCAACTCTGTCTTCAAGTCCAACGGCGCTCAAAAGTTCTAGGGCCTTATTCTTTGCCTCTTTAGCTTGTGATCCTTGAATTTCCATAGGTAAGCTAACATTTTCTAGGGCCGTTAAGTGAGAAAGTAAATGAAATTGCTGAAATATGATTCCAATATTCTTTCCTCTAAACTTGGTCATTTCATCTTGAGTCAGATTAGAAAGTTCGACTCCATTGAATTCAATGAGTCCTTCATCTAATTCGTCTATGCCAGACATTGTACTAAGAAAAGTAGATTTCCCACTTCCAGATTGACCTAGAATCGCAATGGTTTGACCAACCGATACCTCTAAATTGAGATCTTTTAAAATTTCAATTTTATTTTCTTCAATCTTATCCTTCCCTTGATGACTTTGGTTTCTAGAGAAGCTTTTATATATATGTTTGGCTTTGAGCATTGTGGCCTCGAAGGGGTATAGGGTTTACTTATTTTGATTTAAGAGCGGCTCTATTGTTTTGGCCACCAATTCTCCCATTTTCTGATGCCCTTTCTTATTGGGATGAATTCCGTCCACTTGATTGAATTCCTTTTCACCAGCAACTCCCTCTAACAAAAAGGGAACGAGAGATATATCGTGTAATTTAGCAAGTTTTGTATACATAGATTTGAATGAGTCCCCATATTCTTTTCCATAATTGGGAGGGGCCATCATCCCGGCCAATATGACAGTCATTCCCTTCTCTTTTGCTAGACGAATGACTTCAGATAAGTTCTTTTGAGAAGAATCGACTTGAATCCCTCGCAGCATATCATTTGCACCAAGAGCAAGAAAAAGATAATCCGGCCCTGCTTTAGAAAACCACTTCAAGCGAGATTTACCAGATGCAGTGGTAGAACCACTCACACTACCATTTATCACTTCGATATTATGATTTTTCTTTCTTAACTCATCTGCGGCTACATAGGGATAGGCTGACTTCTTTTCCACACCATACCCTTCCGTTAAGCTGTCACCTAAGAAGAGAATTTTTATCTTAGAGGCTTGATCTTTTGCAAGTACCGCTTGAGAGGAAAGAGTGAAAAGATAAATCGCGCATCCAAATGAGAGAGAGAGCGTTTTAAGGAGGGAATAAGCTTTATTTTTCATCTGTTTATTATAAAGGTCTTTAATCCTATGTGAAGGGTAAAAGACCCAGACATATGTCAATTTCATGTCAAAGTTTCTTAATTTTACGCTCTAATGAACGAATAAGAGAAGCTACGGATTCGCGTTGTACTTTTCTTTGGTAACGAAGCTCTTCTATCCCTTTTGAAATCTCTTCAATTTCTTCTCTCAGTTCTGGCCTTATCTCACTGACTTCTTCAAATAACTTTCTTGGACCCCACCAAGAACGTAGTACAATTCCATGCCTATTGAGCCTAACTTTAAGATTGCGATAAATTTCGTCTAGAGGTTCTCTATTTCTTCTTCTTTGCCAATAGAAATAAAAGAAAATACATCCCGCGAATAAAAGACAGAGAATGAAACTTAAAATGAAAAGTTTTATATATTTAGACTTATCATCGAGATCTAAGAAATCAAAGATTTGTTCCTGTTTCTCAATATCAAAATTAAGAAACTCTCTATTGAGTTCATAATAGATCATGTCGGCCATAAGGAAAATATTTTGTAAAAAGCCACTTTGATTGATCGCAAGAGAATTATCTAAATTCATACTTTCTAAATTTTCATCCGTTAAGAAATAGACATCAGGCCCCAATCGAATACGCTCTGGTCTTATCCATTCCGTAGGGTCCACTCTTTGCCATCCTCTTAATTCGTCCCAATATTCAACCCAGGCATGAGCATTCTTTCCTTGAACATAGAAGTACTCTCCGTAAGGATTATATTGAGCTCCTTGAAAGCCCACCACCACTCGAGAAGGAATCTTAAGGGCTCTCAGGGCAATGGCCAATACGCTTGCATAATGCTCACAAAGGCCAATTTTCTTATTAAAGAAGAAATCATCCAATGGATATTGCGCATTCATAATCCCTGGGGACAAACTATATTTGAAATTATTTCTCTCAAAATAGCTTCTCATTTTCTCCATCACTAGCTTAGGCCGTTTCTCCCCTTCCCCACGCCAAGAGTCAATCCATTGAGTAAAACGAGGATTAAGAATAGGAAGCTCTAAATATTGTGATGTTTTTAAAGGACTTACTTTTATAGTTTTCTGGGTATTTCTTCTAATTGATTGGGCACGATAACGAAGTTTTTGATTGCGATAAGCAACACTAAAGAAAGTTTCTCCTCCCATTCCAACCGTATGATTTCTTGATAGAACGTCATAGCGATAAGGGCGGTCAATAAGAAATAAAGGGCCATTTGAGAAGAATTCATACTCTACTTCATAGCGATAAAGAACTCTTTTCAATTCATTCTTCGAAGGAATCTTTCTCTTATCTAAAACATGATCATTTCCCAAGTGGATACGATCCCAATTAAAGCCATCAGTCTTGGCCAAAACCATTCCTCTCCAATAGAGATTGGCACGATTAGGCCTTAGCTGCTCAAAGCGAACTCTAAAATAGGTATCCTGACTTTGTATGACCTCCGATATCTCTCCAGGTCTTAATTTATCCGTGAAACCCGTTCGATTTTCTTTTTTCATAGTATTGGAAAAAATATTTCCCAAGGGAAATCGAGGAAAGACAAAGAAAAGGATCGTAGCTAAAGGCAGGGAATAGATAAGAATTTGTATAAAAATCCTTTTACGATAACTATAAATTTCTTCGTTTTTTGGATCCTTTTCACTTCTATGATGATCAAAGAAAGAATGAAAGTTAAATAAAAGGTAAAAGAGGTGAATAAGGATAAGAAGAAGAACAAGGATCATATAGAGGTCCTCAACACTAAGGAGATGACCTACTAATGAGAGCTGAATGATAAGCGAGTATATGAATATATCCCTCTTCTCATTGATCTCAAATGTCTTCAGCAGGGCCAAAAAGGTGAGAAAGGACACTCCTGCCTCTAAAGACCAAAGATTCCCTAAACCAAAATAAAGAGATATGAGATAGAAGAAAATAAGAATAAAGCGAGTTGATTTAGTTAAGCTTCTTCCCTTTTTTTCGAAATAAAGAGAAAGAAGAAATAGAAGAAATAGGCCTACTAAGGGAAATAAAGAAAACTGACCTAAGAAAGGAAGAGTACTCAAAGCAAAGAGAGTCATAAGAGCTTTGTAAAAAGGTCTCATTGACCATCTCCTTCCCTATTTAAATCAAATAAACATAATCTCAGCAAGCAAGCTTTTTCAAATTCTTTCCCCCTTCCCCATACCGGTTCTTCTTCTGAATCTAAGATAAGAGAATACGGAAGATCCATTTTACTCATTTGCCTGACTCTAAAACATAGAAATGATAATTGAGACTCCAATGGATATTGCTGATAATCCCTACGGTTGAGAATTCTTTCATTGAGAGGAATCTCTTCTTGATCATCACTTGAGTAATTCTTTATATAAAGTTCATGTGTTCGCGCATACATTTTCCAGTCTACTCTTCTTAGCCCTTCAGACTCTTTATGTAGCCGATGTTCGAAGAAGTGATCTCCGACTTCCCTATTCGATAGATTCTCATACAAATCCTCTCCCAACTTTTGATCAGCTCCCTTTTTGTCCGATTCATTATCTAAGTCAGAAATAAGATAAGCTCTTCTTGTGTCAGGCGGTTTAATGGGCTCTGGATAGAGAAAGAATTCGAGATTTTCTTTTCGATCCTTTAATTGCAGGTAGCTCCATGCTCCAAATAGACCAAAAGGAAAATGGCTGCTTACTTTTAAGGACTGTATTTTATAGACTCCTCTTTTTAAGGATCTATTTTGATAAATTGTTTTAAATACAACTTTATGATCTTGAACCTTTGTGAAGGATTTAAAACCAGAGATTTTATATAAACTTTGACCTCTCTTCACTTCCAAATCAAATCTAAGATCAGGTCGAGGCTTCTTTGATAAGTTTTTAAACTTCAATACGAGGTCCTCACCTTTAAATAAAGATAAGGGTCTATAGGTTTTTGATTTTTCATTGGCCTTAAAACGAATCCCCGATAAATTATAGTTGGTATAGAAAGTACTCATTACAACAATAGATACAAAGAGGAAGGTTCCTGTAATGGCCAGTGAGTGACCATAGGACAGGCTCATTAGAAAAAGAATAAAGATAACGAGAATAAAGTAGCTACCAAACTGAGTCGGAAGAATATAGATACGATGATATCGTTTCGATAAAAGGTCTTTAAAGCGAGACTGTAATTGACTTAAATTCTTAGTCACTAGCATGCAATATCTTTTATAAGACTCTTTAAAATTTGATGAACTTCATTAAAGCTCTTATGGTGTCCAATTCTGTGGCCTACAACATAGGGAAAGACAAATTGAATATCCTCAGGAATAACGTAATCTCTTTCCTCTATAAAGGCCTTCGCTCTGGCCGCCATAAGAAGATCTTTTCCTGCACGTGGAGATAGAAATTCTCCACCATCAATATTTTCCCTAACACTTCCAACAAGTCGTAACAGATAATCAAGTAGATCATCACTCGCATGTATATTCCACAGGGATTCATGAATTTCTTTAAGCTCATCTTTTTCAAAAAGAGCATTCATCTCTTTTATACGTTCACGAATATCCCGCTGTTGAATGATTTGTTTTTCATATTCAGAACTCGGAAGTCCGAGGGAGATTCCCATAAAGAAACGATCTAATTGAGACTCTGGCAAAGGGTATGTGCCCATTTGAGAATAAGGATTTTGAGTGGCCATGATAATAAAGGGATCTGGCATATGGTATTCACCACTATCTACACTAACTTTACGCTCCTCCATTACCTGCAACAGAGCACTTTGAGTTTTAGGAGTCGCTCGATTAAGTTCATCTGCAAGAATGAGGTTTCCAAATAATGGACCTTTATGAAATTCGAAACTCTCGGTCTCTTTTTTAAAGATGGGAGTACCAATAATATCTGAAGGAAGAAGATCATTGGTAAATTGTATTCTCGATATATCTAAACCAAGAAGCTTCCCAAAGATATAAACCATGGTTGTCTTTCCCACTCCTGGAATATCTTCGATCAGTAAATGACCCTGACACAATAGAGAGATCATGGCCAAAGAGACGGTCTCCTCTTTTCCCAGGATATTTTGATTTACGAGATTAAGAGCTTGTTTAACTGTATTCATCGTTGTCCTAATTTATAAGATCCACAAAAGATATGAGCCTATTATATTACCACCTGAACAACACAAATCGAAAATACTAGAATATAATATAGACAGCCCCTATAACCGACCTTAAAGCTCCAGTTCAAAAACTCTTGAATCAACTTTTGAGGATAGAGTATAATAAAAAACATTGAGATATTAAAAATGAGGAGAATTATGAAAGCATCAGACTTTATGACTAAAGATGTAAAAACATGTACCCCCGATCAAACGGTTCAAGACGCAGCAAACCTGATGCTTGAAAATGACTTCAGTGTTATTCCTGTAGTTGATAAAGATGGCGTGCTTCAAGGTATAATTACCGAATCTGACTTCATTTCTAGAGAAGTCGATATTCCTCACGCCATGGTTTCTTTGAAGCATCTCTTTGGGCAAAATTTTAATTCAACTGATGTTGAAGATATTTATAAGAAATCTAAGAACCTTCCCTTAGAAAAGGTTATGACTAAAGATGTGAAAACAGCTTCTCCAGATGATTCATTGAATGATGTCGTTAGTAAGATGAGTGAAAAGAATATTAAGAGACTACCCGTGATCGACAATGGTGTTGTAGTAGGAATTATAACAAGGAAGAATATTCTTAAGGCTTTTAGCCAAATCAAGAATTAAGAAATAAAATGATCAAAATAAAAAGGCTCTATTATAGAGCCTTTTTTATTAGTGTCTTTCTCTTGCGCAAAAGATTGTATCACGATCAAAATCAAAGAAACCATTATCAGCTTCTAAGAGACAAAGGTCACACTCGTAAGCCGTTTCACCACTTCCCAGATCACCTACAAGCCATACATTGGCCAAGATATCACAACCTTGGTTGCGTTGCCTTTCTTGATAGAATATTTCTCCAATCGTATCGACTGATATAAACTCAGCTTCCAAAGCGGCCCTAACCGTTTCATCTTCCCCAAAGTCTGCAAATGAAAGTGGAGAAAGACCTAATCCTAAAAAGAAGAAAAGAACAGAGATCACATAAGAGGGATTGAAATTTTTCACAAAAGCCGCCTAGATAGAAGAGATATTAAATAATCGCCCCTATCCCTATCACGGCCTTCTTGAAAAATCTAAAAAAGATCGAGCTAGATAATAATTACAAAGACTTAAGGAGTTGATCTAGCCCTTCAATATCTTTCATTATAGAGATATTGCTATATTGATTTAAATGACTCCATTGACTACTTTGACTACTTTCTTTAACTCGTGAGTCATCCATAATCAGTCGGCCCTCACCAATGCCCCCTGCTACTTTTTCAGCATAGGAACGAATAAAGCCTTCACTAAGATGACCCGTATCATCTTTCGTCTCTAGAATAACCAGCCCCCCCTCTAATGAACGATAAGAATCAAGTAAACTATCCGCAGGTAAATTAGGGCCTAGATAGTAGAATTGAAGATTATAGAAGCTGCAAAGTAGAGCTGCCTGAAGAAGACCAAACTCATTGAAGCTTCCCTCAGGGGCGCAGAGTAAAACCTTAAGTGGCCTAACTGACTTAGAATGATTGCCTCTAAAGAGGATATGTCCTGTATGAAATTTAATAAGTGCAGAGAGCGCATGTTCTTGTGAAATATTAAATTTCTCAGTCTCTACACCTTTCTCCAATTCTTTGAGTAAAGGCGAGATCACTTTAAGTACAAGCTCTCTCGGATTGAGTACAAGTTTTAAGCGATTAAACTCTTCTGAAATAGTATCTATCTTATATTCTTCAAGGGCATCAAAGAGGATCTTCAATGATTCTTCGACATTAACAACCGTCAGGCTTGGAGAGCGAAGAGAAGAAGCCTTTTGATGGCCATCTGTTTTCTTGCCTAGCTTTTGGAGCTGAACTTTAAGATCTCCAGTAGATAAATGAGCAATCTTACCGATTGAGTGACCAAGGGTACAGAGCTCACTCAGGAGACTTAATCTTTCTACATCCTTGTCATTATACTCTCTTCTTCCAGAAGCATTCCTTTCAGGAACGACGGCCTGATAGCGCTTCTCCCAAGCTCGTATAGTATGCACTCCCACTCCTGAAATTTTAGAAGCAAGTTGAATACTATAGTGACCTTTATTTGTGGAACTTTCCTTTACCATTTCCATAATCTTTCCCCGGCTCAAAATCCTGATAAAGATTCAATTTAGGGGTCATAGAATCTCTATCTTAGATGATTTTAAGTTACCATAATCAGGGCATTTACCTGCAATCTAAATGTATAGATACTGTCTAGCTTGAAAACCCAAAAGCTCTTTACCTCCTTAGCTAACCTACTGAAAAAAGGGGCAGACTTTAGAGAAATTGAGAAATTTATAGAGCTAGACACGGCGATTGTCTGTATAGACTTTGCCTAAAAATGACATTCTCCTAACCCCTTAATCATAGGAGAATCTTCTCTTTTTTTAGTCACAAAGAATTCTCCCCCTTACTCACTGGAGTCTTTGAAAAGTGACCACAATTATTGATATTGAATCGAATGTGAATTTTTCTTTATAATAAGGGCGAAAGAAATCTATTTAATACTTGCCGTACGTCAGCTCCCCTAGATGCATTTATGGAAATGATATCTGGGACTCAAAACCAAATTCTCAAAATGAGATTAAATAATCTAAGAACCACCAGATTATTTTGGAGCGACTGAATGAAGAAACACTCTCCCTTATCCTCTTACCAACTGATGCCCTATCTCATGATGACCCTAAGCTCTTTTGTTATGAGTTGTGCTGGGCCAACCCATCCATTTGGACATTACGGGACAAGTCTTCCCAGTGAAAAGAGAGTTCTTCTCCCTTTGAATTCGCAAGAAGAGGTCAGCGGGATTGAGCATAGAAAAAGAGATGAAAAGAAAATTCAACAACTCGGAAGAATCCCTCAACAACAATCCATGGCCACCGCTGATTTTTACCCTAAGAAACAAAATCTAACAGAACTTAGTGAATTTACCCTTGTCATCGATAATAAGGAAATTATAGAGAGGGATTATCAAATTAATCTCTTTCACAATCAGTACGATGTCACAGACTCTTGGCTAAGAAATTCCCAAATCACTTTTAATCATCAGTATACTAAGATGAAAATTCACTTCAAAGGTTTAAAACTCTTAGCCGATACGGATCATCAAATCTTAATTCGCTTTCAAAACGACCGCTTTACCGAAGCCCAATTCTTTCGCTACTCAGAGCCAACTTGTTCTATGAGTGATCTCAGCGAGCTTAAAAAGATATCTCCCTTTGATGTAAACCCCCAGCTCGTAGATGCGATCGATAAAATATCTCATCAGGAAAATATTAATCCTCGTTTTATTGCCGGCTTAATTGCTCAAGAATCGGCTTTTAATTCCAAGGCCGTCAGTCATGCTAAGGCCATCGGCTTAACCCAAGTCACCAATTTAGCTCAGGTACATATTCTACAAAATAAAAAAAGTTGGCCCACTCACGATGCAATTGATGAGTATAGTGTTCCCATCATTAAGACTATGATCCTAACTGGAACGATCAATTCTAAAAATGAATGGAGACTCAATGAAAACCTTTCCATCGAAGGGGGAATTACTTTTCTCAAATATCTCGAAAAATATTGGTTAAGACCAGAAAATAGAGAATTAATTCATCGCCATTATGGAGATGATATCAATCATGTTCTTAATGAGCTAATTCTAGCGTCCTATAATAGTGGTGCTTATCGAGTAAAGCTCGCCCTTAAGAAATATGGAAAGCGCTGGAGAAAAGATTCTGATCAACTTCATGAAGCTAGAAAATACGTTAAGAAGGTCAATAGTTATTGCTATCACTTTGAGCCCGAAGATAGAGATGCTGTTGCTAAGCTTTAAAATCGCGCAAAAAAAAAAGGAAATTGAAATGAAAGAGAAACCCTTATTCTTTACCCTCATTGCCCTCTTCTTTTTTGGAGTTGCCCTTTGTCTTCCCCTACAAATTGCATTTCTCTATGACCATGACCTCTTCACCCTCTCTGATTGGTCATCCCTTTGGATGAAAGTTACACCCCTCAATCTCGTGGTCATCGCCATTTGCCTTATCAATGCCTACTTATGTTTACACGCCTCTAAAGCATTAAAATTCACCCTACCTGTAGGAATTGCAATCATTGCGATTAATAACTTCTTTGTTTCACTTTGGGGTAATGATTATAGTTTTTCCCAGGCCACCTCAGCTACAGTTTCCTTCTCGCTTCTTAGCTACAGTTATATTTTCACTTCGGCATATGATGCTTTAAAAAATCCAAAACTGCAGTGGTGGAAAATACCCAAAAGATATAAGCAAAATCTTCCTGTTCGTATTGAAGCAATGAACCACAAGAAGGTGCTCACTTCTACATTTGATATTTCTAAAACAGGAACCTTTCTATCGAGTATGACCCCATACACCAAGAACTTGATGAACGACCTTCATATTGGTGAACATATCAATCTTTATATCTCTACCGAGAAAGGTGATATTCAAGTACAAGGACGCGTAGTCAGGAAAGAATTTAAAGCGCGAGGAGACTATCCTCAGGGAATGGGAATCGAGTTTTCTCACCTTGATCTCATGAAGACTTTTCAAATAAAAAGTCTACTCACAAATATGGGGGTCTAACTCTTTTTCTTAGACTAAAAGCCCCAGCGTTTCTAGAATAGGTTCACAATCCCGAACCAAAAGAGATTCTATGAGTAAAGCCCTAGTCTGGATGAGAAGAGATATTCGTCTATATGACCACCGTGCCCTATCAGAGGCAACAAAAGACTGTGATGAAGTCTATCTCGTTTTTAACTTTGATCCCAATATTCTAGACTCTCTCCCAGAAGACGATCGACGCCTAACCTTCATCATCGAATCATTAAAAGACGTAGAAGAAAACTTAAATAAAGTCGACTCCTCTCTCATCATTTCTCATGGTGACCCNACGGAAGAAATACCTAAACTTTGTAAAAAGCTCTCAGTAAATCACCTCTACTACAATCACGATTATGAACCTTATGCTAAAAAGAGAGATAAGAAAGTAGAAGAAAGTCTCAAAGACATGCAAGTCGAGATTCATCATTTTAAAGATACCGTTGTTTTTGAGGGCGGTGAAGTCCTCACTAATAAAGGTGAAATCTATAAGGTTTTCACTCCCTATAAGCGCGCTTGGTATGACCGATTATCAGAACAAGAAAATGTTATTCCCGAATATAAAATTTCTAAAAAGAAACTCGCTAAAATAAGTGATCAAAAGAAATCTATTCTCAATAAAGACTGGCATAAAGCTCTAGGCTTCAAACCAACGTCCAATCTCTTCAAAGGAGGAGAAACTGCCGGTAAAAAGAGACTAAAGGCCTTCGAAAAAGATATTACTGATTATGAGGAAGCACGAGACTTTCCAAGTCTAGATAAAACATCCAATCTTTCCGCCTATATTCGCCATGGAAATATTTCCATTCGCCACATGTTTCAAATGGCCTTTAGTGGCAAAACCAATGGTCATAAAGTTTGGGCCAGTGAATTAATTTGGAGAGAGTTCTATCAAACTATTCTTGACCAATTTCCCCATGTTGAAAAAGAAGCTTATCGTCCAGAATATAACGATATCAAATGGCGTGGCGGCAAGAAAGAATGGGAAGCTTGGAAAAAAGGAGAGACAGGCTTTCCCATCATCGATGCGGCCATGCGCTGTCTTAACGAAACAGGCTTAATGCATAATAGACTTCGCATGATCGTGGCAAGCTTTCTCTGTAAAACCCTTCTTGTCGACTGGCGCAAAGGAGAGCGCTACTTCGCCTTAAAACTACTCGACTTCGATCTCGCTGCTAATAACGGAGGATGGCAATGGTCGGCTTCCACAGGAACCGATGCTCAGCCATATTTCAGAATTTTTAATCCCTATTCTCAGTCTGAAAAATTTGATAAGGAGGGCAAATTCATTCGCAAATGGTGCCCTGAGCTCAAGGACTTCTCCAATAAGCTCATTCACGATCCTTCAAGTGCAGATATGTTTCAACAAACCGAGGCCTGTTGTAATCTTGGTGAGGATTATCCTATGCCTGTGGTTGATTACAAAGCTAAGAGAGCTGAAGCACTAGAGATGTACAAATCAGCTAAATCTTAGAAACTGGCCCAGAGAAATGGGGATGAGAACCTTCAGGAAGTCGATCATTAAGCCAGAATGAGCTCTTTTCCCTAGGCAGTTTCTGAAGATTGAACTATTTCTGTTTAATTTCAAAAGGTTCTCCCTCCTTTATCCCCACTTAAGTAGCCCAGTTTTTTTTGAGCATTCTTTCTTGATAAAGTTGTCACTTTTGCCGAAAATGGTTGAGTTCCTCAATCCCCATCTTTTAAGGCGCTACATGAAAGGCATACCATTAAAAAAAGTCCTCTTCTTTTCACTTCCGATTATTGCAGGACAAATGGGCCAAATGCTCTTTGGGACAGGAGACCTATTAGTAGCAGGTCGTTACTCCAGAGAAGTGGTTTCCGCTCTTGGGGTAGCAACGACAATCTTCTCTCCCTTTTTGATGTTAGGCCTTGGTCTTACATTTGCCATAAGTGCTATAACTTCTAGAATTATTGGAGAGGGAAAGAAAGAAGATGATATGCTCTTTAATTCACTTCTTATTGCTGGATCGATGGGAGTTATTTTAAGTCTGGCCTTATATCTCTTTTCATTCAAATTGGAAGTATTTGGACTCATCCGTCCTATTGAAGATTTAGTGATTCAATATCTTCAAATTACTGCTATTAGCATTATTCCAGCACTCCTCTATCAAGTTTATAAAGAGTACTTACAATCCTATGGGCATACCTATGTTTCAAATGGAGCTATACTGTTTTTTAATGTAACGAATATCATTTTGAATATTGTTCTTATGTTTGGGTATGACTTTGGTATCTTCATCATACCAGAAATGGGAATCCATGGAGCAGCCTTATCTACGGTAATAACGAGAACATTAATGTTTCTTACCCTATCAGCTTATGCCCATAAGAAGTTCAAAATGAAAGTCCAAGTGAACCGAGTTCGCATCAAAGAAATACTATCTCTGGGAATGCCAATCGGCTTAAGTACTCTTTCCGAAGTCCTGGTCTTTACAACCGTCACGGTATTAGTAGGAAGAATGAATGTACTCGCCTCAGCCTCTCACAATATAGTTTTAAACCTCGGAGGACTGACTTTTATGGTCCCCCTTGCCATTGGATCTAGCGCCTCTGTCTTTGTTGCCGAACAGTTTGGTAAGAAAAATCCACAAGAACTTCTCCGCTACGCTCTGGCCTGTATCATTATTAGCACGGCCTTTATGAGTTTAACGGCCATTATTTTCTTTGCTATTCCATCACCCATTATTCGCTTGGCCACACCTGATCCAAAAATAATTACTTATGCCTCTACCCTTCTTTTCTATGTAGCACTTTTTCAAGTTCCTGATGGAATTCAGGTTACCCTATGGGGTGTTCTAAGAGGAATGGCAACGACCAAACTTCCATTAATCATGTGCATAATTATAAACTGGCTTATTGGACTTCCCTTTGGAATCTATTTAGTTAATGAATATAAAATGCAGGCGGCAGGCCTATGGGCAGGTTTGGCACTTGGGCTAACCTTAATGAGCGTTGTACTGGGATTTATTTTCTATTGTCGATATAAATCTTTTAAACTGGCCCCTCACTCTGGGGATCAAATTTAATCCCAATCGATATAAAATTATGACTTCACTCTAAGAAATCATTAATATTATTAATCACTTACCTTTTTCATACCTCCACAGCCTTTGCACACAATAGTGGTATGAAATTCAACTGCCGTAAAAGAGCTTGTCCAAATTGTAAAAATTCAACCGCGATTGTTAAAGATGGCTTCTTCTTTCGTGCTTCAGACTCACGCAAAATCCAAAGATTTAAATGTAAGATTTGTCATCGTAAATTCTCAAATGCTTCGTTTTCAGACGCTATCTATCAGAAAAAAAGAAGAATCAATTACCGGCTTCTTTTGCTACTAGCTTCGGGAGTAAGTCAAAATCGAGCAGCAAAACTTCTTCGCTGTAATAGGAAAACTATCAAACGAAAATTTGATTTTCTTGCCGAAACAGCAAAGAAAAAGAATAGAGCTTACCTTCAAAGAACCTATCGAGATGACCCCGTTCGTGAAGTTCAATTTGATGATCTCATTACGATTGAGCACACCAAACTCAAACCTCTCTCTGTAACAGTGCTTGTTGATAGGAAAACACGTACGATTCTCGGGACACGGATTGCGACTATTGGAGCTTTTGGTCATCTATCTAAAATATCNCTTAAAAAGTACGGTAAACGTGTAAATAACCACCAAGAAAAAATGCATGAACTCTTTAAAGAGACTAGAGCGTTCATCCATCCCTTTGCCGTTGTTGAATCAGATGAGCATAATTGGTACCCCAAAATTATGAGAACCCACCTCCCCTGTGCAACCCATATAAGATACCCAGGNGGACGTTCTTGTATAGCCGGTCAGGGAGAGCTAAAAAAG
The DNA here is from genome assembly GCA_002712005.1 of Halobacteriovoraceae bacterium. Classification (GTDB taxonomy): domain Bacteria; phylum Bdellovibrionota; class Bacteriovoracia; order Bacteriovoracales; family Bacteriovoracaceae. The sequence goes on from PASP01000005.1 coordinate 111,747, forward strand.
CTTAAATACGATCCACTCTTTTGTATCAATCACACTCTCGCCATGTTTCGGGCCAATATTAATCGATTATTTAGAAGAACTTGGAATACGACTAAGAAGATTTTACAGCTGCAAAAGCATCTCGATATCTATAGCTATGCCTTCAATATCGGACTCATCTCAAATCTCTAAATCAAAAGTAAGAAATAGCAAAAAATTGAAATAAAAAAGAAAGTCTCACAAGGACTCTCTTTTCATTTTTAAGAAAATATTGATTTGACCATCCCCATTCTAAGGGGCCAGTTTTAGTGTTCATCCTCCATATTAAGCTGAAGTCGTACACTTATTGTACCTATATCGTCTTCAGTATGAGGATAAGTAGGATCATTATTTATGTCATATAAATTCATTTTCTTAATTGTAATTGTATAGGGAACATGATCTCGTTCGATGAAAAGATGAACATTTTCTCCAGGAGAAATAATATCTTTGTTTTTTATAGAATATGAGTTTTCAAGAGATTTAATCACCTGCTCAAAACTCTTTTCTCCAGGAGCATATTCATAAGATAGATATTTTAGAAATAAATGATCTTCATCATCACCATCATATTGAGCATTATAATATCGTGTACCTGGTAAGGATTTATTTGTTCTAATTTCCCATGTAACCCCTAAAAAGGAATTTGATTTCTTATTAATTTTAGGAGAAAGACCTTGCTCTTCTAAAAAGTGAATGAGTTCATTGGGCTCTTTTCTATACTTAAATGCCTTAGCAAAACCTGAGTTTAAAGAGTTTAAAGACTTTAAGTACTTCTTTTGAGTAGCGCTAAGGTTTGAGCTCTCTTCTTCATTTGAATGAGTCTCTTCTTCATTTTGAGAAGGAACTTTAACTTGTGAAGTAGACTTCTTCTTTGATTGGTCTGTATGTTTAGCTTCTGACGATTTTTCAGTAATTTCTACTTCAGTTTGCGTGCTGGAGTCTACCTTGTTTCTTTCAACTTTAGGCGAGTTATTTAACAAAAATACTACAACAGCAATCACAGAGAAAAGTATTGCGCCTAATAAAGTCTTTTTCATTAGAAAGACCTTTCTAGCCACTGAAGAAGATAATCTTCCGGATTCATTAAGTCTGAACGTCTTTGATATGAGCCATACCCGTTTGTCAGAGCTCCAGTTTTCGTACCATTATAGAGTTCAAAATGAAGCATAGGTGGTCTAACTGATAATTTACCAGCATATCCAATAACTTGACCTTTTTTCACTCTAGCGCCTTCTCTAATATTTGGAGCAGCTCTTCCTGCGACTTCACCATAGCGAACAATGAAACCTCCCTTATGACGAACGACTAAAGAGTAGGTTCCGTCGTAGAAGTAGCGAAGTCCTTGAATAACCACACCATCTTGAATCGCACGAATAGGATCATTTAAATTTCGATAAAGGTCCGAAGCTGCATGCAAGCGCCCTCCACTTCTTCCCGCTCCAAAACGTCTCTCACCTGTCGTAAAATTAAGCTTAGGCTTTGCCGTTGTTGGAAAAATACAACAATCATCCTCTCCTAGGCCATAATTAGCATAAGTTTGCTCTTCTCGATTACTATCATTAGCTTCCTCTTCCTCATCAACATCTTGACCAGAGTTCAAGAGAGGACATTTACCTTTCGTTCGAATAACATCGTCTTGTATATACCCTACGACTTTAGAAGCTCCTCCATTGATAAGAACTTCCCCTTTTTTAAAAGTCACAACTTCTCCACCAACTTTGGCCTGAACTTTACTATGCTCGCTATTCCATAACTGAAATACTTTGACTTGATCACCAAGCTCCACTCGGCCAGTTATCGATTTGAAATCATCACTATAGACTTTTACTTTGCTAGACGAACAAATATAACTTTTGAAGGGATTAAAGCCTTGAATACTTTGTTCTATTCCACCTTGAAGGCGGTTTACTTTCTTGCTTAAATTATTATTGAAGTTCTCCGAACAATCTTGAATCTTATCTCTCACCTGCCCAGCGATCTTCTTTAAGTCAAATGCATGTGAGGAAGAATTTAGCGCCAATCCCACAAGAAGGACTCCAACTTTACCATAATTTTTTAGGACTAAAATCTTCTCAGAAGGCATATTAAACTCCAATTTTGTTCATTAAAATTGACGCTATTCTACCTAACTTTATTCAACTCCTTGATTTAAATGAAAAAATACTAGAGGCCGTCAAAAAAATATACAACTGGCCCCTTTAAATGGGGTTAGTTTCACGAAGACTGTAGTGATATCCATTAGTTTATGAAGTTAAACTGGGCAGCTACAAAGATTGAGATAAGATTAAAGAAAATTAAGTAACTTAGATAAAGATCAACCCCACCAAAAGGGTCCAGTTAAAAAAGTTCACCAAGTCCTAGGATAATCCCTAAATACATGCTCACACTTAACATATCGCAAAAAGAAGTCACCAACGGACCACTCGCAATCGCAGGGTCTATCCCCAACTTCTTAAAAGCTATAGGTATAAGCATGCCAAATAGAGCAGCAGTAGACATAGAAAGAATCAGAGTAGAACCTACCCTCACCCCCACCATAGAATCTCCATAGAAAACAAGGATCATACAAAAAGTAGTGAGTCCCGCCATAAGTCCCATGATGAGACCAACTGTAATTTCTCTCATTAGAGGAAGGCGAAATTGGCCGAATTCATTGGCCCCAAGGGCGAATGATCTAGTAATGATCATGGCAGTCTGGGTTCCAACATTTCCAGTGGTATTCATGATTAGGGGGACAAAGGATGCAAAGATAATTGCATTGGTAACATTTCCCTCAAAGAAAGTTAGGATATAACCTGTAACAAATGAAGCTGAGATAGAGAAAATGAGCCAAGGGAAACGACCGAGAGCGAGTTTAAAACGATTGGGATTTACATCACCAATGGATTCATCAGAAGATACCCCGACATAAGCGAGAATATCTTCACTGGCCTCTTCTTCGATAACATCTTGGATATCATCGAACATAATCTGACCGAGAAGGATCCCCTCTTTGTCCACAACGGGGAGATAGGATAAGTCGTATTTAGAAAAGATCTGGGCCACTTCCTCTTGATCTTCCTCGGGATTTACATAGTGCTTAAGAGGTTTAGTAATTTTAGAAATCGCATCGGACATTTGCGAAAGAATCACATCGTCCAGTTGTACGAGTCCTATTAACTTTCTTTCTTCATCAACAACATAGGAGACAACAACTTTTCCTAAAATTTTCTTCTGTCTTCTAATGGCATCAACAGCTTCTTTAACCGACATCCCTTCTCGGATGAGGCAGACTTCTGTTTGCATGATCGAACCGGCCGACTCTTCTGGATAACTAAGGATTCGATTAATTTGAACCATCTTAGTTAAGCGGGGCAGGACGAGGTCTCTCTTTTCATCAGAGAGCATTTTTATGAGATAAGCGGCATCATCGGTTTCTAAATGATTAAATATCTGAGTAATCTGATCGGTCGTCAAAATTTCAGTTATTTCATCAAAGAGGCTTTTTTCAAAGAGAGGAAAGATATCTGCTAGTTCTTCGTTATCGAGATTATCTAAAACCTTTGGATAATGTTCCGCATCGATTAAATAGAAGAGATCCACGATCTCTAACGGATCGAGGAAATTGAGGTAGGCCTGCACATTTTCGTGGTGCCCACTTTCGAAAATCTCTTTTAAATCAATTGCTTTCATTATTTATAGTTTGTCACCTTTTCATTCAAAAAACCACCGGCAATACCTATATAACCTGTATAATAAATTAAAATATTAGACCTATAAATGATTTTTTAAAATGAAGAAAATTAATTTATCTTTTAAAAATAGAAATTCTGATTTCCTAAATTATTGTCCTTTTCGACTAGGGTTAAAGCAAAGTGAATTAGGTTTAAGAAAACTCAATCCCTCTCCTAATGAGCATGACGACGTTAGAGAAAAACTCTTTCAAATCGATCCCAGTACCTATGAGCTCTATTTAAAATCTAAAAGGAAAATGAAGGAACTTCATCCCGATATCGCTTATCAAAGAAGTCAGTCTATGGATAGTGAAGATAGGCAAAGGCATGTCTTTAATTATATGGCAGCCAATTTGGCCAAAACTTATCCAGAGTATTTTCAATTTGATTCCCCTAGGCTCACTTATAAAAAAGATGGCTCCTTTTCAAACTATGATCAAGCCTGTGACTCTCATCTCTACCAAGATGGCCTAGACTTTTTAGCCCATCACATTCAGGAGGACTTTTGCTTAGTGCATGTGGAGACTCTTAAGGCGGAGTTAATCCACCTATGTTCCCCCAATGACTGGACGGCGAAATGGGGTCTTAATAAGAACTTTGACGAAATCCATGTTCATGCCCCAAGAGCAATGGAAATAGTGAAAAGACCTGAGCAGATCTTTAGGCGTCTCTATGAAAATAGTGTGACCTATGAACGCTTGGGAGCCATGACTTTAACAAGCTTTCCTTATCTGATTAGGCACCCAGATCACATTGAAGAGGCGATTGAAAGTGAGAAGCATCCCTTCTTTTTTCGTTTTGAAAGGCAAACTCTATCCAAGATTCCCCATACTCCCTACTTACTTTTTACGATCCGCCCCTACTTGATGGACTTTACACAAGAGCTTCCTAGGAAGCTTTCAAAAGAGCAGTGGGAAGAGGTTTCTGCTCCTGAACATAAGAATCGTTACAACTGGTTCTTTAGAAAAAACTTCACTTATCTGAATCAGCTTTTTTAAAAATCAACAAACTAAGTAACAGAGAAACTTAATATAATTTTCTCGATCACTAAGAGAAGACATTAAATGATCTGGACCTTGAATTCCAAGATCCAAGAGATGAATTTCCATTCCCGTATCCCAAAAGGCTTGATTTACTGTTTGATCCAGCTCTTCTAATGTAACTCCGTGAGTACAACTTCCAATGGCCAAAAGAGTTCCAGGCTTACAAATCTTAGCAATGGCCTTATGGAGTTTAAGATATCCTCCCAGCGCCTTTGTTTTATTTTTCAAAGACTTCGAAAAAGCCGGTGGATCAGAAATGACAAGATCAAATTTTTCCTTTTCCTGAGCTTTCTCTTTTAACCAATCAAAGACATCCCTACGAGAAAATTCACCTCTATGTTCAAAGCCATTTATTTTTAAATTTTCACTTAGAGTGTCACCCAGATTACCTTGGTCTACAAAGTGAACTTTTTCGAGATCCTCACTTGCAGCTAAGGCATTTAAACCCCAAGAACCACTATAGCAGAAGAGATCAACCCCTTTTTTAAGCTGACCATGATAATTTTCCATCCAATTGCGAAGTTTCAATCTATTGATTCTATGATCATAGTAATGACCAATTTTTTGCATAATTTCTTTGCTAATCCGATACTGAATTCCACTTTCTTCGACTTCAATATTAGGGATCTCCTCTCGTTCATAGAGGGGTAAGCCTTCCATTTTTCTATAGTCTTCTTGATCTAAAAAAATGACTTTCTTATTTCTAAGTTCTTGTAAATTCTCTCGAATATAATCTCTATAGAGATCCATACCTGCCGTATTGATCTGTAAGAGAACACAATTTATGTATTCATCAGCAATCACTCCAGGAAGACCATCAACTGCTCCATAAAGTATGCGGCAACCCTTATCAAAATATTTAAAGTAACTTCTTTTTTTGAGGGCACGCTCAATTGAATATTTCAAATACTGTTTTGGATCAAAACTTTTAAATGCCTTATCGTTAGGAAAAGATTGCAACGTTCGAATACAAGGCCCTTGCTGAACTAAGGGATTTACTACCCCCACTAAAAATGGAGTTTGTCCTTTAGGATCTTCCTTACCTTCGACTACCTTTACCCACTCACCAGGAGTTCGTCCTTGAAGTCCATCTTCAACTTCTCTTTCGTAGAACTCGTCACGGTGAAGAAAAGATCTTCCCCCTTTTTTTGCTTTAATCCTTACGGTTCGCAATTTATACTCCTGAATGAAGGCATTATTTATGCCCCTATTATAGCGTTCCCCATAAAGAGGTTCAATCACTATGTCTCATGTAACACAAGACAAATGGATAAAACTCAGAAAGCAATATCCAATCACTGAAAATAAAGTTTACCTTAAAAATGCCTCGATTAGTGGGATGCATAGCAAAGTTATAAAGCGCAGTCATGAATGGAATCACTCAATCGCATGTGAAGGAGCTGTAAATGAGCAACGCTTTGGTGATCTTGTTTTTGCCGCACGAGACACTGTTGCTCATTACTTAAATATACCCAATGTCGAAAGTGTAACTCTAACTGAAAACACATCCCACAACTTTAATCTCTTGGCCATCATGCTTAAAGAACAATTTCCTAAGGGTGCCCATATCCTTGCTCCTGCGGATGAATTTCCTAGTTCGATTCTTCCCTTTTATCATCATGGTCACCACATAACTCAATTTTCTTCTCATCAGGGTGTGATTGATGAAGATGAATTTATCAACCAAATAACAGATCAAACTCATGTAGTTATTTGTTCTCATGTTCAATTCTCCACCGGTTTTCGTATCGATATTGAAAGAATCGCTAGGGAATGTGAAAAGAGAGGGGTCTACTTCTTTCTCAATGCCACTCAGTCAATTGGAGTCTTTCCTATCGATCTCGAAAAACTAAAGGTTACCGCACTCTCTGCAACTTGCCATAAATGGCTCGGAGCAGGAATGGGTCGGGCCGTATTCTATTTAAATCGAGAATTCATGAAAGAGCATAACCCTCCTCTTTTGGGTTGGTGCTCAGTAGCAGAGCCATTTGAAATGAAGAACACTCCAGGCGTTGCCCGGGAAGATCTTGGTATTTATCAATTGGGAACACTTCCCTTTACACAATTAGCGGCGGTGAAAGAAGCACTTGAAGTCAATCTTGAAATAGGAAGAGAAGAGATTGAAACGAGGATCCTTCAATTGGCCAATATCTTAAGAAGTGAAATTAATGAGCTTGGATTACCCATTGTTGGAGCACAACGCTCAGAAAATCAAAGTGGCATAATTACCTTTGACCCTCAATGTAATCCAGATGATTTGATCGAGTTTTTAGAAGAACGTAGGATCTACGTTAATAATAGAAGAGGCCTCATAAGGGCCTCTATCCATTTCTATAATAATGAGGAAGATATCAATCTCTTTATCTCGGCTTTAAAAGATTTTAAGCATCGTTAAAGCGAAGACGGTATCCAACCCCTCTAACGGTCTCAATCAGTTCATCATAGAGTTTTTGTCTTATCTGAAGAACATGAGTATCTACAGTTCGAGTAGAGGGGTAATTTTCATAACCCCAAACCTTATTTAAAATTTCTTCGCGGCTAAAAGCACGATTAGGAGACTCCGCAAGCAAAACAAGAAAATCAAATTCCATCTTTGTGAATTCCTTGAGCTCACCTTTAAAGGTAATTTCTCTGCGTCCCATATCTATTTTTAAATCTCCAAGAGTAATGACTTCCTGAACACTTTGTTGCGATTCACCTTTCTCGCTTTGGTGGCGTAGCTGCACTCGAATTCTAGCGGCCAGCTCTCTTGGTTCAAAAGGCTTAGTCAAGTAATCGTCGGCACCACTTTCAAGTCCTACCACCTTATCAATGACCTCAGTTCGTGCCGTTAACATAATAACAGGCCCCGTATGTCCTGCCGCTCTGATTTCTCGTAAGAAATCGATCCCTTGTCCATCAGGTAACATCCAATCGAGAATAACCAGTTCAAAATCACCGAGATTATTTTCTCTCGCCCTAGAAAGATTCGGGGCCAATTCAACATTATGTCCTTCATCTCTTAGAAAGCTCTTTAGGGTTGCACCTAGATTTTCATCATCTTCAACTACTAAAATTTTTGCACTCATTTATCCCCTCTTGATTCTGGCGTTAAATGTTTTACTTTGACCACTTTGGTTAATCGGTATGGTCATCGTGAAAGTTGTTGGATTTAATTTAAGATTTAAATCAATATTCATTTCGCGACAAACCTTTTTAACGATATTCATACCAAGGCCTGTACCACTACTTTTATTTCCTTTGATAAATTCTTGGGTCATAATCCCAAGACTTTCAAATTGGCATTGTCCCTTATCTTCAACTTCAAAAAGCAATTTATTCTTCTGCTTCATTAAAGTGATCGTAACGGGAAAGTCACCGTGAGTAACTGCATTTTCTACAATATTCTTCATACAAATCCCTAACCAATAAGTATCTTGGTAGAGAGCTATATCTTCAGGAAGGGGCTTAAAGACAACCTTCCCTTCATGAGCATCAAGAAATGGAGCAATGATATCCTCGACGAAGAGATTCACAGAGTCCACCTTCTCAATATTAAGCTCTAATAATTTATCATTTTGCTGAGCTTTCAGATAATTTCGCGAAGTTTCCGTAAGTCTTCTTAGGCGGTGAACTTCACTCGACATACGCAAGTAAACTTCTTCAAGATCTTCATCAAAGCTTTCATATTTACGACTCATTTTCTCTAAAAGAAGAGTAAGACTTGTGATCGGAGTGCGAAATTCGTGAGTGAGAACTCGAAGGGCCAAGCGTCTTTGTTCATCTTCTAAACGCTGGGCCTTTAATTTTACTAAGAGCATACGCACGACAACGAGAATGATGATGATCAAACCGAAAAATAAGATAATAGTCGAATCATTCGCAAGTTTAAAAATATGTTTGATATTATAATCCCAACAGATTCCACCATCTCTATAGAAACAGCTTCTCCCTCTTTTATAGTTGTGCAAGATATAAGGACTATTATCTTTTAGAAAACTCTCTAAATCATTTCGTGCATAAATTCGATATTCAAGAATATTGAAAATTTTAGGATATGTTAGTCTGGCAAAGAGATATTCACTGGTAAGAATCGTCCCCTTTCCTCTTATAAGATCATTAAGGGCTTGTTCTCCTACTCCTTCTAAGATTTCAAAGATACCTCTTAATTGTCCATACTCTCTTTTAAGTTTTTTTAATTCACTCACATGAAAGAAAGGGAGATGGGCCATCACCCAAGCTCGACTATCGTAATCATTCTTTCCTAAGCGAAATGCGAGATAGGCAAAACTTTGACCTGATGGGTGAATAAACGGATCTTGAATAAAGAATTCTCGTGGGAGATTGGCCCTTCTTCCACAGCGAAACTCTTCCCATATCCAAACTTTGTTGAAATTATTTTGATTGAGTAAATCAGAGAAAGGGACGTCGCAATTCTTAGAAGTTCCAAAACGATTGTCTTCTTTGAAGACGTTTCTTTGATTGAAAGTAAAACGAGGATCTAATAATTGGAATTGATTTTCACTGAAATAGAGGGAATTAAAATTAATGATATATCGAGGCTCGACCTCTCTTTGGAAATCTTGTTTAACCTGATCTATTTTTAGAATATCGGATGGGGTTGCTTGATAAGTTCCCTGTAAGAAAAGCGCGATATAACCCGTCGAAAAGGCCATGGCCACGGCAGTGAAAATGAGAATAATATAGAGGCGCATTTAAATTAAATTTCCTTAGGAAGAGTGAGAGAACCATTCAAACCCCAATCAATCAGAATGTCTCACTTTAGTATAGAAAAAAAATCCAGATATGCGTAGGCCAGATGTTAACTTTTTGGCAAAAATTGTCATTTTCCCCCCCTTAACTCCGTATTTCCTATGCTCTATGCCTTGAAAGTTACCTCAAACTATTAGATAAAGATCTTTTGAAAATTGACGCCCTCCTAACTCACTGTTTCATAGTAAGAAGCTAGAAGTTATCAAGTACAAACTAAAAAGAGGGATAAACTGAGGAGTTCCCCATGTCTGACCAATCATCCCCCCTTATTTTAGGAATCGATCTTGAAGGCATGAATAGGGACCTCCAATTCTCAGGTGTCGATGTTAAAACCGACAGGGTCATTGAAATTGGAGCCGTGCTCTGGGACTGGCAAGAGGGACAACCGGTTAAAATCCTAAGTGAGCTCGTCAATGAAGTGGATCATCTCCCCATCTCTGAAGAAGTGGAAATGATCACAGGGATCAATGATCAACTCCTAGAAAAATGGGGCGCTAAAGGCCAAGAAATTCATTCCGTTCTCGAGCAACTTAAAGGCCTTATTGAAAAGGCAGATTATCTCATGGCCCACAACGGACCTTCCTACGATATTCCAATGTTAAGGGCCATGTTCTCTCGCTACGGTTTAGAAATGCCAGAGAAAGTGTGGATTGATACTATGACCGATATTGAATTTCCTCGCAAAATGACCGGTCGATCCATGGCCCTACTTGAGCACTCACACGGTTTTATTAATCCCTTTCCTCATAGGGCCGTAACCGATGTACTCTCCATGCTAAAGATTGCAAAGGCCTACAATATTCAAAGAATGATCAAGCTTGCAGAGAGTCCAAAACAAACCCTTGTGGCCGCATTAAAAGCACCAAATTGGAAAGATCCAGTAGCGGTTACAGAATTTAATGCCATAAAGAATAAAGTCGCAAAGGCGCGTTTCAAATGGAATCCTAGTAAGAAGATCTGGACCAAAGAAATCCATAAAGTTCTTATCGATGAAGGTAAGATCAATTTTGATTTTGAATGGTATATTAGCGAGTAGGCTCTTTACGTTCGTATTCAGCTATATATTTATAAAGGCCCAAAGCTAGCTTTTTGACCTCGACATCAGGGGGAATATGAATAAAGCAGCACTTGGCTTGACTCTCCCTTAAATGAAAGAGAACTTTGTAATAAGTAGCATTGCAAACATAAGTTCCTGCGGTGAAGCTCACTTCCGAATGAATCCCTAAATTATTTAAATGCTGAGATAGTCCTTCCACATCTAAGCTTGAAAAGATGGCCTTCTCTCCCTCTTGGATCAGTAACTCTCCTTGCTCAAAAACCTTTCCTTCATTATCAGGGCGACCGGGACAATAGCACCAATTTAGGGCCACCATTTCAGGAGTTACCTTCTTGCGAGAGGCAGCTAATCCTAATAAGAAGATGAAATCATAACTCTTTTCTTTAATCTCAAGTTTCTTTAGCGCATTATCCAACTGAGAAAACTCAACGGGCAATTCTTGGTAATCAATAAAGTCATAATTTCCCATTTCTTGGGCCACTTTAAGAGAGGGATTCTCCTTATGATCTAGAAAAGGTCCATAACCGGTGACAAGAACTTTCATTTTTTAATTTATCCTTACTAAGAGAGAGTATGAGTAAATTCCCCTATTGCTAGGAACTCTACGTAGAATAGCCCATAATTTTGGGCTAATAAATGCGTAATACTAGATATAAGTATCTAATATTATGTCAGAATACTAAAGTATTTTATTCTATTAACCGAAAAGAGATTTATTACTTCTCAAGAAAACCGAGAGATAGAATGAAAAAGACTTTCCCAATATTTCTATTCATTTTGATTGCAGGCCTCGTTGGTTGTGGTCAGCAGTCTAAGGTTACGGCCAACTTTGGTCTCGTTTCGAATATGTCTTTTCTTAACGGTTCAGGGGGAACTCTAGTTGCAGGAGAGCATAGCGATGGCTTTAGCTTTTCCCGCTATTTCCCACCAGAGGAAAAGATTGAAGTCGAAATGGAATTAGGAATATGGAAATACACCATCGTTTCTTATAATGGAGATTATCCTTTATCGGGAGAAGCTGAATGTGCAGGGGGAGACCTTAGAATTAGTGATGAAACAAATGAAGTGAATATAAAAGTAAATACTGACAATTGCCAAAAGGCCGGTCTTCGTTACCCTCGTATAAGAATTTGTACGGAAAACTCTTTTGACACTTTGGATGACCCAACAACGGCAAACTGTATTCCATCAGGGGGATCTGCTGGTGATTCTTATGGGATTCGTTCCTATCAAGTTGCTTACCTTTCTCATCAAAATCTAGAACCTTCCAAGGAACTCATCTATTCAAAGTGTATAAATGAGAATCACTTTGAAACATCAGCTGAAATTCCAAAATTACTCACTGGTCACGGTGGAATCTTAAAAAATACTCCTATCTCTTATAAATTCTATCCCTCTGAGAACTGTGAGGGATCAACTCGAGAGTTAAAAATAGCTCCTAATTTACTGAACGATAAAAGAACTCATCTTTTTAAAACAAAAGTTGCAGGTTCCAGTTCTTCCACTCACTTAACCTTCTTCAATGCAGAGTCCCCCCTATTTAAAATGCCATCTGCCGATAATACAGCACCTTCACTTATCGCTGGCGCAGAGATACCTCACCTTCTTTTTAGAAAAGGGGTCAATTCCTCACTCATCCAATTAGCCGATCATTTTGAAGATATTGAAAATGATGAACTTACCTACAAGTGCTTTGTCGACACAGTTGTCGACAATAAGGTCAATCCCCTCACAACTGCCCAGCCTTGTAGTGATGTATTAGGCGACAATGGTAGCTCTTACACTTTTGATGAAACAACAGGGATTTTTAATTGGGCTCCTGCTGTTGGGGAAACAGTCGATTCCTTTGAAATAGCTTTCTATGCCCACGACGGAGACCTTCTAAGTGATCCGGCCATTGTCATTGCCAACCTTATTGACGATTCAACAAAGCCTCTACTCAATGATCTTGCGGTATGGCTACAACCCAAATCCAGCTATCTTTATACGGATCCAAGTCTTGAAGCCAATGCTACCAATAGCGATACCGTTCAGGCCTGGAGAAATACAATTAATACCTCTCATTTAAAGCCCATAGTGGCCATCAATGAAGATTCTTCAGGTCCAACTTTTAATATGAGTTCAAGTATTACTTCAGTAAATACTCTAAACTTTTCTAGCTCGAATAACTTTGGTTATCTTAAGCTTCCTAAGGGTGAATATGATAACTCTGAAAATCTCACGATCATCATTTATGCAGCAAAAGAAAGTACTTCGGGAAAAAGTGTTCTGTTAAATAAGAATACTGGTGATGGAACACGTCCTCTATATATGAGAACCAATTTCTTGGACCAGATGCAAATTGATACGGAAGATATCGCAAGTACTCAGATGTCTATTAGTGATAGTACAAATACGATTTCAGGCGTGAATTGCTTTGCTGTAAGCTTTGAAGCCTCTTCACAAGTAAAATATTATCTCAATGGAGATCTGAAGAAGACAGAGTCTCATGCTGGATACCTCCACACGGAAGCCCCTCTCATCATTGGTCAAGAGTTGGAAAATAATCTACAGGGTTGGAATGGTCAAATTGCTGAAATTTTAATTTGGAAAACGACTTTAGATAATAGCCAGATCGCCAATGAGTGCACACGCTTAGATTCACTCTATCCTTAAAATAAAAAAGGCTCCCAATCTTGAGGAGCCTTCTTTTATTTCAAATTAATGAAAAGATTATTTTAGTTAACGGTGTTGAGTAAAAGCCTCTCAGCATCGATTCTTCCTGATCTTGTATACTGATCAACAAGACCATTTCTTACTGCTGTTGCTTCTACTCTATCTCTAATTTCCATTGGAGTTAGGTTTGGATTTTCGGCCATAAGAAGCCCGATCACTCCAGAAGCAAGAGGTGTCGCCATAGAAGTTCCACTCATTTTTTGGTAACGGTTACCTGGTACTGTAGACATGATATTTGATCCAGGAGCAAATACATGAACTTTTTCAGCACCGTAGTTAGAAAAGCTTGAACGCTTTCCAGATCCATCCATCGCTCCTACAGAGATAACATTTTCAATCTCATAGTTTGCTGGATAAGAATCTGTTGTATCATTATCTCTTCTGCTATTTCCTGCAGCAGCTACGAATACAATTCCTGCATCATTGGCAGCCTGAATAGCATCTTTAAGAGCTTGAGAGAATCCTCCTCCACCCCAAGAGTTACTCATGAGATCAACACCGACAGCAATAGCGTACTCAATTGACTCAATTGCATCTTGAGTATCCCCACTTCCACTATCTGTAAGAAATTTAATCCCTACCATTTGAACATTGTCCATAACTCCGCGAACACCGCTTCTATCATGCTTAGCACCGATATTACCTGCGCAGTGAGTACCGTGACCATGACCATCTTGAGGATCACCATCATCATTTGCAAAGTCATAACCATGAATATCATCGATATAACCATTTCCATCGTCATCGACACCTTCGATTCCGTTGGCCTCTAATTCATTAGTCCACATATTGGCCTTAAGATCCTGGTGAGTATAATCAACACCTGTATCGATAACGGCGATTTTTAGGGCGCGATCACCTTTTGTAATTCCCCAAGCTTTTTCTGCATTGACGTCCTCTCCCTCTTTCCCGCGAGAGAACCAACCACCTGAGTTGCGACCTGTATTCTTAAGTCCCCACTGATCACTGTATTTAGCATCATTGATGACTTCTTTATTCATGGCCACTGGGCCAATAGAGTATGTCTGACTTTCTTCAATATACTCAATATTAGGATCTGCAGCTAGAAGACTAACAGACTTCTGACTTAACCCTTCAGCTTTTAGAGAGTAGAATTTACCAAATGAAGCTCTAACAGGAGTTACATCTTGAACACTTTTCATACTAAAAAGTGAGATCGATTTAGGATTTGCTCCCTCTTTTAATTTTACAATGTACTTAGTTGGAGCAGCATATGCTGTTGCACCCGATAGAAGGGCTGCACCTAAAATAAGATTTTTCATATTCATCTTCCTTGATGGATGTTAATATTGCCGTTAAAGTATTCTGACTTCTTTGATCCTTATTAGGCAAATAAATCGGCCCAATAAAATACAAATGTAAGACGATAATAAACAAGCATTTCAGTCCACTATTATACTAAGGAACTTCCTTTGAGTGACAAAGTCATCAATAATCCTAAACCAGATAACAAACCAGAAAGCAAAAGAGTCAAAAAAGAAAAGAGAGAAAACCCTCTTTTAAATCTACTCTTTAATATACTCATCCCCTTTCTGATCATGACGAAACTTTCCAAGCCTGAATACCTAGGCCAGGTCTATGGTCTCGTTATCGCTTTGGCGTTTCCTTTCTTCTACGGAATCTATGACCTTATATCTTCGAGTAAGGTCAATTATTTCTCTCTTATTGGATTAGCAAGTATCCTCCTTACAGGGGGAATTGGTTTATTAGAACTCGATAAGACATGGATGATCGCAAAAGAAACATCCATTCCTTTGCTTATTGGAATCTTTGTTTTCGCCACAGAGAAAACCTCCAAACCATTTGTTCGCTCTATGATTGGTCAGGTGATTGATCTCGATAAAATTTCCGAACACTATCATGAAAAGAATTTAGGCGGGGTTTTTCAAAAACGTCTTACTCGATCATCCTATCTCTTGGGACTAACTTTCTTTGTCTCGGCCTTATTAAATTTCATTTTGGCCGTTGTCGTCCTTCAGGGAAAACCAGGTACTCCAGAGTTTGTAGAGTCTATTGGACGAATGACCTTTCTCTCCTATCCTGTTATCGCTGTTCCCAGCATGATTATGGTGGGAATTATCTTTTGGTATCTTTTTAAAGACCTAGAAAAGGAAGTCGGTCTTGATTTAGAAAGTGTACTAAAACAGTAACCTAACAAATACGATCTATTTAATTTTCTTAACACCGGCAAAATCTGTGCTATCATTGAGTCATTGAACTTAAATGACTTGATTGAAAGCGCCAAAGCGCCGATGAATAGGGTCAATAGACGCGTTTAAAGTCTATTACTTTTCCCAAACCAAGGAAGGAATTATGTCATTGGTAAAAAAAATCTTTACTCGCGAAAGAAAAGAACAATCGCGCCCGGCCTTTGCGGAGGCTTTCTTTAGTGATGAATCAAGAACCGATCATCCGTTTTCCCTAGCGATGCATACTTATAAGCAATTACAAGAGACAGCAAATTCACAGGAAGAAGTTTTTCTCTTCATGATTGAAGATGTCATCTTCTCTTCTCTATATGCTACTTTCTATGAGCAACTTCTCTTCACGGCTAGAGAAAATCCTCATCTCGCTCTTCCTCTCATTGCCAACTTCGAACAAGACCAAGCCGAAAGAGAGCGAATGATTTCTGAGCAAACAGAGAATCATTTAAATTTTATTTTGGCCGGTGGAAGGTGCGAAGGCTGTAGTAGCTGCGACAATCACGCGGATGTTTCTGAACTCCTTCCCTTTGTCGAACAAGGCCACTTTGATTTCTTTAAAAATCTCTATATTGGAATGCAGGCCATTCAATTCGCTATGGAAGAGCTCATCTATGATTTAACACCGGATCATATGCAGTGGCTTGAAGACTATACACCTGAGAAGGTACTAGAGTTTAGACAAATGATTATTGATTACGCAGAAAAAAAGAACGCCTGTTGAAAAACAGGCGCATTTATAAAATCGAAAGAATGGATGGTTTCTAGATTTTCTTTCTAGAACTTTCCATTTTTCTCTTAGACTTCGCATTTCTTTTCATCGCCGCCTTAAGCTTTTCTTTCTTCTTAATAGAAGGCTTCTTATACTCTTTACGCGCACGATATTCTTTTGTGATACCGAAAGCTTCACACATTCTTTTGAACTTACGAATCGCTCTCTCAGCACCTTTAGGATCAATTTCAACTTTCACATTCGAGTGACCACCGCTCATGGGTATCTCCTTAAAATAATTATAAAACCTTAATTAATAAGCGTAAGTAATTTAACACATTCCAGTATTATTTCAAGTCTTTTGACTGATTAGCAGCGTGTCAGGAAAAAAAGAAAAAAGGAGGACATGGCCCTCCTTAAAAGTAGTCTAACTAACTGAAAGTACGACTAGTAGCGCATAACCGTAGAACCCCAAGTGAAACCTGAGCCGAAAGCGGCCATGGCCACTGTCATTCCTTTCTTAAGAACGCCTGCTTTTATGGCATCTCTCATTCCAATAGGAATAGTTGCAGCAGTGGTATTTCCATAATTTTGGATGGTATTGAAAACCTTATCTGAGGAGATTCCCATCATTTCACCGACTTTGTCGTTAATTCGTAAATTGGCCTGGTGAAAGAGAAAGAGATCCACATCGTCTACCGTCATCTCCTGCTCTTTAAGAGTTTGAGTCAGTGAGCGAGACATGCCTTTTACAGCATGCATGAATACCTGCCTTCCATTCATATAGGGATAGTGAAGTTTCTCTTCCATCATCTCTGGGCTTAGGCGATGCGAAGGTCCGTTACCCGTCCCAGGTGCCGCCACCCAAAGCTCTTTGGCATAGCTACCATCCGCATGAAGATTATGACGAAATAATTGGGAGTCCTCATCATTCTTGGCTTCTTTTGCCGTAAGAACAACCGCACCAGCCCCATCTCCAAAGAGAACGGAAACATTTCTTCCCTCAGGACTTAAATCAAGACCTTTCGAGTGAACTTCAGCACCAACTAGAAGTATATTTTTAAATTGGCCGGAGCGAATAAGAGCATCGGCCATGGAAAGACCATAAATAAAGCCTGTACACTGTTGACGAATATCAAAAGCAGCAATTCCTGGTAAATCAAGTTTGGCCTGAAGAAAACATCCTGAACCTGGAAAGTCGTGATCAGGGCTAAGAGTGGCAAAGATAATACAATCAATATCCTTCTTATCGATTCCCGCTTCACTAATCGCTTCTTCAGAGGCTTTTACGGCCAAGTCAGAAGTACCGATATCGCCTTCAACCCAGTGCCTTTGAACAATTCCTGTTCTTTGCTGAATCCATTCATCAGACGTATTGAGCATCTCTTCGAGATCAAAGTTGGTGAATACTTTTGGAGGAACGTATGCCCCTACCCCAATAATCTCTGCTCTCCTATTTCCTTGATTGCTCATAATTTCATCCTTATTTTCATTTTTTATTTTGAACTTATTTAGTCTATAGTGAATCTAATATTAACTTAATGATAAATGAGTCAGGGCCCTAGCTCAAATAATTTTCCTGATGAATATCAATAAGGGGTTTAAAAATGTTAGTCATCACACCATTTTACGCAGCACTTCTTACTCTCTTTTACATCATCTTAAGCTTTAATGTGATTAGAAATAGGTGGCGCTATAAACAAAGCTTAGGCTCTGGAAAAGAAAAACAACTCGAAAAGTCTATTAGGGCCCATGCCAATTTTGCAGAGTATGTTCCTCTTGTCATTATTATGATGTCCTTTCTCGAGCACGGTAAAGAGGCAAATGGATGGCTTCACTTCTTTGGGATTGCTCTTATTATAGGACGTTTATCTCATGCAATTGGAATTGGGCTTCAAGCTCCTAATGCTCTAAGAATTGTAGGAATGTTAGCGACTTTTACTTGTTTATTGGGAACTTCTTTTAAGTTGATCATTCTCTGCTTACAAAATGGTTTTTAATTACTGATAACAACGGAAGGAGCAGTGGACTCCTTCCCCTCTTAAATACTGAGAAACCAGCTCCCATTTCCCTAAGGTCTGTTCAGCTTCAATGGCACGAGCCCAGCAGATTCCAGGACTTTTGAAAGTGTCTCTAACTTCACAGAATTGAAAATCTTCCCTAGTGACATGGGTGTTCACTTCCTTGCCCTTAGGAGAAAAGTCAAAATCACGATAAGAAGTAACAAGCTCTTTGTCTTGATCAAGGACTTCCCATTCTCCATTATCATTGCACCAGTATAGGTGGTCTTCATCTTTGCGATAGGAAATCAATTCTTTATATTTCTTGTCACAGTGAATATCTTCTCCAATTTTTATTCCACCTTTCACCACTAAACCTGCTTGGCCTATCTCATTTATCCTTTGAGATTCAGAGGAAACTAGAACTTGAGAACTATTGGCCTTTATAAAATGCTCGGCTTTAGATTTAGAATGACTCCATAGTTTCTTACCATCATTATTTCCTAGGGCTCCATTTATACCCGGCAAAGAAAAACAGCTTAGTATGCGATCCATTTCATTGGTTTCCACGTGAAGCGGAAATTCAAAAGATACTTTCTCAGACTTGCTTTCCTTTTCTCGAAAAGTCAGCTTCACAAGAGTCGTTCCCTTCTCCGTTCCCAATTCCGGAGCATTTCCATTGAGTTCAATTCTCTCTAGAAGAATATTGGACTGACCATAGGCAGGTTTACCTCCTACATGGACACGGTATTCAACTTCTCCTTCTCCTTGGTTTGCCGAAAAGATATGATCAATTGTTTCATAGAATGCACTCTTATTCTCAAAGGTTAGAGCGCACGCCTTCTTATTCGATAGAATCGTTTTAATCTCATCTACCATATTAAGGGATTCAAAATAGAGACTTGAGGATTTCCCAACTTGAGTTTGATTTTCAAGAATTTTAAAACCAGCAACAATAAGTCCTGTTAGAAGGCCCATACTGATCATAACTTGAATGATAGAAAATCCTTTATCTTTCATCACTTTCCATTTTTTTTAAATTACTCAAAGTGAAGACACGTCCATCTTCCAGAGAAACTTCACCTCTTTCTTTACATATTTCCCATCTATTCTCGGATGCATTCCAAAAAATCATTCCCCTTTGATCTCGTGAGCAAGGAATCACACTCTTATGAACGAAGACTCCTCCTTTTATATTGAGGGTTCCAATATTTTTATCTGAATTAATCTGCAATGATTTCATTTGAGTAAGAAGTCTATTTCCTTGTTCCTTCCAAAGATCTTTTCCTTCTGAAAATGGGTTTAAAGAGCATTTTGAAATAGAGTAATCCTTAAGCTTTGTATAAATTTTGATTTCTCTTACAACCTTACCTAATTTCTGGCCGCGATCAAAAACGATCTTTAAATAAGTCATACCTTCTCTACGACGATTATTCTTTCCGATAGGATCTAAGCGATAAGAAGAAACTTTAATCCCTGTTTCTGAAGTCATCTCTTCAGAATTTTCATCCGTGGGATAAAGGGTTGTTATATCTTGTGAATCTTTAGCGTACATACGAATTGAGCTTATTTTATCTGAATCAAGACTTAGGCCGGAAAAGTTCTGGGTACAAGAATCACCTCTTAAGGCCTGACGTATATCGAAAACTATCGAAGTTAATTCAACATCCTGATTCGACTTTATGACAATCTCTTTTTGTTTTTCTAGCATTTGCCATGAAAAGAAAATCAGAATAATAAGAAATCCAAGCGATACTATAGCTTCAACAGTCGAGAATCCTTTACTCGAGCTTATCTTAATCCACACAGCTTACCTCACATTCCATAGAGGTTGCTGAGTCTGAAGTAAAGGCCCTTACTTCAAACTCTTCCATAACATTATCGCCTAACCTTCTAATCTCACATCCATCAGATATTAAGTCCTTTTTAAGTCGAGAAATAAAGCAATGTCGATGTTTATTGGTCTTAATGACCTTAGCTCCCGCTCTAGTTATCCCAAGAGTATAAGAATTCATGTGATCAGTTCGCAGTCTTTGCTGTCCAAAAGGATACCAGGCTCCATTCTTACAATAGCGTATTCCTTTTCCTCTAATATTTTTAATGACTCCAGTCATATCACTTGAACATTGGGTGAGGTCACTTTCAGGCTCTAGATAAATCCCTTTCTCCAGTACGACCCCTTCCCCTTCTAATTTTGCATCTCCAATATGGAGAGTTTCAAAACGAGTTTTTAGAGTTTCATTTTCAAGAACCCAAGGTCCTTGAGATTGGTTTAAACTAAAGTCAGCTACAACTTGGCAATCAACAATCGATTGATTCTGATCCCACTGAATATCCAAGGGAATTTTTTTTTGAATCACTACGTCTTTTAGAGCATAGGTAATTTCCAATTGAGCATCTTTTCCATCTATACGATTTTTAAGTTCATATCTTTTAACCGTCACGGGCTCTTCAAAAAAGACCACTTCATTTTCTTGGATTTTCTCCCTTACAGGAAAGAAAGAATCTTTGCGTGAAGGGGTTTTCAAAGACGTAATCTCTCCCTTAGCGATTCCTTTTCCGATGAGAGATTCCCGACAATTTTTGTCTTGTGCTAAGAAATACGAAATTTCTTGATGAAGGTAATTGACCAAATATTTTCCGTATATATCTTTGGCCAGCTCTTTTTGCTCACTTGCTAGCTTTAATCCCACTAAAGCAAGACCAGCAATAGCTGTAGAGGCCAAAATAATCTGGATATAACTACTTCCCTCTTGCTGGTAAAATAAGCGCTTTATAAACATAGAATAATTATAACTGATTCATTAAGTTTAAGTAAAAAAATCTATTATATTCACCTTTGTAGAATCCTAATTTTCATCCTAGAATATTCCTATGAAAACAAGCTCTCTAACCTTTTATATCTCTCTTATCACTCTCTTTATTAGTGCCAGTTGCGCTACCTCAAGGCCTCCTAAAACTAAGAAGACCTATTCTTCAGAAGTAGAGCAAGAGTTTAAAGATATAGAATACGATCAAAAGAGAGTTCTAAATTATTACCGAACTTTGCGAGAAAAGAACTGGGATGAATATAAGAAAGGACAAAATACGAAAAGACGTCGTCCACGTCGCTATCAACGGCCCAAACGTCGTAGCCAACCTCAAAGATCAAAAACAGTAAGGAAAGTTGTTCCGGAGAAACCCGCCTTATCAGATGCGCGAGTGGAAGAACTTAATATCGAAATCCAACAAAATCTCGATTATTTTTGCATGAAAAATAGAAAATCATCTCGTTTTTCTAATCAACAAGATTGCAAAAGCTACACTGAAAATATCTTCGATCAATGTAAGCAACAGCACCCCGTTTACAGAGATCGCTCTCCCGTTCAATGTGTTAAGAATCGATTGAACTAAAAGAGGAAATTCATTCTTCCTTTTATAAAAGTAAATATATTTGCAATTGTAAAATTTGAAGATTTTTTGACTTTATTTTGACTTTCTTCTTTTAGTAAATCCAGTTTGTGCTAGAATAAATTTATATCAAGTTGAGGACATTCTCACACACCGGTTCCATGGTAAAAAGGAATTTTGTTATGGAATCTTTTATTTTTTATCCTCTTCTAAACGTTAAGTTTATTCTCTCATTTGTAATTTTCTTAGTTTTTGCAATTTGATGTTCCCAATGGTCCTGAAAGGGATGGGCCATATAAAGTAAACTCCCGTTTTCCAAAAGAACCTTTTGATCCATTCGAGTTTCTCCTCTACGACGAAGTCCAAAATATCTTTCAGCTCCCAAGCTCAAACTCGCGATATGAATCGGTCTAATGAGTTCTTTCTCATTATCTCTATGCCAGCCGTTGCTATCTTGCCCATCACGATAGAGATTACATAGAACACCATTAAATTCTATTTTCAAAAAGTCTGAAATCTCTTGTCTGACTTTTTCAAGAACGGCCGGCATTCTCTGTTTCTTAAGGGTGATATTAGAATATTGATAATCAAAATCACCATACCAACAATGAAATCTTGGAATCAAAAATTCTTTTCCAAAAATTTGAATGGGATCTTGGCGCCATGAAAGTTCAGACTTAAGCTCTAAAAAGAGAGAGTCACATTCATCTCCCGAGATGAATTCTTGGTGATAAAAGCACTCTCCATTTTCAGATATTATTTTCTTCACGACATGATCATAGGAATAATGACCAAACCTGCGACCTTTTCCAAACTGTGAGTGGTTTGCATAATGAACCTCCGATTTAAAAGTAGAGAGCAAGGCGAATTAGGCCTTGTCTGATACTCTCAATATGGGGTTGAATCCATAAAAGTCTAGGGGCTCTTAATAAGATCAACTCACGACTAAGTTAGACAACTAACGATTACCGTTAATCTCTCCATCATCATCATAGGAATAATTCTTAGCTCTCTGATGATTGGGCTTATTCTTTCTCCCTTGGTGGGAACGTTGAGAATCATTCCTATTTGGCCGAGAGGCTACATTTCCGTTGGCCCTCTTTTGACCAGGAATTCTTGATCCTCGCCCTTGAGGTTCTTTGGAGAAGTCTTTTGTTTGGCCAAAGTAGCGCTTGAACATTTTCTTCTTAGACATATCCGATTGTTGAGTCACACGAAAGCGATCATCTATCATCAATTTATCTGCACAGACTAAGCATATCCACTCAGCTTCAGTTGTAGGCATATTGTGTTTGTAGCGCTCAACATCGGGATGAATGAGACTACAATGTTCACAGAAGTTTCGAGTAACCTGATGTTTCTCAGATTGCTTAATCTCCCTTCCCTTTGCAGATTGGCGATGGTTCTCCATTTTATTGGATCGAAACCCTGCTTCCATTAATTGTTCTTTCAAACTTTTCTTGGCCATAGATCTACCTCAAAATCCCGTTACATTTGTCTGTAAAAATGTGGCACCATCTTATCAAAGAAATATAAATCCGAAAATCTTAAATTGTAATTCCAGTCACTTATAAAATGAGACAAGGTTTTTCCTTTAAAAGCAACAAATTTACTCAATTATTCCTATCAACCTCCGATAAATAGATTGTGAAAGCTTACCTGATGGTAGTGAGTCTACTTTTCCATTCATCGATGGGTATGGCCGGGGGTCATGCTCTTAGCCTATCTAGAGAAGCCTGTATACCTCTTCAATGTGGCCAAATGGCAAGACTTCGTCTCAGCCACACTGGAACAGAGAAATTATTAAGAATAGGGATTGATACTATTACAGATAATTTTGACTTAAAAGATTTGGCCAACGAAGCCCTTGATAAAGAAGACTTTCCCTTTCAATTCAATATTGGTTCAGAAGCGTCTCAAATATCCGCTCAAATAGATGACCTTACTTTTAATGCCATTGAGTTTGGCAATAGTGAGGTTGATGTTGAGGGAGACAATATTCATGTATGCGTTCCTGTGGAAGAAATGGATATGAGTGTTGATGCCCAATTGGATATCAAAGGGCACTCCACTTCCCATAAAGGGGCTAGGGCCTTCGTCAATCCAGATTCCCCTTCCAAACCAAAGGTCTGCTTTAATGGCGAGATTGGATTAGACGGACAAGTAAAGGACTTAGTTCACATAGAAAATGATGTTCCTACTGATATCGGGCTTGAAACAAAAATGGCCATGCTCGACATGGATTTAGAAAATGCTGATGAAGATGAAATTCTATTCACTTATATGTCTCTCTATTTTATGGAAGACAATCTTGATCTTCCCCTAAAATTTGATTGGCTCTCTATGTCCAGTTGGCAAGATGTCTTCACTCTAGTGGGAGATATTACGCCTGAGAATATGAAGAAAATGATGGACATGGACCTTATGAAAAATAAGCTTAAGGAGATTAAAGGTAGTCTTCCTCCTCGCCCTAAGTCGGATCGTCCCGAAGAAGGTCTGGTGAATTACTTAGGCAATTTAAAAGTGGATCTTAACTTAGAGGAAAATACGACCAAAGAAAATCCAAATGCAGATTATCTAGATCAGGTGTGGAATATTTGGAAAGAAGAATCAGAAGCAGAAATGAAGGCCGCTCCTGCCGAGGAGCCTGCCGGTGGACTTTATGGTTTATGGAGAAAAGCTGCCGATGCAGTTGTAGGTTTTAAAGACGATGTCGTTCAGTCTGCTCAAACTTTAAAAGACGGTTTTCTTCAAGCGAAAGCTCATCAGACAGAGGAGCTCATTCGATCTCGCTTTCTTCCCTATTTTCAAGAATCTTTTAATAATAGTGTTTCTGCCTCAGCACCAGTCATGGGTGCCTTGGCCAAAACAGCAGAAAAACATTTGATTCCTTTGGCCAAGAAGAAGGCCAATGAAGCCATTTCTAAACTTCAAAACGCCTCTAATTTTGGCTCCATTACTCGTACAGAATTAAGTCGGCCATTTATCAATGCCCAAGACCTAGTAGATAGAGAGAGCTTAAAACGAATACAACAATCTATGAATATGAGTAATTATAGTATTATTTCCAACCAAGTTCGAAATATTCGAGATATGCCCAATAAAGATCATATCATTGAGCAAACGGATAAAATTCTCCGCAATATTAGTCACTATGTTGATAGTGTAAGTTCCAATAGCTCAGATAGAAATGCTCAAAATTATCTTTCTGAAACGTTAATCCCCTATCTTGAGCAACTAAGAGATAATATGTACTACCAAACGGGTGGTCATATCCCGAAAGATCTCAAAGATAAGACCTTACAACTTATTCAGGAGACAAGGGCAAAGTCCGCTATTGTGGCAGAGAATATTAGCTACCGAAACAGAAATCTTGAACTTGAACTTTCCACTCGCTGGTTTAATGAATTATCCGGTGGTCCAGAAGTCACAGTCGCAACTGAGGAGCTTTGTGCTCAAGGGGTGGGTTCCATTGGTGAATCGACTAAAGTTAATAATGAAGAGCTACAATCCTATGACCTCTCGGGAACTCTCAATATTGATGCCGTTAACGCTCTCTTAGAAAAGCTCGCAAAAGATGGTCAATTTGATTTTTGTCTCCACAATGGTGAAGTTCAAACCTGCTCAAGTGTAACAGGGAACTATAATAATCGCTGTCGCTTTGAGGATCCTCCTAGAGTCACTTGGAACTCATCAAGTCAAAAACATGAAATAAAATTAAGAGATCTTCAATGTGAAACTCGTATATTAAATGCTCAAGAAAAATGTGGCATCGGTGAAAGACGCTCTAAAATTCCAGTTCTTGGTTTCTTTGTGAACGCCTTGGGAAGCCTTGCAGGAGGTGCCTGTAAATTTATTTCAGATCAGGCCGATAATGTGGTCACCGGATCTATCGGTCAAAATTTAGTGGATGTCACTGTAGAGCTTGAACCTGAAATTTGTGGAAATAGTGTTTGTATGGAACCGCATTTAAAAGACTCTAAAATTGTTACGGATATGGAAAATGTAAATCCAAACCTAGCAAGTATGATTGGTAAATTGGTTGGTATTGTAACTTCTCCCATTACCGATGTTGTGAAGAATGAAATTGTAGATGATGCACTTATGACTTTTGTAGAATCTGAAGTTTCTCAACCCCTTAGGGCACCAATTGGTATTTATCCTCAAAAAATCGTTTCAGAAAGAGGTCGTATCACCGTTCTCTCTAATATAGAGCCAGAAGAAGATTTAGGTGATTTCTTTGCCGAGTGTGTAACAGGTGGAACAAATTGTAATACAGAGCACTTCCTCAATATAGATGCTGGTCATCAAAGTGAAAGAAGACCTAGCTCTCCCTAAGAATTGTCGTTATGTCCTAATTATTGATATATTCCTGCTATGAAAGAATACACATTGGTCATTCACGAAAAAGAAAATCATGTCAAACTCTATCTTTTGACCCCACTATATAAGTCTGTGCCTGAGGACGAGCACTACATTCTTTTTGACGATCACGATGAAGCTCATCAGGCAAAGCTCTCCCTTGCCCTAGGAACCCTCGCTCATCCCTTAGATAAAAATAAGAATGCCTATAAAGTCACGAATGTATTCTTCAATCAGTGCACAACCTACAGACTTATAGAGAAGAGAGACGACACAATAGCAGAGGATGAAGCCCTCACCAGTTGCTGCTTTAGTGGCTGTATGGGTTGTCCCATCTATGAAAGAAAAATGCGGGATAATGAATAAGATAAAAATTAATTTAGTGAAAAGTAAAAAAGTATGAAAGAAAAGTCGGAAACTTCAACCTTAATAAGCTAAGGACAGGCTACAATCTTAAAAGGATCTTCGCTTTGAAAAAGCTTCTCTACCGTTGCACTTAGAACTTCCTTACTGGGCTTATCGAGAGCAAAATAAAAGATCTTCTCCCCTTCAACGGAAGCAATCTGATATACATAGGGGCTTATCACTTTATCGAAACAGACTCCCTTTTTATAAAGGGTATCTTTACTGTCTTCAGCGGCTACAGAGTTTTCTGCACCTTCTTTATTTGTCGGGTTCTTTCGGTCTGATTGGCAACTACTTAAGCAAAGGATGCTGGCCAAAAGTGCATATCCCAAAAATCTATTCATATGTATTTAACCTTTTAAAGATTCAATTCATTGTATAATTTCTTCGAAAAAACACAAACTTATGTAGG
The DNA here is from genome assembly GCA_002712005.1 of Halobacteriovoraceae bacterium. Classification (GTDB taxonomy): domain Bacteria; phylum Bdellovibrionota; class Bacteriovoracia; order Bacteriovoracales; family Bacteriovoracaceae. Next base: position 138,551 of record PASP01000005.1, read on the forward strand.
TAAAGTCCAATATTGCCTCTATTCGTATGCACCCTAGAAATTCATCCTGAAACTGACAAAGAGTGATTACCATACCTTAGCAAAAAAGTAGGATAAAAAAAGATCATCGCTTATAATGCCCTTATCAGGGTTAAAAACTTAAATTAGAAGGAGGCGTTTTTAACACTACCCTGTTTTTGAAGTAAACTCACTCATTTGGAGGATACATGATTTCAAACCGGGAACTCTTTAAGCTACTCTCTATCGGAGAGGTTGGACCTCCGGGGAATTCACCCTAAAATTTTTTGCTTAAAGAACCTGATCCAATCAGGATGACATTAAAGAAATAAGATAACCCTCTTCTCATCACTTCGAACCGTAAGTCATGGAAGAGGGTCTTTTTTTGTGTTTCTAATGATTCAATTCTATAGAGCTGGTTTCCCGGCACGGGCCACTATTGCTCCATCTTTCATCACAACTACCCCACCCACAATTGTATGAGTTGGCCTACCTGTAATCTCTTTACCATGAAAGGGAGTCCATCCAGACTTCGAAGCTTGATCTTCATTTTTAATGGTAAATTTTCCCTTTAAGTCTACAACGGTAAAATCAGCATCCTTTCCAATTTCAATCTTCCCCTTATTCAGATTCCAAAGTTCAGCCGGCCTCTCTGCCATAAGCTCCATTAGGCGCGAGAGTTTTAACCTTCCTTCATGAACATGGTTGAGCATAAGAGGAATGATCGTTTGGACTCCGGGCATACCGGAAGGACTCTTTGGATAGCCCTGATCTTTTTCTTCTCTTGTATGAGGAGCGTGATCACTTCCCATAACATCAACAGTGCCATCGAGAATTCCCGCCCATAGCCCTTCTTGATGATCCTTTGTTCTTATAGGTGGATTCATCTGAGCATAGGTTCCCAATTGGTCATAGCAATCAGGAGCATTTAAAGTCAGATGTTGAGGGAGAACTTCAACGGTACAAATATCTTTATTCTCTCTAAGAAAGTCGATTTCATAGCGAGTCGTAATATGAAGGACATGTACTTTTCTTCCCGCCTCTCTGGCCAGTCCAATTAAACGCTTTGTTGAAGAAAGGGCCGTATCTACATTTCTCCACACAGGATGATCATGGGCCGTGGTTGCCTTATCTCTAATCGCAATATTTTCACGTAACATATCTTCGTTTTCACTGTGACAAGAAATCATTCCTTTCGTATTCTTAAAAACATTGATCAAAGCTTCTCTTTCATACAGAAGCAGTGAGCCTGTAGAGCTACCCAGAAAAATTTTAATTCCACAGCAGCCCTCTAAATCAGATGCCTTCTTAAGTTCTTCCAAATTATGTTGAGTCGCTCCCATAAAGAAACCAAAATTAACATAGGAGACTTTTTTCGCCTTATCGACTTTCTCTTTAATAGATGCTTCATCCGTAGTTGGGGGCGTAGTATTTGGCATCTCGAAAAAAGTGCATACTCCCCCAAGAGCAGCTGCCATGGAACCCGTTTCCAAATCTTCCTTATGAGTCAATCCTGGATCACGAAAGTGAACCTGTGAATCAATGAGACCTGGAAGAACTTGTTGTCCAGAGAGATCGAGAATTTTAGAGACCTCTTTTTCACTGAGATCAATCGAATCTTCAATTCGAGTGATGACCCCTTTTTCTACTAGTATATCTTTTTTTTGCAGGCTACCATCTTTATAGATTTCACCATTTTTTAAGAGAAGATCTGCAATCATATTTTGACCTTATTGTTTGAGTTTCTGATATTGATTTTTTAATAAGTCTAATTCTTCTTTTCTTACCACTAACTTCACATAACTCTCGATGAAGTCTCCCTCTATATTAATCCTATAATGGGTAGATAAAATGGAAGGGGTTTTCTTAAGTTCCCAAATGGATTTCTTAAAGTCGTATAAAGGTAAGGCCGACTCAGGAATATCGGGATTCGTTTTTATAGTATCTAGCTCATCCCAATCATGGGAGAGATATAATCGAAAATGATCTTCACAAAAGGAAAGACCATCATGTTCTTTAATACATTCGTCACAAAAAGCATTTTGGCAGATGGCGCAGACCCCAGCAGCATGATCACTAGGATGATGAAAGCAGTAGTGCTTAGGAGCTTCGGGAAGAATTTCTATTTTGTTTGAATCTTTGGAAATATCATTAGAAATATTTAGGGGTGCTGCTTGAGATACGGATTTCGTCTGTGCTAATTCGCTCTTAGGCGATAGATCTTTGAGTCGATCACGATGATCAGATTGAAAAACTGCGCCTTGTGACTTGAGAATTTTGTACCCTAGAAAAAGCAAAACCCCTACGAGTACAATCACTAAAAATATTAGGGCCAAAACAAGATAAATAATCCATTCTTGGGACACGACTTCAACTCCTCACCTACATCCATGTGGTTTCTAACAATATAACCTCTTAATAGCGGATTTCAAACCCGATTAAAGATTATCAAAGCTCGAATTCTCCGTTATAATGCCGATACAGCGGTGAGATTTAGTTATTTTTGTGAGAATAAATACCTAAAGCCTCTATCTACAAGAATAAGAAAGGATTAACTAATGGCATTAACTCTATATAACACTCTGTCCAAAACTAAAGAGAAATTCGAATCTATTGAGCAGGGTCACGTGAAAATGTATGTCTGTGGACCCACGGTTTATGACTATCTTCATATTGGTAATTTTAGAGGAGCTATTTTCTTCAATCTCGTAAGAAATTGGTTAGAAGAGTCGGGACATAAAGTTACTTATGTTTATAACTATACTGATGTCGATGACAAAATTATTGAAAGAGCAAATGAAAGAGGAATTGAGCCAGGTGAATTAACGGCTGAATTCATTAAGGCCTTCGAAGAAGACTATGCTCGCCTTAAGCTTCGTCCCCAATCTAAGAATCCTAGAGTAACCGAGCATATGGACGATATCATCGACTTAGTGAAAGGACTTGTCGATAAAGAAAAGGCCTATGTGGTAGACGGCGAAGTATTCTTCTCCATCGATAACTTTCCATCTTATGGCCAACTCTCAGGTAAGAAACTCGATGAACTTGAAGCAGGTCAAAGAGTTGATGTTGACGAAAGAAAGCGAAACCCAGGTGACTTTGTTCTTTGGAAGCCTGCCAAAGAAGGTGAACCTTCTTGGGAGTCTCCTTGGGGAGCTGGCCGTCCAGGCTGGCATATTGAATGTTCTGCCATGATCAAGGCCATTCTTGGTGAGTCCATTGATATTCACGGTGGTGGAATTGATCTCATCTTCCCTCACCATGAAAATGAAATTGCGCAAGGAGAAGGATGTAGCGGTAAAAAATATTGTAACTTTTGGATGCACAATAACTTTATCAATCTTAAAGATCAGAAAATGAGTAAGTCTCTTGGTAATTTCATTACGGCCCGTAGCTTTATGGATAAGTATCATCCCGAAATTCTGAAGTACGTTATGCTCTCCTCTCACTACCGTTCCATGCTCAATGTGAATGAAGAAAAGATTGATCAAACAGTTTCGGCCCTTGCCCGTGTTTACAAAGCTCTACGTGAAGCCAAACAATTCGTTGAGCAGTCACAACTCGAGTCTGGAAAACCTTATAAGGCCCTAGACCAAGCAATGAACTCAGCAGATGGAAAAATAAAGAAGGCCCTCAATGATGACTTCAATACTGGAGAAATGATGGCCAATATCTTTGAAGTGGTTCGAGTTTTTAATGCCCAAAATATCTCTAAGAAAAAGAAAGATCCTAACGCCCTAGCAAGTGCCACAGCCTTCCAGGACTGGATTGCTAAATGGGCCAATGTATCTGCCCTCTTTCTTGAAGAACCCCAAACTTTTCTAGGAGAACTTGATCAAATCCTTATTAAAGAAAAAGGAATTGATCCCTCTCAAATTGAATCTTTAATTGAACAAAGAAATAAGGCCAGAGAAGAGAAAGACTGGGCCAAGTCCGATGAAGCAAGAGACAAACTACTTGATCTAGGAATTGAAATCAGTGACTCTCCCGAAGGAACGACTTGGGAAGTTAAGAAATAATAGATACGAGGAAAGAAAATTCGCATGAGAAAACAAGAGCGCGCCGATTATATTGTAGAAAAACTAGAAGAACTCTACCCTGTTCTCCCCGTTCCTCTTGATCATACGGATCCCTACACCCTTCTCATTGCCGTTCTCCTTTCGGCTCAATGTACTGACGTAAGAGTCAATCAGGTCACACCTCATCTTTTTAAAAGGGCCAATACTCCTGCCAAAATGCTAAAACTCGATGTCTCTGAGATCGAAGATATTATTCGCCCCTGTGGTCTAGCTCCTCGCAAGGCCAAGGCGATTTGGATACTCTCAGATATGCTCATTAAAGAGCATGGCGGAAAAGTTCCCAACGATATGGAGGCCCTTGAACGTCTACCAGGAGTTGGACATAAAACCGCTTCCGTTGTGGTCTCCCAGGCCTTTGGTGTTCCGGCCTTTCCCGTTGATACCCATATTCATCGTTTGGCCCAACTTTGGGGTCTTACTAATGGCAAGAATGTGGTTCAAACCGAAAAGGACTGTAAGAAGCTTTTTCCAGAAGATAAGTGGAATAAACTTCATCTGCAGATCATTTATTATGGCCGTGAATACTGTCAGGCTAGATTCTGTAAGGGTATCAAGTGCCCTATCTGTACCCACCTCTATCCTAGAAGAAAGTCTCCCGTCGATTACTCGAAATCCTAGTAAACTGACCCCTTTAAATGGAGGTCCTCTTAACTGGATCAGTAGGAAAGATTAGTCATTACATAAACTTAAAATATTTTCTTTTCCACTTTTCACAAGAGGTTTATTGAATTTCTTTTCTCCCAAAAAGACTCTTTAACTATTCGAAATCTCTTGATTTACTCATATATAGGAAAGATAACACCATTTAAAGGGGTCAGTTTAATCGTAACAATTTTCTTATTTGAACGTACAATAAAGTAATGAGAATAAAAGAATCTCGAGCCCCTATTCAGAACCCAAATGACCAGGAATCTACGAAACTAAGTTTTCAAACGATTCAACGTTTCCAAGCCGGAGATGAAAAGGCATTCATTGAAATCTATGAAACCTATAAAGAGCGCATCTATTTCTTCATCCTCAATATGACTGCTGGAAAAGAAAATCTAAGCGAAGAACTGACCCATGAAGCCTTCCTCAGGTTATATAAGAATAGAGAGAGCTTTAATTTTTCAGTTCAATTTACAACTTGGTTTTGGACCATTGCTCGAAACCTCACCATTGATGAATTGAGAAAGAAGAATCCTATCGACTACACCCCCCAAAACAAAATTGACCAAAGCATAGATCAGATACCGGTGAACTCAGAAGAATTTGAGATCGAGTCCCTTCTCATTAAGAAAGCAGAAAAAGAAATCCTTTACCAGGCGATAGGTCAGCTCAAACCAAGACAGAAAGAGGCGATTCTATTGCGAATAGCGAGTGATCTTACTTACGAAGAAATCGCTGAAATATTGAATCTTAAGGTCAATGCAGTAAAGGCGCTCTTACTAAGGGCCCGCAAGAATATTGAAGGGGTAATAAAGAATAAATCCCCTATAAAGGTGGCAACATGAAAGATCAATTTTCAAAACAGCTCAAAGAAAAAATGGATAGACCCACTTTATCAAAGAACTTTGATCAAAACTTTTATAAGAAATTTAATAAAATAAAAGATAATAATGTCCATGATATTCCAGCGAAAAAATCAAGGCCCTTCTTTCAAATCTTAAGAGAAAAAGTTCTGACTGTTATCGCCCCCGTAGGTCTTGCCTCAGCATTGGCAAGCCTTATCATTATGGTAACGAGTATCGAAGGTCCCTTTAATTCTGATTATAAGAAAGTAAGTTATTGGGAGGACCAAACTCAAATGATTCACAAAATTCAGTCCCAAGAAATTAATGAATTAGGTACCTTGCCCGAAGGAATGTGGGAAAATTTATTAAGTTCAGCCCATTAAACAATACTATAAGTAATTGTAATCTCAATCCACAGACCTCAAATATAGCCACCAACTATCGACCCATAGAAAAATAATAATTAAATTCTATCAAAAGATTTGCGATAATTATCCTGTAAGCAACTGATGCTTAAGTGAAAGGAGAAACCTATGCAGCAATCGATTGATAAGACCTATGCACCACCTATTACTGCCGTGATTGGAGCTGGTGCTGCAGGTATGATGGCCGCGCTCAGAGGAGTATTGAACAATGATAAGGTTCTCTTATTTGGAGGTAAGGCCAAAGACAAGAAAAAATCGAGGGCCCAGTGGGTAACGAAAGTGGAAAATATGCCTGGTTTTTTTCATTATAAAAAAGGCATTAATGATCCCAATAAAGAGACCTTAGATTTTATCAAACAAAGTCCCTTTGCTGATAATCTTGAATTTAAAAAGAATTTATCTATTGAAAAGATAGAACAAAGAAAAGATGGGCGTTTTGATTTATTAGATGATCAAGGAAATGAATATCTTTGCGATCATATAGTGATGGCAACAGGAGTTATGGACGTTCAACCAGAAATAGAAGGAAGTATAAAAACGATCTTCCCCTACTCCAATGTCCAGGCCGTTGATTACTGTATTCGTTGTGATGGTCACCACACCTTTGAAAAAGAGGTCGCTATTATTGGTCACGGTGATAGTGCAGCATGGGTGGCCGTACTTCTTTATGAACGTTACCGTCCTTTTAATATAACTCTCTTAACAGATGGAAAAGAAACTCAATTTTCTGAAGAGCTCAAAGAACTGCTTGATCTTTATCATATTGACATTGAAACCCGCGGGATCGATGGCATCAAAGGAGATACCAAGAAAGGTATTTTAGAAGGATTCTATTTTTGTGATGGCTCCTTAATTCCAGCCGACTTCGCTTTTGTTTCCCTTGGGATGTTGGTTTACAACAAATTGGCCACCGACCTAGGGGCAAATGTAGACGAAAGAGGCTTTGTATTAACTAATGATAAAGGTGAAAGTTCAGTAAAGAACTTCTATATCGCAGGTGATTTAAGGGCCAATACTAAGAAACAGATTTACACAGCTTGGGATACGGCAGTTGATTCTATGGATGATATTAACCGTAAAACTCGCTTACATTTTAGAGAATATAAGAAAAAGCAAAGAGAAAAATTCAATTAATTTTAATCATTGGAAATGATAACAAAAAAGGAGAATAGGATGACGAAATTAAAAAATAGTGAAGGACAAAATGTACCTCAAGTGAAGTTTCAAGTAAGAGATGATGGACAATGGAAAAGCTGGAGTACGGATGAGCTTTTTAAAGGCAAAACCGTCGTTGTTTTTGCTCTTCCTGGGGCCTTTACCCCTACCTGTAGCTCAACACACCTCCCTCGCTATAATGACTTGGCAAATGAGTTCAAAAAGAATGGAGTAGATGAAATATACTGCCTCTCAGTTAATGATACTTTTGTCATGAATGCTTGGAAGGAAGGACAAGAGGCCGAGAGCATAACCTTTCTTCCAGATGGTAATGGGGAGTTCTCAAAAGGAATGGGAATGCTCGTAGATAAGCAAGATCTTGGATTTGGTCCTAGAACTTGGAGATATAGTATGCTCGTTAAAGATGGAGTTATTGAAAAAATGTTTATCGAACCAGAAGTTGAGGGAGACCCCTTTGAAGTTTCTGATGCAGATACCATGCTCAATTACATCAACCCAAAATCGGAACGCCCAAAAGAAGTGACCATCTTTACTAAGCCAGGCTGTCCTTATTGCTTTAGGGCCAAGGAGTTATTAACAGAGAGAGGTATGAAATATACTGAAATTAAAGGCATGAGAACTTCAACTCTAAGAAGTCTAGGAGGAGCTGGAACCTATCCTCTAGTCTATATTGATGGAAAGAATATTGGCGGATCTGACGATTTAGAAAAGTTTTTCAGCTAAATCTTTCTTAATCCATATGATCGAGGTCCCAATTCTTTGATAAGGATTGGGGCCCTATATTTTGCAGGAGCTTATTATTATCCCGTAGTCTTTGATTCATGGTTTGTAAAAAGGCCCAAAAGACTTTTAATCCAATCCGGGGTTCTCTCTTTAACAAAGGAAAGAGCTCTTCTCTTTCAAGCCTCATCAATTTACAAGGTCCCTTACTTACAATGGTTGCTGAGCGTGGACTTTTATCAATTAAAGACATTTCACCAAAGTAGTTTCCAGGTTTTAAACATGCCACTTCTTGTCCATCAATGATGACTTGCACTTCCCCTTTTAGAATGACAAACATATCCTCGCCAATGGCCCCTTGTTCAATAAGAGTTTCATTTTTTTGAACATGAGAAATGTGAATCACTTCTAAGAGTTGAGTTATCTCTTTGTAAGTCAAGGCCTTAAAGAGATTGATTTTCTTTAAAGTTTCGATTTTATTTTGAACCGTAATATCACTAGGATGATCAGGAGGAGCTTCAAGACTTCCCCACTCCAAGCTCATTACAGTTATATTATCAGAGCCACCTGCTTTTAGAGCGAAATCAGTCATTTCTCTACTTATATTTTCAATACTTGAATTTTGTCGAAAACGAAGAAAATCATTCTTAGAGAAATAACCATGAAGGCCATCAGAGCAGAGAATAATCATATCCTTTTCCATTACTTCATAGAAGAGAACATCGGGGCAAACCCCTTCACTAATCCCCATTGCCCTTGTAATTACATTCTTATGGGGATGATTAACGGCTTCTTGTGCTGAAATCTGACCAGACCTTAAAAGATCATTAACAAAGGAATGATCCTCTGTTAATTGCTGTACTTTCTTAGCTCTAATCAAGTACGCTCGAGAATCTCCTACATGAGCGATAAAAACCCCATTAGGAGCTTTAAGCGCCATAACCAGGGTTGTTCCCATCCCCGCATTCTTCCCGGTCTCACTGCCTTGTTCTAGAGAGTACTGATAGATCTTTTGATTAACTTTAATAATGGCCTTCGTAAGAATCTCAACCACTTCTTTTCTCTCAGAGGGACCAATCTTACTCTCAACGAGTTTTGCCAGTTGTAAATCTTTACTAAGTAATTGCTTTAGACCTTTAGCCGCCATTTTACTTGCGATATCACCAGCATGATGTCCACCCATTCCATCACAGACAATATAAAGACCTAGTGCATCTTCATACTCCAGAAAGTCTTCATTATGTTTTCTTTTTTTTCCAACATCTGTTTGGAATGAATATCTGAAGTTCAAAAAAGATCCTTGGCCAGAATTTCCACTGTTAATTAGAGAACTTTAAAAGTCACTCCCATTGCCTTGTGATCAGATGACTCTAGTGAAGAATAAACTTCTGAGTCAATGACTTCAACACCTCTAACTAGAGTATGATCGATAAAAATCTTACTAAAGCGTGATCTCTTTCTTTGGTCATTTTCAAAGGTAACAGCTTTGAGTTTAGTCCTCCACACGACAGTCCACATAGCATTCAGTTTTTCCATATCTGAAGTATTGAAATCTCCTGCAAAGATGACTGGTCCATCATGAGCGAGAATGACTTTTTCACAGTCTTTAAGTTGTTTAATAAAGTCTTTATTAGACGTCATATTTAAACCATGAATATTAACACTCAGAAGATCTTTCTTGCCTTCAACAGGAAAAAGGGCCCATGTTACAACTTTTGGAGTTTTTACAAAAGGCTCTAAATCTTTAGTTCTCAACATGCCACTATCAAGAGCATCCACTCTTGAACTTATCGCTGTTCCGGAAAGATAGCGATCTCCCCACAAACCTCTTCTATAATCAAAAGAAGTACCAAAATGAATTTGATGATTGGGATAAGCCTTATAGGCCTGAAAGAATTCTTCAGAGTTATCTACTTCTTGAAGCATGAAAATATCTGTATCCGATCCAAAGCTTTTGAACTCTTTCACAAACCCATCTTCTTTTGCCTTTAAAATATTCCAGACAACAACCTTCACCTTATCAGGATTTAATAGCGACCGACTTGGAGTTCCCCATTGGTGAAAGGATTCACTCAATGGTGGTATTTCAAATTTCTTCGCTTGTAACGAAGATGAAAAGATTGGAGAAATAACTGTTGAAAACACAGCAACGAAAAGGCTTCCTACCTTCAATGATCTAAGCATCCCTGCCCCCTAAATTTTTTTTACTATCTTACTATTGTAAGGGGCAACTCATGTCAGAGTTTGAATAGGAAAAGAATGCCTTTTTATTAAGAATTAGGAACTGGGAACAAGAGAGTTTTTTCGTTGGGTTTTTGGCGCAACGAGATCCTTCGATTGATAGATCACAATCTCTAAAGGCTCTTCAAACTCTACACCATATTTGATATAATCATCGGAATACTTGTCTCGCTCTTCATTCTCTATACGATTCACGATCTTTGCCTTAAACGACTCAGCTTCAAGCTTTTGATCAGACATCATATGAATGGTAATGACATCCCCTACCTCTAGATTAGCAGCGAGACTCTTTGGAGCGATAAAGCCAATACCTAAAATACTTATATCAATGAGCATTTGCTTCGTTTTATGAAGAGTTCCCTCTTTGGAAAAAGAAAACTCTACTTCTTTGAAGTCCTGATATTTGAAACGAAGCCTTTCAATTCTTCGCTTCTCCTTCACCAATAACTTAGTAGGTGTTTTAAAAACAACAGTACCGTCATCTGCAGAAAAGTTTTCTTTTTTGAAGATAATATCAATCCCTTCACAATGAATATACAAGGTCTCCCCATTTACAAAGAAGTCCCTACCAATTTTCTTTGAAAAGGCAATGGTACATTTACTGCGATCGAGATCTTTAATGACGCCACGGGCTTGAGTCGTATTCTTTGTCGATCTTTGCCATACATTGACGTAATTGCGGTTTTCCACCACAGACTTTAATAATTCGAAAATCCGGCCTTCTTCGTCAAGGCTCCACATTTGTTCACTCATTAATAGCTATTTTAACACCAAGAAGATAACCGACAAAGTTGAGAATCTTTAGCCTATGAATATAAACTATTGAATTTAAGAAAAAATTAATAAAAGAATAAGAAAGATAAGTCATACATACTTGATATATCCCTTAGCCGATAGAACAAATCGCCCTTCCTTCTCTCTTTGATGGATAAAATCACAAATTTTTCTCTGGGCCTTTGAAATGGCCGACAAGGATTTTGGGCGGTCTAACTCTTCGAGGAATTCTTCTCTAATATTATCAGTCACATCGGACAAGAGAGAGTAAATTAATTCTTTAGAGGCAACCCGTAGTGCTTGGGCCAAAAGGTCTTTATTGACTTCCGTCCAGAAGATGGTCTTCATTTCTGAAGTCATATATCTTAGGCGATCTATATCTTCCGATTGTTCAACGAGCTCAGCCGCTAAAACGGGATTCTCTTCTGAAGCCTTTCGAATAATTCGCTTCATCTCCGTTTCCCCTAGCCCATTGAAGCCGTCGATATCAAGTCCCTTTGTCTTCGTTTGAGTACGAGTAATTATAGATTGAACAGACTCAAATTGAACCTTATCAATGGCCTGATCAAATTCAAGTCCTAAGCGAATATGCTTCGACTCGTTACTCGATATATGAACCCCTTCTTTGGGATCATAATCTTGGAAAGACCTTATTCTTGCCTGCAAAGGTTTAACTTCTAATTCTTGATCAGAAATCTGAATGATTTCAACCTCATCTCCTTCTTGTAAAGGACCTACCTGCTTCCTTTCACCAATACAACCTAGACCAGCAATGCTGAGATCAATTAAGGTAAAAGTTACCGAGGGCTTTTTCTCACCTTCCTCATCTGACTTTGTACCATAGAGAAAGGTTACATCTTTGAAGTCTTGATACTTAAAGCGAAAACGATCAATCCGCCTCTTCTCTTTAAGCATTAATTCACTTGGGGTTTTAAAAGTTAGAGAATTATCCAAGGAAGAGTATGAGAATTTCTCTCTCTTAAAGATGATATCGACACCCTCACAATGAAAATAAATCCCTTCAGAATCATGAAGTTCAAAATCATTCTCTGCAATAGATACCGTACACTTCTTTTCATCTACAACGGTGAGATTGCCTTTTAATTGGAAAAGCTGCTGAGTCGAGCTCTGCCAAATGGTAATGGGAGCTTGATTTTCAAGAACCTGATTTAAATAATTAAGAATCTGATTGGAGTTAAATAAACTCCACATTTTTTGGGCCATGAGGTAACTATAACATGAGTTTGTCTTTCATATAATGGGAGAAGTTTTTGGTCTCTTTATAGTGAAGATGAGAATTAAACCCGGTATGGCCAAGAGACAACCCATCAAGAAAAAATTTGCATAACCAAGAGACTGCACTAAAAAACCGGCACTGCCTCCAAAGAGTGTTTTCCCCAGAGCTGCAAGACTCGCAAAGAGAGCATATTGAGTTGCCGTATATTTTTTGTTGGTCATAGAAGACATAAATGTAATCAAAGCAGTAGTTCCCATTCCCGAGCTAAAGTCTTCGAGTCCAATAACCCAAGCCAACGACCACCAACCTCCTTTGAATTTTTCCCAAGTAAGAAAAATAAAGCATAAGGTGGAGATGCACTGAAGAATGCCAAAAGTGAAGAGACTCTTCTTAACACCAAAGCGATAGATAACAATACTCCCCACAGCAAGTCCTGCCATTGAGGAAAAAAAGCCTATCCCCTTCGTAACTTCTGCAATGACTTTATTGGAGTAGCCCATATCGACATAGAATGTTCCCAACATTCCCCCCACTAGAGAGTCTCCAAACTTATAGAAGAAAATTAATCCTAAAATAGATAGAGCACTCTTTAATCCGTGAACGGTTAAAAAATCTTTTAAGGGATTTACCACTGCACTTTTTAAATCTGCAGGAGCTCTCTCATGAACGACTGGCTCACTAGCAAAGAAAGTCGTTAAAGGCCCAGCAATCATAACAAGAGAAAGAAAACGGAAAACTTCTTGAAAGCTAAATCCTAAGGTCTCAGGGTCTGCTAGCCACAGCCCACCACCACTTGTTACCAACATGGCCAAGCGATAACCATAGACATACAAAGAAGACCCCATTCCAATTTCTTCTTCTGGTAAAATTTCCCTTTTATAAGCATCAATCGCTACATCTTGAGTTGCCCCAAAGCAGGCAATCATCAGAGTTACAAACCCTACCATCTCGATAGATTTTGTAGGTGAGCAAAAACTAAGAGCAAACATCGTGGCAATGAGACCGGCCTGAGAGACAAATAACCAGGTTCTTCTCCTCCCTATTTTCTTATTTTCAAAGCTATCTACAAAAGGGCCCATTAAGAAATTCAAAGAATAGGGAATCCCTACTAAACCTAAGAGCCCTACGGTTCCCAAGTCTATCCCCTCTCTTCTGGACCAAATTTTAACTAAGGAAAGAACGAGCATAATAGGAAGTCCGGCCGAAAATCCTAAGAAAAAATTAATCCACATTCTCTTTCTCTTAAGAGATTCAAGAAGTTCTTTGAAACTATGTTTGGCCATATCCTTCACTTTATTTACGGAAAATTATCTTTATTTTGCCAGAAACGAATAAAAAAATGTTCATCAAGCAGTGTGTTATTGATTATAATCTTTAATGTCACTACGCAAAAGCGCAAAGCATCACTCTTAAATTTAGATCTTTTTCTAAAATTTATGGAGCCAGATTGGCACCGGAAAGCCCATTTAATGGGCTTCTCTAAAAGGTCAAGCATCAAAATCTAACAAAGTCTTATGATTCCAAATAATTTCCTCAGATAATTTTACAAATTGAAACTTACCAGACTAAAATTATGGCCCAAATTATAAACTAATATAATCAGGCATTCTAATGACTTGATATTTTAGTGGTTTTAAAAAACGGCAACTGAGGGGACCCCTTTTATTAATTAATAAAAGTCCTGAAAGCCACTGAACTATTAAGATTTGAGCAGAATGGCTCCAACACACACTAACCTGGGGAGAGTATGAAATTTACATCATCACTTATTCTTCTAGCGGCAGCGCCAAGTATGATCATGGCCCAAGCTGGAGACGAGAGAGTAGAAAAAATTGAGATCACCGGATCTTATATTAAGAGAGTTGATCTTGAAGGAGCTCAACCGATCCAAACTATCGATAGAGAGTACCTTGATCAAACAGGTTACAACTCTGTATCTGACGTTCTTCGTGAAATGTCGGCCAACTCATTTGGTTCTCGTAGAGAGAGATCAGGATCATCAATTGGTGGTACATCAGGTGTTTCTCTAAGAGGTCTTGGTGAATCTAGAACTCTAGTTCTCTTAAACGGTAGAAGACTTGCTAAAGACGGTATCTCAGGTTCAGTTGACCTTAACTTGATTCCAATGGCAGCTGTTGAAAGAATTGATATCTTAAAAGATTCTTCATCTGCTCTTTATGGATCTGATGCCCTTGGTGGTGTTGTTAATATTATTACTAAAAAAGATTATGTTGGTGGAGAAGTTAGTATTCGCCATGAAATGCCAGAAGAAAATGGTGGGGAACGCTCTACTGTAAGTGGTCTCTATGGTTTTGGTACAGATAAACTCAATGTTATCTCTACCCTTCAATATCGTAAAAACCAAAAGATCTGGAGTCGCGACAGAGAATGGAGTGATGACGGGGAATCAACATATTCACCAACTCCAAACGTAGATTCTGGTTCTGGTTTTGAGCCTGCCGATGATGGTTGTGCTGGTGGTGTCTATAGTGCTGAAGAAGACCAATGTCTTTTCGACTACACTTCTTTCTCAACAGAGCTTCCAACTGTTGAACAAGTCAACCTTCTTTCAAATGTTAGATATGAAATCGATGGGCTTACAGAAGTTCATGCTCTTGTAAATGCTACTCATAAAACAACTTGGTACAGATATGCTCCTGGAGCAGTTCAGCTAAGTGATGTTACGGATCCTAATACTTCTACAAACTACGACACCGTAAAATGGCGTTCACTTATTTTAGGGCCACGTGATACCGAAATGACTACAAAGTCTATTGGTGTTAACACAGGTGTGAGAAGATATATTGGAGACACTTGGGAAGCCGATCTAACTGTAGGTACTCAAAGAATTGAAAGAAATAGTGAAAGTCCAAGTGGTTATGCTGTTGGTGAAACACTTATTTCAGCAATCGAAAGTGGTGACTGTAATATCTTTACGCCAGGTGCGCCTTGTAACCTTCCTTCTGGAACAAAGTATGAGCCATGGCAAGAAACGAAATCAAGATTAGACTATGTTGAATTAAGAACTAACGGTGAGCTCTTTGACCTTCCTGCTGGTCCTCTATCGGCTGCTGTTGGTGGACAACATACTTATGAAACTTATACTGATAAATATGACCCTCTTTCACTTGAAGGTGGAGTAGCTGGTGGTGGTGCCGGTTCTGAAGGTGCTGGTACAAGACACGTAACTGCAGCATTTGCTGAACTTGCGATTCCAGTTATTAGAGGATTAGATGTTCAAGTTGCTGGACGTTACGATAAGTACTCTGACTTTGGTGATACTTTCAATCCTAAAGTAAGTCTTATGTATAAGCCTATTTCTGAAATCCTTTTCCGTGCTTCTGCCGGTACAGGTTTCAAGGCTCCAAATATGACTGACCTCTATGCTTCTGCTAGTGCTGGTTCTCCTACATTTCTTGATGAGAAGGCTTGTCTTGAGGGTGTAGCTGGAGCTTGTAAGCCTCAACAATACAGAGCTGTTAGTGGTGGTAACGACGGTCTTAAAGAAGAAAAGTCGACTTCATACACTGTTGGGACAGTGATTCAAGCAACAAAAGATTTCAGTATCGGTATTGATTACTGGAATATTGAAATGGAAAACGTTGTTGGTCTTAACTACCGTGGTGTGACTAGAGCTGAAGCTAGAAATGGTAGACAGTGGTTAATTGATAACTACGGTATTACTGTTGATAGAGATGCAAATGGTCGTATTAGCGAAATCAACTCTAAACTTCTTAACCTAGACGAAAGAAAGCTATCTGGTGTTGACTTCAGTCTACAATACAATGGCTTTATCGAAAAAGTTGGATCATTTACTCTAAGAAACGAATTTTCTTATATGATCGAATTTGAAAACCAACTTTTCCCAGGTTTAGGATCTGAATCAGCATTTGATTACGGTGGTGCTCCTCGCTGGAGAAATAATCTAACGGTAAACTACGGTCCAACTCAAGACTTAAACTTTACAGCTATGTTTATTACAACTGCTAAGAACTACATGTCTCTTAACCCAACAACGAGAGAGCATGACAGATATCAACACACATACACAAGAGTTGACCTTCAAGGTTCATACAACATCGCAAGTATTGACTCTAGTGTATCTATTGGTATCAAAAACCTTCTTGGTCTTACTCCTCCACTTGATCACTTCGATATTAACAACCAGCTAAACTACAGCTTGTATGACAATATCGGTAGACGTATTTTTGCCAATTACACATATCGTTTCTAAGAGAACGAATTAATAAGAGAGAAAAAGGATAGAATTTATGAAATCACTTATCTACGCCTTACTCATTACTAACCTTATCTCCACCAGCTTTGCCGCTAGTGGAGATAAAGCTAAAAAAGTAGTGAAAGAAGAAAGTAAAGCACTGGTAGATGCTCAAAAAAGTCAAAAAAGAGTTAATAAGTTATCTGACGAAACTCAGGAACTCTTAAGACAGTATCGCCAAACAACTCAGCAAATTGAAAATGCTAAAATTTACAATGATCAACTAAGAAAAATCATTGCAACTCAAGAACAAGAGAAAATCAGTATTGCTGAACAAATTGAAGAAATCACTGACACTTCTAAGAAAGTTGTTCCAATGATGGTTGAAAAGGTTCAAAATTTCGAGCAAATCGTAAATCTTGATATCCCCTTTCTTCCTGAAGAAAGAGCAAAGAGAGTTTCTGACCTTAAAGCGACTCTTAACCGTGCCGATGTTTCAAACTCAGAAAAGTTTCGTCACATCTTAGAAGCTTACCAAATTGAAAATGACTATGGTCGTACGATCGAAGCTTACAGAGGAATCCGTAAAGCAGATGGTGCAGAAAAGACTGTAGACTATTTAAGAATTGGTCGTATTGCTTTTATGTACCAAACTCTTGATGGAAAAGAGTCTGGTCTTTTCAATAACCAAACACGTAAGTGGGAAGAACTTGATGGCTCTTACAGAAAGAGTATTCAAGAGGCCATCAAAATGGCGAGAAAGCAATCTGCCCCACAATTGGTTAAATTACCCATTTTTGCAGCAGGAGACGCCAAATGAGATCACTACTCCTTACCTTAACCCTATTATCAAGCGCGACAATCTTTGCTCAAGGAACTCCTAAGAACCTTGATGAACTTCTTATGAAGGTAAAGAAAGAGCGTATCGAAAATAAGAAACAACTTTCAGCTCGTGAGTCTAAGTTCTTAAAAGAGAAGAAAGAACAAGCATCTGCTTTGGCAGCTCAAAAGAGAGAGCTTAAAAGACTTGAAGCCATTACAGCTCAACTTCAGAAGAAATTTGAATCTAACGAAAAAGAAGTTGGTGAACTTGAAAACAGCCTACGTATTGCCAAAGGTAACCTTGGTGAGATGTTTGGTGTAGTTAAGCAAATCGCTGGAGACTTCAAAGGTCAATTCCAAAACTCAAATATCAGTGCTCAATACCCTGGTAGAGATCAGTTTATGGCCAACCTTGCGGAAAGAAAGAAACTTCCAAACGCAGCTGACTTAGAGAAACTTTTCTACGAAATTCAAAGAGAACTTACAGAGTCTGGAAAAATTGTAAAATTTAAGGCCAATGTGGTTACTCCTGATGGTCAGAAAGCAGAAAAGACGGTTACACGTGTTGGTGCTTTCAACCTCGTAGCTGATGGAAAGTATCTTTCTTATCAGTCTGAAACGAACCAGATTCTTGAACTCCCACGTCAACCTCAAGGAAAGTATCTTTCTATGATCGAAGATCTTGAAGATGCAAATTCTGGATATGAGGCATTTGGTCTCGATCCTTCTCGTGGTGCTATTCTAGGAATGCTCGTTCAAGCTCCAAGCCTTATGGAAAGACTTCAACAAGGTGGAGTTGTTGGTTACGTTATTCTTTGTCTTCTTGCTCTTGGACTTGTTCTTGTTGCAGAGAGAATGGTTACTCTTAATAAAGAAGGAAAGAAAATCAAAGATCAACTTAACAATCCAGGTTCTGTTGATGAGTCAAACCCAGTTGGGCAACTCATTCAAGCTTTCGAGAATAACAAGGATAAAGATCTTGAAACTCTTGAACTTAAACTTGATGAGACGATCCTTAAAACAGCTCCAAGACTCGAAAGAGGAATTCCAACGATCAAGATTCTATCTGCCGTTGCTCCTTTGATGGGTCTTCTTGGGACAGTTACAGGTATGATCGGAACATTCCAGTCAATTACACTCTTTGGTACAGGTGATCCTAAGCTAATGGCCGGTGGTATTTCGACAGCCCTAATTACAACAGTATTAGGTCTTGTTTGTGCAATTCCACTCTTGCTCTTACACAATGTTGTTTCATCTAAATCAAAAGGACTTCTTCACATTTTAGAAGAGCAGGCTGCAGGTCTACTTTCAAAAAGAGTTGAGAAGAAAGCTTAATAACGAATAAGTTCTTCCCTCCCTTCTGTATGAGTACGAAGGGAAAAGAACTGGAGTTAAAAATGATTTACGATTTTTTAGAAACCATTAATGACTTCTTAGCCCAAGGTGGTGACGTATTGAAGTTCATCTTCTTTACGACCTTTATTCTTTGGCTTCTTATTTTGGAGCGGGTCTTATTCTTTAAGATCCGTTGTCCAGAACTTGTTAAGAAGACAATTGAATCTTGGAAAGCAAGAGAAGATCGTAAAAGTTGGTATGCCCATAAAATACGTGAATGTGAAATTTCACAGGTTAACTCTGAGCTACAGCAAAATATCAATTACATTAAAACTCTTGTTGCCCTATGTCCTCTACTTGGACTCTTAGGAACGGTAACAGGAATGATTGCTGTTTTTGATGTCATGGCCCTCACGGGAACAGGTAATGCTAGGCTCATGGCTTCAGGTATTTCAATGGCAACGATTCCAACCATGGCCGGAATGGTTACGGCCCTATCAGGACTCTATTTTGGTTCTCTCTTTGAAGGAAAAGCTAAGAAAGCAAAGGCCTTCATTGAAGATGAAATGACTCCTGAGTTTTAAGAGCTCTAAAAAGTTTTAGAGCTTAAAATTGAATTAAATAAAATCTTCATTGATTTTAATTTTATAGGACAAAATGTATGAGAAAGAAAAGACTTGCAAGTGCAGAAGAAGAAGCAGGGATTGACCTAACCCCAATGCTCGATGTTGTTTTCATCATGCTTATTTTCTTTATTGTGACCACGAGTTTCGTTAAAGAAGCCGGTGTAGAAGTTAATCGACCTAGTGCTGCTACTGCAGAGAAAAAGCCAAAAGCATCTATTTTCGTAGCGATTAGAAGTAATGGTGACGTCTACATTGATAAGCGTAATGTTGATATTCGTTCGGTTAGGGCCAATATCGAAAGACTTCACGCTGAAAGTCCTGAAGGTTCTATCGTTGTCCAAGCAGACAAAGATAGCAAGACAGGAATTCTAGTAAAAGTAATGGATCAAATTAGAGCAGCAGGTGTAAAAGACATTTCTGTTGCAGCTACTCAAGGTAGTTAATTGTTTCATTGTTATTAAAAGAGGGAAAGCTCCATTAATCATTGCTCACGAGATTAAAGATCTTAAGTTTGCAAATGAGGAGCTTACTTAAAAAAGTAATACTTAAAGCATAAAGAGGAAAATAGCATGGCCCTGAAATCAAAAGGACAACTTTACGGAACGGCGCTAGTTCTTGGCTTCCCCGTAACTCTCGTCCTATTCTATATCATGGCGACATTGGTCTCTCAGCCTGTTGACCTAGGAAGCTCTGCTGATGAACAAATTATAGACTTTGTTCGTGTAGCATCTCAATCTAGTCTTCAAACGAGACAAAGATCCATGCCCAAGAAACCACCAAAACCTCAAAAAGCACCTGATATGCCTAAAATGAGTGTTAACTCTCAAGTTGATGCTCCACAGCCACAAATGGCCATGACTTCTCCCCTAGCTTCGGACTCTCTTTCCTTTGGAAATGGTCCCTACCTTGGTGGTGCAGTAGGTGGCGGCGGAGGCGGTGGTGATCGCGAAGTAATGCCACTCGTGCGTATCGAACCTCAATATCCAAGAAAGGCAGCCATGTCTGGAAAGGAAGGTTGGGTTAAGCTTAAATTCGACGTTAACGAAACAGGTGCTGTTGAAAATGTATCAATTATCGATGCAAAACCACCTCGTCTTTTCAATCAATCGGCAAAGAGAGCACTTCTTAAGTGGAAGTATCAGCCTAAGATAGTCGACGGAAAGCCAGAACCAAGACGTGGTCTTATGGTTCAACTTGATTTTAAACTAAGAAGATAAGAAAAAAGGTTTATTCCTATGAAATATTTTAAAATTAGCCTCCTTTTACTTTCTTTTCTAAGCACTCAAGCGTTCGCTCTAGAAGCAACTCCAGCTTACAAAGAGAAATTAAAGTCGAGAATGCCAGGTCTAACTTCAAAAGGTGCTCAAAGACGTCTTATGCGTGCTAATAAGTTGATGGCAAAGAATAACAGAGCGGGTGCCATTGAAATCCTCAAAGGGATGACTGAGAAAGATAATTATCGTCCTTTTGAATTAGCCAAGGCTTGGCAAACAATGGCCTATGCCTATGCCCAATCTGAAAAATATGAAGAAGCCAAAAAAGCTTTCCAAGAAAGTTTAAATACAGAAGCTCTACCTTATAAACCTACTCTTCAAAGTTTATTTGCTTTAGCTCAGCTTCAAGTCGTAGCTGAAGATTATAAGAAAGCTGAAAAAACACTGAATACTTGGTTTGCTCTTTCTGATGAAGAGAATCCAGATGCCTATGTATTTATGGCCACGATTCATTACAATAAGAATCAAAAAGATGAAGCTCTCAAGCTAGTGATGAAGGCCATCAACATGTCGAAGAAGCCAAAAGAAAATTGGCTTGTCTTTGCTGTTAGTCTTCTTTACACAAAAGAGCGTTATAAAGAAGCTGCTGAATTTCTTTATAAGCTTGTAGAAATTAATCACGGTAAGAAGTCTTATTGGAGTCAACTTGCGGGAAGCTTGCTAAGTAATAATAAAGGTCTCTTGGCCCTCAGTTCTTTAGAGCTGGCCATGATGCTTAACCTCCTCGAAGAAGAAGGTGAAATTAAAAATATTGTGAGCCTCTATCTTTCCAATGACCTACCGTTTGAAGCAAGTCAAATTCTAAGAACTGCCATTAAGAATAAGAAAGTAAAAGGTGATAAGAAGAATTATGAGCTTCTTGCCAATTGCTTAATTCAGGCCAAAGAGTATGATGATGCTCTACCTGTCTTAGAAAAAGCAGCCAAGCTTTCTGATGATGGTAAACTATTCGCTCTTCAGGCCAGACTCTATCTTGAAAAAGAAAAATTTAGAGAATCAATTAAGTACTTTGATTTGGCCATTAAGAAAGGTCTAAAAAAAGAAATGCTAGGAAAAGTGCTTGTTGAGAAAGCTGTTGGTCTTATTCAACTTAAAGAATACAAAACAGCACTTAACGTTCTAGATAAGGCCTCTGGCTACGAATCAGGAAAGAAGCTCGCAGCAAACTGGCGAAAATATTTAAATAGTCTTTAATCAAATATTAAAGGTCCTCTACGAGGGCCTTTTTTTTTATTTAATTTCACAGATATAAGGATCATCTCCAAATTTCCAATATTCGCAAACGGAAACGAGTTTACAATAGTGGGCCGTACAATTGCCATCAGCTGTTTGAGCAGAATTATAGAGAGATCGAAACAAACTTTGTGAATCATCCAAATCAAGTTGAATTTCATTATTAATGGTACATGAGAATTTTGGAGTACTTAGATCAAGTTTATTAAAGGTACATTCACTACTCAATTTACAATAATGGGCCGTGCAGTAAATATCCCCACCCTGCTTAAAGATCTCGCTGAATAATCTTTTAGCTGCTTCTCCCTTTAGAAGATCGAGTGCAAAAACTGGTGAAGAGACTCCCATAGCAAGAATGAGAATCAGTAATAATTTAAATTTCTTTTTTGAAAATTGGGACATAGGTCACTATGAACTAAAGATCGAAATGATGAAAGAATCCCTGTAAATATACCAATACGCTCAAGTGAGCACCACCCCCCTAAATTACTGAAATCACTGATTCTAAAGATGAATAATAGGGACAAATTTCCCACTGCCGCACAGCCACATATCCTTGGTAAAATAAATAGGCATTATTACTATGCCCTTAAGGATACAAGGAGGTATTCATGGAGCTAAAGCTCACAGAACGTAACGAAACTCGTATGAACAATAAACAAAGAGACCATTACTGGGCCAAAGGTCTAGTCCCAGCAGCAGTTCACGGACGCTCAATTGAGCCAGGTGTTTGCTTTGTTCACACTAAGCATGCTCATCATTGGCATCGCGGTTCCATGTTTGATGTAACTTGGAATGGACAACCTTTTAAAGCTTCAATTGATGAGCTTCAATATACTCCAGTTGGAAACAGACTTCTTCATGTTACTTTCCAACTTGTTGGGAAAAATGAAAAAACTCATATTGATGTACCTCTAAGAACAGTTGGTTCTGCTCCAGGAGAAAAAGAAGGTGGAATGGTTCATCTCCAATTTGAGTCTATCTCTATTGAAGGAAAGCCTGATGCTCTTCCTGAATACTTCGAAATTGATGTATCTGCGCTACAGATTGGTGATAAGATTACTCTTGCTGACCTAAAAGCTCCAGCAGGATGTACTTGGTATCAAGAAGATGAGTCGAAAGCTCTTGTAACATGTGCTCATATCAAAACAAAAGCAGTTGAAGAAGAAGCTGCTCCAGAGGAAACTTCAGCAGAAGCTACTCCAGAAGTAGAATCTGACCAAGAAGCTGCTTAAGCTTTAAAGACTTCAAAATTTATGTACAAATGGCCTCCCTTAGGGAGGCTTTTTTATATAGGCCTTACCATCTATCTAATATATAGATAGACAATATAAACGACCCTTTTTTACCCATATCCTTTTCTCTATATATTCATGGTGCTATATCCCTATTCATTAATAAAGATTTAGGAGAAAAAAATGGCCATTACAAACCAATTCACAAAAATGATTCTTGTAGCACTTTTAACAATCACTTCCTCTCAAGCCAGTGACTTTTGCACTCAGCTAAATGAAGTAACTCAAGATGAATATGTTGGAATTTTCAGCGTAAGAGAAGTAGAAGCTTTAAATTTTCAAGAAGAAGTGGCAAAGCCCCTTTTCTCTGAAACTTTAATGGGGAAATCGCCAGTGGTAGAAATTATTGGAGAATTTGATAAAGAGTCATGTGAAGATGCTTTGACACAAGACCAGATCACACTCAATGGAAAAACATATAATATGATTTATACCATTGAGGATTATTGTGATGGTGGAAATTCTTATGGATATATTTCTGATCTTAGTGGAAGCGTAGTGGCCACAATCCAAGATACAGATATCTACTGTGAAGAGCTTTAATTTCTAGATCGTTTACAAAATAATTAAATTATCTTGGGGCTGTTGAATCTTATAGAGAGGTGATGGCCCCTTTAGCGACCCCTTCATAGGCCCTAACTGTAACATTCTTTTCTGTACCGACTTTTTCCTTCACTATATTTGCAAAGAGCATAGATAAATTCTCTACCGTTGACTCACTCTCCATAAAGAAGACCTCTTTTCCGGGTAGCTTGGCCTTAAACTCCCCTTGTGCGGAAGTATAACCGATTTCGACCTGAGGGAGTTCTCTAACAACTCCTTTAGGAATTTGGCCTGCACTATACTTAAAAACCTCTTCTTTATTTAAAACATTTTCCCACTTACAAAAGTGAATATTATTTTTAAATAAATCAGAAGCTAAATAGTTTTCCCATTCCCAAGACTCAGTTCCATTAATGTAAACATCTACGGTATTCTTGTGCCCATGAAAAAGACGTTGGCAATTTCCATAGTGCTCTTTTAGCCCGTGGGTATAGTGAAAAGTTGGTTTTTCCTTCTCTATTCCTTGGTCTGATACTTTTCCAAAACTTTCATCTTCAAGAGTTATTTTTACTGCAGAAACAGTTTTAGGCATTTCTGCTAAAATGACCTCTTCTAGGTAAGAAGCGATAGTCACTTTATTTACATGATGAAAGGGAAGCTCACAGATCCCTTGGCGTGGACATTGATAATCAATCTTTTCATCATTAAGCCCATAAGTGTAAGTGAATACTGTCTTATCTCTATCAATAGTATTAATAAGGCCCGTTGGTACAACTAAACGATGATCACAGTCCCTATCAATAATTTCCTTCACTTTCTTTTTGGCATAGCTAAAGTCGTAAACAACACCTTCTTCATCAGTTTTGCCAATGAACTCCACATGAACTTTAAGAGCATCTCCGACAACCCCTTTGTGGTCGTCTAAGTAAGCATAATCGAGTACGGTTACATTCTTATAAAATAGTGAAATTTTCATTTGCTCAAAATCCTAAATTGTAGTCCATTCCCTCTCAATAAATATTTAAGAGAGTAACTTATTATAGCATATTCTTTGGTCTAGCTTTGTCCAAAATCGTTTGGACAATCGTCTATGACAAAGCCCTTGCCATGGGCAATGTAACCCAATATAAAGAGAGGAGTCTATTAAAATAGGTTATAAAACTACGTATTTATGCTATACATTCGTGGCGAGAGGAATCTTTTCCTCTGAGTCGGAGTATAATGATGCTAACAAAAACTAAAAACTATAAAAAACAGGATTCCTCTATGGGAGACGCTTCTCATAATCAAAATAACCAAAGAGAAAATGAAAAGAAAACCCAAATTGGTAAAGATGTTATGGACTGTGCCGTTAAAGACGAAACAGGCCTTAATGACTTTCAAAAGCTTCCAAGTTCTCACAATATATCGATTCCAAAAGTGGGAATCGAAAGATTTCGAATCCCTTTAAGCTATCTTCACGCTGATGGCTCAGTAATGAATCACGACTCAGAAGTTTCTATGTTTGTCTCTCTTGAGGGTCATAAGACCGGTGTTAATATGAGCCGTTTCCCTGCCATACTCCAAGAGGAAGCGACTAAAGCGCCTATAAGTTATGACTTTATTGAGAGCTTATTGACTCGCTATCGCACAGATCTAAGAGATTTTGAGGATGAAGCCCTTATTCCAACGTCCTATTTAGATCTTCACTTTAAATATCCCCTCAAACAACCCTCTTTAAAAAGTGATAATTGGGGCTGGCAATACTACAATGTCATTATCAATGCCTCTCAAAATAAAGATGGGGTTACAGATTTTCTTCTCACTCTTGATTATGAATATTCTTCGACATGTCCGTGTAGCCTTTCCATGGCCAAACAATATGAAGAAGATTTTCGACTAGGAAAGACAACGGAAGGAAATGGTATTGCCACGGCCCATAGCCAAAGATCCAATGCCCGTGTCCAGGTGAAGTTCACCAAGGAAAAGGCCATAACGATTGAAGGCCTAGTTGAGCTTCTAAGGCGGGCTATTCCTACGGAAACTCAAAGCTTAGTAAAAAGACTGGATGAACAAGCATTTGCTATTTTAAATGGTGAAAACCCGATTTTTGTTGAGCACGTGGCGAGACATCTTTCAGAGACCCTTGATGCTAAAGAAGAAATATTGGACTGGAATGCTTATATCCAGCATTGGGAATCCTTACATAGTCACAACGCTGTAGCCTATATTCAAAAGGTTAAGCCCTTATAATTATTACAGGGTTCTATAATCTTTACCGACCCAATGCGTTATAAATAAATCCATCCCCATCTATGCTACATTTGCTCCACGCGAAAATATCTGGAGATGGGATTTCCTTATTTTGTTTATGCAGCACGTATGTCAGAAGATGATGGCCTAATGTTCTGCTTGATAAATTGAATAAGTAAGTCCCTCCAGCTATGATCATCGCCCTTAATTGGGTCTATCACTGAACTCTAGGGAGTCTACTAAATGAAAATGAACAAAACCTTACTCAACCTCCTAAAAGTTTCTCTACTGGGAACTTTGGCCTTAACCGGTTGCTCTAAAGAAAGCTCTGTTATGTCCACTGGACCTAAAGACTTGATCGACTTAGTTGAAAATAAACTTTTTGCTAATCGCTATCAGCGTCTAGACTACGCAGTCGTTCTTGTTCATTTGAAAACTCCTGCCCTTCTAGAAAG
The DNA here is from genome assembly GCA_002712005.1 of Halobacteriovoraceae bacterium. Taxonomy (GTDB): domain Bacteria; phylum Bdellovibrionota; class Bacteriovoracia; order Bacteriovoracales; family Bacteriovoracaceae. The sequence continues at coordinate 164,724 of PASP01000005.1, forward strand.
TTCTAAATACGATGAAAAGGGAAAGCTCATTCTTGATCAAGATCATGCTGCTGCTATTGCTAAAGAACAAACAGAAGCCCTCGCTGCTGCAAAGGCACTAACAGAAGAAGCCGAGCTCCTTTATACTTATAAGTACACGATTAATGCTCTTGCCCTATCCGTACCTGTTGATTTCTATGATCAGATTGAAGGTCTAGGAATGGTTAATTCCGTACAAAAAGAAACGGAATTTGAAAGACCAGTAACCAAGCTTACGACAGAAGAAGTAAATCAACTCATTAAGCAGGCCCAAAAAGAAAGTGAAGTTACAAGTGTGACTCACATCCAAGGTGATCGTGCCCACAACGAACTTGGAATCACTGGAAAAGGAATCAAAGTTGGGATTATCGATACAGGTATAGACTATACCCATAAGATGTTAGGAGGATCAGGTGATCCTGCAGACTACAGATCGGTTGATCCCGCTGCAGATACTCCTCTTTTTCCAAATGCAAAAGTAAAAGGTGGATTTGACTTCTGTGGTTCTGACTTTGCTTCAGGTCCACTTGTTAAGAAGTATATGATTCCTAAGCCAGATAAGAATCCTATCGATGAGCAAGGTCACGGGACTCACGTTGCGGGTACCGTTGCCGGTATTGGTGATGGAGTTAATACTTATTCCGGGGTTGCCCCAGAAGCTGATCTTTACGCTCTAAAAGTTTTTGGGAAAGCCGGGGGAACTCGAGATACTATCGTCATTAAGGCCCTTGAGTGGGCAATGGACCCTAACGGTGACGGCGATGTGGAAGACCGTCTCGATGTTCTTAACCTATCTTTAGGTGGAAACTATGGAAAGCCGCAAATCCTCTATTCTTTGGCCTTAAAGAACTTAGCTAAAGCAAAAATGATTACTGCGATTTCAGCGGGAAATAGTGGACCTACACCTTATATCGTAGGTGCTCCAGGTACTGCTGCTGAATCTATGAGTGTTGCTGCATCTGTAGATAGCAGAGATTCAAATTGGAAATTTCCTGGTTCAGAATTCAATGTTGGTGGAAATGAGCTTTTATTTCAAAGATATGAAGCTACTTTCACAAAGCCAATTTCTGAAGCTCCGGCCACTGGAAAACTCGTTTATATTGGAGAAGCTGCAACTGATCTGACTCAAGATCAAATTGATGCTTTAAAAGGAAATATTGCTCTCATTGATAGAGGATCTGTTACATTTGTTGAGAAATTCCAAAGAGCGATCAACGCCGGTGCAATTGCCGCGGTTGTGGCCAATAATCAACCAGGAACACCCATAACAATGAGTGGTGAAGATGGGATGGAACTCTCTATTCCAGGAATTATGATTTCATTAGATCAAGGAACAACCTTGAAAAAAGCACTAGAGTCTGGTGTTGAAGTCATTGCTAATCTAGGAACAGAGCAACTCGTTGAGAGACCAGAGCTCGTTGATCAAATTACCTCTTTTAGTTCGCAAGGACCAAGAAGTGAAGATGGCCTTTTAAAACCAGAGATCACAGCACCTGGATATCAGATCTTAAGTGCGCGTATTGCCGGTGGAGACCAAGGTGTTCCTATGAATGGAACGTCGATGTCTGCTCCTCATATGGCCGGAGTCATGGCGCTTGTTAAGCAAAAGTTCCCTAGCCTCTCTATTGAAGAAATGAAGGCCGTAATGATGAATAGAGCAAAATTTCTCTACAATGGAGATGATGCCTATACGATGAGTCTTCAAGGGGCTGGACTTGTTCAGGCCTATGATACACTTAAAGCTGATGCTATTGCTCTTCCCTCTTCTTTCAGTCTTGGACAATTCCAATTGGCCACTTCAAAGAAGATGAAGAAAATCGTTACCGTTAAAAACTTAAGTGCTGAAGAGAAAACTTATACAGTAGAACTCACTCAAAATAAGCTTATGGAAATGCAGCCTACCAAGATTACGGTAAAAGCAAATTCGGAAGCTTCTGTCCCCGTTTACTTAACGGTCAAAACATCACCTGAAAAAACAGGACTTCTCTTTCATGAAGGACTTATTTCTCTCAAAAATGGTGATGTAACTGAGATGAATATTCCTGTATTTGGTGCCTCTCAAAATATTACAAATATTAAAGCGAAGGACCTACTTGTTCACGCGACTTCTGAAATTGATTCACCAGATGCACTCGTAGAACTTAGCCTAAAGAATGATTCACCTAACCCAGGTGTGGCCCAAGCATTTAACCTCTTGGCCGTTGATGATCAAAAGCCAAGTGCTGGACAAAACTCACTCTTTCTCTCTCGTTCTTGTGACCTTCAGGCCGTGGGATATAGAATGGTAAGTGAGAACCTTATGCAAATTGGGGTAAAGATTTTCAACCCAGTAAGTGACTGGCAGGCATGTGAGCTTTCCGTTTTAATTGACTCAAATGGAGACAAAGAAGCTGACCAAGAAATTGGAGGACTTCCAAGCTCATACCTTGCAGGACTATCTCAGGTTCTACCTCAAGGTTTCTACTCTGTTCTTCTCGACTTCCCAACTGCGGTTGGAATTCGCTCAGACTATGAGCAGGCGATTTATGAAAGTGATGGACAATCAGCTCCTCCTCTTTCTTATGTTCCTGCTGTTGTAGATGCCCAGAGAATGGAAGTTTATAATAACTCTCACCTGGCCATTCTAAATGTTAATACGCAGGCGCTACAAAAAGGTAAAGATGGTCGTATTCATATGAGAGTAACAACTTTCAATCAAGGTGGTATTCAATATGAAGATGGACTAGGTCTTGAAGATCAGTGGTTTTCAGTATCAGCTTTTGAAAATGAGCAGGCCTTCAGAGGAATTCCTACGGAGATTGCTCTAAAAGGAAATCAATCTGAAACTCTAGAGCTAACGAAAGGCTTTGGAAGTGAAGATCTAATGATTGTTTACCCGGCCAATAGACAAGTTTCTGAAACTCAAACTCTATTGGGAGAAGGACTTGAGATCATCAAACCAAAATACTAATTCAAAGTAAAATAGTGAAAAAGAAAGGCGAAGTTTATACTTCGCCTTTTTTTTTTATAAATTAAGTATTTTTTTGAAACGATCATTAAGCTTTCTATGCGTTATCTCTAACTTGTCCATATCTTTTAAAACCGTTTGAAAGTGTTTAGAATAATCATCCCACCTTTGTTCATAACGATTAAACTCTTCTCCAAGTTTATTAATTTCATAATGAATGGAGTCCATTTTCTTACTTCTTTCGATATTAACCAAAAGGGCCTGAACTGAAGTCATCGTTGCCATAAAGGTAGTTGGCGAAGTTACCCAAACTTTTTTACTAATAGAATAGTCAACGAGATCACTATGGCGTGCATAGAGTTCTGCAAAAATGGCCTCGGCAGGTAAGAACATAATGGCCTGATCAGCGGTTTCCCCTGCAATGATATATTTTGAATGAATATCATCTACATGTTTCTTAAAATTTTTGGAAAATTCCTTACGTGCACTTTGACGAATATCTTCTGTTAAGCTGCGATCAATCATCTTTCTATAGTTTTCCATGGGAAATTTTGAGTCGATGGCCATTGACCCCAGAGGTTCTGGTAAGTAAACGAGGGCATCGACAATCTTTCCATTACTCAATGACTTTTGAAGATCGTAAACTCTTCCTCTAGATTCACCAAAAGCTGTTTCAAGCAAGTGAGTAAGTTGAACCTCTCCAAAAATACCTCTAGACTTTTTATCAGTTAGAACATTTTGTAATTCGACTACATTTTGCCCAAGTCCTTCAATTGTTTTTTGGGCTTGATCAATCTTGGCCAATCTTTCCATAACTTGGGTTAGCCCTTGATGGGAAAGATTCAATCCTTCGCCAAGCTTCTTATCCATAGTATTTCTCAATTGATTAAACTCTTCCGATTGATATTGTTTTTGTCGATCTTGATAATCAATGAGGTAGCGACTCAGTTCTTGAGTGATTCGACTTAGCCCTTCTTGCATGGGCTTTTCTGTTCGATCTTTAAGTTGCAGCCAAACAAAAACAAGTAAGAGTAGATTAATAATAATGAGAACGACTGAAAGAACTTCCAAAATGATTCCTTTATTTTTGAGAGGCCGTATTTCTTTGTGGAAATTGTTTGTTAAACTCTGCGGATAATTCAGATAGGGAGAGGCACCAATTCACCTTCTTCTTCGTTCCACCGTCGTAAGGATAGCCCATTCCCTTTTCTAAGAGAATATCGGTTAAGTTTCTCCCATCTACGATAACATCGGCCACGATTCGAAAGTACTTTCCTCTTTGAATATTTTTTAAATCGATTCGCTTTGCTTTTTTCAGAGTTCGTTCCACCCATAATTTAGCGATTTTTGCCTTTTCCTTTTCGCACTTATTCTTAGTTCTCAATTCAGGAGTATCAATTCCATTGACGCGAATAGATATTTTCTCTCCCAGCAAGGGATGTAAACCCGGAACATTTACAGTTAGAGTATCGGCATCATAGTTACGTATGTATTTCACACATTGAAAAGAAGACTCACTATGTTCGCATAGAGTGGCCTTTTCTTGAGAATGGGATTGTCCTAAAGGACTCAATAACATGAGGCCAAGAAAAAAAGTCTTATACATGAATCTATTATCGCCTAAATCCTTAAAATTTCAAAATATATCAAAGATTTATCCCGTAGCTTCAATTGATGAAGCCTTTAAAGACTGATAGATTACCGGTCAATAAATTTTAAGAGGGAGACATATGAAACATTTATTTACACTTATGATTGCTCTAATCGTCAGTAGCGTAATGGCACAAGATTCGGATAATCTCACAAAAAAGAAGATTCTTCATGTAACCGTAAATATCAGTCAGTCCTTTGCTGAAGTTTTCATGTACAACAATGAAAATGGTGATATTGACCATTTTGAATGGAAAATTACTCATACTGATGATGAAGATGAAACAGATACGTTCACACCTGAAGATGTAAGACAAGGAACCGTTTTCAAAGAAGGTATCCCTAAGAAGTTTGTCAAAGTCGATGGTCAAAATTTCTCTGAAGTTTATGGTGGGGATATCAGCATCAGCTACCCTAAGAATGTGGTTCTAGGAAGTCGTCGTTCTGAATCTTTTGAAGTGGAAAGAATTGTTAATGAATGGCTGGTTCACCATAGAAGTAATAAAGACTTTAAAAGAGTACACGTCATTGTGAACAAAGCCTTTGGCATCCCTGTTGGTGCAGATCGTGTAGAATTCTTAGACTAGTGAAGTATTTGGGAGAGGAACTCCTTTGAGCGTTCATGCTTAGGGTTATTGAAGAATTCGTCAGGGGCAGCCTGCTCGACGATTCTTCCCTCATCCATAAAAATAACTTTATCAGCGACTTGCTTTGCAAAGCCCATTTCATGAGTCACGCAAAGCATAGTCATCCCTTCCTTGGCCAGATCAACCATAACATCAAGTACTTCTTTAACCATTTCTGGATCCAGAGCAGAAGTCGGCTCATCAAAGAGCATGATTTTAGGTTTCATACAAAGACTTCGAGCAATCGCAACTCTCTGTTTTTGACCACCACTAAGCTGACCAGGATACTTATGAGCATGTTGAGAAATGGCAACTCGCTCAAGAAGTTCCATAGCATATTTCTTTGCTTCCTCTTTAGGAGTCTTCTTAACCCAAATAGGTGCGAGAGTTAAATTCTCCAAAATAGTGAGATGATCAAAGAGATTAAAATGTTGAAAAACCATTCCTACATTCTCACGAACTTTTTGAAGATTTTTTAAATTTTGATTTAGAGTGATTCCATTAATTTGAATATCACCTTTTTGATGTTCTTCTAGATGATTTAGACATCGAATAAAGGTAGACTTACCACTTCCTGAGGGACCACAAATGACAATTCTCTCCCCTTCTGTAACATCTAGATTTACATCCTTTAACACATGGAAATCCCCATACCATTTATTCACATTTTCAACTTTAATAATCGTATTTTTCATGAATGGGCTCCGTATGAAAATTCTCTTTCCAATCGATTTGAATATCGCGACATAGAATAACAGAAAACAAAATAAATCAGACCGACAAAGAGATAGGCTTCAACTGAAAAGCCCAACCATTTGGGATCTTTCAGTGCTGTCTTTGTCGTCATCAGTAGATCGGAAAGTGCGATGATAACAACAAGTGATGTATCTTTGAACATACCTATAGAAGTATTTACAGTAGGGGGAATCACAATTTTTAAGGCCTGTGGCAGAATGATTTTAATTTGCTTTTGCCAATAATTTAGTCCTAAAGCATCTGCGGCTTCATATTGACCCTTATCTATGGCCATCAGTCCTCCACGGACCACTTCGGCCATATAAGCTGACATAAACATAATAATAGCAATTTGAGCTCTTAATAACTTAGGAAACGTAATCCCTTCAGGAAGAAAGAGGGGGAACATTACGGAGGCCATAAAGAGAAGACTAATCATGGGGACACCACGAATCAGTTCTATATAAGTGATAGACATTATCTTAATAAGAGGTAGGTTTCCTCTGCGAGCGAGGGCCAACAAAATTCCTATGGGATAAGAAAAGAGAAGGCCAAAGAAAGAGAGAAGAAGTGTAAGGGGTAGGCCACCCCATTTATCTAAGGAAACCGGGGCAATTCCAAACAGGCCTCCTCTCATCAATAGAGCAATCAGTAAAATCAGTTTGAGCCAGCGCCATAATAAGCGTTTATTCCATCTTTTGGGTTCCTTACTCCACCAAATGAAAGAGAGAAAGAGAATCATAGAAGATATAGGACGCCATAACTCAGTTCGGGGATAGAATCCAAAAATGATAAAATCAAATTTTTCTTTGATAAAGACAAGGCACGCACCTGATGCCTCTCTACAATCCTGGGCAGTACCTAGTCCTACGGAATCAAAAACCAGCCATTGGATAAAGGGTCCTAAGAAAGAAATCAGTAGGCAGATCACGATCAAACTAATCGCCGTATTCACAGGAGTTGAAAAGAGATTCTTTTTCATCCAGATCGCAGTATTTTCAAAAGGTGCTTTAGACTTCATTATTTCTTCTTCCATGAATGACCTTATGAATGGGATTGAAGCGAAATTCGCTTATGATATAAATTCATAAATAGGGAGCTTAAAAGGCTAAAGAAGAGATAAACCATCATGATGAGTAATACTCCCTCAATAGCCTGTCCAGTCTGATTCATTGTAGTATTTGCTACAGCAACAAAGTCAGGAAAACCAATGGCCACGGCCAATGAGCTATTCTTAATTAAATTTAAGATCTGAGAAGTTAAAGGAGGAATGGCCACACGAAAAGATTGAGGAAGAATAATAAATCTCAAGCTTTGAAAATAATTTAAGCCAAGAGAACTTGCAGCTTCCCACTGCCCTTTGCTAACACTCAGAATTCCTGCTCGAACAATTTCAGCATTAAATGCTGCAGTATAGATAATTAAGCCCACCATCAGTGCTAAGAACTCAGGTGTCACCTCTGCTCCACCTTCAAAATTAAAGCGACCTAAAGTAGGAAACTGCCACGACCAAGGAGCCCCTCCAATAAGCCAAACGGCCAAGGGAAGTAAGACGATAAGAACAAGTGCATATGGCCAGCGTTTAATCAGCTGTCCCGTTTGCTCTCTTTTCAGTCGAATTCTTCTTGAAATAAAAAAGAAAAAGATAATTCCAAATACAAAAGATGCTTTAACCCAAGGCCAGATAGAATGATCAAGAAGAATGGGATAGTTAACCCCTCTTTGGGAGATAAAGACCCCGTAGAAAGGATTTAAGGCTTCTTTAACCTGAGGAAGAACTTCTGTAAAAAGTGAATACCAAAAAAGTAATTGCAGAAGAAGCGGTATATTTCTTACGACTTCGATAAAGTTCTGACTTATTTTTGAAAGCATCCAATTTGGGCTCAGTCTCATAATCCCAACGATAATCCCTAGGGCCAGAGCTAAAAAATTCCCGATCATTCCAACTTTTAAAGTATTGAGAAATCCTACTTTTAGGGCCCTCCAATAAGTATCACTCGATCGGTAATCTATCATCGTTTCGGATATGCCAAAGCCTGCTTCCTGCTTAAGAAATCCAAAACCTGTAGCAATATTTTGAGACTCAAGATTTTCCTGAGTATTATAAAAAAGAGTACCTACAAAAATTGCAGTCATTGCTAAAATAACAATCTGAAAGAGAATGGCTCTCTTTTTAGGGTCATACCAAAAATTCATAAAAAGATTGTAAGGAATAGTCTCCCCATCTGACAAATTGAATCATTAAGCTTTTTTAAGTTTGCAGCACCCTCTTCTTAGATATAAAATAAAAACTCATGCAAATAAACCAATCAAAATGCTCAACTCTATTTATCCTGACGATAGGAATCATTGGATGGCCTTCTGCTCTTTCTGCCAATGAACTTAGCTTATGTGAGAAGGTCTTTCTTAGAGGAGAGAAGATTTCTTCCTTTATAGAAAGAGAAAAGAAACAAGAAAGCCCTGATGCTCAATATATCTCTCGTCTAGAGAAAATCAAAAACTGCTCTTCCTTACTTGAAATGGCCTCTCTCAAAGATAATGGTCTCTTAAAAGATAGAAGTGCTATTGCATCGACTCTATTAGATGTTTTTAATCAATTCCATACAAAGTGGCTCATGCCTACTGACTATGATCGCTCTTTAAAATGTAATGACTCCTATCAGTGGGATATTTACGATAAAAGCTCTCCCGCTTATCACTTGAGTCGAACACTATTTCAAAATGAGAGAAAGGCTTCAATGGCAGTTACAGCTTATGGAGAATATCGGATAGTACGAAAGGGCGAAGACCCCACGATTTCCTCTCGCACGCAAAAGACATCACAAGAATATAAGGAGGCTCTTGGACTTGAAAGAGAGCTTAGCTTTTCAGGACAAGGAGAAATCCTGGGCTTCCTCTATGAGAGAGCAAATGATATTTCACAATTTGAACTTCCCGTAAAAAAGAATAGTCAGTGGCAAAAGGCCATGCCCTTTCAAAATGAACACAATATCTATCAACATTTTGGGGCTGGACTTCTTGGCTCCCCATCATTTCTCTACTACCATCTTAAAGAGAAGGCCCACTATTCAAGTAATGGAAAATCTCGACTTCCGAGAAAACTTGTTGATTCTATTTTTCAAAACCTTCTTTGCAGCTCCCCTGAGAAATATTTTGATAAGAAGTTTCAAAATGAATATCTTGATTCCTTTTCCGATAAAGAAAATAAAATGTGGAACCATCCCATTACCAAAGAGCAGAACTGTTTAAAATGCCATTTACCTCTTGATCAAATGGCCGCTGGTCTGCGACACCTAACGCTTATTCCTTCTCAAAAACAATGCTCTTCTCCCAAGGGCGCTCAGGCAAAAATACAAGTCCTCTACCCTATTTTTCTTAAGTCCACACATAGTGATCAAATTTGGGATACTCCAAATGAAAATGAATCATTCTTCCCGTCCTCTTATCCCGTAGGTTATTTGGGAACAAAGAAATATAGAAGTTTAAGAGAACTAGGAAAGCTCATTTCAGAGGATCCGCTTTTTTACCAATGTCAGGTTAAGAAGTATTATCAATGGATTCACAATAAATATCCTAAAGAAGAGGTTATCAAGGAATTGGGCCAACGATACCAAGATCATCAAAATGGAATAAAGTTACTCAACGAACTTATTGGAATGGAGAAAGAGAAATGAAACGAAGAACTTTTCTCAAAAATGCCTTTCAACTTTCAGCGCTTTCGAGTCTTCCTATCCTCCAATCGCATTTCTCTCCTTCTATAAAAATAAAACCCTATCAAGTCTTTTGGATACATTTAGAAGGGGCGCCAATTAGAGAGGTCTTTGATTTTTGGCCAGATCCCTATAATCAATTTTCAACTACGGAACTTGAACATAAGAAAGAAAAACTTTTTCTAAAATTTGGCGAGTATCTTCTTCCCAAATTATGGAAGGAAAATCCCCAAAGTAAATTCCTTCTCAATCATTGGCTTAGTGTTAGAGGAATAGCTCTTAATGGACCTCATTTAAAACAATCAAGATCCTCTTGGTTTCGTAAAAAAGAGGATCCTGAAAAGTCCATTATCGAATCTTTTAATGAATCCTTTCAGCGTGCTCAACTAGGTTCAGCAAAAATCTATTCGTTAGATGGTCTCACTCGTTCTCTCTATGAACCCCTTCTTAAAAATCAAATCCAAGAGCTTAAGACAGGCCAGTTAAAAGAACTCTTTAAAGAATGGAAAGATGAAGCCAACCAAAAAAATAAACTGAATCCCCTGCAATTGGGAATCATTCGCTCGCCGTCTCCATTAAGTAAGAAATTTGAAGACTTTGATCGCTGGGATCAAGATACTAAAGAAGAATATTTAAAATTTTATGATGGTCTTATAAAGGAGCTTACCCAATTTGCCCTATATCTTGATCAATTGGATCAGTTCCAACATTCGGCCTTACTCATTACATCAGATAGGCGTAAGGTTCCCACTTCTTTAAATAGAGATCCAGAATTAGAGGCCGTATGGGAGGGTGGAAACTTCTCGCTTATTTCGGGTGCCCTTAATGGACCTGTCGTTTTAGGCGATATTTATAGGGAACATCCTAAGTATAAGGAAAGCTACCCGATGACATGGGGCGCATCACCTCATCCCTACTCTCCTGCCCATATCCATCAATTAATCATGGACCTTTGTCTTGCCGGCCAACAATCTGGAAACTACAATCCGAGGGAAGAAAATCCATGGGTTGTGCCACGCTCCTTACAAGGGCTCTACATAAAGGGATTAATGGGCAGAGTTATTTAAAAATTCTAACTAACTCTCCTTCTTTTTGTGAATTTGTAGCGTTTGTCATATTTAATTCACCCATCGAATACATGACCTTTGGAAGCTCTTCCTATAAATCATCATTATACTTCACGACTAAAAGGATGCTCATATGAGTGTAGATAATAATAAAAGCGATCTCTCTAAATTAAAGGAAATGAAGTGGTCTTATCGCTTAGCTTCCTTTATCACGTTTAAGCCGTGGCATTCATTGGCGCTATTTGGACTCCTTCTCATCCTCTCTCTTCCTGCTATATTTTCAATCGAGGCCATGTGGAGTCCAAGAATTTGGTTTGATCGTGGCCATCCAGAAATTCAAAAACTCGATCAATTTGAGCAACAGTTTGGAAGTGATACCTTTATCAGTTTGGGACTTCATTCTGAAAAAGGAGTTTTTCAAAAGGAGATCTTAGAAACTCTAAAACAAGTCACTGATGAAATGTGGCAAGTTGATAATGTGATACGAGTCGAGTCTTTGAGTAACTATAATTATATCGAAGCTGATGGAGATGATATTATCATTGAACCCTTCGTAAGTGATTCGTCTGACTTTTCACAACAAGGTCTAATGAGTTTAAAGAATAAGGCCCTCTCTGATGATGTCCTCCCTGATTTCTTTGTTAGTCCCGATGCAACTTATACTATTATTTATGCCTATATGATTCCCTCCTTACATGGTGAGGATCCCGACTTTTCAGTTGTTGTTGATCAAGTCAGAGAGATCATAAAGAAATATCAAAAAGAGGATTTAAACTTCTATATTACTGGACCCGCTGCTGGAAATAATGCCTTTAGAGAGGTTTCTGCTTCTGATAATATTGTTCTCATCCCCTTTATGTTTACTTTCTTACTCACTCTTCTCTTCTTACAATTTAGAAGCTTTAGCGCGGTTATCTTTCCCCTAGGTCTCATTGTAACAACCATTGGTGCGACCTTTGGATTAATGGGTCATTTAAATATTATTTTCAATAGCTTATTATCGGCCATTCCAGGGGTGCTCTTAGCCATTTGTATAGCTGACTCGGTCCATATATTAAATTCCTTCTTCTATTATCGAAACCATGGTCAAGACTCCAAGAATAGTATTCTCTTCTCCCTTACTAAGAATGCTCAGCCCACTTTGCTTACGAGTGTCTCGACGGCCATCAGCTTTTTCTCGATTACTCACACAGACCTTGCTCCCATTAGAGACTTGGGTATCCTTAGTGGGGCGGGTACTCTGATCGCTTGGACATTCACTTATTTATTCTTAGGAGCTGTATTCAGTCTTATGTCTAAGACCCTCGATCGCTACCCTGTTAAGTCCTTTCACTTTGATGATCTTCTTCACAGAGGAAAGAAACACCACGAAATGAGTGATCAAGAAAAAAGAGCTTCCTCTTTAAAAAAGGCAAAGCTTATATTTAAGTTTAGATGGCCTATCTTTCTTACCTTCACCTTTCTATGTATTGGCTCAGTATTTATAGCTATTCAAAATGAAGTTAACTCTGATCCTATGAAATACTTTCACCATACGGTTCCCTTGAGACAGGCCTATGATTTCACCTCAACTAAACTTGATGGACTTCGTGGTATTGAATTAGTCGTTGATTCCGGAAGAGCAGAAGGAATAAAAGATCCAGACTTCCTAAGAAGACTAGATGCTTATATGAATAAAATTGTAGAAGATCCCAATGTAACCCGAGTCCGCTCTGTTAGAGAGATTATAAAGAAAATGAATCAAACTCTACATGCGGGTGATCCTAAAGAGTATAGAATTCCAGACTCTTCAGAAGCTGTTGGACAACTTCTCTTTCTCTATACCATGGGTCTTCCTCAAGGGATGGATTTAAATAATCAGTACACTCTCGATGCAAGAAGATTAAGAATTAAAGTTTCTTGGGATATTGCGACCTCGAAAGAAAGTGAGATGAAATCTAAAGAGCTCATTGAAATAGCAAAAGATTTCAATCTCCAAGTCGACTCTGGAGGAAATGCGCCCATTTATCTCTCTATGAACACTAAAGTTGTTGAGACTTTCTTTAGTTCAATGGCCATGGCCCTTGTCTTAGTAAGTCTACTTCTCTTTATAGTTTATAGAGATCTCTTCATTAGCGTTCTTTCCATGCTTCCTAATGTTGTTCCTCTCATTTTTGGTGGAGCTCTAATGGAGCTTCTCGATAAGCCTATTGATATTGGGACTTCTATCGTGAGTACCGTTTGTTTAGGAATTGCCGTTGATGACACTATCCACTTTATTAGTTCGTATAAGCAATATCGAAAGCAAGGACACGATCCTCTTAATGCTATCGCTGAGACCTTCCTAATCACTGGAAATGCACTCATAGTGACAACACTTTTACTTGTTGTTGGATTTGGCTCCTTTGTCTTTGCAGAGTTTGTTCCTAACCGAAATTTTGGAATTCTCTGTTCGATGATTTTGGCCATGGCCTTGATTACTGACCTTGTCTTCCTTCCCGCACTTTTATTGATAGCTGACCGAAAATCTGAAGATACAGATAAAGATGTGGAAATAGAGGAAAGGAGTTCAAGAAATCTTGAGCTAAATAAACAAACATAATAGTTATTTAAAAATATGAAGGAATTATCTAATTTATCATAGCAAAAAGTTACGTTTCACATTAATATTAATCTTGTGAAAGCTTTAGATAGATTAAGTATAAAAATAAGACTCTATAGAACTTCGTTGTCAGTAACTCAACAAGAGATGGCCAATACTCTTGGCCTTAGCTTACGAACATTCCAAAGAATTGAAACAGGTCAATCACCTATTGATATGGGTATTATCTATAAGATATGTGACTCCTACGATATTCCCTTCTTTGACTTGGTTAATCCCGATATAAAAGCAGAAGACTTAAAAGATGCTCATTTCTATGAAAGCCTTGATCAATTTACCAATCAAGGTTTCTTTGAAGGAAAGTCTGATCTACTAGAGCTCAAAGATCGTGTTATTGCAGCGGTAAAGAAAGACCCGGCAAAGATCAATCTAGTGATGGATATTCCGGAGTTTGAGAAATCTCCTCATCATCTCTTTGTATCCAATCTTCACTTCTCCATTGGTAATGCCAAAGCAAGATCAATTGCAAGCCTACCAGATGATAAGTATAGAACAATGAAAACATATAAAAACCCTGAACAGCTCATTAAAGCTTGGGACATTTGCTTAAAGTACAACTTCCCAGCAAATAAGCTCGTATCCGAACATAAGATTGATGATCTCAATCTTAAGGTTATTTCTTACTCTTTCTTCGAGCCCAACGGAAATATCGAAGACCCCACTAAAAATGAGCCGATCGTTTTTGGAGCCTTTGAACTTCTATAATCAAAATAGACAGAAAATCCTATCGCATAGGTGGAGAATAAAGTAATCCTCCATCTTTCCATAAGGCATTTAAGCCCCTCTCTAACTTAAGAGGACTCTCTTTTCCCATATTTCTATCGAAGACCTCTCCATAGTTTCCTACTTGCTTTACAATTTGATAAGACCAATCTTCCGAAAGGCCTAAGGACTTTCCATTTCCTTCTGAAGTACCAAGAAACCTTCTGATAGTGGGATTCGTTGAATCTTTTTTTGAGTCTATATTTTTAGAAGTAAGACCTAATTCTTCGGCTTCAATAAGGGCAAATACAGACCATTTAACAATATCAAACCATTGGTCATCCCCATGACGAACTGCCGGCCCTAAAGGCTCTTTTGAAATCACTTCTTTCAGAATTAAGAAATCATCCGGATTTCTTAATTTAGATCTTTCTGCAACAAGCCCGGATGTATCATTGGTGAAGGCATCACAACGTCCTTTTAAAAAGGCTTGAATCACTTCATCATTAGATTCAAAAACCACAGACTTCATTTTTATTTTATTGGCCCTGAAATAATCAGATAAATTCAATTCTGTTGTCGTTCCCTGCTGAGTACATATAGTCGCGCCTGCAAGATCGGATATCTTATTTACCTTATCTTTCTTTCTTACGAGAAAGCCTTGACCATCATAGAAAGTTGTAGGGACAAAATTAAGTCCTAAGGCCGTATCTCTAGTTAAACTCCAAGTTGTTACTCGGCTTAAAATATCAATTTCACCGGACTGTAAGGCCGTAAAGCGCGCTTGCCCAGACAATGGGATAAACTTAACTTTATCCTTATCTCCAAAAACAGCGGCAGCAACGGCCCGACAAATATCAACTTCGAGACCAGACCAATTTCCCTTGGAGTCAGGACTTGAAAAGCCAGGAACCCCTTGGGTGACACCACAGTGAATCTCTTTTCTTTCTTTTACATTCTTTAGAATGCTTCCCTCTACCTTTAGAGAGGCAAAAGAGAGAAATATAATTCCTATTACCCATGCTTTAGCTTTCATCTAAGAGGGATCCTTACTTAAGAGATATAGCTTTTAAGTTGTTCAACAATCGCCAAAGCCGAATCAGACTTAAGTGGAGAGGAATAAGTTGTCAAAATAGGTCTTGGAAGAACAACGGATCCTAAATGTTCCAACTGAGACCGCATGGCCACTAGAACTTTATGACCACCGCCACCAGAGTGAGTCGTTACAACTGAAAACTTTCCATTGAAGCATGAGCGCCAATCATTCTCATCAGTACGACTAATCCAAGCGATTGCATTATTGAATATAGGAGGTGTGCTTCCATTGTATTCAGGAGCACAAAAGATAAGTCCACTTGCCTGCTTAAAGAGTTCGGCCAATTCTTTTGCTTTCTCAGGAACTCCATTTGATTTCTCTTCATCCGGTGTATAAAGAGGCAAAGAGTAGTCTTCTAAAGAAATAACCTTCGAATTCATTTCGACCTCTTGGCACACGCCACCTAGGTCATTTGCTAATTTTAAATTATTACCTTTTGTAGAGCTTACAATCAAAATCATTTGGAAATCCTTTTCTCATTTATTTATATTCTAACAAGTTGAACAATCACTTTGCTCAACAACTGGGGAATCTTTTATTTTTGATAGGCGACGATGAACCCATGCTCTAAACTTTAAATCATGAAATCGAGTCACTGAGCCATGGATTTTTTTCAAATCAAGTCCATTCATCTTATCAAAGAGATCTTTCTTCTCGGAAAGAAAACTTTTTCCAGTGAAAAGACCAACTTTATCTCGATCTAAAAAGTCTAAACTCTTTGAGCTTTCAGGTAACCAAGCAGGAGTCCCCGTACTAAGAGCTTCAATCACTTGGATAGGAAATCCTGCCTTTTGAAAGGAGATATAACCACGAGCAGCTGCTAGTATGGGTGCAAGTTCTCCGGCACAGCGCTCTCCCCAAAATTCTGCTTTTGTTCCCAATTTTTCTTTAGCAGATTGAAGATGCTCATCTCTACCAATGAATTTAAATTTGAAATTTTCATGAATAAGGTTCTCCCCTATTTCTAAAGCAAGCTCCGTATTCATACTCTCTGCATCGAGAGCAAAGAAATCATTTGGAAAAACTTTACGAGTTGCTTCAGGAAAGAGAGGAAAATCTGTGGCCTTAAAAAAGGGAGGCAGCAAACTAACGTTCTTATGCTTTTGTGACCAGTAATCAAATGATTTCTGGGTAGTCACCCATAATTCATCTGTATTTAACAAAGCCTTTTCGGCCCAGTTTTCCAGGTATCCCCTAAAGATTTTCTCTCTTAGAAATCGAGGTTTTCTCTTTTCGAATTGATTTTCTACGAGATAAGTGACTTGCTTTACACCCTCACACTTAGAAATGCCTTGAGAGAATCCAGAGGAGATATTAATAACCAAATCAACTGAGCAAGGAATATGGAGCTTCTTCAGAGCACCAGGAATCAGATGGCCCTTCTTCCACCATGAATCGTCATAGGGGAAATCTGAATTGAGAAGTCGAGAAAGGAAACTGCTATGAATCTTCCTTTGTTCCACAGGTCCAATAATTTTTCCCTCGTGGTGAACAATTGTATAGAGTTCAGCATTTTCGTAGAGAAGGAGCATGGCTTCAACAACGGAGACAGCGTAATCTCTTGCAACAAGGGCATCGCAGCTAACTACAATTTTCATCTCTTTCCTCTTTCTTGATTTAACTTATTTCAAAGTTTTAAAATACTCCATCGTCTTAATTAGACCATCTTTAAAACTGACCTGAGGAGAATAATCACTAATAGAAGTGAGTTTCGTCAGGTCGGGACGACGTTTTTTAGGGTCGTCAGAAGGAAGAGGATGATAGGTCAGCTTCGATTTACTTCCCAAAGTATCAATGATGAACTCTGCAGCTTCTTTAATCGTATACTCATCAGGATTTCCACAGTTAAAGGGAGTGGAATCTTCGCTAAACATGACGGTGTGAATGGCCTGTACGAGATCCGTTACATAACAGAAGCTTCTCGTTTGAGATCCGTCACCGTAAATAGTTATATCTTCATTATTCATGGCCTGATTGATGAAATTAGGAATAACTCTTCCATCATCAGGGCGCATTCTTGGACCATAGGTATTAAAAATACGTACAATTCGAGTATCTACTCCATAACGACGGTTGTACATCATGGTCATCGCTTCAGCATATCGCTTTGATTCATCGTAGGGAGCTCTCTCACCGATAGGATTGACATGACCAACATAGCTTTCAACTTGAGGATGAATTTCAGGGTCACCGTAGACTTCAGAAGTCGAAGCTTCGAGAAATCTCGCTCCCTTCTCTTTGGCCAATTCGAGTAGGTTCTGAGTTCCCATTGAATTAACTTGCATGATTTCAAGAGGAATCGTTTTAAAATCGATGGGAGAAGCAGGAGAAGCGAGTGAAAAGATAAAATCAATCGTACGTCCTGAAAAGTCGGGAAGATTTTTGGATATATCCCACTCCATGAATTCAAATCCTTCATACCCCTTTAAAATTTCAATATTAGAACGACTTCCTGTAATAAAATTATCGAGGCCTATAACTTGTGCACCAAGATCTAAATAGAACTGGGCCAAAGTTGAAGGTACAAAACCGGCGGCACCGGCCACTAAAATCGTCTTTCCTTTTAAGGATTCAGGTAATTTGACTTGCAATGGATTGGACATCCTATGCTCCTATTCTCTTTAAATTAAAATTAGCTAATATCAGACTTATTATAGCCTTTCTGCAAAGGGATGACTATTAAGTCTATAAGAATTCGAGCATTTGAGAAAAAATATCAGTCATTCATTATTTTTTCTTTAGTAATGCTTCCATTGAATGAGAGTTGAGCCAACTAAAAGTAACACTGCACCGATAATTTGAGTCAAATTAAGCTGAGCATCGAGAAATATCCAATTTAGGCCAAGGGCACAAAAAGGAAAGAACATCTCGGCCAATGCGGCCATGCGAGCTTGGGTTCGCTTAAGTCCTAAATAATAGAGACCCATTCCCAAAAGACCACTGACCAAAACCATGACAATTAATTTACCCCAGATAAAACGATCAAAGCTTGCCAAGGGAGAGAGATCCCCTTGATGAAGAATTAAAGTCATGGGAACCAGTGATATAAATCCAATAGTAAATCGTCCGGTCATAATCTCTTTTTCAGAGTAGCTAAGAAGACCAAGCTTCTTTCCAAAAACAGTACTTGATCCCCACCCTATTACCGCAATAAAGGTAAAGAGAAGGCCATAAAAATGCTTTTCGGTAAGAAGCTTCTCCTTGGGATCATCCAAATTCTCTGAAATATAGGCCAAGGCCGAACTTACTTCCTCAGAGGCCATTAAAAAACCACCCAATAAACAGACTAGGCCTAAGAGAACAAACTCCTTACTTAATTTTTCTCCCAGCACCCCATACGCTAAGGAAATGGCAAAGAGAGGCTGAAACTTCTGAAAGAAAATAACTAAAGAAGGGTTAATCAAGGCAAAAGCTTTAGTGAAAGTAATGGTGGCCACAGCAGAGCCTAATCCCCCTATAACAAGAAATGACTTCCATCCTTCAAAATGATGGGCCTTCCACTTTAGGAAAAGACCCTTTAATTGGGGCAAGAAGAAAAGGCATAAAAAGAAATGTTCGATTAATACAATATACTCAGCAGCGATACCTGAATAAATCAAAGGATAGCGAATCAGGGTATCCAGGGCCCAACAAAAAGCTGCTGCGATAATGAGTAAGAAGCCAAACATTCCTTATATTCCTCAATTTAGGGTAGCGGGTTTTCTTGTGCCTGAGGGGTATAGCTAGGAATCACTCGAGGAAGAAATTCTTCAAAGCACTCTCTTGCTCTTTGTGATGCCAATTCTTTTTTCAACTTCTTCCTTCCCTTTCTCTTTCTTCGTTGCTCTTTGGTCAAAGCGACAGCGGGTAAGAGACCAAAGTTAATATTAGATGGACTAGGCTTTACACTTGTCATCACATAATTCACAAGGGCACCAATTCCTGTCTCCAGTGGCCATTCAATAGGCTCGAGTTGATGGATTTTTCTCAAGACCTGAGATGCTACATAGAGCCCCATGGATGCCGACTCCGTGTAACCCTCTACTCCTGTGATCTGGCCGGCAAAAGAGAGATGAGGAAATTTCTTGGAAGAAAAATCAAAATTGAGAAGTTTTGCCGAGTTTAAAAAGGTATTGCGATGGACACTTCCTAAGTGAAGAAAACTCGCATTTTCTAGACCAGGTATCATTCGGAAAACTCTAACTTGCTCGGGATATTTTAGCCTTGTCTGAAATCCAACCAGATTAAAAGCAGAGCCCTGCAAATTTTCTTTTCTTAATTGAACACAGGCATGGGGAAGACTGCCATCTGGAAGCTCCAGACCAATAGGCTTCATACATGAAAATCTCGCCGTCTCCACCCCTCTTTCTGCCATGATATCGACAGGAAGGCAGGATTCAAAAAACTTATAATCTTCAAAATTTTGAGCGGGTACTTTCTCAGCCTCCACTAAAGCAGCAATGAATTTCTCATATTGCTCTTGATTCATTGGTGCATTGAGATAGTCAGCATCAATCCCCTCTTCATCAGAAGTAGGTTTATGACGGTCTTTAAAGTAGAGTTTTGAATAATCTAAACTTTCCGCATCTACAACCGGTGCAATCGCATCATAGAAATAGAGATCTTCCTTAGCAATTTCATCCCCCATCCATTTCTCTAAATCTGGAGTGGTAAGCGGACCGGTGGCAATAATGATTTGCTGACAACCCTTTGCTTTGGCGAACTCAAGAGGATTTTTGACCTCTTCATAACAGACTTCAATAAAGGGAGAATTCTCAACAACTTCCGTAATTTTCTGTGAAAAAGCATCACGATCAACGGCCAGCGCATCCCCAGCAGGAACAGAAGTCATCTCTCCCACTTCAAGAACCACTGAGCCCATTCCTTTCATTTCGTGTTTTAACAGCCCATGCCCAGAGGCCGGATTCTTACTTTTAAGAGAATTGGTGCAAACCAGCTCTGCCATCGTATCAATTTTCTGAGCGGGATTGAGCTGAGTTTTCTTTGATTCTGCTAGGACAACTCTTACACCATGACGGGCCAGAAAGAGAGAGGCTTCTGTACCTGCCAATCCTGCTCCCACCACAAGAACTTTAACTGCTTCACCTTTGTCTGCGGCCATATTATTCTATTCCTTAATTAATTAAATTATATTAAATGCATTCTTAACACGAAATGACCCAAAATTCATAGATTAGGACCTATTCATGAAAATAATCCTCAAGCAGACCCACCATACGATTGCAGATTTCGACTCTATCCTGACTGAGCTTAAGACCCACTTAGATAAAAGTAGTGATCCCTTGCTGAGTGAGCCCCAAATCGTCATCTATCCGGAACTCTTTCTCACAGGATATCCCCTGCAAGACCTCGTTTTACAAAGAGAATTTATCGAAAGGTATACACAATTTATCGATGAGCTTAATCACCTTCTCACCTCAAAGAAGCCTGCAGAATATAAAAATCAGAAAATTCTAGTTGGCGGACTGACCTATGAATTTGATCAAAATGGACTCCCCTTATACATAAGAAATGTCATTTTTGATCTCAAACCGGGATATCCCCTAGAGGCGATCTATACCAAGTGTCTACTACCGAACTACGATATTTTTGACGAGCAAAAGTACTTTAGTGCTGGAAGTGAAGCAAAGATCCTAGAGTTTAAAGATTTAAAGATCGGCTTGTTGATCTGTGAAGACATGTGGTTTAGCTCAACTCACAAGATCGACCCAGTAGGACTTCTATTCGAAAAGGTTCAAGCGGAAGGAATCGATTTAGATTTAATCGTTAACCTAAGTGCCTCTCCTTATTTTATTGGAAAAGCAGAAAAAAGAATGAATCGTGCCCAAGAAATCTCCCATCAATTTGGCTGTAGCTTTGCTTATGTCAACCGAGTCGGTGGAGAAGACGAAATCCTCTTTGATGGGGAAAGCTTTGTTTACCATCCTGAATCTACTCAACAGGCCAAAGCTTTTTGCGAGGACACCCTAGAGTTTTCACTTCAAAGTGCCCCAAAATTTAAGAGAAAAGAGTCAGAGCTTAAAAACGAAGAAAATAGCTGGGAATCTCAATTTAAGGCTGACTTTACTAGAGACCATCCTATTCGTTTAAAAAGATGGACTGATGAGCAATGTGAAAAAGTGATTGAAACCCTTTGCTTTGGATTACAAGAATATACAAGGAAATGTGGTTTTAAATCATTTACCGTAGCTCTATCTGGTGGAATGGATTCAGGACTGGTTCTCACCTTGGCCAAACTCGCCCTCGCCCCTGATCAAAGTCTTGAGGCCATCTATATGCCCAGTCAATACTCTGCTGATCTCTCTTTAGAGCTCTCCCAAAAATTATGTGATCAGCTCGAAGTTCCTCTCAATATCCTTCCCATTAATGAACTTCATGATCATATGAGAGAACACTTTAATCGCTTTCTTCAAAATCCCTTAGAAGGGCTTGCAGATGAGAATATTCAGAGTCGATTAAGAGGCTCCCTTCTCTATGCTCGATCCAACCAAGTCGGAAGTATGGTTATCAATACTTCCAATAAGTCTGAGCTAGCAGTTGGATATTCTACCTTATATGGTGACAGCGTAGGGGCTCTAAGCCTTCTAGGAGACTTGTATAAGAGTGAAGTATATGACCTGGCCCACTATATCCATCGCACTCGCAATCTTATTCCTATTGGGTTTATGGACCGTGCTCCCTCCGCAGAATTAAGAGAGAATCAAGAAGATGCCCAAAGCCTTCCCCCCTATGAAATCTTGGATACGATCCTAGAGGGACTTCTTTCTTATCGGCATAGTGTGAAAGAATTAATCGAATTGGGTCTACCTGAACAAGATGTAAAAAAAGTCTATGGCCTTTATACAAAATCAGAGTATAAAAGGAATCAGTTTTGCCCCATTATAAAGGTGAAGGCAAAGAGTTTTGGTTTCGGCTATAGAGTTCCGATAACAAAGAAAATATGAGTTATAAAATCTTATTTTTATATAAATCAGGAGAAGAAGCATGACTCAAAAAAATATCACTAAACAGTGGAATGAAATGAAAAAAGAAATTGAGTCTCTTGTGAAAAGAGGCCAAACTTCAGTGAAAGAAGTACAAAAGCAAGTTGATTCTTTCATTAAAAGTGCTGAAAAAGAATTTAACGGAGTACTTGAAAAAGACGTACCCAAGCTTGTCGTAAAATTGAAAAAAGAGCGCAACACTCTCGAAAAGAAAGTTGAGTCCATTGTTAATGACGAAATCAAAAAAGCTAAAAAGTTTCTTGATGATCAGAAGAAGGAATTAAACAAGCTTCAAAAAAATCTTGAGTCCTATCTTCCTCATGCCGCTAAAAAAGCAGCAAAGAAAACCACTAAAAAAGCGGCTAAAAAGGCTTCAAAGAAAACCACAAAGAAAACGGCAAAGAAAACCACCAAGAAATCAGCTCCAAAAGCTACAAAGAAAACTACCAAGAAAACGGCAAAGAAAACCACCAAGAAAACGGCAAAGAAAGCTGCAACTAAAACGGCAAAGAAAGCGACTAAAAAAGCTACTAAGAAAGCTACTAAGAAAACGACTAAAAAAGCAGCAAAGAAAACTACCAAGAAAGCATCTAAATAAGTACACAACCAAGACCGCGCCCCAAAAGCGCGGTCTTAATCTCTTCTAATCCTTTCTAAAAATTATAAGTAAAACGTCCATAAGCTCCATCCATATTTGAAGTAGGAGCAACAGCAAATGAAAACGGTAGATTTCTTCTATAGTGATTATTATAAATACCTAAAGCATAAGAAATCCCCAAGGCCGCACCAAAAATACTATCATGATAATAGTGGCTTCCATCCTCAATTCGGCTATAAGATATCCAAGAAGCAACCAGTGTCGAAAAAATCCCCCATTTGTAGCCTTGGGTTAACCAAATTGCGGTAGAAAAGGCAAAAGAGGAAGAGGCATGAC
This sequence comes from Halobacteriovoraceae bacterium, assembly GCA_002712005.1. Lineage (GTDB taxonomy): Bacteria > Bdellovibrionota > Bacteriovoracia > Bacteriovoracales > Bacteriovoracaceae. The sequence continues at coordinate 187,833 of PASP01000005.1, forward strand.
CTGATGGAAACGAATCCTGCTTCAAGCGATCCTTAGGTCTCCCTTGAGAGATTAGGGTCTTCATTGTAAATGTCATCAAGGCCGTATAAACCACAGACTTGGTAACATACTCAGCATCTTGCCAAACTTCTTCGATGGCCTTCTTATCTTCTAGTGTTTGATTTTCCATAAAAGTGGTTCGCAGGGCCTGAATCCCCAGAAAGGCAACAGGAAGAGCTCCCCATCCCAGAGTATCTCCAATTTTTACCCAATTCTTTTCGCCCCCTTTTTTATATTGTTTCTCATAATTTCTCTGACGCTTTTCTTCAAAATCATCTTTAAATACGAGATAAGTCAGATATCCACCTGATAAGAGGAATACGGAACTTTGATAGGTAAAGGGAGCAAGAGCATTATCCCACTCATTATTAAAGAAGAGATCATAGCGATCCGGCTTATCGATAATATCGAGAGCTTTTGTCGCCTCTCCATCGACTCGGGCCAAAGTGTTTGTAAAAGAAAGAACTCCCAATAATAAGATTATAAATCTTAAGTTCCTAAAGAATGCTGTCATTAAAATCTCCACGAAAATTTCCCAGAGGAGAATCCTCCAGGGCGATAGTCAAAACTCAGTTTGACCTGGTCATCTTTATTAAATAAGTAATAGTGAAAGAAGTGGGAAAAGAACTTCCCCAAAGAGTAGCCTACCAAAACATCCGTTAAGTGATGTTTTTTGGCCTCCATTCTCGCCCATGCAACCGATCCAACGAGGGCCTCATTAAAATAGTAAATTCCATTATAAGAATCACCTTCATAAAGAATTCGAGAATGGTAATTGAATTCTTCATTCAATGAACTGGACAGGGAGGCGTGAGCAGAAGGAAAACTTAGGTCATTACTGGAGTCCGGGCGAATCCTCCCCGTTCTATCTTTAATCACCCTATTCATAAAATAAGTTACGGCCGGAGCTAAGAGGAAGGATGTGTAGTGAACCAAGAGGTTAGGATTATGTTTATTTTGATAATGCGAAACTCCCTTACTAATAAGATTAGCCGCAGGCAGGTAATAGAAGGCCACTGCATCACTATAGTTCTTAGCATTTTTGATATTTCCAAATATCGGTTTATTCTTTGAGGCCCAGTCAGAGATTTCTCCATCTTGACCAGTAATGGCAAAAAGAAGAGCTGAAGCGGAAGGAATCCAAACATTCTTATTGAGAGCTGCTTTTTTTACACTCTGAGTAAAACTAAGAGAATAAATAGGAAGGCTCATAAAACTCAATGCGACGGTCAAAATAAAATATTTAGATAATGGGTTCAGAAATCTCATGTTAAAAATGATACTTACTCCTTTGATAAATTTCCTCGATCCTAGCGTCTAGATTCTGTTTAAATCTATACACAAATCTAAGACGGCCATGAATATCACCATTATGCTAACGTACTTACAATAAGTTACAAGATTTATTCTTGTTTGAATTCAATAACCGTTCAATTAACATAAGTATGTGAAAAAATTAGAAAGAAGTTTAGGCTTAGGTGCCGTTGTCTCCATTTCCATATCTGCCATGATCGGCAGTGGAATCTTTGTTCTCCCGGGTATCGCAGCGACGACGACGGGTCCTTCCGTATGGTTGGCCTATCTTCTAGCTGCCTTTGCAGTTTTACCTGCAGCATTATCAAAATCAGAACTTGCAACGGCCATGCCCACCTCTGGTGGAACTTATGTTTATTTAGAGAGAACTTTTGGCCCAATAATGGGAACCATTTCTGGTTTAGGCCTTTGGATCTCACTTCTCTTGAAATCAAGTTTTGCACTCGTTGGATTTGGAGCCTATCTTAAAATCCTCGCTCCTCAACTTGATTTAGTTACCACTAGTCTAATCATCCTCTTTTTTATCATCCTTCTTAATATTCTTGGGGTGGGAAAAGTTTCCGGTCTTCTCATGTTTGTTGTAGGGCTTTGTATAACCCTACTATCCGGAATTTCGGCCGCCTCGGTCTTCTCTTTTGATCTGCAACTTATGAAGCCCTTCTTTCCTAATGGTCATGACGGGCTGGCCGCTGCTACTGCACTTGTCTTTGTTTCTTACGCAGGAGTGACAAAGGTTGCAGCTATTGCCGAAGAGATCAAATCACCAGAGAAGAACCTCCCCAGAGGAATTCTAATTTCTCTTGTTATTGCGACTTTGATCTATTCAGGTGTTACCTTTCTTCTTTTCGGAAATCTTCCCATTGAAGAAGTAAAAGGAAACCTCTCTCCTATTTACTCTTTTGCTCAGCATCTTAATATTCCCTTTCTTGCCCCTATTACTGCAGTTGTCGCCATTATTACGATGAGCTCTATGGCCAATTCAGGGATACTGGCTTCCAGTAGATTCCCCTTTGCCATGGCCCGGGACAAATTACTTCCCTCTTTCCTAGGTTCCCTTAATAGAAAGTTTCTCACCCCTATTTGGAGTATTATTATTTCAGGCTTAATTGTAGCCACAGTACTCCTCACAATGGATGTGGGAAAAATAGCTAAATTTGCATCGGTCTTCATGATTATTATCTACATGGCCGAAAATATCGCAGTAGTGGTTTTAAGAGAGTCTCGTATTCAGTGGTACAACCCAGAATACAAATCACCTCTATATCCCTATGTGCAAATTTTTGGAATTCTCATTAATGTAGGATTACTTGTGGGAATGGGAGCTACCCTTGTGGCCAAAGCCGTTCTCTCTATTTCCATCCCCGGTCTCATTATATTCGTCTTATACTCTCGCCGTAAAACAGAGCGTAAAGGTGTTGTGGGTATCCGTGGAAAGAGAAATGATCTTGTGGAACAAGAACAAGTTGTTCAACTTAGATCCAAACTTGAAGATATCGATCTCTCTGTAGATGCCAATGTCGTTATTGCTCTCTTTGGTGAAGAGAGATCTCCAGAGATGCTCATTGAAATGGGTGTAACCTTAGCCCAACATGGAAATTGTGAAGTGGCCCATATCACTGAAGTTCCAGAGCAGACTGATCTTGATGATATGATGGATGAACCGGCCGTTTTACGCTCTTTGCGAAGAAGAGTCGTCGCCATGGCCGTAGAGAAAAAAGAAACGATTACTTTTGATCCTGTTGTTACCCACGACCTAACTAAGACCGTTTATCATATTTCCCAGAGGCTTCATTGTCAGTGGCTCCTCATAGAGTGGCGTGGAAAAACCTCAGGTGGTTTTACCATACACAATCCAATGGGATGGCTCAAAGGCCATCTCCAATGCAACCTCGGTATCTTTAGAGATGCTGGAGTTCGCTATATCAGAAAAATAATGTGTTACCTCAAAGGTAACGAAAATGATGAGCTCATTCTCAGCACTGCCGATCACCTCGCAGAAGTTAATCGTGCAGATGTTGTAATTATTAGAGTTGTTTCCAAGCAAGGAATTTCGGCCAAGCTTGATGCCCAGGCAAAGGAACAGCTCGAAAAAAGTCAGCAGGACAGAGTTGAAGAAGTTGAAAATGAAGTACGTGAATTAGCAAAGACTTGTGTGGCCAGAACAAGCTTTCAAGTTATTGAAAGTAATAATCCTGTTGAAACCATACTTAATCAAACAGTTGAATATGACTTGTTTCTCTTTGGAGCATCTCGCTTTGGAATCATGTCATCTCTCTTTGGCTCAGATGATGATAAGCTTCTTGCAAAAGCAGCTTGTTCAGTAATCAGTATTCAAAAGGCTCCCAACTTCCAAGAAGAGGAAGATGAGAGAATTAAGAATTACTTTAGATAAAGAGTGCTTAAGACTCCGAACAAGATGTTTTGGAGTCTAAGAGATCAGAGGTAAAACAGACTCTTCCCCTACCGCCTTTCTTAGCTTCATACATCATACGGTCTGCGATAGATAAGATATCCTCTTTATTTGAAGCATCTTTTGGGTAAGTGGCAACACCTATAGAAACAGTTAGTCTAAACTCATCTATCTTAGTGTTATCCACTTGGGATTTAATTTTGAAAATTTCTTCTTTTACCGCCTCAAGAACACGGTTTCCAATCACTTTACCAATATCGTGTCCGACATCCGGAATTAACATAACAAACTCATCGCCTCCATAGCGATAAATCAGATCTGATTCTCTCAATGTTTTGGCCAATAACTCACCCATTGCTGTCAAAAGATGGGTTCCGACCAAATGCCCATGCCCATCATTAACTTGTTTAAAGTGGTCAATATCAATAAATAAGAGGCAAAACTCTTCTTTTAATTCTTTGAAGCGAGAGATGGCCATATCGAGATCTTTTAGTAACTTTCTCTGATTATAAAGTCCGGTAACATCATCAACATAAATCAAGTTTTCAACTTTCTTTAACTCATCTAAGAGAGTCCAACCCTTAGAGATATTACTCATAAAGACAGAGAAAAGATTTAATAACTCGTCATCAATCGTTGTTGTTTCTTCAAAAAGTCCAAAAATACATTGGTTCTTTAATTCACCAATTTTATAAAAAATAAAATCTTGCTTCTGAACTTGAGTACGGGAATAAGTAAATTTACTAAAATCTTCACTACTGACGGAGGCCAAGACCTTATCTATATTTGCTTTTTGATAGTGTCCGCCATAACTTCTTTTATTCCAAAGAAATCGAGCCGATTTTAAATCCTTCTTTTTTTGAATAATTTTTTGATTAATGGGAAAGGAAAAAATCATCATAGGACCAGTAGCGAAAGATTTTTTTAAAAATCTTTCGATCTGAGAATAGGATACCTTCTTTCCCTGGTGAAAATTAAATGTCGCCATCATTTGGGCAAGGTCTTTAAGTTTCTGAGTATAGTCTTTCATCTCTATTGTCACTAACCCTCTATCTACGGCTTATTATCTTTTTTGGTAGTTTGTTGCCAATCCATGTCATCTTCAAGAACTTCAATTGAACCTCTTAAAGTTTTCATAATGCGCTCTAATCTATCTTCTAGTTTCTGCTTATCTTCACGAGATTTCTCTTCCTTGATAACAGCATTTTCCATATTGAATTCGAGCTGATCAATTTTTCTTTTAAGATCAAGAATCTTCTTATCTCTTGTTGAGACTTGAGATTCAGAATCCATTTTTGCCAATTCCAATTGACCTTCGAGCTCTTTTTCTCTAGCCTTGATTTGATTAAAGTCCATTCTCACTTTGTGCTGAAGGCGATCAAATTCTTTTTGGAGATTTCGTGCTTTCTCTTCAGCGTAAAGCCTTTTCTCATCTGAGATTCTAAGCTTATATTTCATTTCATCGACTTCGGAAGTATTTCTCTTCTTTAAAATGCTGACTTCAATCTTTGCTTCATCTAATTCGGCCCTTAAGCCCAGATTATCTTGTTCTAAAAGCTTCTTATCTTGGTTTAAAAGATTGATTTCATCTAATAGAGATTCTCTTTCTTCCCTTAATTGTCTAATTGTCGCTTGTAAGCGAACGGCTTCCCCTTCATGAAAGGAAGGAGGAATGCGGTCTTCCTGAGAAGTTATACTTAAGTGTCCTGTACTTTCTGAGCGAGATGTTGAACTATGTGAATCCTCATCTGGATAAGCAAGGTCTTGATCAACAGGAGCATGGCTTCGCTCTGAGGTTTCTGATCCTGATCCCATTAGATCATCAGATAAGAGAGTGGCCGTCACGTCTTCTTCATGTCCAAAGTTTACGTTAACCATACTTTCGGTGGCATCTCCCTCTTCTTCCTGATAGTCAGGGGTATTGTCCTCTTCTTCAACACTGAAGCCTACTTCAGAATCGAGGGAGTCTTGTGAGTCATCGCTCCCCTCTTTATCTAGATTCTGGGCTTCGTTTTGATCAGAAACGGGAAAGCTGTCTTCACTATCATCGTCTAGATTGAATTCTTGGTCTTCATCTTCATCTTCTTCGATGCTAAAACCTAAATCATCATCTTCGTCATCACTTAGATTAGGAGCGCTTGGGGTTTGCGGTCTAAACTCTTGTGTGGAAGACATCTGCTCATCAAGCATTCCTTGAACTTCATCAGTCATATCTTTAGACATTAACATCGTGGGATTGGTTACATCACCATCTTCATCGGCTTCTGTGGCAAAGAGATCTTCGGCGAGGTCATCTTCAATTTCTTCTTCGATACCTGTGGAGGCATCTGGCGCAGCATCTGGATCAAAACTTGACGTCTGCATGCTTTCCCCAGCAGCTTTTCGAGGGTCAAAAACAGTAGTGGCTTCGATTTCTTCATCATCGTCTTCATCGCCAAAACTTAATTCTCCAGCATCAAAACTAGACTCTTCTGTAATAGGGCCTTCATCATCATCATCATCGGCACCAAACTCAAGTTCACCTGTCCCCTCAGAAACGGACTCTGCACTAAAATCGAGATCCTCTGAACTTTCCGAATCATCTTCATCTAAACTAAAATCTAAATTTTCATCTGCATCATCTATACTTTCATCATGATCAGCACTTAATTGATCAAGATCTAATTCATCATCTTCAGTAGCATCAAAATCAAGTGAATCTTCCCCTTGATCGAAATTTTCGGACTCATCTTTTGCTTCAATTCCAACTTCTAGTTCACCATCTTCAGAATCATCACTCAAGTCGAAGTCTAACCCCGAATCAAGATCATCACTATGTCCAGAAGCTTCACTTTCACTTTCCATTTCAAGATCTAAATCATCATTATCTGAAAAGCTCAATTCTCCCTCAGGTGAATCCTCAGAGATATCTAGCTCATCATCTAAATCAAGCGAGTCATTTTCATCTTTCATACTTATTTCCTCATGATCTTCACTGGAGAGATCAAGTGTGTCTTCGTTTTCGTCTTCGTCACTAAAGTCTATAGCAATATCTTCAGGACTTTCGTTGGCCTCATCGAGATTAAAGTCCCCTGTGTTTTCTTCAAACTCAGAAAGTTCTTCAGGACTTGGCAGTTCTCTATTTTGAGTGAGTTCATCTAATTCATTTTCTAAATCATCATCCAAATGAACGGTAATTGGTGCAATATGGAGTTCATCTTCACTCATGAAGTGATTGTGAACGGGCTCTTCAGTAGTCGAAACTTCCTGCTCCCTCTCACGGGGAAAAACATGATCAAACTTAGCTTGAATTCTATCGTTGAGATCACACTTATAAGGAGCCTCTGCACCAGATACTCGATGAAGGTCCACCAAGTTCTTGACCACTGTATTTACTTTCAATTCTGATGGATTGAAATTTGAAGAGCTATCTGTAAGGTCTAAATCAAAGTCATCATCAAAATCGTCATCCCCATCATTGATAGGAATATCCTCAGACTCATCATCAAGATTAATCTCTTCATTATCATTTTCATCATCGAGGTTGAAGTCCATTTCCCCTTCATCCTCAAGGTCTAAGTCGAGATCGTCTTCAGGAATTTCATCAACCTCATTAATTTCACTTTGTGTAGTTGTGGCTTCAGGATCTTCAATAGCAGGAATACTCTCTAAAGTAGCTTCATCTCGCATGGCCGTTTCTTCATCCATACCAAATAATTCATTTGAAAGGTCCTCTATTACCTCTTCTTTATTGATCGGCTTTGCAGTGGCTTTCTCTTTGACTTCTTCTTTTTCAGGAAGCTCAAAATCAAAATTATCTTTGTATTGATCATATACGCCAAGGTCTTCTAAAATTTTTCTCAGTAAGACATAGGTCAGAGGTTTTCGTATATAACCATGGCATGATGTTTTACCCTGCTGATGCTTCTTTAGTTCTTTGATAGACATCTCTGAACTAATTGCAATCCGAATAACACCATCTTCTTTCTTAGAAATTTTCTTATTGAAGGCCTCAACTTTTTTCTTTTCCCAATCAAAATCAAGAAAAAGAATCATTTCTCGATACTCATCTTGCTCGAGAAGATCTTGCACGACGCCTGCTAAATGCTTGGTCTCACGAACAAGGTTCACCCCTGCCCCGAGGGTCTCGACCCACTTTTGCAAACTTGAATCTACACTAAAAAAAGCAATATTCATGCACCGTACCAAGTAAAAATGTGCTATCTCTATGATATCACTACTTTTTGAATGCCCCAAATAGGGAAAATTAGTCGTTAATTCACCAATTACCCATTGATAGTAAGGGGAAGAATAGATTAAAATGTCTTATATATAGGTTCTTCTGCCAAAAAAATTAATTGACCAAAGCATACGGAGTTTTCCTCACTATGACGCTTACTAATATATTTTCAAAAACATTACTCTGTACTCTTGTAACTCTCGTTCTCAATCTCAATACGAGCTATGCTGACGAAATGCTCAATAAAGATTACTATCCGGCTCCTCTTCTTGGACTGGATAACTTCTTTGCCCACCATGTGATTGTAGCCGAAAAGTCGACTCATAAACTCTACCTTTATCAAAATAAAGAAGGTTTTCCTGCTCTTATTAAAACTTATCAAATGGCGACAGGAAAGAAGGCCGGAGATAAACAATATCAAGGAGACCACAGAACTCCTGAAGGTGTTTACTACTTAACTCAATTTCTTACTCACCAAGACCTCATCAATCGCCATGGTAAACAAGGTGAAATCTACGGAGTCGGAGCCTTTGTTCTTAACTACCCTAATCCTATGGATCACCAAGAAGGAAAAACAGGGGGAGGTATTTGGCTTCATTCAACTAATGATGAAACAAGAATTGAAAAAGGACTTGATTCAAGAGGCTGTATTGTAACGGCCAACTCTGATCTCATTGATATTAGTCGCTATATTGAACTGGAGAGAACTCCAATCGTTGTTGTTCACGAAGTACCTTTCTTATCAAGGGATGCTTGGTTAACTAAGAAGGCCAAAGTAGAAAAAACGATTTCTCAATGGTTAAACTCTTGGAGAAATGAAGATATCAATGGCTATATTGACACTTACCATAACGACTTTCGTGATCCTAGAAAAGGTAACTTGGCCCAATTTAAAGCTTATAAGAAAGCTGTGTTTGCAGCCTCGGGTACACCTCAGATCGAACTCTATGATTTATCTCTCCTTCAATCAGGTGAGTATATTATGGCCACTTTCAAGCAATCCTATAAATCTTCAACTATTGAAGACTTAGGAAGAAAGACTCTCTATCTTAAGCAAGATGGTTTCTATAACTGGAAAATCGTTTCTGAAAATTGGTCAAAACATGGTGTGCAAGATATTATCACTGAAGAAAACCATGTGGCCTTCGAACCTTCAAATCGTTTCTTTGAAACTAATAATCCTAAGAAGATTTTAGGTAAGAGACTTCTAAGTAGCCGCATTGAAGAAACTGAGAGTGAAGAGAAGAGTAATTAATCTCTCTTCCCTTCCCTGCAATCCTAGAAAGAAATGGCTTCAATGATGAAAGCAACTGACTCAAAGAAAATATCTTTTGTATTATATGAAGACGAGATTTCACCTCGTTTTTATGAAATCAATAAGAACTTTGCCAAACTCATTCTCTTTGGCCTACCTACCCTAACTCTCATTGTAATCCTTTTGTTAACTGGTGTTGGAGTTTATTTTAAACAAATCCAAACAATGGCCGAGAGGAAAGAGCCAAAGATCATCAAAGAACTTAAAGCAGAAAAGAGAGAGCTCATTATTCAAAATGAGCAAATGAGTCTTGAAAGAGATCGTCTTAAAAATAAATTAGCGAAAGGTGTAGAAAACCCAACGGGTCTAGGATTCTTGGCCCTTTTCAAACAAAGTGCGGGTCGACAAGACTTAACAGTTTCTCCTGAAATGAATCTTGAAGAGGTAGAAGTCAATTCGAGTGACACTGAAATTGATATCAACTTCAAGATTATTAATCGTACTAAAGATAATAGCCGACTTACAGGTTATCTCTATATTATTATGCAAGTTGGTCAATATATTGAAGTATGGCCTGTTAACTCATTTGATGACCAAACTATGGCCCTGTCTTACGCCAAGGGCGAGTATTTTGCGACATCAAGATTTCGTCCAGTCAAGGCCACCTTCAAGAAAATTAGACAAGGTCAGGCCCTCTTTAAAATTATTGTTTTCAGTAGAACGGGAGACCTAATCTTTAAACAATTAATCTCAAGGCCAGTTTAATCATGAGTGAATTATTTAAATTAGAGTCCCAAACTCATACGTATATCGGCGAAAAAAGCTCAATCTCTGGTGAATTTAACTTTCAAGGACATACCCTTATCGCTGGAGAAATTGAAGGTGAAGTTCGCATGAGTAATGAATCACCCCTAGTCATAGAATCTACGGGAAGAATAAAGGGTATCATTCGCTGCCATCATATAAAAGTCTATGGAGCGGTCGAGGGTCAAATTGAAGCTACGGGAAAAATCACCTTCTTCCCCTCTTCAAGCTTCTCCGGGGTTATCGAAGCCTCTGATTTAAAAATTTTACCAGGCAGTAAAATCAATATGGAAGCAAGAACCGATGTCCAAAACTTGCCTTCGTAATTTAATCTAAATCTCTCTAAAGAATAAAATGAATACAAATAAAAAGAAGGCCTCGATGGGCCCTCTCTTTAATTAAACTTTAATTTGTAGCGACTCTCCCAACGACTTAGGAGATCTTTACAGGTAGTGCTTATACGATCTCACCTTAACGGTACCAAACTCTTCCATACTCTTTTTAGATTTAGCTGGTGCCAAAATAAGAATATCTTGCTTATTCCAATCAAATGTATTTTTCATTTCATCGACCAAATCTTTTTCAGTGAAAGAGCGAATTTTTTCGGGGTATTGAGTGAGGGTTGAATATTCTTTGCCTAGATGATCAAGTTGCATCAACTGTGCGAGAAGTGCACGGGAGCTTTCAAATGCAAAGGGATAACCACCCGCTAGAGAGCCTTTTGTTAATTTAAAACCACGTTCATCAATCTTTCCCGAAGTGGCCTTCTCAAGAGTTTCCTTTGTTTTAGTAAGGAGCTTATTGAGAGTGTCGATATTTGTTGAGGTGTAAATCCCTGAACGACCATAGTGTTTTTGCATACCAGCGAATGCACCAACAGAATAAGTGAGACCATTTTCAACTCTTAGTACATTCATAAGTTGAGAAGTAAATCCTCCACCTAAGTAGTTACTTGCTAGTTTTTTTATTTCAGTTGAATCGTTTTCTTTTCCCTCTAATGTCTTTCCTATCCTGACCTGAGCTTGATTGGCCGATTCTAGTGTGACGAGAGTTAAATGAGGTCCTTTCTTGATTCCACTATAGTCAAATTCTACATTTCTAACAAACTGTCCGGTCCCTTTCCAGCCACAGTCTCTCATAATAATGTCTTTGATATTAAGAATTTCCTTAGGTCCAGTCAGATAAATTCTCTTTTTTACTTTTTCATTTAAGTAATTAAGCTTGGCCTTTAAAATTTTAGAATCCCATCTCTTAATATCTCTTATCTTTCCTCCCACAGGGTAAGAAAAAGGAGTGCCTTCAAGACTAATTTCTCTAAATGCTCTTGAAGCTAAAAAACCGGGGTTTTGAGCACTATTTTCAAGAGAGGAGATGATTCTCTTCTTCTCTTTCTTCAATTCTGTTCGTGGAAAAGTAGCATCTTGGAATAGATGACATACCTTTTTTACTGTAGGGATAATATCTTTAACAAGACCTGAAACAGCATAACTTGAATATTCATGAGTGACTTCTGATCCCATAGATACGCCGAAGAATTCAATATTATCTGCAATCTCTTTACGAGAAAAACGACGAGTTCCTAAATTGAGATAATCAAGGGAAGCTTCGATGCTTCCTTTAATTTCGCCATCTCCAAGAGCGCCGTCAGCAAAGTAAACTCCGAGAGCGTATGTGGGAAAACGATTATCCTCAATATAGATAACATCGAGGTTCTCCCATTTTAATTTTTGAACCTTATCTGAAAAATAGTCATTAGCCTGAATAGAGGCCGTCCCTAAAATGCTAATGCTCAGACCAATTGTTTTTAATTTCTTATATAAATTTTTATTTAGAATGTTCATGTGTCTTCCTTTTTATTAATGTTTGGCCCAAACAGAAGTCATAATATACTTATCGCTACTAAAGAGTTCCTTACAAGCAGACTTAACTTCATCTACTGTAATCGCTTGATAAATATCGAGTTCTTTCTTGTAGTAAGCATAGTCATTAAAGAAGTTTTCTCTCAGACCAAGGAAGTGAGCGATTCCATTATTGGAGTCCAATCCACCTACAAAGCTTACTAAGTATTGGTTCTTCGTTTTTTGTAGAGTTCGAGCATCAATGGCCGTATCGCATGACTTTTTAAGATCTTTTATCAGCTGATTTTTAAACCAATAAATGCCTTTCTTTGGAAGCAGCTCCCCTTCTATATAGAAAACACCGCTATATTTTAAAGTGTAATTTCCGGCTGACACACTGGAAAGAATCGGTCTTCTATTGGAAACGTATTTCTCATTTAGAAAGCTACTTTCTCCACTACCCAAGATTGAACTGAGCATATCCAGCACATAACCTTTATGATCACCCATGGCCACAGATGGATAAGAAAGCATAAAAAGAGGATTCTTTGAGTTTCCTTTAATCTTTATATGCCTTTGATATTTTGCACGATGCTTATAAAGTTCAGGATTATCTCTAGATTTTCTGTATTTTTGAATCTCTTTAGAGCTTGCATTCATATCACCATATTTATCTACAACCATGTCATAGACTTCATCGGCTTCCACATCACCTGCAACAACAATGGTAGCATTATCAGGAGTGTAAAACTTTTTAAAATAATCTCTAACGTGTTCACGTGACAATGACTTTAGATCTTCCACTGAACCGATAACACTTCCTCCATAGGGAGTTCCTTCAAACATCGCTTGCATCATCGCAAGGTAGAGCTTCCCGCCTGGACGGTTTTCATAGCGCATCTTACGTTCTTCCAATACGACATTTCTTTCTTTTTCAAAGGCTTCAGGAACAAGGGCCAGATTGGCCATACGATCCGCTTCAATATCAATAACCTTTTCCACCATATCCTGACTTTCGCTTACGATCGGTAAATCTTCATAGTAAACGGTATTATCAAAGTTAGTGTAAGCATTGGTTCGCCCACCATTACCTTCAATGAGGAAATTGAATTGACCTGGACCATATTTCTTAGCCCCTTTGAACATTAAGTGCTCGAGAAAATGGGTAGCCCCCGTTGTCCCCTTTCCTTCATGTCGTCCCCCTACATCAAAGAATGTGTAGTAACTAAAGATTGGGAGTTTATGATTTTCATAAACTAAGAGTTTTAATCCATTGGGTAAGGTATATTTTTTGACTTCTAAATGAACCATACCATTGGATTCTTGTTTCAGCTTTTCCGACTGAGGCTGAGTTCCCTCAGAATTATGCGAACAATTTACGAGGAGTGAAGAAATTAAAAAAGGAGCGACTTGAGCTGTCCTTTTAATTTTTTGATTTAGTAACTTATAAATGAAATTTCTCATCAGACTTGGCCTTCCTTTTCCTTTAATGAGCTAAACAATTGATAATATAGTAATCCTACCGGGTTACGGTGGCAATCATTGCCCTGAGATTGTTTAAGTGAATTCATTATCGATCCATTTGCTGCACCAGTCCATTTCTTAAATATTTTCCCCCTCTTGCCCACTTTAAATCGGACGTACGTGCCCTTTTTTGTCGATTTTTAGAAATTCAATGAAAAGGATACTTTATCTTCGTTTTTTGCTTTTTATTCAGGGATCGATACTTTATATTTCCCGTAAATTTTGAATAAAAATACCTTATTAAAGTAAAGGGCGCAGGTCTTAATCCAGTTAAGATCTTAGGAGGACTTAATCATGAAAATTGGTGTACCCGGAGAGATTAAAAATAATGAAAACCGTGTTGGACTTGTTCCATCAGGAGTAAGGCAACTTGTTGACGATGGTCACGAACTTTATATTGAAACTAATGCTGGTGCCAATATTGGATTTGAAGATGAAGCTTATATCGAAGCTGGAGCTAAAATCCTTCCCAGCCTTGAAGCTGTATATGAAACAGCTACTATGATCATCAAAGTAAAAGAGCCTCAGCCTGTAGAAGTAGCACTTCTTAAGCCTCATCATATTCTTTACACCTATCTTCACTTAGCGGCTGATAAAACGCTTACAGAAGGTCTTATGAACTCTGGTTCGACTTGTATTGCCTATGAAACAATTCAAGCTATGGACGGATCTCTTCCCCTTCTTCTTCCCATGTCAGAAGTTGCAGGAAGAATGGCCACTCAAGTGGGTGCGACTTATCTTCAGAAAGATAAGGGCGGAAAAGGCGTTCTTCTCGGCGGTGTTCCCGGTGTAAAAAGAGGGAAAGTAACCGTTATTGGTTGTGGTGTTGCCGGAACCAATGCTCTAAAAATGGCCATGGGTCTTGGAGCTGATGTAACTGCGATTGATCTCAACGTTCAACGTCTAGCTGAAATGGATGACCTCTTTGATACTCGTATTACAACTCTATTTTCGAATACTCAAAATATTGAAGAAGCAGTCATTAACTCTGATTTAGTTATTGGTGCGGTTCTTGTTCCTGGAGCAAAAGCTCCAAAGCTTGTGACAAGAGATATGATTTCTAAGATGGAGCCAGGTTCTGTAGTTGTTGATATTGCAGTAGACCAAGGTGGATGTATTGAAACTTGTAAGCCTACGACACACCAGAATCCAACTTTCTTAGTTGATGGTGTAACTCACTACTGTGTGGCCAATATGCCTGGTGCCGTTGCTAGAACTTCCACTTATGCTCTTACTAACGTGACGTTAAAATATGCACGTATGATTGCTAAAATGGGTGTAGAGGAAGCTGCGAGTATTGATCCTGCTTTTAAACTGGGAATTAATATTTTCAAGGGTGATCTCGTTTATAAGCAAATCGCCGACGATCTTGAACTTAAGTACACAGAACTCAAGATCTAATCCAAATGATTAAAAATTACCAAGCCCCCTTAGTTTAGGGGGCTTTTTTTTGCCTCTCATCCTCTATTTTCCTTAGTTTTCCCTTGTTTTCCCTTAAAAACCTATAATTTGTACATTTCAGCAGTTCTTAGGCCTATAAGTTTTTCCAGCAGATTGTTTTAAATTCTGAAAAAGGTATAAATGCCAAAATCACAAATCTAATGTCTATCGACGAGGAAATAGGTATGAATATCTATAAAAGTACAATTTTGGCCCTTTCTCTTTGTTCCGTAAGTACAATGGCCTCTTTGTCTGCCGTTCAACCAGCAAAGAAAGAGATTGTTGAAAGCGGTGTACCTGCTACAGATTCAGAAAAGAATTGTGAGGAGCTCGTTGAGAGTGAAGCCGAACAAACGGAAGAGATCATTGGAGATGAATCTGAGCAAGTGAAAAAAGCTTGTAAGAAAGGTCCTAAAGAGGACAAAGAAGAATTCAATCCCGACTATAATTCAGATGATGCCAATCCTATTGGCGGTGTTACTGGTGGAACAAAAATTGGAGTGACCAATCTTATTACCGCCATTTTTAAAGGTGACGATACTTCTTCATCACGTAAGATTCTCGCCGAATACAATATTGATAATATTCACCAAGGTTCGAAGGAAATTGTTATCACTATCGATGATGGACCAACTCCTGGTGTAACGGATAAAATTTTAGACTCTCTAGCAAAATACAATGCTCAAGCTGTTTTCTTTGTTATCGGAGAAAAGGCCCAACGCTACCCTTCTCTTATGAGAAGAATTCAAAGAGAGGGTCATATTGTTGCTAATCACTCTATGACTCACGCTAATCTTGGTAATCTTTCTTTTTGGAAGAGAAGAAAAGTAGTTAAAGAAGAATTCCTTGGTGGTCATGAAGTGACTAAGAATTATGCTACCAATTCTCCTTACTTTTATTTCAGAGCTCCTTATGGATCTTGGGAAGATAAAGTGGCCAAAATATTAAATCGTACTGAAGTGGGACAGAAGTATATTGGACCTCTACTTTGGGATATCGGTGGAACAATGGATACTCAGTCTTACACTAAAGCTGCTGATTGGGCCTGTTGGTCAAAAGGTGTTTCCGTTTCTAATTGTCTTCAGGGATATACAAATGAAACTCTTAGAAAAAAGGGAGGGGTTGTACTCTTTCATGATCTAAAGAAAAACTCTGCCCAACTTATTGATGGATATCTTAAGGAATTCTCTAACCGTTCAGACTATCGATTTATCTCAATTGATGAACTTGATCTTCAATAGACTAAAAAATCGATTAAAGCACTCATCTATTCTTTTAATTATCAATTCCCCCTGCCCAAGGGGGATTTCTTATTGTATGATTAAAGAGTTATGACTGGAAATAAAAGCCTCGATAATATTCTTCTTCTTATAGCAAGCTTAATAACTGCTGCTACTTTAGGTATTTTTGTTTATTCAGAAATGCTCTACCAAAAACCTCTTCCCTCTGATGAGATCGAAAAACAGAATCTCATCGAAGATAGTAAAGTATCAGTCGCTCCCGATATTTATAAAGTTGAAAAACTCATCATTAATCTCAATTCAGCTTCAAGAAGACTTCGATTCCTTGAATTGGAAGCTCATCTTGTTCCTTTCAAAAGTAACTCTCTCGATATTTTTGAAGCTAAGAAATTCTATGTGAAGGATGCCATTATAGATATTGCCAGCAATATGGCACCTGAAGAGCTTAATACAGTGGCTGGAAAAGTCATTTTAGAAGAAAGAATACGAAAACGCTTAAATGATTTCTTCGGAAAAAGTCTGGTTAAAGAAATTTATTTTTCTATTTTTGTTGTTCAGTAAAATTGCCACTTAGAAGGAAATTCTCATGAGTAAATTTAGGGCCAAACATATTCTTGTTGAACATAGCTATGAGATCGACGATCTTTTAAGAAAAATTGAACAAGGCATACCTTTTGAAAAATTAGCTCAGGACTTTTCTCAATGTCCTTCTGGAGCCCAAGGCGGAGATCTCGGAGAATTTTCAAAGGGCATGATGGTAAAACCCTTTGAACAGGCCCTAGAAAAGTTAAAACCCGGTGAAATATCTGGCCCTGTTAAAACTCAGTTCGGTCATCATTTGATCCTCAGATATTAGGCGTATGCCCTATTTTTGTGCAGCTCTCTGTGCCAACCTCCCCTGACCTATTATTTATTTATAGACCTCTAACTATCTTAAATTAGGTAATTTCATACCTTTATCCCTAGGCAATAAGTTTCTCTTTTCTATTTCCCTTTAAAATAGAGCTAAACCTTTAGGTTTTAAGGAAAATTTACCGAAAAATAAGAGAAATATGGATAAGGAAGTTCTTTTAAATCTATTCAAAAAAATCACAGCTACATTGACCATCATGGCCTTGATGCATTCTTGTGTCCCCGGTGGTGGAAGCGCTCGCTCAAAACGTGAGAGTAATGACTCCAACCAAATTGGAGGCAGCTCTGGAAATGGTCAGGGCGCGGGAACAAGCGATGGTTCTATTGATGGTGGTGAGATTGAAGTGATTGAAGGAAAGGTTGACCTTAAACATATTGTCGATCCTTTTACCGGAACCTATAAAACCAAAGTCACGATACCTAAGAATTACAAAGGAAAACTCTATCTCTCGGGACTCAATGTCACCTCTTTGAATAACCGACATGTTAAAGTACGTTTTCGTTTTGGTAGAGAGTATGAAGAAAAAGTCATTCAGGCCACAATCGGAAGAGCTACCGGAATAACTCCTTCTACAGATGTGGAACTTCTTATCTTAGATCTAGAAGATCAGCCTTTTCAGGATATGAGACTTCTCTACGATCTCTATGACTATAATGACTACGATACTAACGATGATGGAATTGAATTTGGTAGCGATGATAATGAACAAGAACCTACTCAAGATGTAAGAGATTCTGGACTCTATTGTCGAGGACTTTATCTCGAAGACGATCCTACTTTTACCATTAGCTCAACCAATGATTCTTGCGACTCTGCAGGAGAAACTTGTCTATACTCCTATGCAAGGATTTTAGATTCAGGACTCTATTATCTCCAAGGAAGTAATCTTATTGGGATCACCCCTTCTGAGCCTCAGATAGATATGGAATCAAATGGGTATGCTTCTCAATCAGATGATGAATTGCTCAAAAAATGCCTTCCCGATGTAGATCATTTGGCGAGTATTGAGAATGTATTAAAAGATGATGCGATCTCAGCTTCCAATGCTACAAAAGCAGCTTATGGTGACTCTGCCTTTGGTGGAGACTACACCTATTTTGGGCCTTATCGAACTGTATCTCGTGCCAATTGGGAAATAAAAGCAGGGGCTCTATTTAGTGATGTCAGTTCTTCGGGAACAGCTCCTACTGGATTATTCCAAGCAGCTCTTAATAATTCGCCTGTCGGCAGCTCATCGGATCAGAATGCCCGAGCAGCTGGGGGAATCAAATCCTTTCTCTTTCCTCGTGCAGGAAAAATGTCTCTTCAGGCCAATGTTGAATATATTGGTTTTACCGATCTCACCACTCCCCTAACCGTTGAAAGAACGATCAGAGAATTGGTTTCATCGGGAGAGACGGCCTATATGGATGGCTGTAATCTAAGAGTAAGTTCCTATGATGAAGTCAGAAACGAAACAGTGGCCAGCTGTAATGTTACTGCAACAATCGATCTTATCACTACTGACGAAAATGGTGACGTTGAAGTCATTACCAGTGCTACTGATTTAAAACTCCAATTAACTCGTGCCAGTGAAACTGATTACGAAGGAAATGAAGTGCGTTTTTCTGCACTTAATAAGTGTAGCAATTCAAATGCCTGTGGTGCTAACGAATGTTGCTTTAATGAAAGATGTTGGTCTAAAGATCTTGTTAGCCAATGTATGGAAGACTCTGGTTCCGAAGGAAATCTTTCCATTGGTCAAAATTGTGGGTCGGACTATCAATGTCAGAGTCTATGCTGTTCGAAATCAACAGGGACATGTGCCGTACATAATCCAGACCTTGATGCTTACTGTGGAAAGACTCCTGGTCAAGAATGTGTAGCCCAAGAGTTCTGTCGTGAAGAAATGGTTCAAAAATGTTTAAAAGTTAAAACAGGTGTTAATGCTAATGGAGAAACGACTTGTGCCCTTCGATGCTACTATGTGCCCACTTATGGTTCTTGTGTAGAAGGTGTATGTGTTGCTCCAGATACTCCAGATATTCCTTCTTTTGATCCCAACAATCCTCAATGTGGTGATGCAGAAGAGCCTCCTACGAGTCTTTAGAAGACTTAGAAGACTTAGTATTCTTAGATTTCTTTAAAGAAAGGATTATAATTTTACCGCTATCTGTACCTATGACGATATGACCCTGGGGAGATTCTTTAATCACACGTAATCTTTCTTTCTGTTCTTTTAAATATTCCTTTTCATCTATGACCTTGGAACGATCTTTATTTAAGGTCACTCTTCTCAAATGACGAGAACTCAGATTGGCCAAGAAGAGATCCCCCTTCCAAGCTGGGAAATGATCACCCTTATAAATCATTAAGCCTGAGGGAGAAATTGAAGGTACCCAATAATGAAGTGGCTGCTCCATTCCTTTCTTATGAGTTGGTCCGATTTTTGGACCATAATATTCTCTTCCGTAAGTTATACTCGGCCAGCCATAGTTCTTACCTTTTTGAATAATATTGAGTTCATCACCTCCTTGAGGCCCAAACTCGGTTGAAAAAATCGTTTTGTTATTTAGATCTAAGGCCAGGCCTTGTGGATTTCGATGGCCATAACTATAAATAAAGGGGGCATCTTTAAAGGGATTAGCGGGATGAGGCTTTCCCTCTTTTGTGATACGAATTATTTTACCGTGATGATTTTTTAAACTTTGCGCCTCTTCCCTTACTCCTCTCTCCCCAACACTCATTAAGTAAGAATCATCATAAACTATAACTCTAGAGCCAAAGTGATAGCCGGTAGAACTAGAAGTCTTTGCGACAAAGAGGTCTTGGCCAACGAGCTTATTCTCTTTGCGATTAAGTTTACCTTTATACAGAGCTGTCGTAATTTCTCCACGGTTTAACCCCAATGAATAGGTCAGAAGAATATCATCGCCATCAACAAGAAGATCAAGTAACCCTCCTTGTCCATTTACCTTAATTTTTAAATCATGCTTAATTTTTGTCTTCTTATTTTCGGATATTGAATATAAGTAAATATCTCCAGATCTTGTGGTAAAAAGTATTTCATCTTGAGTACCTAAGAAATCCAGCCCCCATATCACTTCCTCCTCTACTTCACGGATATCCATTTCAAAAAGATCAGAAGCCTCCACACTAGCGACAGAAGTCATTTTGCCTATTAGAAGAAGTAAGAATAAAAAAATATAAATCGGATTCTTTTGCATTCAGCTTTCCTAGTCGTACGTTTGAGTCTCATTTTAGATCAGAAGTATCACAGAGCCATGCGCCCAGCAGCATAAGAGAGACATTTCGAAAAAAGTCGCTATAATATTCGCAATGAGTAGTCCATCTATCCTTCCCATTCCTATGATTCTCTTGGGACTTTTTCTTCCTCTTTTTCAGGAATTAAAGGCAGCTGAGATAAAAACGAAGCCCTTGTTCAATGCTTCTGAATTACAGGAGATTGATATGCTGTTAAGCTACTCTTATAAGAAAGAGATACTTCATCAAATTTTAAAAAATGAAGCTCATAAAAGAATAGATTTAATGACTCAGACCTATTTAAAAGAAGCTTCTCTTAATGAAAAGATAAAGAGCGAGGAGTTTGTAAAAAACGACCCTTGGCTAAAATGGGAAAAACTTGAAAACTACAATGCTCTTGAGCGTTGGTTAAATAGGATTTCTCCTCAAAATATAAAAAAAGAAGTACGTTAACTCTAAAGGATTTTGCTCATGATACCTGAATTAAAAGATTGCGTTTTGGACCACATCGCTATTGCTGTTAATAATATTGATGAGAGTGTAAAAATATATGAAGATTTAGGGCTTAAATTTTCAGAAGAAAGAGAAGTGGTTAAAGAGCAAGCGGTGACAACAGCTTTTGCTCACGTTGATCAACACGCCCATATTGAATTACTTGAACCCTACGGAGAAACTGGACCTATCCATAAATTTTTAGAAAAGAAAGGTCCTGGAATTCATCATATGTGCTTTCGAGTAAAAGATGTGGTTAAAACTTGTGAAGATCTCAAAAGCAAGGGCTATAAGCTTCTTAACGAAAACCCTGTAAAGGGAGCGAATAATTGCTTAGTTAACTTTCTTCACCCAAAGAGTACGGGTGGTGTCTTAATAGAAGTGTCCCAACCCAATGACAAATAAAGTATAATAGAAACTCAGAAGAAAGAACTGAGTTTTAGAATAACAGAAAAGGAACTCTCATATGTATACTCAACTTCCAAAAATGGGACGAGTTAATCTTATTATTGTATGTACGATACTCACGCTCTTTGTCGCCTCCGCGGCACTCTCTAAAATGGGAGCTTCTCTCCCTATGCTCCTAGGCCTAAGTAGTACGGGTTTCTTTTCTGGAAAAATTTGGACTCTCCTTACCTATGCTCTTATTCCCCACAGCTTAATGTCGGCCATCTTTGATGCCCTTATTTTTTGGTTTATAGGAAGTGAATTAGAATCGATTTGGAGTACAAAACGCTATGGCCAATTCTTACTTACTACCGTCATTGGCGCAGGGGTTATTTTCCTAGGAATAGGTCTCATTTTCTTTAGTGGCTCAAGTCTAGCGAGCTATCCTCTAACTGGACCAGGTGGAGTTGCTGCTGCCATGTGTGTCGTCTATGGAATTCTCTTTCCAGAAAGAACGATGTACTTCTTTGTTTTTCCGGTAAAGGCCAAATGGTTTGTAGCGATACTGGTAGGAATTAGCCTCTACCAAGGAATCTTCTCTCCTGGCGGCCTCTTAGCTTGGGCCCAACTAGGGGCCATGCTGTCTGGAGTTCTTTGGATGGTAGGAGTAGCTAAACATAAATTCAATTTACCAAAGTCGCCAGGACCTCAAGTTCCTCACTTGGGTAAAACACGAAGAAAGGTAAATAAAAACAGCCACTTACATATTGTCGAAGACCCTTCAGAATATATTGACGAAGATGATGATGATAAAACGCCTCCTACCTATCACTAAACTTACATGCAGGTATAGACATCAGCGTTTAAAACGTGTTATTTTGGGCGCTTAAACCATTATGAATTAAAAAGAGGTAAACTTATGCGTTTGGCCCGTGCTCTAGATGATAAAAAATATGATGTAAGACTTCGCGATAAACTTATCGCTGATAAGAAATTAGCCTACTCAGATGTAGAATCTTATATCTCTAATCTTTCAGATGATACTACGATTGCAACAACCACTGATGAAGTTGCTAACAAGTCTTCTAACGAGAGCTCTGAAGAAAATAGCTAAGAAAATAACTGAAAAATAAGAAGAAGAGTATTTTAACTTAATCATCAATACTCTACTCCTTACAAAGCGACTCAAATTTGTTTAAATACTAAATATAAGACCTCATGCCGATGAACATCATCATCTAAGCATGGGGTTTTTTTATATCCTTTTAAACCTATGGGATGGCCATGGACTCTCAAAAACCTTTACACCACCCTGAGACTACCGGACAAGCATTTGAACTCGATCGCTATTTAAGTGCACGATCTACCGCTTGGAAAACCCTCGATAAAATTCACAAAATCATTGAGCAAAACTATCAGCAGCTCTCCGAAGAAGAGATCTCCATTCTTATCAAAGAAGAGTTTGGCCCTAAAACAAAGTTTTGGCATCCTCACAAAGTTCGCTTTGAAGAGAATACCCAATGTAGCTTTAAAGAAAAATCACGTCCTGGACTCAAACTAAAAGCGAAGAGCCTATATTTCATCGATATCGGACCTATTATTGATTTTCACGAAGCTGATGTTGGAGATACTTACCAAGTTGGAAACCCTGACTTTGAAAATCCAGCAAAAACCATTTTCAGACAATTAGAGCAATATTGGCTCGACGAGGGATTAACTGGAGAAGAGCTCTACAAGAAGGCAGAGCTTATGGCCTTAGATTTCGGACTTGAACTCAATGAAAAGATGGCGGGACATCGTCTGGGAGATTTTCCCCATGCTCTTTTTCATAGAGGTGGACTTAATGAGTTTGAAAAAAGTCCCAAGGAAATGCTATGGGTTCTCGAAATTCATCTAGTTGATAAGAAAAATCAAAGGGGTTATTTCTTTGAAGATATTCTTGGAGCTCCAAAAATCTAGAGTTGGCTCGCTCTATCCTCTTTTACAAATTCATAAACATAGAGAATAAAAATAAGTTCGAAGAAGAAATATAGAGCTCCTCCAAAGGGGGAATACAGTAGCGACCATATACTCTTCATTGTCCCCGTAAGAAAGAAAAGAAGTCCTTCAGGAATAAAGGGAATGAAGCTCGTTAAGATAATTAAGAAAGCTGTATTTTTAAAATTTTGGGATGAGAATTTCTTGGCCAATAAAAAAGTAGTGCCTCTATAGTCTGGATAGAGCACTGAAAGTATGGGTGCCATATAGAAAATAATACCCGTGTAAATTCCAGGAATAACGAGTAGGCAAAGCCCTAAAACAAAGCTGAGAAACCAAAGAATTGACTGTAGAATAAAGCCAGGCAAGAGTAGAAATGATTCACCAAAAATACGCCATTTTGATACTTCCCTATTTATCTTAATCGAATGAATGGAATGAATATAGAATACATTCGTCCATAGAAGTAAAACTTGGAAATAAATTTCAATATAGCGAGAGCTTTCAGGATTTCCAATCACTTGATTTTGAAGATAGAAATTAAATAAGTCTTCAACAAATAGGAGAAGAATAAAGAACAAGAAAACCTTCCATTCTATTTTAATAAAATCAACGGCCCGATTAAAGTATTGAGCAAATTCAGTAGTCATTGATTGATTTAGGTTGGCGCTCTGATTTTTCATTCTTATATTTTCTATTCCTTTTTAAAAAGACTCAAAGGTTCGCTTTTCTTTATTCTTTCTCACATTAGGGAGTTCAAAGACTCGATTGTGAAAAGAAATATAAACTCCAGGCTTTAAGATTTTTGCGGCTAAGAGAGCTTCTGTAACATTTTGATTACTATCTGAATCCTCAAATCCCATTGGTTTCATCGCCCCAGTAAAGACAATAGGAGCAACGAGCTCAGAGTTATCTTTCAACTTTTCATGAACGACATTGGCCGTTTTCGCCATAGTATCAGTACCGTGTAAGATGACGATCGGAAGTTTTTTATAGAGATGACCTTCAATTGTCTTCGCAATCAATACTCTGTCATAATCCGTCATATGGAGGCTATCTTTGGCCATGAGAGAAAAGACGTTGAGTTTTGTGTAGGGTAATCTCAATTTAGAGAGAATTTTTTGACGAATAGAACTTTCTCTATTGGCCAATGACCCATCAAATTCATCGTAAGTTTTTTCAATCGTCCCCCCTGTAGTCATGACAATAATTTCGGTAAAGCCAGGAAGAAGCTCTGAAGTCTCTTTTTGCATCTCTAAAAAATCCTCTGGTGACTTAATATTAAGATTGAATGTGATTATCGAAGTATATCCTTATCATGCGCCTGCCCATAATCCTATGGAAAGTTGCGGAAATAATGGAAATTACACGGAGCACATAAGATTTTTCGCGTTTTTGAGGGTTGACGCCTATCCATTTGCTCCCATATTAGGCTTATCTATTTATTTAAAGCATTGAAAATGAATTCACTCAATATCTAAGGAGAATTGTATGACAGAGAATGTAGGAGAAAGAAAAGGAACGATTTCGGTTCAAACAGGAGATATCTTTCCCATAATAAAAAAATGGCTCTATTCTGAGCATGATATTTTCCTTAGAGAGCTCGTAAGTAACTCTACTGACGCCATTACAAAGAGGGCCACTTTAGGTAGGACAGAAAATGTTGAAATACCTGAAGGTGAAATTAAAGTTTATGTAAACAAAGAGGCCAAAACAGTAACCATCGAAGACAACGGTCTAGGGATGACAGAAGAGGAAATTGAGAAATATATAGCTCAATTGGCATTCTCTGGAGCAGAAGAATTTGTTAACAAAATGAAAGATGCGGGTGAAACTGCAGATATCATTGGTAAATTTGGACTTGGTTTCTATTCAGCGTTTATGGTTGCAGATAAAGTTGAAGTTGAATCACTCTCATGGAGAGAAGGAAGCAAGCCTGCTAAATGGATTTGTGAAGGTGATGTCGACTATACTTTTACAGAGTCAAATAAAGAAAAAGTAGGAACCTCTATCACTATGCATATCAATGAAGAGTCTTCTGAATTCTTAGGAGTCTTCAAGGTTCTCGACATTCTTCGAAAATATTGTGATTTCATGCCTTATAAAATTGAAGTTATAGACACTAAAATAAGAAAGAATGATAAAGGTGAAGAAGAAGGACCTAAGTCTTATCAAGTAAATGAAACAGAACCTCTATGGCGTAAAGACCCTAGTGAACTAAAAGATCAAGACTACCTTGATTTCTACAAGAAGCTCTACCCTATGGATAGTGAGCCTCTCTTTTGGTTGCACTTAAAAGTAGATCATCCTTTTACCCTTGAAGGTATTCTATACTTCCCTAAAATTAATCCTAAAATGCCTTTTAATGAAAAGAATATTCGTCTTTATTCAAAGCAGGTCTTTGTTAGCGACAACGTAAAGAATATTATTCCTGAATTCTTAAGCCTACTAAAAGGAACGATCGACTCTACAGATATTCCATTAAATGTGTCTCGCTCTAGCCTTCAAGGGGATCCCAATATTAAGAAGATCTCTAACTATGTTGTGAAAAAAGTAGCGGAATCTCTTAAGAAGCTATTTAATAATGACAGAGAGAAATTTGAGTCTATTTGGTCAGATTCAGGTCTATTTGTGAAATATGGATGTGTATCGGATACCAAATTCGATGAACTCATGAGAGAGAGAATCATCTTTAAAAACTCAGATCAAAAGTATGTCACTCTTCCTGAGTTTTTTGAATCTATCCCAGAGCAGTACAAAGAAAAATTAGGAGAGAAGGCCCTCTACTTTGAAAAAGATAAAGCAGATCATGCCATTATCAATCAGCTTAAAGATTCTGGAATTATGGCCTTAGAGATGGATGATCATATTGACCCCCATTTTATGCAACATGCAGAGATGCACGCGATTAAGGACAAGAAAGTTCAATTTGCTTCAGTAGACTCTGAAATCGCAAACCTTCTCGAAACTGAAAATACCACTGATGAAGATATGAAGGTTCAAGAACTCTTCAAAAAAGTTCTCATTGGCAAAACAGAGAAAAAAGAAGGTGAAGACGCTGCTCCAGACTCGATGGATATCGAAATCCAAAAAATCAAAGGTGCGACAACTCCAGCCTATTATAAAGTTGATGAACAAATGAAGCGTTTTCAAAAAATGGCAGAGAGTATGGGCCAAGGTGGAGCTCAAGCTTTTCCTCTTAAGAAAACACTTGTCATCAACCCAACAAACCCTCTTATTCAAAATGCTCTGAAACTTCATGAGCAGGGTTCAAGAGAGGACTTAGTGGAAAGAATTGTTCACTATGTTGGTGATTTAGCTTCGATCTCAAGTGAAGGACTTAAGAATGAAGATAAGGAACAATTTGTAAAACGTTCTCAAGATCTTATTCAAGATTTAACGTCTCAATTACAATAACGATCATTGGCCTCTTTAAATAATTATATCTTTTAAAGAGGCCAACCTAACTTATCCTCAATCGGAGTCTCTTATGAGCCCATTAATCCTTGCAAGTACTTCCCCCTATCGTAAAGAGCTACTTGAAAGACTCATGATACCTTTTCAAACTCACGACTCTCAAGTTGATGAAGATCAATTTAAAAATGATATTTCTGATCCCCTTGTTTTGACTAAAACATTGGCCTTTGAGAAGGCCAAATCCGTTTTTAATCATAAGGATGACTCCTATATCATTGGTGGCGATCAAATCGGCCTCTTCGAAAATCAAATTCTAGGAAAGCCCAAAACCAAAGAAAATGCTGTCGTCCAGCTCAGAAAGCTGGCCGGGAAGACTCATGAGCTGATTACATCTACTTGTATTCTCGGCCCCAATGGTTTTGTCTATGAATGGACCAATCACACAACTCTTCGTATGCGATCCTTAACACTTGAAGAAATAAAGCGCTATATCGACAAAGATGATCCGCTCAACTGTGCTGGCTCTTATAAAATTGAAAGTGTAGGTATTTCTCTTTTTGAATCCATTCAGACCGAGGACTCAACTGCTATAGTAGGACTTCCACTGATTGAATTATCAAAGGTCCTGAGAACTTTAGGTTTTGAACTTCCCTAAAGATATTACTAGAAATTTTAAGAGAGCGGACAATGAAGGCCACTCTCTATTTTTTTGTAAGCTCTTATTAGTCTAAGCAAACAACTTCAAATGAATCTACCACGTCTAACTTATCGTGATCATCATACAGAGTTCCTGCTTCAATTTGCCCGCGATAGTCTACAAAGTCCTCATTATCATAAATTCTTACAACCGCTTTAGGTCCAACTTCAATAAAGTTGATATCTTTTTCAATATCAAGTCCTAAAACATGGTCGATATCACTTACTGAAGAGTTTCCTAGCATATTTAGGATGATGAAATCATGGGTCTTATCCATATGAAAGCGAGCAAAACATCCCAAGGTTGCCCTTTGGTCATCTACAGACATATCTGTTCCTGCTTCACTCCAATAGGCTTCTCCACTTACGTAAGCAGATGCTGTAGTTGTAAAACTTAGTGCTAAAAATAAACTCATTAATTTCTTCATAACAATTCCTTAGTAGATAAAACGTTAAAATTTGCCATCCGTTGGATAACTTCTTGATTGATATCCATGCTAAGGGATGAAGAGATTTCTGTAGTCTACGATTAATGAAGAAAATGTGTAAATTTATCCAATGAATTTAAAAGAAGCAAAGACTTTAGGGTTTAATGAGGGGATCGATTTTGAGTTCTATTTGTTCCGTGATGTATTGGATTTGTTTTGAATTAAGTTTCTTACGCCAGTAATTAAGTTCAGTAAAAATACTATCGTATTGTTTTGCGATATCTGCAATATGCCTCTCTTCTCTTTCAAAGTAAGGTACTTCTACATCCCAACCATATCCCCATCTCCAAGGAAATCCTGTTTGGGGTGCGCCACCAATTTCAACTCCAATTTCCATAAGTTCAGCTTGAGACTTATTCGTTACTTTCTCTACGCATTGACGTAGCTCTTGATCAGCGAGATTCTTTTCTTCACGCGCCCCACCAATCCAATAGGAAATATCATGAGCAATACAACAATGTAGCCATTCATTCTTTCGAGTCGAGAGGCGGCCATTGGGAAAAGAGGAGCAGCCATCTGTCTTGAAAGGATTTAGCCGAATGGAAACACCTTCCACTGAACTTGGCCCAAATAAAGCACAGCCATTAAATATAATGAGGGAGATAAAAATAAGAAAAGGATAAAGAGATCGCATCGATCTATTGGAAAATCTATAACAAGAAGTCATTTCCCTGTTCAAGAAAAGGCCAGTCTTTAAGTCTAAAAGTCTAATCTTCAGGAGCAAGATGTCTTTTCTCTTTGGGAAAAGATTTTCTGTATTTAAAGAAGATTGTGTAGATAGCAATAAGCATTACCGAAATTTCAACAACTTCTAACGCCAAAGATGGAAATGCAGCCTGGGTATTAGAAGGAATCTGCTCAACGTGGTTTAAAACTTTATGTTGCTGATTTTTTTTCACAATTAGGCTCCTCTTCATTAGCCTCAATATTTACTTAAATTCTAGACGCTTAGAATAGCTCATTCTTTAGGATTCGTACAGAATTTATGTCATACCGCGCACCACATTAAACTAGGATTCCCCTTTAAAGTCTCAAATGCCCCCCTGTGCTTAGGATTTCCTATGGGATTTCCTATTTGAATGTAATGGGTTAAATAAGGGTCATCCCCATGACTAGGGGACTTCGGAGAAGCATGAATCTAAATAAGAAATACTCATTCACTTTAGACAATCCTTATACCCTCACCCAAATTAGAGGCCCCATCCTTCTTCTACTTTTCAGCTTACTCTCTCTTTCCTTTTACCTAGACCATATCGAATACCGTCAATTTTCCCTCAGCTTACTGGTTCTGCTTCCGGGATTCGTCTTTAATCACTTTTTCTCTTCGCTACAGACCAGCCCCAAGGATAATATCATTCCCCTATCCTTAGACTTTTTAACTACCTTCTTTCTTCTCTTCATCAATGGAGGTCATGACAATCCTCTATACTTAGTGCTGCTCTTTCATATTTTCTTAGCCCCCTTTTACTTGGGACATTTAACGGCCTTCATTTTTAGTATGCTCTGTATCTGTGCCTTTATGATTCTTCCTTTTTCGCCCTTTCACTTTCAACTCCACCTTAATCAACCCTTTGCCGATCTTCACTTTCCCTTTGTCGCCATTTCCATAAGTGGACTTATTTTTTGGATGGTGGCCTCGTGGTTCGTCCTTGAGATAAAGAAATTAAATCATCTTTTGCAAAAATCTCTTAAGCTACAATATAGCGCTGATCGATATAGATCACTGGGTCTTTTGAGTGCAGGGGTTTGTCACGAACTTGGTACTCCCCTTCACACTCTTAATATGAGAACTCGACAGCTCCAACGTAAGATTCTATCCCAAGAGGATAGGAATAATGAGATGCTTAAGGATCTTGAAGTTATACTAAGAAACGCGGATCAATGTTCTGACTCGATAAAGAAGCTTAATTCACAAATCCATAATCCTGAAAGCTATCAAGAACAATTAAAAAACACTTCTTGTATCGCTTCAGAAGCGATCTCAAAGGGGATCCATTTATTTCAAGATCAGTTCGACCTAGAACAAAACATACAAATAGAATATAAGAAAAGTCCTGAGAGCGAGGGATGTCGAGTGGATCTTTCTCAGTCTCATCTCACCCAGCAAATCATAGATCTCCTCTTAAACTCGAAAGAGGCCAAGTCCACCAAAATCCTAATTGAATTGAGAAAATCTCTCCTAGATCAAGATTATGTGGAAATCGACCTTATCGACAATGGAATTGGTTTTAGCTCAGAAGTTTTCAAACATTTAGGTCAACCCTTTGTCACAACCAAAGAGAGAGGCTCTGGTCTAGGTCTCTATCATCTGAAAAACTTAATTGAATATATTGATGGCCAACTTATTTTTGATCATTCAAAAAAAGAGGGCGCACATCTCACCATTTCCCTCCCCCAAGGAAAAAGCTTATGAAGCAAAAATCATTACTTCTTATTGATGATGATCAAGACTTCTTAGAGACGATGTCCTATGAATTAGAACCCCTAGGTTTTAAAACAAAAATGGCCAATAGTGCCTCTGCAGCCCTTGAAATCGTAAATAAGACACAGGAGACATTTCATTATATTGTCGTCGATCTCAGAATGGGAAATGAATCAGGTTTAGACCTACTCGAGAACTTAAGAAGTCGTCAGCCCCATGCAATGATTACTATGCTTACCGCCTATGGCTCTATTGCGACGACGGTTGAGGCCATGAAAAGAGGTTGTGATAATTACTTACAGAAACCTTGTAGTATTCAGGAGCTTTTAGCGGCCTTGCAAATATCTGATGAGGATAAGAGTGAGGCTAAAGAAAATATACCTGCTACTTCTGAAGAAATACCCGATCTCTATCGCAAAGAGCGTGAGTATATTGATTTTGTCCTCAAACTTAAGAAAGGGAATATTAGCCACGCTGCTAAGGCCCTAGGAATAAAACGTCAAAGTTTACAACGCAAATTGAAAAAATTTATTCCAAAGAATTAATGTCCAATGTTTTTATGATTTCTATCATTCTCATGAGTCAGGGCTTCGAGTAAACTAAATATAGTGACTACTCGCCCCCAAACGAAGGAGATAGGATGAGAGAAATCGTTTTATGTACTACTTTAACTGATCATAGCTTAGACCTTATGAAAGAGTTAAAGGGCTCTCCCCTACTTGATGATGCTAGGATCCATATCGTTCACTGCTTTGAAATTCAAGTTTATACTAATGAATTTAGCCCCTATATTTATCCTACAGAAGACAAGTATCCTGAACTTACTGAAGCTGCTCAATCGATTCTTCAAAGTGTAGAAGATGAGTTAAAGAAAGAGCATCCCTCAAGTGAGTATATTAAAGAGGTGTACTTTACCCAATCACCTAAGCAAAAGATGAAAGAATACCTCTCCGAAATAAATGCCGACTTAGTGGTCGTCGCCACTCGAGGAAAGCATGGAATAGAGGGATTATTCACCAGCTCTTTTGCAGAGTTTCTAGTCAAATACTCACCCTGTGATATCCATATTCTACGACCGAAAAACTAACATTTTCTAACTCAATAACGAGGTAAAGAGTTTAAATTATGACGTTTTTATCTCGTTATTGTCCCCCTCTCATAAGAGACCCTTTATTCATGGGCCTTCAAGCCATCCGATTAATTTTCCTCGCCGCACAAATTAATTTTGCTAACATAATCTTAAAATAAGTTTTCTCTTCCTAGGGTTTCAAATTTGTAATCCACCAGTTAGCCTACTAAAGCGGTAAACATAAAAAACAGTCCAAGGATCGGGCCATGAAATTAAAAAATGATGAGCAATCTTTAAGCACAGCTTTATTTAAAATTGCCAGTCTCACAACTCTACTCTTAATTGCGATTTCAACTCGTGCATCAGTAGCAGAGTTTGACTATTATAAAGAGCACTTATCTTCCCTGCAAAAGTCTAAAGATAAGGATTTAATTTCAAATCTTTATAAGGCGATCTCAAATAATAAGAGATTAAGCTACAAACAAGCACGAACTCATCTCTTTGGAGATATATACCTCGATAATGATAATGGTAAGTACACCATCAAAGATGTTTACTGTGAGAAGACATTTGGTCAATCCGCAGGTGTCGGCCCAGGTAGAATTCCCAATCATCAGGTATTAAATTGTGAGCACACTTGGCCACAGAGCCGATTTAGCTCACGAGAAAGCTCTTCAATGCAAAAGGGTGACCTTCACCACCTTTATCCTACTGACTCCCGTGCAAATAGTACTAGAGGAAATATCCCCTTTGGTGAAGTTGATGGTGAAGAAGTAACAGGTTGTCCCCTATCGGAAAGAGGAGATGATATTTATCGTGGAATCTCTTCTTTTGAACCTCCTAAATACCACAAAGGAAATGTTGCGAGGGCCCTATTTTACTTCTCTGTACGCTATCGAATTTCAATCAATGATACTGAAGAAGTATTCCTTAAGCAGTGGCACAGAGATGACCCTGTAGATCAAGATGAAATCAGAAGAAACGAGAAGATCTACCAAATTCAAGGTAATCGAAACCCTTTTATTGATGATCCTGAACTCGTTGATCAAATTGATAATTTCTAAGCGCCAACTTCAAGGCGCTTTTTTTTTGAACAAACACGATCTTTTCATAAGTAGCTAAATCCAAAAAACAATGAGAATATCTTATTTATAGATTATTTGTCATAGAAGGGGTTATTTTTGGAAAAATCAGAAAGAGTTAATTTAAGAATTTTCATTCTTCTTTTTCTTCTCATTATTTTACAAAATATTTTCCTTTTTAAAGGCATGTTCCATTCACTAGCTTTTGCTGCCATCATTGCGGGAACTTTCTATCCATTTCACAATTACCTAAGTGCAAAGTTAAAATTGCGTGATGAATTCAATGCCCTCATTACTACTTTTATTGTTACCGTTCTTATTCTTATTCCCCTAGTCTTTCTTCTCTTTCAAGTCTCTAAAGAAGGCGTCAATCTCTTCAGTGATATCAAGTCCGGAATGTCTGTCGATGAAGTTAAGAATTTTGTCTTCGGCGATGGGCCATTAGCTATTTTATTAAAGAAAGTGATCAATACCCTAGAGCTTGATATTGACCTCAACACTATATATGAAAATATCCTTGGCAAACTTCAAAATTATTCAGGTAAAGTATTTGGAACTCTGAATAAAATTATTTCAGATGTTTTTAACTTTATCTTTCAATTTCTCATCATGATTGTGGCCATATTCAGCCTCTTTCTTGATGGCCATAAAATGAAGAAGTTCTTCTTTGATCTTTCTCCGCTTCCTGACGATCAAGAACAAATGATCTTAGAGAAATTTTCTCAAATGAATTTTGTGACTCTTGTATGCAATGGCCTAGGTGGTGTGATTCAAGGGGTTTTGGCCGGACTAGGATTTTGGTTGGCCGGTCTAAATTCCATATTCCTATGGACTACAGTAATGATTGTTTTGGCCTTTATTCCTCTTGTTGGAATTTCTATAGTCACGATACCTGCCTGTATCTATCTCTTCGCTATTGGTCAGCAAAGTGCCGCGATCATGCTCTTCATCTACACATCAGTAATTGCTCTTATCGTTGAAAATTGGTTCAAACCTAGATTTATGGGCCCAAGAGTAAAAGTAAATTCTCTCGTGCTTCTCTTTTATATTATTGCAGGGATGCAGACTTTTGGAATGGCCGGAATCTTCTATGGCCCTCTTCTTTGCACTATATTTTTAGCGATGGTAGATCTCTTTAATGAGCACTATCTACCCAAACTTTATAACTAGAGTAGATGAATTTAATAGCTCAATGGTTGTGAGCATCATTCAAACATTGATCATCAAAAATCACTTCATTACCCGTGCTAATATAGTCACGGATGAATTGTTGTAATCCATCACGTCCTTCATTCAACCAGTACATAACACACTTTTGATTATTACAGTGATCCCCATGCTCTTTATCTTGATGATCTATCGTCATACGAAGTCCATTATTGACAAGTCCTAGGGCATGTCCTACTTCGTGAACGAGTACAGATTGTTCAGAAAATCTAGCGACCCAAGTATTTTCACTTGCTTCAATCTTCTTGATTACATCTTTAAATATTACAATATGAGTTGTCCCCGTTATATGGATTCCCAAAACACCCTCTTGGACTTCTCCAGCATTATCTCTAAAATGACCACTTACAAATATTACCGATAGGATTCCTTGGTTTGAGTTTGCTTCTTTAGCCCCTAATTCAGAAAATAAAGAATTCAATTCCTTTGCACTCCACGAGGTTTGAGTGCGTTTATCAAAACGAGTCATTTCATTTAACTTCGTATCAATGGAAATGGACAAAGAATTACGCTCTGATGCTTTGAGGATCTCTTTTAGATTAACTTCAAATAAATTCCAATAGTCTTTTCCTAATACAGTGGTGCCGGTATAAGGCTCACTTTCATCTTCATAGAAAACTTCTACTTCTAAAGAGCTCATTTTATGAAAGAAGACATTGAGAAGTGAGGCCTGTTGCAAATTTTGGCCTGTCTCAGAAAGTGAATCAGAGTCGGAAGGCTCCTGACCACAAGACATAAGTCCTAAAAGAATAAGATGTAAGAATATATAAAACTGAAAACTCTTAATCATTTTGCGAATACGACCTTAGTCTTAGTAACCTTCTTTAATCTACCGTAGAATTGATTACGTTTCTGCTCTATATCTTTATCCTCAAAGAAGGCTTCATAAGCTTCAACACTCTTCCATTGTCCGTAATTCACAAGGGTTTCCTCTTCTTCACTATAGTGAAGATTAAAGGAAATCACGCCTGGACGGGCCTTCAAACTCTCTTCAATAAATTGGGAAAATTCTTTGATAAAATCTGATGAAATTGATTTTGGAACTTCGAAGTATTCGAAAGTCGTTGTTATATTTCTAAATCGATCAATTATGGCCACGGACCAACTCCTTAAGGTTAACTCATATTCCTTATCGGGAGCTGATCGCTAAAGCTAAAGAGTAGCCCAAAACCATACTGAATCAATCAGGTACCTAGACGCCTGTTTTATTGTCGATTTTTCTCACTAAATGAAAGATAAGAGAAATAACAAATCCAATAATAAAGACAAAGAATAATATCTTAGCAATACCTGCCGACGCCGTTGCAATACCACCAAATCCAAAGATGGCCGCTACAACTGAGATAAATAGAAAAACCAGTGAATAATAAAGCATATCTCTCTCCTTCGTTAAATGAGACCTATTTTCATAAGTAGAGAATTGATCTGCCCTTTAGTACAGGCCAAATTCGAACCATACTTTCTAGAAAGATTATCAACAAAGTGATCGATACTATCACGAGCAATTTCGATTTCTTCATCAGTAAGCTGATGCCAATTTTCTTTAATCAACTCGCGAAACTCAATCCATTTACCAATACTCTTAAAAGGGCTCATAAATCCTCCGTAACTTATGATCATCATCTAATTTCACTATAGCTTAGTGATCAAGAGGACTCTTGAATGAACAGAGAAGAAATTGTGTAGATATTTAAATACTGAGTGTTTAAGTGCGAAAACAGAGTTAAGACCCTGTTTTCGCATACTTAAAATTAGGATAATGACTGGGTTGATCGTAGAAACTGAAGATGACGATCATACTGCTCTATGACATCTCCAATGATCTGTTCAGTGGTAAAGTCGTAGATGCTGTAATTTGCTCCCCCTTGAAAGAGAAAGACTTCAGCGAGAAAGAGTTTTTCTCTATCTTGAGTTTGAATATTTTCAGGTAAAATATATTCAATTAATCTTACCTCATAGATGAAATCGACACACTCATCTTTGAAGACAGTAAAAGTTACTTTTTCAGACTCATGGGTGATCTCTGCTTTTAAATCATTCTTTAAGAACTCAGTTTTCAGAGTTTCAAAAGACTTCACAACTTCAGTCTCAATAAATTCTTTAACTTCATCTTTCTTAGGATGATCAAGAATTGTTTTGAGCCTCTCTTTCCAATCAGGATGAGGTTTTTTCACAAAGATATCGTGGCGAGGATTGGTGACCGCTTCTCTCAAATTATAGTCCTCTCGCAACTCTTTAAAGAGACAATAGGCCGCTATAATGAGAATGATCATAATAGGAAAAGCACTAGAGATTGTCATCGCTTGTAAGGACTCTAATCCTCCTGCATAAAGTAAGGCAGCGGCTACAAGACCTTCCGTCACGGCCCAGAAAATTCTCTGCCAAACAGGAGGCTCTTCTGCTCCACCAGAGGTTAAGGTATCAATGACGAGAGAACCAGAGTCTGATGAAGTCACAAAGAATGTCGTTACGAGAAGTACACCTAAGATCGAGAGAAAAGTTGATCCTGGTAATAGCTCAAAGAATTTAAATAGAGAGACCGGAACATTCTCGGCAACAGCAGCAGCAAATCCACTCTCCCCTTTATGAAGGATAGCATCAATGGCCGTATTTCCAAAAACGGTCATCCAAGCAAATGTAAAACCTGTTGGGATAAAGAGAACACTGACAAGAAACTCTCTAATCGTACGTCCTCTTGAAATACGGGCAATGAACATTCCCACAAATGGACACCAAGAAACCCACCAACCCCAATAAAGAAGGGTCCAACCACCAATCCACTTCTCTTTGGGATCATAAGAGTACAAGTTAAATGTTTTCTTAACTAATCCTCCTAAATAAATCCCTAAGTTCTGTGTGAAGCTATTAAAGATGTGGGCCGTAGGTCCTACCACTAAAACAGTGAGAAGAAGTCCTACAGCAATAATCATATTTAAATTTGAGATTTTCTTAATCCCGCCATCTAACCCCATGACCACAGAGATGGTCGCAAAGGTTGTTATGACAGCAATTAATATAAACTGCACTCCAAAGCTTTCAGGTATTCCCGTCAAGTAAGAGAGCCCAGAATTGACCTGAGTCACACCAAATCCTAGGGATGTAGCAACTCCAAACATGGTCCCTACAACCGCAAAGGTATCTATAACGTGACCAATGGGTCCAAAGATTTTATCTTTAAAAAGAGGATACACAATGGATCGAGGTAATAAGGGTAAGTTGTGGCGATAGGAAAAGTAGGCCAGAGATATCGCGAGTAGAGCATAAATTCCCCAAGCGTGAAGGCCCCAATGAAAGAAAGTAATATTCATGGCCTCACGGGCAGCTTGAATAGACTGTGGGTCTGCATTAGGTGGACTCACTAAGTGCATAACAGGCTCAGCAACGCCGAAAAAAAGAAGACCAATTCCCATTCCTGCTGAAAAAAGCATCGCCAACCAAGACCCGTAGGAATAGTCAGGAGTCGAGTGATCTGGACCAAGCTTGATATCACCATAACGACTAAACATAAGTACAAAGCAGAAAATCAAAGCTGCTCCTACAGTTAACATGTAGAACCAACTTAATGTTGAATTTAACCATGACTTAATTGCAGTGAAGAGCTGCCCTATTTGTTCAGGAATCAGAGCTCCAAGGATAGTCACTATAAATATGATAACAACTGACGCAAAAAATACCGGTTTGTTCAAACCTGATTCATTTGAATTCATTATTAGCCTTTATTTAGAGTGTATTTACTCATCGGCGTAAATAGATGAATTCTTTAATCAACAAAAAAAGCCCCTTCTACCTAAGTAAAAGGGGCTTCATACCCTACGAAGCTATTCGCTATCGTTTATTTATCTTCCTTGACTCTTTATTTAGCTCATCCTTGAACAATTCTTAAGTCATAATTCATTTTTTAATAAGTTTAATTGATATTAAATTTATTCTCCCGTTTACGCCCATCTCCATCATCATTGAGTTTGAGTTGAATCACATTGGCAGACTTTTGAGAAAATCCAGTTCCATGTGTATGAGATCTTTTTTGGTAGGGAATATGTTTTTCCCCATTTTCTTGTTCTTCTTTACATTGAATACATTGAGTTGCTGTAGGTCTAGCGAGAAGCCTACCTTCTCCGATTTCGCCATCACACTCTTCACAAATTCCAAATGTACCGCGATCAATTTTATCAAGGGCCAACTCAACTTTTTTAAGGAAGAAGCTTTGACGTCCTTTTAGTTTAAGCGCCAATTGCTGCTCGCGATCTCCTGTAGCTAGATCAACTACATCACCACCCTCTCTTGTACTAAGAGGCTCAGTCCAAGAGTTCTCATCAAGAGCCGCTTGGTTGAGAATATTATTAAAAAGACTTTTAAAGTGGTTAAGAGTTTGCGTTTCCATAATTCATCTCCCTATTCATGTGAGTTTGTGGGTCTCTCCGTTTATCCTTAGAGTCTCATCTCGCATCCTGCTCGATGGGCCGTCCTGGCCGCTTCTGCTTATATATAAGCAAGGCCTATGCCAACTTTTGAACTATGTAATTTCAGGGACTTAAATCTTTTTCACCCAATGTCATTATGGCCTAGAGGCAAATTGTCTCTATGCATTTTGACTCTATTCAATATTAACTATTTAAAATTGTTAGATAATTTTAGACTACCATGGGGTTACGGTAACAGTAATGACGTCACTGTACTCTCCGGTATCAGGATTACTCGGCATAGTTCCAATTCGTGCCTCGATTGGAAAAACCTCATAATTTACCGGAGTAGAAATATTCCTTTGAGTTATATAGTAGCTTTGTCCAGGATTCGTTAAGCTCCTATGCCCTGCTTGATTTACGTTAATCGTATAGGGAATTTCTGATGCCCCTTTTTTTAAGACAGAGCCATTTAATGAAGACATATAAACACCAAAAGAAACGGTACTTTTGACATTAAGAGCAGCCTGAGCTGTTTTACCTGTACTCAAGTTTCCAAAGGACATTATATGTTGGGTAGAGCTTGGATCGTGAGGACTCCCCATTGGACCTAGACTCAATTCTGCGTATCGAGGAATAATGATTTGTATATTTATGTAAGTACTCGTTTGATAAACCTCTTGGCCATTAGCTCTAACTGAATAGAGTTTTACTTCAATAAGGTCATTATAGTAGCCTGGACCATTTGAGAAAACAGAATCTAAATCAACGACTTTTACAAAGAAATCAATATCGTAAAATGTAAATCTTCTATTAATTCTGAAATCTATATATTCATTTGTCCCTGCATCTCCAAAATCTTTTAAAATATTATTTAGAGCAGTCTCTTTATATAAGTTATAGGCAACCGTTTTACTTCCTGAAAAAGCTTTTCGACTATAGTTATTTGCATTTCCTCTACTAAAATACATTCGCGCATTTCTACAGTTATTACTATTACTAAAACTCCATAATCTAAGAGGATGAGCAACAGACTGCTCAGAAGTTCCTATTTCTGCTACAAAATTAGAACTCGTAAAGTAATAGCCACAATATTGACCCCAAGCTGAGGAAAGATTAAAAAAAAGATAAATGAGAGTGAGATAAAGTTTTATCATGATCTTAATCCCTTTGCAGCGTTATGGTACCTAAATCCAAAATACCTTTATACTTCTTAGATGCATCCAAATTCAATTCAGTACTACCTATACCATCAACTTCCAAAATATAAGAAGTTCCTCCTACTCCCGATATATAAAAGTGCCCCTCTAAATCGGTAAAAGAAATTGACTTACCTATTCTTATCAATTTGAAAGAAAGAGCTTCATTTTGATAAATAAGTTTACCTTTAATGCCAAACTCTCCATCACTTTCAATAGGAATAAGATGACCCGATTTATAACCAGAGTGAAGAATAAATTTTTCTTTCTTTAGTGAAGTACCTTCATCTAATAGAGTAGGATCAATCTGAACTTCCCGGTACTGGTAATCAACAAGATTCGGAAGAGAGAGTGAGCCAATAAGTGGCGTTTCCGTGTCAGCATAGGGAGAAGTAGAGCGAATTAATATTTGGTCATCTTCAATATCATCTGAAGCATTAAAAACAGCAAAGCTTCCTGAATTCGATCTCGAAATAGCATAGCTAAATTCCGTTCTATCTTCTTTAAAGTTGGCAGCAAAAAGTAAAGCACTCCCAAGACTTATGACCCCTTGTTTTTGGATACCAGTTTTTTCATCATAGGCATCATCTTTAACAGCTATTCCTTTTATAGCAATATCGGCCATGGGCGTTGGTATATTAACTCTTGTCTCAAGTCTCCTATCTTGGTCGCCATTTTCTAGGTTAACATTGTATCGAGGACGATACATTTGGTTATTATTGTCACGAGTAACACTGAGACGAGATCTCTTGTTTTCAAAATCATGAAAGTAATTGGCGTAATGTTGAGAAGTATCAAAGTTCCAAGTAAGAAACATTGAGAGGGCAACATTAGTTGGTTGATTAGCTTCTTTAACTCGAGATCCAAATATACTCATGCTTAGACTATTCATCATTCTAATATTTGAGGAAATATTATAAGAAGTCCTTTTTCCAAGAGATCTGTCTTGGAAATAAGCAACACTTGCTCCCCCACTAACTGACATAAAGGTAGATAAAGGTGAAGACAGATTGACTTGGTAAGAATAATCTAATGGATTAAGGTCCGTGGAATATTGCCTCGTAAATGAATTCATATAATCTTCGATTCGAACACTTGAAGATACTCGATAAACCCCTTGATAATTTGAATTCTGAAGCTGCCAAGTAAGTGCATTTCCTATCCCCGATCCATATCGATCTTGATTGGAATAAGCAACTTCGTAAAAGAAATTCCCCCATGTCGTACTGATTCCGTTAATAAGACCTCCTAAAGAAAGATCTTCTTCAAACATAGAATAACTGGCTCCAGTATAAGTAGAGGAAAAACCATATTGTCCATAAAGGGAAACAAGATTATTTCCATTATAACTTCTTTCTAAATTATTATCGTTATAAGACCTCCCCGCAGAGAAGTGAAAATCAAAGACACCTTCTTTTAATATCTGAGTCGAGGTTGGTATATCAAAAGTTTGAATACTTTTTTCTCCAAAAGCATTCTCAATCTCAAGTTTCACAAAATTGATACCGTCAATAAGAGGAAGTCTTGAGAGCTTGTAATTGCCAGCGGGAAGAAATTCGTCTTTGATAAGTGTACCGTTTACAAAAGTTCTTACTCGAGAGCGAGACAAGAGAGTGAACTCTCTTTCTCCTTGTGGAAAGGGTCTTTCATAGGGATTAATCGAAAATTCTCTTGATAGGCTCAATCCCCCAATATTTCGGGCGGTCATAAATCCAAGGTTTCGAGTCGAAGTATCCCCCAATTGAAAACGAATTCGATCATCTTCAAAGTCTTTTGTAAGGCGGGTATTTCCCCTAAACCAGCCTTCTTCTCCTAGTCCTCTGCCCTCTTGGTAAAAGCCTTGAGACTCTAATAAGTATCCTTTAAAATTTATAAAGGTGTTATATGATGTCGTAAAATAATCACCACCAAAATATTGATCGGAAAATGATTTCTCTGCATTCCAACCTAAACTTCCCGATAAGTCTGCTGGATTCAGCGCCTGCCCTTCATATTTTATCGAAGGATCTAAATCAATATTATAAAAATCAGGTTGTAATTCATCATATTGTAATTTGATAATGATTCTTAATTGCTCATCATCATAGACAATTGGAAAAGGAAACTCTTCAATTAGATAGGGAAAAGAGAGAGGTTCAATTTTCTGATAAACATCTTCTTTTAACAGTCTCCTCAATATTTTTTTCAGTCTTCTATCTTTTAATGCTGTTAGCTCATTTCCTAAGAACTCAACTTTAAAGTCTCCTATTCTCTGTTCATTAATATAGATTTCAAGATCTGTTTCAATAGACTGATTAAAATTAAAAGCCGGAGTTTGAGCATAAATGACTTCAAGAATAGCCCCATCTAATGGCATGAGAAGAAAGCTAAGAAAGAGAAGAGATCTTTTAAAATTAATCAAAGGTTATTTGTCCTTCCCAATTATTTTTCAAACCAAGAACAGGATTAAATATAAAATGGCGTGTTGTATTGGCCAAAATATTTTGTCCCTCTAGTTTCTCTAATTCTTTCTTAGGGATCTCTATATTCTTCTTACCTTCTTTGAATTTAATATTTACGTTATATAAATACTGATGGGCATTTCCAGAATTTGTAACAAAGACATGCAACTTATTATTTTTAATCTCATATTCTGAGATCTTCAACTGAGATTTATAGTCTTTATTTCTAATATATAAAGCATTTTGAAACTTCAGTAACATCTTAATCCCGGTTTTCTTTTTATCAGTTGATAGATTTACGGGAACCTGCTGGGCAATGATTCGATAAGACTTCTCTTGCGAAAATTTATCATTCCCTTTAAAAGTCACTCGGACAGACTTCTTCTGTCCTGAAGCCAGTAACATCTGAGGTGGAAAAACTTGAATTTCCTTAGTCTCATTATTAACTTCTGTACCATCAGACTTTTGAACCCTTGTTACTGCTCTAAAAATAACCGGGATCGTTTCTGCACTTGAGTTTTCAATCAAATACCGAGCAAACTTTTGTCCTTTATGAAGTTCGATGGTTTGTTGCATGGGTGAAAAGGTAAAAGAAAAGAGAACGGGAAGCGATAATAAGACAATCAAATAACGCAAGGTAATCCTCCTTTTTGATGACCTAGCAGCTTATATATTATGCCTCAATTTGAAAATTTAATGAAATGTAACTTCTATATAGAAGTTCTTTTTATCTTTTATTTTTCGAACTTGATATTTCTCAGAACGAGAATTTGAACTCATAAATTTCTTGAGCTCATTTGAATCACTTGAATTAGCGGCAATCAAAGAATTGATATCGCCCAGTCCAACGACACTGGGAACCATTCCCCTTAAAACAAGAGTTTCAGACTCTCTTGCACCGATAGAGAAGGAAAAGAGGGCCAGAATGAAAAAAAGCTTGAGTACCTTCATACCCAAGCCTTTCGGTTGGTTTTATAATAATCTAAAGTTTTATGTTATTTCGCTCACTAACCTACTTAAATTATTAGTTTGCAGAAATCGTAAAAGTCACAGTGTCACTATAGGAACCTTCAATTAAGCTAGCATGGGGCACACCCGTATAGCTGATCTCTACATCTTTATTCGTATCTACTGAGGCTGCACTATTAAATGTAAAATCATCCCCATTAGCGAGATCTACCGTATTACTATCATATTTCAAGGTATAGGCAATGGAAGATGAGCTCACAGTTTCATGAACTAAATTACCTAAATTACTGGAGGAGATCGATACTTTATAACCCGTATTTGAGTTGGACTTTTCATTAATTGTCGCTACTTTAGTATCGGCTTGGGTTGTATCTAGAGGTAAAGAAGCCGCTATCGTTTCTGGAGTCACGGATATAGAAAGTTCTTCAGGAACGATTCCTTTTAAAAGTAAGTTTCCAGAAGTTGCGGCAAAACTCTGACCTGTAGTCATTAAGGCCAAAGCAATTAGGGTCATTTGTTTAAAATTCTTCATTTCATCTCCTTAAACACGAAACTTAAAAAGTTCCTCATTTTTCTCCCAGTTTATAAAGCAAGAACTAGGCCAAAAATGAAGAAACTAATTTTAAGGATTTAAGGAAAAGGCCTTTGATAAAATGACCAAAAAGTCACCAAATGAAAAAAGTCTGATCGTTCTTATTGGTGCAAATTGCCCCTTTCTTAGTAATAACTGTTTGAATTCATTAAATAATTTTTAACGTAATCTGTGACAGAATCTTCCAAACTTGTAAATTTAAACTCTGGAAATACAGATTTAAATTTACTCATATCGGCTTGGGTATAGTACTGGTACTGATCACGAATAGACTCGGGCATAGGAATGAATTCAACATTTACTTTTTCTCCCATGGCCTCAAAAGTTGCTTTGATGAGATCATAGAAAGAGCGTGCTTGCCCAGTTCCCATATTATAAATCCCTGAACTTCCTGGAACCTTATGATTCATGAGTTCAAGAGCTCCCCTAACCACATCTTTCACATAGACAAAGTCTCTTAACTGCTCGCCGTCTTTAAAGCCTTCTTTATGTGATTTAAAAAGTTTAACTTTACCTGTCTCTCTTATTTGTCCAAAACCTTTATGGACTAAACTTCTCATATCATCTTTATGATACTCATTTGGACCAAAGACATTAAAGAACTTGAGCCCAAACCAAAAACTTGGCTTCGCCTCACGATC
This sequence comes from Halobacteriovoraceae bacterium, assembly GCA_002712005.1. Classification (GTDB taxonomy): domain Bacteria; phylum Bdellovibrionota; class Bacteriovoracia; order Bacteriovoracales; family Bacteriovoracaceae. Next base: position 231,572 of record PASP01000005.1, read on the forward strand.
AAGAACCCATTTATCAACATATTGCTTAGAGAAACCATAGCCATTTAATGGTCTTAGTGAACTGATCTTCTTATGATCGTCACTATAACCATTTTCTCCAGCTCCATAAGTGGCTGCCGAGGATGCATAAAGAATTGGAATATCTTTCTCTGTGGCAATATTAAAAAGTTCTTGAGAATAACGGATATTATTATCCCAAAGATAATCCATATTTCTTTCTGTTGTCGAAGAACAAGCTCCAATATGATAAATCTGTGTGATTCCATCCCAGAATTCTCGCTCGAGATGAAAGAGCTCATCAGCATGAATATAATCTTCAAAATCTAGACCTGCGATATTTCTCCATTTATCATCACTCTCAAGACGATCGACTATCCAAATATCTTTACGGCCCATTTTATTGAGTTCTTTGACGAGAACACTTCCAATAAAACCGGCGGCACCTGTTACTAAAATCATACGGTCTCCATTTGATCTTCATTTTCTTTACGGGCAATTCCTGCGCCAATAAGAAAGAGTAGAATTAATATTTTAACTGAATCTGTTTTTCTAAAAGTTGAATGAAGGAACTGATGCTCTTGATTCAGAACTTGGTACTCCCGAGTTCCCTCTTGAAGATTCCATTTCGCCCTATTCACTTCGGTAATCCTTGGACTCATGTAGAAGGCATAAGTAAGGCTTAAAAGAATTAAAAAGGTACATAGAAAACCATAGGTCTTCTTAAGTTTTATCTTTTCTTTGAAAAGAAAGGTGCAACTCGCAAATAGCACAGCAAAAACCACTTCAACATAATTGAAGGTGTTGAAAATAATCATTCCTAAAGTTCCCGCTTCTTGTCGAGACGAAACATTTCTAAAGACAGCAGGTACAGCAACAAAGTCGATCAGGCAGGTCATACCGATCCACATTCCTAAGATAACAAAAGATAGCTTGAAGGCTTTACTCATAAAAACTCCTACCGGTGAACTCGAGCGAGATACGGATGAACAATGACGGCAACGGCCAAAATACCTAATTCAAAAAGTAAGACTAAGGGAAACCATAGCCCTAACATGGTGTAGGGATCAGGAGGTGTAAGCATTGCCGATAAGACAGCAAATCCTACATAGACATATCTCCTCATTTCTCGCAGAGAATACTTCGTAACTAATCCCATAAATCCCAAAATTAATAAGATATTGGGTAATTGAAAGACAAGGCCCAAAAAAACAAGAACCTTACTTGAGAGAACTAAGTAATCCTTTAATGAGATCGTGGCCTGAACATTCTTAACTCCAAAACTAAGGAGCGTTTCAAAAGTTAAGGGGAAAACTAAGAAATAACCAAAGCACACCCCTAAGCAAAAAAAGATAAATCCTATTAGTAAAAAAGGTCTAACCGCTTTAATCTCATGACTGTGAAGACCTGGTTTTACAAACTTCCAAACTTGATAGAACCAGACAGGAGAAGAAATAATAATGGAAGTCCAAAAGGCAACTTGAAGTTGACTCATCACTTTATCCAAGAGACCTAAATAAACAATTTGACCAGCATTAGCTCCTTCTAAAGAATTTCGTAGAGGATAGAGAAGAAACTCAGCAATATACTCTCCATAGCCATAACAAACAAAGAATGACAGGGCCAAAATAATGACGACATTAATCAGTGTCTTTCTCAGTTCTTCCAAATGTTCCGTTAAAGTCATTTCTTTCACGACTTATCTCTCTCCTCATTGAAGTTCGTTTCTCTACGGTTGACTATTCTCCCTTGAGAATATGATCAAAGAACTTCATAATATTAGGTGCCCCCATTATAGGATGAATTAATGAAGTTGACACTAACACTATGCTTCTTTTTATTACTCAGCTTTTCAGCACTCCATGCTGCGCCCTCACCTATTTTGATTTGCCTTGGTCAAGAGGAGCTGCAGCTCCATAAAACAAAGAATAAGGGACCTGTCTATAATCTCAATCAAACTTTGATTAATAAGTTGGCAACAATCCCCAATATTATTGTCTCAAAGAAACACACGGAGATGATCTGTAACAATAAAGATTATGGTCCCTCAATCTCCCTTTTAAGGCTAATCTTACTTGAAGGAAAGTCCCTCTTTAAAATTAAGAAGAATGTTGCCGGTCATGGTCTGGCCGTTGGTCAACTTGGTAACTTTATTGAATCCGCCCCCCATATCATGTTCGATTATCTCAATGAAGTTCAAGGCCTAATGCCAACTGCTTACTGCTTAACCACTCATATTCCCGAAGTTCAATTCTTCTATGATCGTTATAAATATTTAGAGGAAGACTTAAGTGGATTTCAACTTATCGAAGATAAGAATAGACTCGATCAAATTTTCAAAAAGATGAAGCGAGTTGATATAATCATGGATCAATGTAAAAAGAAGAAAAGTAAGGCCAATTAATTCTTGATCTGAACTTCTAGTCCCACTCCAAAGGCTTCATCAAAAGATACCTGAATGGAAGAAGTCTTTTCTTCATCTAGTGCTTCTTTGGACTTGATAAGAATGCTACCAGGACGTGTGCCCAGTAATCTTAGTTCACTATTTATCTGGGAAGAGAGACCTTTGAGTAAAGTAAAGCTTTCTCTGGCCAATGTTTGCGAATCAAGAGACTGCCAACGGGGAATCTCAGGCTGCATATCCCGTTCGCTAGGTTGAGATACTTCAGGAGCACTCTCCTCTCCTTGGATATACTCTCTTACAAGAGATTCAACATCAAGTTTACAAGAAGCACATCCTACGGCCACCCAAAGATCAGATTCTAATTTATGATAGACTTCCTTTGCATCATAGACCTCATTATCCAATTGCTGACAAATGAGCTCTCTAATCTCACTTTCATATACGGCACTACAACGACAAATAAGTTCCTGAGGATCTTTCCCCTTTAAAACGGATATTGGAGGAGAAGGCTCTTTTATACTTTGGATAAATCGACGATAGAAAAAGAATACGGGTGACCAGCGTTCACAATCAGAAGGAAGAACCGGCTCATTTAAATGAGCCCCTTCTATTTTCTTAGCATAGTCTGAAAATTCAGCTAGGAAATAAGGCCTGCCATCCCATTTATAATAAAATCCTGAGACCTTTTCTTTCTTATCGACTTCTAAATAGAGATGAAGCTGACTCTCTTTATATTTAAAGGAGTCGCTATAACGAAAGAGCGCAGGGCGCTCATTATGATAATGATCCATTTAGCTTAGCTTCCACTCTTTGGACTCTTCCTTTCTCAAGGTAAGGATTTCATGTCCCTCGTCAGTAACTAAAATCGTATGCTCAAATTGAGCAGAAGGTTTCTTATCTTTAGTGATCACTGTCCAATTATCTTTTAGGAGCTTACAGTGGCGAGAACCTAAATTAATCATAGGCTCAATAGTGAAAGTCATTCCTTTCTTTACCTCAACTCCGGTTCCCTTCTTACCAACATGGACAACCTGAGGCTCTTCGTGAAACTCTCTACCAATACCGTGACCACAATATTCTTCAACAACACTATAGCCATGACCGTGAGCGATCTCTTGAATGATTGCTCCAATATCACCGATGTGAGAACCTGGCCTAACCGTATTTATACCGGCTCGCATACAGTCATAAGTGACATCAACCAATTTCTTGATTTCAGGATCAACTTCTCCTACAAAGAAAGTTTTATTTGTGTCCCCATGAAACTTATTTAAATAAGTTGTGACGTCAATATTGAGAATATCTCCATCTTTTAAAATATCTTTATTATTAGGGATTCCATGACAAATAACCTCATTCAAGCTGGTACATACCGACTTAGGAAAACCGTGATAATTCAAAGGTGAAGGATAGGCATCGTGCTTGATGATATATTCATGACATAGTTGATTCAGCTCTTCTGTTGAAACCCCTGGCTTGATATAGGATTCAATATATTCAAGAGTACTCTTGGCCAACTCACAAGTCTTTCTCATAAGTTCTATTTCACGGGATGATTTAATTGATATCATTTAAAACCTCTAAATATTTATTCACGCAATGCATTCTTTTTTTAGCATGAAGCCTTCAAGGAAACAAGAATCAGCGGCTAAAATCATAGACATCTCACTTTTCTTTATAGAATTAGAGAGACATCAGGAGACATAGAGACAGAAAACGCCTTTTTTGCTATTCTCATTCGCATTATGCCACAAACTCGACTTCCTGACACATTTTTAAGATTAGATGCCTCCAGTTATCATCGCCCCCAGTTTTTTCAAGATGAAAAGAATTTGGCCCAGTCCCTAGGTATGAAATATCAACTTATCCACTTCTCGAAGATGGATTCTCTTAAAAAACAAGAAGAGCTACAGCACTTAACCAACACAGCACAAAGTTTCTGCCTCGTCACCAATACCCATACCCCTATCGTTAAACTGCCAAAGGACTTATTAGAGAAAACTCATATTCTTCTTCATCCCAACAGTGGATACGACAATTTCCCTATGGATTGGGTCCAAAAACAGAAATTCCCCATCGTCCTAGGTAATGAAATTAGATCTCAGGCCGTAGCCCACTATACTATTAATGAACTCCTCCAGCATGAAAATAGGATCCCATCCCAAAAGAGCTGGGACAAGAGTCGAAACTGGGATCGAACCCTCTTGGATGAAAAAGAAATTCTACTTATAGGTATGGGAACGATCGGTCATTTAATCCAGCAAGTTTTAACGCCATTAACTTCAAGGCTTAGCCTATTTGATCCCTTTAAAGGTCATGGTAAGTTTAGCGACTTTTCAAGTCTCTTAAAGAAGGCCGATATTATCCTTTTTGCCTGTTCTTTAAATGAAAGCTCTCGACACCTCCTAAGTGAAGAGAATATTGATCTTCTTAAAGAGGATATATTGATTATTAATGGTGCCAGAGGTCCTCTCATTAATGAGTCCTCCCTGATCGATTTTCTAGCAGATCATCCAAAGGCCTATGCCGTTTTAGATGTCTTTGAAGAAGAACCCTTTCAGAATCAATTTGAGAAGCTTAACAATATAAAAACCACTTCTCATATTGCGGGAGTCTCTAAGAATTTAGATCAGAGAATTCTAAATTTTGAGGAAAAATATTTAGAACTCTTACTTGAAGACAGAGAACTGCCTAAGGACCTACTTCTCCAAAACCGAATCATCTCCCATGCCACCAATACGAACAAAGAAAAGAGGATTCTCTTATGATTTCTCTATACTTACTCAATCATGATCCAGGCTCACCCTTTATAGAAACAAGCCTGCGCGAGTTAGACTCGACGATCAATATTCAATTTATAAATGACTTAAGTGAAATACCAAATACTGAAGACTTGAAGATAAGTATGGGCCCATCCTTTAGCCAGGAGGCTCCTATTTTAAGTAAAAGAGATACAACTTACCATGCATTGAGCTTCGACTCTTCTTCTTCCCTAAGTGAAAGGAAAATCAAAGGTCCCCATTTGATTCATATAGACTTACGAATTGTTGATCCCAAACGGGCCAGTGCAGTTGAATGCCATCAGGAGGAAGGATTTCCCTATCTCTCTTGGGAAAGTCTTATGATAGAGATTTTAGGTAGGAAAGATAAAAAGGGAATTACCCATTTTCATCTCTCTGGATTTTCACCGATGGTGGATAGAAATATCCTGTTAAAGTTGAAAAAAGGAATTCAAACTCACCATCTTCAAAATACTCAGGAAACCCTTCTCTTTCTTATAGGATTGATTCAAAATTGTGCTGAAGTTTTAAATGAGAATTTATAAATGAGATCAGGAGAAATGAAAAACCTATGGCCATAGAAAAATTCCCCCCCATTGAATCAGCAGATCCTAGTGGCCTCTTGGCCTTGGGCGGAGACTTAGAAGTGGAAAGTCTAGTTCTTGCTTATCAAAATGGAATCTTTCCTTGGCCAATATCAGATGATTTCCCCTTGGCCTGGTTTTCGCCCGACCCTAGAGGAATCTTAGAGTTTGATCGTTTAAGTATTGGTAAAAGATTGAGACGATATCTTCGAAATTGCCCGTATCAGATAACTTGTAACCAATCCTTCACCGAGGTCATAGACTACTGTTCGAAAGTCCCAAGATCAGACCAAGATTCTACTTGGATAACATCTGAAATTATTAAAGGCTATAAAGACCTATTCGCAGAAGAGTTGGCCTATAGTGTAGAAGTCTGGGATGACACTGAACTTGTTGGTGGAGTTTATGGAGTTTGTATACATGGAATTATCACAGGTGAATCTATGTTTCATTTACAATCGAATACATCAAAGTATGCACTCATCTTTCTTCTTCTCCTTTTGAAAAATGCTGGAATTTCTTGGCTTGATACACAAATGGTAACTCCTGTAGTTGAATCCTTAGGAGGGATTGAAATTCCAAGAAAAGATTTCATTCAAAAGTTAAAAGAGAATCCTCTTAAAAGCCGATCGGAGATCTTTCCCGATCAACTCAATCTTCAGGATATGAGAGACTTGGCCAACTCTATTTTCGAAGCTCCTTAAGCTCTTCAAGACTTAGGCCCTTTCCTTCATTTAATTCCTCGCGAAAGCCAAGATAATTCAAATCCCTTATCCAAGTTTGATCATAGGAACCCGAAGTATTTGAACTTGAAATCATAGCGATTGCCGATTCGGGACAAACCTCTTCACAAAGGCTGCAATACATACAATCAAGAGGTTTGAAGTTGAAAGATTGAGGAGTTTCCTTCTCTGCACGACTTGATAACTCTAAGCACTGAGTAGGACAAATTTCGACACAAGATCGACAGGTTTTACACCTTAATTTCCCCTCTTCATCGACGAGTAAAACGAGATCCTGTTTTTCAATATTGAGTTTTACTCCTGCTTTTGGACGACCCCAAGTAGGTCGACCTAAGAAGCGCACAAGAATATAGAAGAATTTCTTTATAAATAGATAAACTCTTTTATGAAAAGGAAAGGGAAAGTAAATTTCTCTATCTAAAATCATCGATCCATCTCCCACGCATCAATTCCTAGACTTAAGAAAGCAGAAAGTGCATTGGCCACAGAATCACCTTTAACGAGGTTAGAAAAGCAATGAAGATGAACATAGCTTGGCGAGCGAATATGGAAATGACTAAGGCCTTTTCCTTTTGTTCGCATAAGAATGCCCAGTTCTCCTTCCGTTGACTCTATCATATTATAGGTAAGAGGCTCCGTATCACTTGCCTTTTTAAAGAGCTCTTCCATATCTATATCAGGATCATTAACTTTCCCTGCAGGAAGATGATCTAGAACTTGATTTATAATTTTTATACTTTGCTTGATTTCTTCCACCCTCACTAGGAATCGATCATAAGTAGTACCATCAATCCCTAGAGGAACTTGAAAGTCCACATCTGAATAATAATAACGTGGTCTTCTTTTTCTCAAATCGTAATTAACTCCACACGCTCTTAAATTAGGACCTGTTAAACCAAATTCAAGAGCAGAAGTTGCACTCATGGGATTGGCAGCAGTTAAAATCATCCAAGACTTATTGCGGATAACTTTAGATTGTATAGATTCAAGTTCTTTATAAATATACTTAACGACTTCGAGGCATTCCGTAGCCCACCCCATAGGAAGATCTTTTTTCATTCCCCCTACTGTAAAAATAGAAAAATTCTGATTCTTACCACTATGTAAATTATAAAGGTGATAAACTTGTTCAATTAATTCAGTAAGCGCACTAGATTCAATTAAGAATCCAAGCTCTCCTGTTAACTCTTGTAAGTAACTTAAGTGCCCTTCTATTCTCGCCATTTCCATCCACACCATTCTTATGGCCTGGGCTTTTTCAGTAACACTCACTTGTAGTCTTTGTTCTAAAGCTTCATTCCAAATAAGCGGGGCAAAGACACTATCTCGAGTACAAAGCCTCTCCATAAAGAAGCTCACTTCAGAAATAGGCTTATTCAGCATCATCTTTTCAAATCCTCGATGACAAAAGCCTGTTTCAATCTGACAGTCATAAACTTTTTCTGTATCAGCTAGAAAGTCGAGTCTAGCTCTACCTTTGAGAGGTTGTGAAATAGGACCAGCTTGATACCATTTCTTTTGAAGATCGTGCTGATTAGGTGTTATGGGTAATTGATATTCTGGAAGCTTGCGAATCCCTTCCCTTTTTTCTGATTTTTCTTTTTTTATTTTTTTCAACAAACTTCTTTGTTGAGAGGGGCTACCATTACTTACCCTTAGACCATGGCGTTCTTCTAATTCTTTTTCGAGACCCTCAGCACTTTTCCATAAATGCTTTAGTCCGGGTATAAAAGGTCCATCATTAATTTTTACAGAAACGAGAAGCCTAAAATAATTTTCTAAGTTGATGAGACCATAGTGAAGTATTTTTTCATGCCCTTTCTTCTCGAGGCTAATATCCACAAGCATATGAAAATTAAAATCTATCTTAAGTTCATTAAAGAAAGACTCAAACTCATCTTTTAAATTATCTTTCCAAGGATAGAAGAGAGTTGATCTCCATTCGATTGCACCCCTATCAATATGAGAGGACTTGAACTCAGTACCAAATCTTCTATAGAGAGCATCTCTTAAAAGATTGGATTGATTCGATTGAGTGTTGAGGCCATTGATATTATTCAAAGACTTGCCTCCTCAGGAGGTTGATTAGCTTGAAGCTTTAAAAGCTCGGCCCTAGACTCCCCTTTTGCCACTTTAGATCTAAGAATCTCAATTCCTCCCACAAGGGCATCCATAGAAGGAGGACATCCAGGGATGTAGACATCTACGGGAATAAGTTCATCAATGGCCATCGTATCGAAAATAGCACCAGTAGCACTACAAGTCCCAACTGCCACACAATACTTGGGCTCCATCATTTTTTCATAGACTCTTAGAATATAAGGAGAAAGCTTTTCATTGATAACACCGCTAACAATAAGGATGTCACAGTATTCTACTCGTTCATGATTGAAACGCTCTCTGATAAAGTGCGATTGAGGATTCGGCCCCTCTAGCCTCATTATCTCTCGAGCACAGCAGCCTGCCCCAACAGTAAAAGGAGCGAGCAATTGAGAACGAGACCAAGATTTAATTTTTGAAAACAAACTACGGCCATTGGCCACTTGGGCAATACCCTCGAGCTGGGATAAGTCTTCATTCTTTTCCATACTCGATGAATTCGACTTTTTAGAAGACTTGCTCATGAAATCCTTTAGCTGAAATGCTCATCTAATCAACGATAAGTGGCTATTTTAAAATTCACACTCTAAGATGGCAACAAAGGCTTCACGAAAGTTATCGATACTAACGTATTATGTCATAACGACTATTTCGTTTACGACTATTAAAGGTTTTCCAAGATATATCCTCAGGAAATAAGCTTTCCTTCTCTTCAAGCGCCCTAGCATCACATGCCAATCGCTTGCCATTATCTGGAACCCAGGTAAAGAGCAACTCATGCGAGCCCCCAGGACGTCCGTCGTACTCAATAAAGCGGTAGTGAGATCTAAGAGCACTCGATAAACTCGACATAATCGTAACGGCCTGTTCAAATCCAAGATCAAGATCCCTTGCCGAACATCCTGAAGTCTCATGCTTGGGATATTTTCTCTTCCCCTTAGCAATCATTGGGTTTTCAAGCCATGAACGTCTTGAACAGGAGTAGAAGTAACCTAATTCTTCTAAATTAATCCAGTTTTGAACATAGGCGAAGAACCATGTTCTCTCTCGATCTAATTTACTATTTGCTGGGCGAACAAAGTCAAAACAAGTCTTCATGCGACCACTATATTTATTGATTAATTTTAGCCAAAACTCTTCAAACTCTAGGTTTTGAAGATTCTTATCATCTTCATCTAATTGGTATCGCGTATTATCATCAATTACCGTTCGAGTTTGAAAGGATTTGAGATCCCGAATAATCTTAGCGCGCTTTTCATATTTCTTTGCATATTCATCAGTGGCCTTTCTTCTCTTTTGCGATTCGAGACGGGCCAGCTTTTGACCTTTCCAGATATAATCGTAGAGACTAAAGCAATTCTTTCTCAGTGAATTGATCTCATCAAAACTAAAGAGGTGTCCATTTTCAAAAGCAAAGTCGAGGACATCTTTCTTGTCAATTTCTCCGCCAATTCTATAGGCAGGCTCAGAAAGAGGTCCCGATATATTGCGACCAAAGCCATTTTCAGCAAATGCTAATGTATATTCCCAATCTACTTTCTCTTTTAAATCTTTAAGACTTTTGACACCTTCATAGAGTTTATCAAAAGGATTGATTCCAATAAGAACCAGCCGAGACAACCACTCACTATTGGACTTACAAGGATAGTTATCGCAATACTGAAGAACGACTCCCCCAATAACGATGGCCCTTTGAGACTGAACTTTAAGCTCTTTCTTACTTGTAAAAAATTGAGTCTTATCTCCAAAGACCCAAATCTGTTGGGGTTGACCGGATTGATCCATTAAGCGCGGAATAATTCCTTGTGCGAAGTTTGGTTTATTAATTGATCCTTCATATTCTTCCCAGACATCATCATGCTTACAAAAAGTATGGCGCAGATAACGTTGGCCAGAGACCATATCGAGCTTATATTGGTGTTCAGAGTCTTTTGGTGTTACTAGATAATAGGACACTTCGGTTGTATCTTTAATACGATAGGCATTGAGATCAAAGAATGGATGGGTTTCGATATCGCCTAGACGATTCGGGGTACTAAATCTCTTAGGAACATTGAACCATACGGGCTTGGCCACAACAGCCTTTGCTTTCACGGGCTCGGCTTCCGGCAAGGGATCCGATGAACAGGAAGAAAATCCCAACATGACTACTGGAGCCAAAAAGAAAAATAAATTCCTTGCAAAACTTCGTTGACAATTATGCTCTAAATAGTCCAAAATTCAACCTCATACACGTACCACGATATCATCCCCCGGTGATGAAATTGGTAGACATACGGGATTTAAAATCCCGGGGCTTCACGGCCGTGCGGGTTCAAGTCCCGCCTGGGGGACCACCTTTTCATCACTAGTATCTTCTATTTTAACGGCAACTTACCCTACATTACCAATCATTTTGGACATTATTTGCAATTTGTCTGTCAATATTGCTCATATTTGGACTTTGTCCAGAAATCTTAATTATTTTAGCGTTTTGTTTGTTTTTTTATTCCCACCAAGAAATACTCTCTTTCGTGGAAAGGTCTTGTGTCTCTGGACCTTGTCCTACTCGGTGCGGCAATTACCGAGTATCCTATTGGTCTCGCCTAACCTTGGGAAGAAGATATTGTGGGTGGCATCTGTGCATATTGGATGAGAGCGCTTTTGCCACCACACTTCTCTTTTAACGCCTTTCGTAAATATTTAATACTCTTTAATTCACTTGAAAGTTTTTTTCATATATTTTTTCTGGTAATGTTCAAACGATTAAGCATATACTTTCGGTCAAGTTTTATAGCTTATTTTATTTAGGTGTTTTTTGAATTTAGAAAATCAAAGTTCCCATTCACAGAATTCTTCAGCGACAACAAGTCGTCAGGGAGAAAATGAAAAAACTGATTCCAATATGGAATTAAGAATTCAAGTATCTGAGGATCTCCAAAATAAATTAAGTGAATATAATGATCCAAAAAAAGGGATCAAAGCTTTGGCCCTTTTAATGGGCATTCATGAGAAAACCTTAAAGCGTCTTATTTCCTGCGAAAATAGACCCGGTTATCAAACACTCTTCAAAATTTACCGAACCATCTACCATACTAATAACGACACTCAGGTTATTAACTTAGCCCCCCCTATCGTAAAAGAGTTTCTATTAAAAACTCATCCCAAAGGATTATCTGAAACTGTTCAATACACTTTGGATGTAGAACGCGAATTAAGAAAAGACCCAGTCTTTTGCGAAATTTATCTTCTTTGCGGTACAGGCGGAACGACACGTGAATATATTGCCTTTAACTACGGACGATATGGTGAGCGTGTTTTCGAAAAAATGATTGATCAAGAGGTCATCTCTCCTGTTGATAAATTTCGTTATGAACTCGGCAAGAATCAAGCACCACTCAATGTTGAAACTTTAGTGGCCATGGGAATTCAGCTAACGGAAAGATATTTTAAACCCAGCAATACAGATGAGCTTGGTGACAACTATATCTCTTTCTTCGCTGAAGGAATTAATGCTGAAACCTATCAGAAATGGTTAGAGATAGATAAAGAGGCTTTTCAAAAGAAAATTGCCTTGGCCAATAATGCTGAAAACAAAGGCGATATAAAGTCCTTCTGCTTTAGCATTACGGAAACAATGATTGACCCTGACTCAGGCACACGACACTAATACGGAATACTTTTATGAAGAATTTTTTCTTTTTCACATTACTTTTATTAAGCCTTCTAAGTGCAGGGAGCCTCTTTGCCCAAAATACGCATAAGATTGACCTTATAAGTGATGGTGGCGTCGGTGGCGACGGTGGTGGACCTAAGCAGTCATGGTCAGATATTATCAAAGACCCCAATCTATCCCCTAACTTTCCTCGCTATGATGTTGAGGGAAGAATGATTTCCTACAATAATCTTTGCCTTCTTGGTGAAAGAATTAGAACTAAATATAAGCACGTTGTCAGTAACCATAGAGAATTCAAGCTGATCTTTGATTACTTAGTTACCGACAGAGTGAGAACAGAAACGGTTTGTGCTCGTGAGTCAATGCATGAGTGTGTGGATTGGCAAACAATTATATTCGAAATTCCAGTTCATGAAGAAATTGAAGTTCTTGAAAAGAAAGAGAGTCCTGCAGGCTACTACTGGGAAGTCTCTTTTAAGAAAGATTTCGAACTTCAAGAATGTTTGGACTTCTAAAACTGACCCCTTTAAATGGAGTTCAGTAAAGAAATAATCACTACTTTCTAAATCATATCCATAAGATATACCTTAAATAAGGTGCTTCTCTTAACCAGGAAGCACCCCCATGTGT
>PASP01000006.1 GCA_002712005.1 Halobacteriovoraceae bacterium
CTATTTAAACTCCTTAATCATTTATTAACCAAAACCACGAAGCGAGACTTTCTCGTTCTTTCTCATTTCCTATTCGCAAATAGGTTAACAAAAGAAGAAATCGTACTGGTTCACTCTCCCTTTTCCATCGTAGTTATTCTCTGAAGCTAGAGTATTCAGTTTTAAACTTAATGAAATATTTGCTCGTTTCTGTTAACCTAAATGTAAAATCGTCATGGAGGATCTTGAAATGAAGAGCTTATTTTTAGGCTTAATTTGCCTTATATCACTTAATGCAAATGCACTTATCGTAAATGATAGCAGAGAAGATATTTTTAGCTTATTAAAAACGTTTGATCTGTTAAATATTCCAATAATTGTACCAAGTCAGATAGATAAAGACCTTGCTTATAATAATGACAATAACAAAATATCCCCTGGTGAACTCGTTTTGTTAACTCATGACAAAATTGATTCAAATAATTTTACATGCCTATTTAGAAGTTCTAATTCGAATAAGTGGGTCTCACAAAATGAATATCGAAAAGAGTTTAGTCTACCGACTCAAGCATGTATAAATAGCGCAAAAGAATGCTTGATAACAATAATTGACCTAGGGCTAAACAGTGAGACAAATAAGGCTTTAATGGCCATTTCGAATGCAGTTCCTCCAGGAACTGAATTTCGTTGTTTAAGTTACTCAGGAGGCTTTGAAGCTACCATTATAGATTAGTAGCAAGTTTACAATGCCTAAAAATGGTCAAAAAAAGATGAAAAAGGGTGCTTTGGCACACCAGTCCCGGGCACCATTCTTCTTTTGATAATCTATTTAAACTCCTTAATCATTTAATAAACAAAACCATGAAGCGAGATTTTCTCTTTAGCTGAGACTACATTATTCAACAAAGAGATTAGGATAGGAACTCTACTGGACAAAACCCCTTCATTCTTACTATTTTATCTTATATAACGAGGAGAGGGTCATGAAATCATTTTTACTATTTACTGCTTTAATCATTCAAACTTTTAGTTCAAGCTTTGCAAGCCCTGAAGACGAGGGAACTATTCTAAGAACAATCATTAATGGCAATGAGTTTAGCTATACAGTTAGACATAATGGTCGGTATGGATCAGGACAGATACATCCAAATTTTGAATATAAAAGTGGGAAACTCTTTGTCCTTGATTATCTCAATGACGAGCCTAATGCTGCGACTAAAGATCAAATTATTACTGAAGCTGAAGAAAATTGTGAAGTTCTCGCCCTAAGTGAATTTAAAGAATACCGAGATGATCGATATACTTATGAGCTTCACTATTTTCTAGAATCAGAGAGAGGTTATTTTTATAGTGAGCCTTCGACGGTAGCTGGTCTACTCTGTCGAGTTGAAGTTATTTGGAAAAAGAAGTAGCTAAGTTCATCTTAAACATGTCATTCTATGACATACAATAGATAAATGAGAGTTTAGAAAAAGGATTTAAAAAGATGCAATTAAGCTGGGATGAAGTAGAGTCAATACTAGGTAAAGATCGCTCAATGACGGTGTCTGAAGATTTTCATGAAGATATCCATCAAACTCAGTTTTATGATCTCGGCTCGGGCCATGCCTTCATCTTTAGATATCTAAACTTCAAAGATAGAAAACTAGAATTTGAAACTGACTATTTCTTATATTTAAAAGAGCAATTTTGGTTATACAAAGACGATCAATTTAAACATCTTTGCAGTAGTGAAGATGATTTCTTGGATATTCTCTATTCTAGGTTTGAAAGAAATAAAGAGATTGCCCTCATGTATTCCAATCAACTAGATGAACTCGAAGATGATCTCTACAACAGAAAAATCTCTAATAGCTTTATGGACAACTGGTTTGATTTGAAAAAAGATATTTCTCGAATTGAGAGATTTTTAAATCGTCAGATCTTTGCTCATAAGGATTATTTGAAAAATGGTGAGAAAAAAACAAATTTCCCTGTACTCGATTTTGCAAACTATATTAACGATATTCAATTTCTCATGGCCACGACTCAAGGTCTCTTAGGTAGATTAGATAATGCTCACAATTACTTCACTTCGCTTAAAAATGATAAACTAAATAAGAATATTTATCTTCTTACCGTACTCTCTGGGATTTTCCTTCCTCTCAATTTAATCGTCGGTTTTTTTGGCATGAATACGGAAGGCCTACTCTTTAAAGATAATCCCCAAGGTACGACTTATGTCCTCTATACATTAATTGGAATTTTCCTCGTCTTTGTTCTCGGCTTCAATATTTTAAATCTCATTGATCGCTTTGTTTTTCGCTGGTGGCTTGGAAGAAGTAAAATTTATAATAAGATGTCTTCTAAGATTGAAGAGGCCAAAGATAAGTGGACATTTTAGTATTCATTTTCTCAAATACATAAAGAGTAAGGATCAAAAAATTTTATGATACGATTTCTTATTCATTATGGACTTCATTTTGTTGCTCCCTACTTTATTGCTACTCTTTATGCTAAACATTCTATTCAAGAGAAGTATCGAGTTTATGTCCTTTTTCTCGCTTCGATGTTAGTCGACCTCGATCATCTCGTGAGTGATCCTGTTTTCGATCCCCATCGACTAAGCGTTGGGCATCATTTTCTTCACAGTTACTACGCCCTTACGCTCTATGCTTTTGCCCTTTTCTATAAAAGAACACGACTACTCGCTTTTGCTCTGATTTTTCATATGTTCTCGGATATAATGGATTATCTCCTTTATCTTATTGGTTTATAGGTAAGACAAAAGAGATAGGACTATAGGAGGCTCCCATTACAGATCTACAACTCACTATTCTTGGCACGACCGTAGCAGGAATTGCTACAGGTCTTGGAGCACTTCCTATCTATTTTAAAAAGAATTTTGATAAATCGAGTTTAGATATTGGGATGGGAATGAGTGCAGGGGTTATGCTAGTTGCTTCCTTCATATCTCTTATTTTACCGGCCATCGATAAATCAAAGGAAATCTATCCTCACCTCTGGGCCTTTCCCTTAGTTATGCTAGGACTCTTTACCGGTTACTTCTTTATCATAACCGTCCATCGCTTTTTGCCCCACGAACATATCTTTAAGAAAACAGATATGGATCATCCTGGAAAAATGAGTCGAGTGACTCTTATTGTATTGGCTATTTGCTTACATAATCTACCTGAAGGTCTGGCCGTTGGGGTGGGCTTTGGTAGTGGGGACATGTCTTCAGGAATGACCTTGGCCTTGGCCATTGCTCTTCAAAATATGCCGGAAGGACTCGTTGTTGCCATTGGACTGCTTAGTGAGGGCTCCTCCAAAAATAAGGCCTTCCTCTGGGCCCTCATTTCTGGTTTAGTCGAGCCCGTAGCTGCGACTGCAGCACTCTTCTTTACTCAAAGCTCCCTCATTACTCTCCCCTTTGCCCTCAGTTTTGCGGGGGGAACTATGCTCTTTGTTATATGTCAGGAGATCTTTCCCGAGCTCTTTCGCCAAGGTCATGAAAAGCTGGCTTCCATTGGTGTAGTCATAGGCATTATTCTTATGCTTGGTCTCGATCACTACTTATAATTTACTCCTTATGAGGCATATTTTTCCCGACTATTCGAATTATCCTTGATTCTTGGTAGGCTAAAGTATGTCTTGTATGAAATGTAAGCACTATTTTTCAACTTTCGACCCTGCCAAACCCAGAGGTTGCAAGCTCTATGCTATGAAAACCGTTCAATTTCCTGAAGTTATTGTTAAGAGGGAATCTGGTAAGGAATGCTTGGGATTTGAACCAAGAAAGAAAGTTGTGGAGAGAGAAAAGCCTCGCCAAATTCGAGACTTTAATGATCCTAGTTTATGGTAGATTAATTAGGGCTTTTATTGAGCTCTAAATCATCAGGCAAAGCTTTATTTCTTTCAAAATAAGTTTCCCCTCTCTTTGCAATCATTCCCCCGCCAAGGCAGATTCTTTCACCGCCTTTATCACAATAGAAAACAATACTTTGTCTAAGCGTGACAGCTCTTTGGGCCATGGGAAAAGTGATATGAAGAGTCTTTGTATCTTTACAATAGGATTCGATGACCGCGGGTTGATCGGGTTGGCGGTAGCGAATCTTAGCTCCAACTTCCATAGGGAATTTTTGGTTTTCTAAAAAGCTTGGATCCACGAATGAGAGCTCATTGGCCCAAAGTTCATCACAGTAGAGAGCAGGATGCTTTTCCCCTCTTTCTACAATCACGACATTACGATCAGTATCTTTATCAACGACAAACCAAGGCTCTCCCTGACCACCCAGACCAAGTCCCTTTCTTTGTCCTATGGTGTAGTAGGCTGAACCATCATGTTTTCCAACAATTTCACCTGCTAGAGTTTCAAAATTTCCAGGCTTCAGTTGAATATATTGCGAGAGGAAGTTTTTGAAGTTTCTCTCTCCAATAAAACAGATCCCCGTAGAGTCTTTCTTATCTTTTGTAATGAGGTCATATTTATGGGCAATTTCTCTAACTTTCGACTTTTCGAGATGCCCTATAGGAAAGAGAACTTTTTCAAGAACCTCTTGTCTCATTGTGTAGAGGAAGTAAGTTTGATCTTTTCTTGAATCCTTTCCTTTGACGAGATGAGCTTGCCCATCAATTTCTATATTTTGGCAATAGTGTCCAGTAGCCAAATAGTCTGCACCAAGTTCCATCGCTTTTTCAAAGAAGACTTTAAATTTAATCTCTCGGTTACAAAGGATATCAGGATTCGGAGTATGGCCTTCACTATATTCATCAAGGAAGTTTTGAAATACATTTTCTCTATATTCCTTAACGAATTCTACAGAGTAGTAAGGAATATCTAATTTCTCACAAACTTTAATAACATCTGCGTACTCTTTAGATGCCTGACAGACACCATTTTCATCTTCTTCTTCCCAGTTTTTCATAAACATGCCCACGACATTATAGCCTTCTTCTTTTAGAAGGGCTGCCGTTACGGAGGAGTCAACTCCCCCACTCATGCCTACAATAACTGTTTTATTCGCGTTCATGGCCGCACTTTAACATGTTGCTCATGCCCAGAAAAGGTATTGAGTAGAAAATAAAGTGATATCTAACTTCGCTGTGCGAATGATCCTTTTTAGCGACTAATGCCAAAGGCCATCGACATAACAGCTCCTCCAATGAACTGAAAGGCCCTATAAAAGGTATTGATATTAAGGGTTTCCACGAAATCATCACTGGTGTGATAGCGTTTGGGATCAAAGTCATTTTCCCAGTCCCCAGTCATGGTGAGGGCAACGAGATCTTCATTCCAAAAGCTTACATTATCAGAGTTTTTAAATTGATTCCCTACGATTTCAAAATGGATGGAGGGGCTAATATTGTCACCCAGATCTGATATCTTTTGGGCCAACCTTTTATCATGGATATGACCTTCACTGCCCTTTCTTCTAAGATACATCTTCATATTGCCGTATTTCTTTTCCTTATCGAGAAACTTAGAATCATAGCCCAAGCGATCGAGATTGATGAGACCGAGAAAATTCTTATCTGTAAATTCATTCTTATACTTATTAACAAAGGCCCGTGAACCCAGAAAGCCCAATTCACCCCAGTCAAAGAAGACAACTCTCACAGTCATAGGAAGCTTCATCTGGGAGAGAAGCTTCACTAGAGAAAGAGCAATGATTACACCAGAACCATTATCATTTGCTCCAGGCATAGAAGCTTCATCTTTGATTAAGAGAGTTGCAGGATCTTGTACAAGGGTATCGTAGTGAGCTCCTATAACGAGAATATCTTTAGGCCTCGTGTGCCCTCGCTTCTCCCAAATAATATTCTTTCCTTTAAAAGACTTTCTCTCCTCTAAAAAAGAAGTCGTGTGCTTGGTATATTCAAGCCACTTCTTATATTCAGGATCTGAGGGTTTGTAAGCGGTTTTAATTTGGCGATTAAAATCATCACAATACATTTTTTTGGCGTAGTCCACATCGGGATTAAAGGTATCAATATAGATGAGGCTATCTTTATTCTTATTGGTTTCTTCTAGCTTTTGATGCAAAAACTTTTGAGCAGCTTCGTGCCCAGAACTTCCTACGAGACGACTTGGTCTTGAGGCCTTTACAAAACTTCGCAAGGTATCGACTAATTCATCTTTATCAATAAGCTTGAGATTGGCCTTGATATCATAAACTTTGGTGGGATTATCACGTATTTTAGCGATGGCCAGAGCATAGCTAGGTTTTGAGTATAGGCCAATCAATAAGAATAGAGTCGATAAAAAGAGTACTAACCCCAGCTTTTGGTTAGAATTTGAACTTATAGATATCGATAACCTCACTTTCTTCATCTTCGATTTCATCCTTCTTTTTAGGAAAGCTTTTAAACTTCCCATTATCAATATGTCCACAGGTTCTTACGGTTCCACATCCAATGATTCGACCAGTTGTTCCTGGACGATTATAGAAGGCCACATACTCTCCTTGTGGAATGAGACCAACAAATCTCTCTTTAAACTCTATCTTAGCGTGACCATTATTGAGAAAGTAGAGATAGGCCGGCTGTATTTCTGACTTTTCTCTTGTTTTCACATAGACTTCAAGAGGTCTACTCGTATCTGTCCCAATGGGATAATAGACTTCCGTTAGAAGAAGAAGATCGTATTCTAAATCTTCTTCCATTCCCACATAAACGGTTCCGGCGGTATATTTAAAACCAATAACCATATAATTCTTATCAATAAGAGAGCCGGAATTATTTTTAATACTCTTACTTCCTAATGAAAACTCGTGAATCCCGCTATGCTCACCAAGAAAAGCATCATTGCGATAATCAATGATATGTCCTGTCTTAAACATCTTGGTGGGCATACGGTCAGCCACAAAATGACCTAAGCTTCTTCTCTCCATTAGAGGTTTAATATTACTTTCCTCTAAAAAACTTAATTTTAATCCTTTTCCAATTTTCTGAACTTCTGCTTTTCTCATATCAGACAGAGGAAGACGTACCATAGAGAGAATTTCTTCTTTTAAACCTGAGAGGAGATAACTTTGGTCGTGATCAAGATCATGGGAAACAAATATATGTGAGGTTTGAGAAGCTTGATTTTTTACAATCTTAGAATAATGTCCAGTGGCTATATACTGAGCTCCAAGAACAGATGCTTTCTTTGCCAAAACTTCAAATATTAAACTGGTGGCATTGACCTTGGGAGAAAAACTTCTCCCTCCAGCACGAGCTGCAACAACATAGTCGGTGACCCTGTCTTTGTACTCAATCGAAGCATCCACAGCATAGAAAGTTATACCCAATGAATCTGCTAACTCTTTTACAGGATCAAAACCCTCTAGATTGTATATTCCTTCAAAAGGAGCAGGAGTGATTTCTTCTCCATTTTCATCATAGCGTTTCCTGAGGGTTTCCGCAGCTTTAGAGCTAAAGGTAATCCCAAGGCCTATCACTTGGAATCCTTGTCTCTTTAATAGGTATGCAGCCACCACAGAGTCTAAGCTGCCATTAAAGCCACATACAATTTTTTGACCCTTTGTCTGCTTTTTAAAACTTTCCAAATGGACCTCTAAACCTTCGATTTATATATGAAATTATTATATCAGAACTTCAGAAACCTAGATTTTCGATCAATTATTTTAGGCAGAATCTTCCCTATAAATTCAGCAAATCCTTAAATTTATTCTCATGAGCACCGATAAAGGATTGATGACTATAGGCCAGGCCAGTTTTAGGCCAGAAATTATATTCTTTGAAAATGATCAAAAGAAGTCTCACGGGACTCTTAAGAGATTTCTCACTTTCTTGAAAGTAAAGAGAGTTCCAGGGCCTATTCGTTTTGCTTTCATTGATGAACTTGGACCTATGATTCCTAATCTAAGTCTTAGAGAGAATATAAGTCTAGACTCCATTCCGAGCACAGTGAGTTCAGATAAAGAATTTAGTTTAGAAGATTATTTAGAGAGAAGAGGAAATGAACCTCTTACTAAACTCTATAATAATATAAAACTTGTAGAGGACTTCCCCAGTGAAGTTGATTCTCAAACCCTAAAAATAGCCTCTTTGATTAAGGGCCTTCTTCAAGACGGCCAATATCTCTTTTTAGAAAACCCCGAGCGCTTTCTCGATAAAGAGAATCTAAAATTATTTACGGAGGCCTTACTCCTCCAACTTAAACAAAAGAAACAAACTCTCCTCTTAAAGAGTTCTTCTCCTGCTATCTGGGCCCCTCATGTTACGCAGTGGATAAAAGAATCCACATGTCCAGAGACCGGTAGAATCCACATGAACCACATGAAAAAGGGCACTTCCTCTGCGCCACAGCAAAATGATAGGGCCACTGTGCTTCCCTTGAAGCAGAAAGAAGGGCCTGTAAGTACGCCTGCTGCAAGTTCTCATGAAGACCAACAAGCAGAAAATAACTCTGAACCAAAAGCTGCGTAGCAATAGAATCTCCCCTTCTTTCTTCCCTAAAAATCTATAATTTTCAATAGTTGACAAAAACTTGCGGTGAATCGGATAATACTTATAACAACACCACAACACTCCATTGCGACAAGGAATTATACCCATGGCAAGCCCTGGCAAGAGCTCTTCATCTAAAAAATCAACCCCTGAATCCTCAAGTAAAAAAACCACAAAAAAATCCTCAAAGAAAGCTAAACTCAACTTTATCGACGTATTCGCCGGTGCCGGAGGACTTTCATGTGGGATGGAGCAAGCGGGAATGAATTGTATCTTAGGGGTCGATCACGATAAACATGCCATGGATACCTTTGCCCTTAATCATAAGAATGCAGAAACTTATTGTGGAGATATTAGAAAGTTAACAAAGAGAAAATTAGAAGATCTCATTGGTGATACTCCTGTTCACGCAGTAGTTGGTGGTCCACCTTGCCAAGGATTCTCTACTGTTGGACTTGGAAATCCCAAAGACGATAGAAACGCCCTCTTTCTTGAATTTGTCAGACTTGTTCGCTTAACTCGCCCCTACTTTGTCGTCATGGAAAATGTCACAGGTCTTGTGGCCAAGAAGAATGAGGATACTCTCAAATCTATTTTTAAAAAGTTTCACTCTCTTGGTTACAACCTCAATGTAAAGGTAATGAGTGCGCATAATTATGGCGTGCCTGAAAAGAGAAGAAGAACGATTATTATTGGTACGCGTATTAATGATGAGCCTATCTATCCCAAACATACCCATGGGGACAAAGAAGAAAAGACTCCTAAACCTACAGTAACTGTGGGCGATGTGATCTTTGATCTAGCGGATAAGAAAGGGGTTATTCATAATCACGATGAGCAAGCTGCCGCAGTAAAAAATAAAATGGATGCCAAGCGATTGGCCAAAGTACCTGAAGGAAAAGGCATTCGCTATGAAAGAGATGAGCTCGCCTATCTCCCAAAATCACTTCATCTTGGAGTTGATTGGCAGGCCCTTCCTGAAAATCGTTTTCGTCAATCTAAGTATCAAAGACTCGATCGCAAAACTGCGGGACCAACAATCATGACTCACCGTCATAGCTATTTCCATCCCGTAGAAAATCGCTACCTAACGGCAAGAGAAGCTGCTAAGATCCAGAGTTTCCCTAATGATTTTATCTTCTCAGGTCCTTTATCAGCTCAGTGGCGACAAATTGGAAATGCCGTTCCTCCCCTTCTAGGCAAGGCCATTGGACGTGCTCTAGTCGATCTTTTCAAAAAGGCAAAAGTAGAAGACTTAGACTTCAAAAAAAGAAAGAGACCTAATGATCACGCTATTAAGTATGAGCGTGGAAAAGCTTTTGTTTATAAAAGACAAAAAGAAGTCAGTGCCTAACGGTCTATAAAACCAAAATATATTTAAAGGAAAGATTATGAAAGGTACATTTCATATAGCCGGCCAATCCCTTGAAATCACCCTAGATAAGCAAGTGTGGAATAACGATGATATTCTCACAGGAAAGCTTCATCTTACCTCTCAAGCTGAACTCGATGCGGATAAGATATTGGCCTTAAATCTTTGCGAAATCGATTTAAGAAAACTAAAGAAGAAAGATCCCAAGGCCTTTCAAAGCCTACAAAGAATTGAACTGAATTCGGGAACTAAAGAATATGATATCCATCTCGATCCCAACCAATTGGGTCATCTCCACGTTATTAGCGATGGCGTCTTTAGTGTTGCTGTCGTCATTGAAGAGAATAACAACCTCTTAGATGCTCCTCAGCTTCAACTTCAAATTAAACCTTCTCCCGTGATTGATGAATTCTTAAAGATATTTGAAACATTTAAAAGATGCTCCATTAAATCCATTAAAAATAAGAAGAAAGAAATTGAAGTCAAACTAAAGACACCCACTACCGGAGAAATGGCCAAAGTAGACTCTCTTGCCCTTCTTATTAATCTTCAAAATAAAAATCTAAAACTGACCTACCAATTTCAAATTAAGAAAATCGTAATGGGTGGTGCCGGTGTTGAGACCAAGAAAGAAAAGATTAAAGTCGTTCAGGAACTTGAAGAGAAGGACTTTATGAGTTTTGGTGAACTCGATCAACAAAAGTGTCTCTCAAAAATAGATCAGGCCTTTCAATCGGCGCTTGAAAACTCTGCGGCTTCGTGAAGTTTAGCGAAATGCCCTTGTCCGGAGAAGAGCTCCTCTCTGGTCCCCTTCTCAACGAGACGTCCCTGATCAAAGACCATAATCTGATCACAACTCTCAAGAGTGGCCAGACGGTGAGCAATGATTAAGCAGGTACGTCCATCCATGACTGCATCAACGGCCTTATGAATAAGGGCTTCATACCAAGGATCAATATTGGCAGTAGCTTCATCTAAAATAAGTATGGAAGGATTATTGATTAAAACCCGGGTAAGAGCGACTAGCTGACGTTCGCCAACAGAGAGATTTGCTCCCGCATCATAAACAAGAGAATCGAGGTCTTTATTCTGAGCCGCCATGGCCTTAGTCAACCCGGTTATCTCACACGCCTTTAGAATTTCTTCATCTCTTAGACTTTCATTTACGGTCAAATTCTCTCTAAGAGTTCCCTTAAAAATGATGGCATCTTGACCTACAAACCCAATATTCTTGCGCAAAGATGAACGCTCAAACTGACGGATATCTTGTCCATCTATAAGGAGTTCACCCTTTTGAAATTCATATAAACGTGACAGAAGACTCACCGTTGTTGTCTTCCCACATCCAGTTGTTCCCACGAGCCCAACTTTCTGGCCGGTCTCAATTTTAAATTGAAGGCCTTTAAGAACCCAGTTTTCTCCACTATAGGCCATCCAAAGATCTTTAAATTCAATTTCCCCTTGAAGGCCTTCTACTAGTTGAGTTCCATCTTTTCCTAGACTAACTTCCTCTTCATCATGATTTAAGAAAGAGGCAACTCGTTCAGTACTGGTAAAGGCCTGCTGGATAACATGAACTTCTCGTGCCAAATTCATAATAGGCATATAGAAGCGCTCACAATAACGGATAAAGGTAACAAAGAGCCCCACCTGCATACTTCCCTCAAGAACTCGCGCTCCTCCAAACCAAATAAGAACTAAGAGTGGCGCATTACAAAGTAGAGAGACAAGAGGCCTAGTCCAACCATAGAGAAAGTTGGCCTTCAGGTGACCTGTTCTATATTCTTCAACTTGATGGTCATATTGTTGCTTTGACCAATCCTCTAGGCCATAACTTCTAATCACTTCAAGCCCATTGATAAATTCAGATAGCTTCGCATTGAGCATACTGCTGGCCTTGGATAGACGTCGATTGGCCTTCCTGACCCAACCTCTCGTTATATAAATAAAAAGAAGCGATGGAAGAATACTGATAATCAACATACTTCCGAGTTTGAAGTCAGTAACTAACATAGCGACAATGGCCAGTGTGGCCATAAAACCTGAATTAAGGAGGCGACCCAAGCTTCCGGTAAAGAAGTTTTCAATTCCCTCCACGTCATGAGTTACTCTTGTAACGACGCGCCCTTGAGGTTGACGATCATAGAATCCGATTGGAAGTTTTTGGAGGTGCTCAAAAAGGGCCAAACGAACGGCATAGATGGATAAACCACTATTTAAAGAAATAAGTCGGCGTCCCAACCACATAAAGATCAGTGAACTCACCTCTAGGCCCAAAATACCTAGAGCAAAACGATAGGCCGAAGAAGAGTCTGCGGGAATAAGCCCTTCTTCGACTAACTTCCCCATGAGCCTTGCAGAGGCCAGAGCACAAAGAGAGCTTCCCATGATGAGAAAGAGTCCCATAAGTAGACCCTTCTTATATTCGGAGGCATAGGTCAGTAGCTTTTTAAAAGAAGCGAGATCAGAAAGTGAAAAGGACTTCAAGGACTGATCGTCTTGTTCATCAGCCAAGAGAAAACTCTTATTCACCTGTTCAGACTTCTTCTGATCGCCTTTACTCTTCACACTCGCTTTTGCGGTGTTATCTAATCGTGATTCATTCTTCTTTCTTTTAACCAAGTTAATTATTCCTTTGTCTTACTAAGATCTTCACAAGATCACACCTCAAATTCAATAAGGGTATCGCAATACTTTAAAGTAGACTTTCTATGGGCTACCCAGACCAGTGTTTCCTCTTTAAGGTTTTCATTGAGAAGAGATAATATTTTCTCTTCAGTAATGGTATCCACCGCACTTAAACAGTCATCAAAGAGATAGATTTCACATTGTCTGGCCAAGGCACGGGCCAAGGTAAGCCTTTGCTTTTGACCACCTGAAAGATTGATACCCCACTCACCAAGTGGTGTATCTAAACCGTGTTTAAAGCTTCTAATATCTTCATCTAAGCAAGAAAGTTTTAAGTAATGCCAAACCTCTTCATCACTCATTTTCTTGTCGAGAGTGATATTGGCCCTAATTGTATCAGCAAAGAGAAATGGCTTTTGTGAGACATGGCCAATTCTTTTACGGAGTTGTTCGTGAGTATATTCAGAAAAGGGACGATCAAAGAAAGTGAGACTTCCCTCAAAGTCACGAATAAGTCCAGATAGGATTTTAATCAAGGTACTCTTTCCACTACCAATAGGTCCTGTAATACCAAGACGTTTCCCAGCGTGTAACTCGAGATTAAAATCTTTGATCAGTTCCTCAGAAGAATCATTGAAGCGAAAAGTGAGATTCTCTAATTGATAGACAACTTGAGATTGAATCTCTTGATCATCTTGATCTTCTCTTTTGATTACTTTTGGCCTTACCTGATCATCATAGGCATCTGCGAGGTGAGGATCTTTTTCTTGTTGAAAAATTTCATCTAATCGCGACAAACTGGTAAATGATTTCTTCCACTCAGAAATAATAAAGCCCAATTCAAATAGAGGATCTTGAAGTAAGAAAATAAGCCCTTGCATGGCCACAAAGTCACCAATCGAGAGAGTGCCCTCCATAACAAAGGGAATTCCAATGAAGAAGAGAACCACATAGCTCACAATGGAAGAGGAGCCCATGACAGGTATATATCTTAAGGAAGTATATACGGCATCAAGACGTTTTAAACGATAGGCATCGGCAATCGCCTTAAGTTTCTCATACCAGAAGTATCCCGTTTGATTCACCCTCTGAAGACGAATAGTAGATACCACCTGTGTGGTGAGATCATTAAACTCTCCTAAGTTTTCTTGGGCAAGACGGTACTTTTCCATCTCCATGGCCGATAGTTTACGAATAAAAACCGGAAGGATAAAAAGAATAGCAAATGCATAGAGAGTTAAAGGAATATGAATGGTAAGCATAGTTCCTAAAGTAAAAATCCCTAAAAAGACGACATCAAACATTCCCACGAGGGTGAAACCATAAATAAAGCGCCCCGAATTAACATCTGAAGTACTGGCATTCATCAGCACTCCCTTAGAGAAGCGCTTTACTAAATCATCTGTTTTGAAAAAACGAACGTGACGCCATAATTCTGATTTAAGTTCACTAGAGGCCTTATGAGTCTGACGGGCCATGGTTAGACGCCATCCCATTCTAAAAAAGAAAAGAAGAACTCTAAAAGCAATTACGGTTATAAAGAGCACAAAGAATATCTCTTTTCGCTCATGTGCTCCCCATTCATTAAAAATTTCAGGAATAGGCTTCTTAGCAAAGAAGTCTAAAATCCATCCCATGGACCTCGTCACCAGAACTTGAAAGAGATCTGTTAAAATGACAAAAAGGATACCAAGAGAATAAATTGGCCAATTAGATAAGATATATTGAATCCAACTTTTCTGAGCATTTCGATAATGTTTTGAATGGAGTTGTTCGGCTGATGAAGACATAAATCTATAGTAGAGACAAGCTTATGGATTGAATAGAAGCATTAGCTAAAAAGAAGTAAAAAAAGGAAATCTTAACCTAATTGCAAGGACTCAGATATTTGACGCAACTGACCAGCAATCTTGACTCTTTCCGCTTCCTCACAATCTTGAAAATAAGGATGATGCAGTAGAATTTCAAAAGAAGGCCATGACTCTAATGCTCTACGGACTGACTTATCTACAAAGAAGAGAAGCTCTGAAATACTCTCCTCTCTTTTTAAGTAGGCCTTCTCACATTTTCCTTTAAAAAGACTAAAGTGGATTGAAACACTCTGAGACAACTCAACTTCTAGCTCAAAACGCGGAGTTTCTCCCCATAGCCAGCTCCATTCACTTAATAACTTTCTCTCCTCATTGATGGCCGCATTTAGACCTTCTTCTCTCCATATAAAAGCATCCGTGTTAAATAGATTTTCAAAGGCCTTGTACCAATCTTCAAAGCTTAAATTTCCAAAGATATCTGATAAATTAATCACGGGAGAGGATACAGAGCGAACCCCCTTACCTTCAATCTTCCAATGTTTAGGATGACCAAGAGAGCCCCTCAAGTCTTGAAGTTTTGCATCCATAAGAAGTGTACCATGATGGAGAGACGTTTCTTTCTTTTGCTTAAATGCAGAACCCGATACTTTGAAAATCGACTCCCCTCCCTCTTCTTTACTTTCTCTATAAACTAAATCATACCTATCATTGGCCTCAACTTGAAATCCTAAATGATCTAGCGCTGCTATAATGAGTTCTAAATTCTTCTTTCGAGGAAGATCCCGCTGTTTATGAATAAAGCAATAATTCCAATTACCGAGATCGTGATAGACGGTTCCTCCTCCCGATCTTCTTCTAACGAGAGAGATATTTTTAGGAAGTTGAGAAAAATTGATTTCTCGCCAAGGAACTTGGAAGCGACCCATAACAATTGAGGGGTCATTTCTATAGAGAAAGAGATGATTCTCTTCAGGGAAATGACCTTCGATGAGATAATTTTCTATGGCAAGATTCGTATAAGGGCAATGGATGGAAGAAATACTCAATCCATAATCAAGGGGATTCATTAGAAGGCAACTCCAAGACTAATGGCCAAGGGAACAAAGGATTTTAATTTTCCTAGAACAAAGTATTCCGCTCCTACATTGAGATTCACATACTTCCATTGCCAAAAATAAGAGGCCCCAAGAAGTGGTCCCCACTTATTCTCCCCTTGATTTATGACTGTTTCACCTTCTACCTCTAGTCTCTCCACATCGACATCGGAGGCCAATTGATTATAGTGAGCTCCTAACTTGATGACCGGTCCATTACGAAAGGCCTTCTTCTGAGAATTTAAGTAGAAATTAAATTCTAAAGAGTAGTGATCGAGACCTGGTACAATACCGTCATTGCCATTTCCATTTTCTGAACCATAATAGGCCCCATAGAAGCGACCATAGTAGAGACCAGCTGATATCTGACTCCATAAAGATTTTTCTAGACCTATTTTGTTAAGATGCCCTAGGTATCTATAATTGAAACCTAGGCCAAGACTAGGAATGTAGCGCTCATCATCTGGACTATCATAATGATAGAGAGAAGTATTTTCTTTATGAGAAGCTTTCTTCTCATAAGTAAATGAATCCTCTGAATAACTTAGAGGACTCTTTTCATAATTTTCTTTTTCATGCTCCGGATTGAATTGCTTATGATCAATCGCTTGGTTAACAGGAGCTTCTTCATTACTCATTTGTGTCTCTTCAACAGAGGCCAGAGGACTATCGACTACGAGGATTTGACCGAGAACCAAAAGGAGCGATAGAAAAGATAAATATTTCAATTGATTTCTCATTGGTCCACACTCACTTTAAGATTGAGAAGTTTTGCCTTAGCACCCAGGACAATGGAAGGAATCCTTACAGGTGAATCTTCATTTTCCTCAGAGGAATCTATAACACTTGCGATCCCACTTCCCACTTTATTTATACCTGGAAGAGCAACGGCTGAGTGGAATTCAAAATTAATTTTATCAAAGACAGTACTTGTATCAACGAGAATAGAGACACCTTTCATATCTACCCATAGGGGACTGGCCTTTAGATCATCACGCATAAAGTAGGAATCAATAGAGCGCGGAATATCTCTATGAATCTGATTTAAATCATTCACTAAGAATTCAAAACCTCCAAGAAGCTTCACAGGTTCTTTAATGAAATTCTTCGCTTTTCTCATTTGCTCCGTCTTTTCAATATCTTCGAAATAGAATTCACTTCCATGAGCAATCACGACTTTAATAATTTCTTCAACGGTTGCATCTGATTCAGTAGCAACTTCATTAATGGGAATTTCTACGCCTCGATCGGGATGACGAGCAAAAATTTGAGCAAAGAGCTTACCACTTTTACGTCCAAATCTTATTTTTTTAATTTGTTCGATAATATCTCGCACTTCCGGACCCACTTCCATTTCAGCAAGGTTTTCGAACGCCCCAATCAGCATAAGTATATCTTGCTGACCCATTTCATACTCACCGATCTCTGCCATATATCTTAGAATATAAAGAGTCAGAGTAAGAGAATCAGATACAGAATATTCTTCACTTACCCCCTTGGCCACATGATAGATACCTGTTGCGACAGTACCCATTTGTTCACTATTAAGTCCTACATTACCTAGAATCGCCGTATCTTCACTTGAGATCTCTTGTGTTTGAGTACCAGGCAAAGAAGATGAACTTGGTAACTCTTCATTTACTTCTTCTTGAGTAGGAATACGCTTTTGTGCGGAAAAAGAAGATGAGGGATGTGACGATCCCATTGAATCATTGAGATCAGTAAGCCCAAAGTTTCCACCATAAACACGGACCATCGTTAAACTCAATACAACAACGAGAGTAACTCCAAAGATTAAGTTGAAATAATGTATCAATCGGTTGAAAAGGGCCATAACTCTACTCACCTCTATTCTCCTTCTGTCTTAGGCTTTCTTTATTATGTTTTAAAATTTGCGAAACTACGGAATAGGTTTTTTGACTATAAAGAGCATCTGAATAATAAGTATAATTCCAGTCCGTAGGTCCCTTATTAAGAATCGATTCATTCTTCTTAAGAAAATGAGTTTCATAAATTTCCAAAAGAGGAGATATAAATCGTTCTTGAAGTTCTCTAGACTTATTTTTCATATCTAGTAAGTAAGGAACCTCACGGTTTATATACTCTAATTTTCCAATAACTTGATCTAAACCAGACTTTAAGAAATAAGCTGAAGCTAAGAAATACATGACTTCTACCCCAGCTCATGTAATCATCCTATTATTAAATTCAGCAGAAGTGATTCCAAATTCTTCGTTGATTTGACTATGAATGGCCTGTATTAATCGATCATCCGTTTTCACCACTTCTTGAACACCTTGATAATAAGATAATACTTTCTTAAGGCGATGAAAGAGAGATAATTTACTATAGTCAGAATTGTGGATGGCCCTGTCGTATAGAACGAGAAGTTCTTCATCCGTAACTTCAGAGAGTGAACGTTCGGCAACAAGATCACTAAAGAGTGCTTTAGAATCTTTCATAATATCAACAAGAGCACCCTTATCTACTGCGGCCATATTACCTGATGTCGAGAAATGAAAAAGAATAGAGTCATCTTTCTTTGAAATAACTGTACCAATTTTCTTCCCACCAAAGACTTGATTTCCAACACTTCTAATATCAAAGGCAGCACTTAAAATATGAGGATTCAATTGAATAAGAAGTTCTTCACGATGAGTAAGGACTTTAGCATAACGATTGATCTTAATCCCACCCAATTCAACTTTGCCATTCTTAGTTGCTTCCGTAGAGTGGAGATATTTTTGGATAAAGTCTAAGGCCAAAACTTTTGCCTTTTTGGCCAAAGAATTTCCTTTAAAATCAACCTTTCTTGCAACTAAATTTATCGCCTTATCAAGAAGTCCAGTATCCCCTTTTATCTGTAAACCAACCGACTCTAAATCAATAGAGAGAACCTCATCTCCAAAGAAAACTTCATCAGGAGCAAGAGTTAATTGATTCTTATACTTTTCTAAAGACTCAGTTGTCAGATTGATCTTTGCCCCCACTTGAAAGGCCTTCTGTTCAACCTTAAATTCTTCAGAAAATAGTCGTGCTAAAAGACCATTCTTCTTTTTCTCCACCACCTGAACGGTCATATTGAGAAGAAGACGATTATCCGAAGAAGCTGAAATATTGAGATCTCTCATAAGATAGTGAGATTGTTCCCTATCTTCTCTTAAGAGCTGAGACACTTCTTTAAGTTGCTTATCCGAAGCATCTGAGAAGATTTGATTAATAAAGTTCTCGAAATAAGAAAAGCTCATTTCCGTAATCAAGTCACTTGGAGCTGTTTTATTTTCAAGGGAAGTTCCTGAGAAGTTTTCAGAGTCCTTCTTCTCTTGCCTTTCCGAAATATAATCAATATAGGTCTTAGAACGAACTCCTTCTCCAATAGAGGCCTCTAAGAACACTTGATTTAAACTTTGATCATAGAGACTTTCAATATTCCAAACTTGAAGTTGATTCGAAGTTTCATATATTTTCTTTGCTGCAATCTTAGGATCAACTTTAAAAAGCATTAATCCAGTTGAGTCATCATAAGATATAAGATCTTCAAAAAGATAGCGAACCTTTGTGGCCACTTCCTGACTTCCCACTTGATTGAATGGATTCTTAGCAATATCAATTTCAGCTAATTTAACAAGTTTAAGCAGTTGGTCTTCAGCACTTTGTTGAAATTCTGTAGCCGTATATTTTGCATACTCTAACGCTTGAATTTGAATTTTATTGAGGGTCTCTTTAAAGTAGAGATCATTATCACCACTTTGTGAGTCACTCTCTTCAGAAACAAGTGAAGTATCTGAGGAATCATCCATTGCCATTGTGGTAAGGGCCTCTACTAAGGCCATCTTTGTCCACTTAATCATAATTTGAGCATGACCATTATTAGCCGATAGATTCATTTTTTCGCTACCCGAGAGAATAGAGAAATTTTGAATATCAACTCCAAGTTCACCGTTATCAAACATATGAAATCTCAGAGAAAGTTCAAACGGAAGGGCCTTATTCCAGATATCTTTAGAGATATGCCATGGTGTATTTCCCCAGTCTATTCCTTCCCCTTCTAGACCTAATTCCATAAAAGTTCTCACATCCATATTCATGAGACCTCTAAGAATGACCCCTGGAATCTGGGGTGCAAGTACAACGTCTAGTTCAGCAAAGAGCTCCCCTTGATCAAAGTTAAAGTCACGTGCAAATCTAATTCCTTGAGAAAGAGAACGTTGAGATAATTTCTGAGTAAGAAGGGGTAGACCTTGATGATCTGCACTTCCTCCATGCTCGATACGATATTGGGCCAAAGATTGCTTTTTCATCATAACCAATTCACTAAGGATCAACGCCTTGGTTTCTTCTTTAGTATTGTCATGGCCCCAAATGGGATCTGCACTGAAGATAGGATTATCGATAGAAAGACCGGCACTAATCTTCGCTCTCATCTTTCTTTGAAGTTCTTCAAAATCATTCTCTTGATTTCTCTCCCAAATAGGGAAATTTAAAGAATTCTTTGTTACAAGTGCATAGGAATAGAGCTCTTCGTACATCTTTTCACTATTTCCTAATTCTATATAGAGCTCTTTCTTAGCTTCTTTAAGACTTTGAGTTTCTCCTTCTCCTCTTTTTGAAATAGCATCAAACCAGGCCTGCCCAGGTTTCCCTAAACCTGCTTCCATTTGAAGAGCCGCTATATCAGTCCCCTTTAAAAGCACAGGATAAAGATTCCACAAGCGAAATTCAGTTAAGCTCGCATAAGAAGAGAGAACGCCAATTTTTGAAAAGTCTAATTTGAGATAGATACTTTGATTTCTAATCATGATCTCTTTGCTATCAAAGAGCTTCTTTAAGCGAAGAGAATCTCTATCCTCAGATAAACTCTCTTGTGCTTGTGAACCAACCGACTCCGGCCCCTCTAATATCCAATCCATTAAAGAGGTTTGAGATAAGAAACTTACTAGAAACTCACCAATGCGAGTAACTCCAGATGTATAGTCTTGACCACCAATATTGAGTTCTACGACTTTAAAAACAACATAGGAAGACACGCTCAATTTTTGAGCAGAGGGAAATTCTACAATTAAACGAAACTTTTGCTCACTACTGAATACTTCTCCCCCAGCAATCTCATCCATATCACGAACTATATCTTGAGGAATAAGGGCCGATCCTTCGATTAAGAGATTCTTCGCCATAGGATCTAATTTGAAGCGAGTGATTTCTTTTAAATAACGTTCAGGATATTCTTCCGAAGCAACTAAGTAGTCCGATAGAATATTTTGAATGAGAGTTTCAGGAAGAGTAAGTCTTACGAGCCCCTCTTCTGTCACTTGTCCTTGAGCGGGATTGATAGTGACAGAGGGATCACTTACCTTACTGTATGAAGGTTGGACGGCCATAAAAAATATGGTCAATAGGCCAATAAAAGTAAATTTTATTGAATGCATCGCTCCTCCATAAAGTTCTGAAATATCAGATAGTTATCACTGATATCTACAGAAAATAGCTTCGGTATAAGCTATAGAGGTGCAAGCGCTAGGCCAAAAGTGTTTTATTGGCGATGTGAAGAAAGGGGGAAATTTCCGTATAAAAGAAGCCCACAAAGAGAGCTAATCTCAGGGTAAAAAAGAAGAGCCATCTTTTAAAATGAGTTCCAAGACCAGCGGACTTGGCCTTATGGGCCTTCTTCACTATAAAGGCCACCAGCCATATGGCGACATTAATAATGAAAAAGAGAAGTAATTTGGACTTCTTCTCTAAAATAGAAAAGAATTGAGGTATGGCGATAGGATCTCTTAAGCTTTGAACGAGGAAGTCCATGAGTTTAGGAAATTGAGTGAGTAAGGAGCCTACAGGATTTCCAGAAGTCTTGGCCAAGAGATGCGCCCTTAATTCTGTTTCATTCATGGCCTGAAAACTCTTGAGAGAAACCGCGACCATTTGTTTCATTTGCTGAGTGGAGCCGCTCTTTAAAGACTTGGTGAGCTCTTCAGTCAAGGCCTTAACCTTTTCTTGATCGCCTGCCTTAATGGCCTCTTGTAAGGCCTGAGTTTTCTTGAGTTGATCAGGAGTGATATTTTGTACCACTCCTTCTTGATCTTTGCGGAAGTCTTCGAGTTGAGATTCGAGGGCCTCTAGGTCCCTCTCGTCTTGATCAACAAAATCTTCGGCTCTTAATACAGATGAAGAAACGAGATTCATCAACAGAAAGAGCCCAGTAAGAAGTAGATTAGAAATGCGTAAATTAAGCTTTAACACCTTCAGCTGATCCCTCATTTGTTCCTGTTAATTTTTGGAAAATTAATGTAACTGGAGCGGCAACATAAATTGAAGAGTAAGTACCGATGACTACCCCTAAAGTAATGGCCAAGAAGAAATCGCGAATGGCCAATCCTCCGAAGAAGAACATGGTAGCAGAAATAAAGAGAGTCGTTCCCGAAGTTAAGAAGGTACGAGAAAGAGTCTCATTAATCGCATTATCAATTTGTAATTTTAGAGGGAGATGAGAGAATTTCTGCTCATGCTCACGAACTCGGTCGTACACAATAACGGTATCGTTAACCGAGTAACCGATAACGGCAAGTAAAGCGGCGACTGTTTGCAGAGTAAATTCGGTACCTGTAAAAGCAAATACACCGAGAATAATCGTAACATCGTGAAAGAGAGCGATAATAGCACCTGGTGAATATTTGAAATCAAAACGAAGTCCGATATAAACCATAATGGCAATAAGGGCCCAAAGCATGGCCTGAAAACCGGAAAAACGAAGTTCTTTCCCTGCTTTTGGTCCAACAATATCAACTTTTCTGATCTCAACCCCTTGTGAGGCATAGTCCGTAGTTAGGGCCTTTGAAACTTTATCCGTAACAGCATTGAGATTATCCTCATCAGCTGCAACTTTTAAAAGAAATTCATGATTACTCACTTCACCTATCTGCTGAACTTGAACTTTAAAGCCTTCTTCTTTAAGAGTTCCACGCATCTGGTTAAGATCAATGGACTCTTGGAATTTAACTTGAATTTCAGCTCCCCCGCGAAAATCAACTCCATACTTCATTTTAGTAAAGAGCCCAAAGAGTGATGCTGCTACCAGTATAATTGAGATAAGGGAGGTTACTGTATAGTGCTTAGAAAATGTAAATTTTGTATTGGGATTAATTATTTCCATCATAGTATTTTACCTTAGTTTGTAATTCTCAATTCTTGAGGACCTCTATTAAATAGAGAGGTCCTGACCTTCTGTTTTTGTTAAGTAGAATTCAAAAAGAAGCTTACTTACAAAGTAGGAACAATAAATAGTAGCCGCGATACCAATTAAAAGTGTGACTGCGAATCCACGAATGGGTCCCGTACCAAAATTAAGAAGACAAAGTCCGGCCAATGCCGTGGTGATATTGGCATCGATAATGGTCCAAAAGGCATGAGCAAAACCCGTTTCAACCGCTTTATAATAGCTCAGCCCACGACGAACTTCTTCTCGAATCCTTTCATAGATAACGATATTCGCATCAACCGCCATACCAATAGTAAGAGCGATACCGGCAATACCTGGCAGAGTTAGAGTCGCTTCAAAAGCAACAAGTGCTGCAACAACAAGAGTTACGTTAAGAAGTAGAGTTAGAATCGCAATGAAACCACTAATTTTGTAGTAAATCAGGATGAAGAGAAAGACAACGATAGCACCAATGATAGAAGCGTATCTGGCCTTAACAATCGAGTCGTGACCAAGACTTGGACCAACAGTTCTTTGCTCTTCAAAGTCAAGCTGAACAGGAAGTGCACCCGCTCTAAGTACGAGAGCAAGGTCACGAGCTTCTTTCATCATACGATTAAAGCCACCGGCACCTAATGAAATTTGAGCACGCCCCCCACCAATTCTTTCACGAATAGAAGGAGCTGAATAAACATTTCCATCAAGAATAACGGCCATACGACGGCCCACATTCTTTGCCGTTAAATTTTCAAAGATCTTAGCCCCTTGAGCTTTAAACTCTAAAGAAACGTAGGGCTCATTCTTTTGTTGATCAATTTGCACACGAGCATCTTGGAGCATATCCCCTGTTAGTTTACTATTATCTTCAACTACGTAAGGAATCATATCAGTGATTTCATTAGTCGCTTTTGAAACAGTCTTTTGGAAGGCCATTTCAAATCCTTGAGGAAGAAGCTTTTCAGAAACAAGATAAGTATTTAGGGTTTTTAAATAGTCGGAGAAACGAATTCCTTTCTTATACTCAATTCCACTCTCCTTAGCTTTTGAAAGCCAAGAGCTCATTGTAGGTAGAGCAATATCATCGTTAACCATTTTAAATTCAAGCTTCGCAGTTTTACCGATAAGCTCTTTCGCTCTTTCGATATCTTTTACACCTGGTAACTGAATAACAATACGATTGCTACCTTGAGAAACAATCTCAGGCTCAGTTACACCAAATTCATCAATACGGTTACGAATGACTTCAATCGACTTCGTGAGTGCTTGTTCTTCAATCGTCGTTTTTTGAACCTTAGTAAGACCGTAGAATAGAGTCGAACCTTGCTCTTGCGTTAACCTTAGAATAGAAGGAAAGAATTTCTTTACCTCTTCTTCAGCTCTATCAACTTGAGAAGCATCCTCAATAACAACGGAGTATTGAGGGTCAGTAATATCATCTTTTCTCAGAGTGCCTGCCGTTGCTTTAATTCCATTATCATTGAGAATATAAGCAATTTTATTGGCATAACCTTTAACTTCATCTTCATAGACTTTGTTAAAGTCGATTCCTAAGATCATATAAAGTCCACCTTGAAGGTCTAGACCTAAGGTAATCTTTGATTTTACCGGAAAACTTGAATCTTCTTTGAAGTCCAAGGCCGTAGGAATGATCATGCTAATAGAAATAAGAGTAACAACGATTAGTAAGGTAAACCGGATCCACCAGCTTCGTTTCATGAGAACAACTCCCTCATTAAAGGTAAGATAAAAAGTCACTGGATTAGCTTATCGAACGTAAGAAATAACAGACGATCATATCCACAATGGGATAGAAAAATCCTTCCTTAGGGGCAAAAGCCTAATCCATTTAGACCAACAATTTGAAATTATAGGGGAATAACAGACCTTAAGGCAATGGGAAATATATTTAAAAATGAGTTTTAAAGACCTAAGGCCTAGCTCTGCTTTTTCTTTTGCTGATCGTCATTTACAGCTGTAGAGGGAGCTTGCTCGGGGGCATGATTTTGATCACTGGTTAACGCAGAGTGATGTTCAACATCGGCATCATATTCTTCAAAGCCTGTCTCAGCGCCATCATCGAGAATTTCAGTTTTTTGATTTTCGGCAACGGCTTCAGTGGGCTGAGATGCACTTTCTTTCACCTCGGATATCTCAGACTTAAGGTGATCCGCTTCTTCTTGAACCTGGGCCATCAAGTCATCTTTGGCCTTTTGAAATTCGCGAATGCTCTTTCCTAGCCCACGGGCCAATTCAGGTAGTTTCTTGGGGCCAATGAAAATAAGAGCAAAGGCCAGAATGATTAACATTTCCCCTGCACCTAATCCAAACATATGACCCCCTTAAACTTGAATCAATTATTTCTTTGTTTCTTTCTTTTCAAAAAGTTTACTGGAAAGACCTGCAATTTGACTACGAAGAACTTTAACTTTCGCATTTTCAGAGATCTCTAAAGTGATAACCTTTTCCGTCATACCTACTACAGTACCTAGAATACCAAAGCTCGTATAAACTTCGTCACCTTTTTGGAGAGCATCCATAAGGGCCTTTTGCTCTTTTTGCTTTTTGGCTTCGGGACGAATCATAAAGAAGTAAAAGATAACCCCGATGATTACAATAGGAAGAAAACCTTGAAGACTTGGAGCGGCTCCACCTTCTTGAGCAAAGAGATTTAGAGAGAGAGCGAAGGCTGCTAGGGCTGTTAATTTTTTCATATTTATCCTCTTTAAATATATGGGGATCATTAAATAAGAAACTTTCTTACTTAATTATCCGACTGTGTGTAGGAGTTATAAAACGACTGATAATACTCGTCAAACTTTCCGTTTAATATCGCTTTACGTGCGTTACGAGTCATCTCTAAATAAAAATAAAGATTGTGGTGGGTGATCAATTGACCGGCCAAATATTCTCCGACATTGAAGAGATGGCGAATATAGGCCCTTGAGTAATGACTACAAGCTTTACATGAGCAATTCGGATCGAGGGGACCTTGATCTTCTTTATAACGCTGGTTCTTTATATTGACTGGTCCTAAACTCGTTAAAACCTGACCGTTTCGCGCATTCCGCGTGGGAAGCACGCAGTCAAACATATCAAGACCATTTTTGATTCCTGTTAAAACATCTAAGGGCTTTCCCACCCCCATTAAGTAACGGGGTTTGTCAGCAGGCATAGTGGGACAAAAGTCACTACAAAATTGGATCATCTCCTCATTCTTCTCCCCTACACTCAGACCACCAAGGGCATATCCTGGAAAGTCCATTTCCTTTAATCTTTCCATGCACTCCGTTCTTAAATCAATATGAAGTCCCCCTTGAATAATTCCAAAGAGGTTTTGATATTCTTTAAGCTCATAATCTTTACAGCGCTTAGCCCATCTCAGAGTAAGCTCCATACTTGTTCGCAGGGTCTCTTTTGAAGCGGGAAGAGCGGGACATTCATCAAAGGCCATAACGATATCACTACCTAAGGCCTTTTGGATTTCCATAGATTTCTCTGGGCCAATCATGTGGCGTGAACCATCGATATGACTTTGAAAGATAACTCCCTCTTCTGAAATCTTATTCAAAGAAGATAAACTGAAAACTTGATAGCCTCCTGAGTCCGTAAGGATAGGCTTCTTCCAATTCATAAATCCATGTAAGCCTCCCCCCACTTTTTCAATCAATTCATGACCGGGACGCAAGTAGAGGTGATAGGTATTTCCTAAAATAATTTGAGATCCGATATCTTCTAAGTCTTCGCTTGTCATCGTTTTAACAGAAGCTCGGGTTCCAACGGGCATAAAAATAGGAGTTTCAATGACCCCATGGGCAGTATGAATTTTACCGGCGCGGGCCTGTCCATCCGTTTTTTCAAGTTCATAGAAACTCATAGTATTTCCTTTATATTAAGATCATTGTGATTGTGATAAAGAGGCCTTCTTAACTTTATCGGGGTCTCGCAAAATGAGCATAGCGTCTCCATAGCTAAAGAAGCGGTATTCTTTGGCCACAGCTTCACGATAGAGTTCTAACGTTTTATCTCGCCCGATTAAAGAAGAAACCAACATGAGTAAAGTACTCTCTGGTAGGTGAAAATTTGTGAGAAGGGCCGATATACTTTGAACTTCAACACCGGGATGAAGAAAGATGGATGTCTCTTTCATCTCACCTCCTCGATACTCTTTTCTCTCTGGCCAAAGGCTCTCAAGAACGCGAAGTGAAGTTGTTCCCACGGCCACTCTAAATTCTGAAGAACAAATTTCATCCCAATCATTTGGTGAAACAAAGTAATGCTCACTATGCATATTATGTTCTCGAATATCCTCACTCTTAACGGGTAGAAAAGTTCCCAACCCCACATGAAGAGTCACAAAATTCTTTGAGATATTCTTCTTGGCCAAATTCTTAAAAACTTCTTCAGTAAAGTGAAGCCCAGCAGTCGGTGCAGCAACCGAACCCTCTTCCTCTTTTTGGGAACCAGCGTAGATGGTTTGGTAATTTTCTCGATCCCTTTCATCTGACTCACCACTGCGAATATAAGGAGGTATAGGAATTTTGGCCTCTTCTTCAATGATCGTGTGAACGAGAGAGAGATGAGAAAACTCAATACGGTAACCACCAGAAAGAGAAACTTCTCGAATGGTGGCAAAGAGATCTTCAGTAAAAATAATCTTATCCCCTAATTTCTTTTTGCCATTTGATTTGATTAAGCAGGGAAAGAGTCCTTTTTCATCAGCGTGTTTTTTAAGAAGAAAAATTTCAACCTTCGCCCCTGTGGGCTTATGACCAATAAGACGGCAGGGAAAGACTTTCGAATTATTCAGAACTAATTTTGCACCGGCAGGGAGAAATTGAGGTAGATTATAGAAATGCTCATGAGTGATGGTGTCTTCTTTTTCATTATAGATAAGAAGACGCGAATGATCTCTGGGCTCACAGGGCCTTTGGGCAATAAGGGAGCTTGGAAGCTCGTAATGATAGCTCTTTAATAAATGGTCACTCATAAACTTATCAAATAGATCTTATGGGTTCACGGCCATCATCGAGGCCATGGGAGAATCTCACATTAGCCCCTGTTTATGACACATCTCGCTTATTTAGAAAAGGAAAATTAGGTGCATTTAAACTTTGTCTTTGTAAGGTGGGCCCTCTAAAATAGTTCTATGCTAGATCGACTTATTTACTTTATTGTTCGTGCCCTGAGTTGCACATATCGCTACCAGATTGTCTCCGGTGCTGAAAACCTACAAAAGGCCCGTGAGCTATCCCCTTCTCGAGGTTATTTATTTGCCATTTGGCATCAAAATCTCTTTCAAGGAATCACGGCCCAGACCGGTGACCAACATGTCGTTATCGTTAGCCGTTCAAAGGATGCTAATCCGGTGGCCTATACCTGTAGAAAGTTGGGTCATGTTGTCTGTCGAGGCAGCTCAAGAGCAAAAGATGGACGCGATAAGGGCGGCAAGGTGGCCATGGAAGAAATGGTTCAAGTCTTACAGAAAGGACTTCCTGGAGCAGTAACCGTGGATGGTCCCAAAGGACCTGCCAAAGAAGTCAAACCTGGGATTATTGCAATGGCAAAAAAATCTCAGACGGCCATCATTCCCTATGCCCCACTTGCCACTTCCTATTGGGAATTCAAGAGCTGGGACCGTTTTAGGCTCCCGAAACCCTTTTCTAAGATAAATATCTCCTATGGTGAACCTATTCTCGTTGCAGATGAAGACTTTAGCCATTATCAAGAACTCTTAAAAGAAAAACTCAATCTAATCTCCTAAACCAGGACCCCTATGAAGTCATATTTTATTTATCTTTTTCATTTATTAAGCCTCCTTACTTTTATGGCCATAGGAACTTCTTGTACCGAATCCACATTTAATAAAGAGACCGATAATCATCGTCAAAATGTAGCGTTCTATTCTGAACAAGTTCAGCCCATATTTGATCAAAAATGTATTGCTTGCCACTCCTGCTTCAATTCCCCATGCCAACTCAATCTCACTTCTTACGAAGGAATTATGAGAGGGGCTAACCAAACAAGTATTTACGATTTCCCAAAATTTAAGGCCCGTAATCCAACTCGACTCTATATTGACGCCAATAACCCTCAACAATGGCAGAAGAAAGGTTTCTATTCCGTAACTGAGAGAGAAGATAAACTCTCTATTCTTGAAACTCTCATCCACGATATGCCCGGAATCGAATCTCAACTTCAAAAGAAATATCACTCTGAAAATAGTCGCGTCTGCATTGGCGATACCTCAAAGGATTCCCTTGAAGCTTATAAAGTCGCCAATCCTGCCGGAAGAATGCCTTATGGGCTACCGAAACTCTCTCAAGATGAAAAGAAGGTCATTAGTAAGTGGATCGACCTTGGTACACCAGGTCCTGAAACTCTATCTTTAGAAGAGAATCTGATAAAGAAATCCGGTGTCGCTGATAAAATAAAAGTATGGGAAGAATTCTTTAATCGTGGAGATATGAAAGCTAGGCTTTCCGCACGTTATATTTATGAACACCTCTTTTTGGCCTCTCTTTATTTTCCAGAAAGTCCCCAATACTTCTTTCGTCTTACGCGCTCTAAAACTAAAGATGGCCCATTCGAAGAGGTCTCCACGACCTTTCCCTTTGGGGAACCCAATGGTTCTTTCACTTATCGATTTAGACCGATAACAAATACTCACATGCATAAGCACCACATTCCATTTCCCCTAACCCAAGAAAAAAGAGAAACGTGGCAAAAGAATTTTATCGACAGTAAATGGAGATTCATTCCTAAGGAGATGCCCCCCTACGGAAGAGCCGGGGCCAATCCCTATAAAACCTTTGCCGCCATTCCGGCGAAGGCGCGCTATAAGTTTATGTTGGAAGAAGCAGGCTATCATGTCATGACCTTTATCAAAGGTCCTGTTTGTCGGGGTCAAACGGCCCTCAATGTCATTAATGATCATTTTTGGGTTCTTTTCACCGATCCTGAAGAAGATGTAATCTCCAATCATAATCCTACTTATGACTATGTTGCTGAGTCCACTTTCCTACCGGCCCAGGCAGAAGATACCCTTGAGCCCTTCATCGACTTCAGAAAGAAATATTGGAATTCAGTAGAAAAGAAATTCTCCTATATGAAGAAAAAGAAATTAAGTGAAAACTTCTTTTGGAAAGGACTCGAAGGAGATAAGCCCAATACCAATGCAACCTTAACTGTTTATCGCCACTTCAATAGTGCGAAAGTGTTAAGAGGGCTCCAAGGAAGAACACCTAAAACGATTTGGGTTCTCGATTATCATATCTTTGAATCCATCTATTATAATCTCACCGCAAGTTACAATGTATTTGGACCTCTATTGCACCAACTTCATTCACGCCTCTATATGGAAATTTCTCGAATCGCTTCTGAAGATCTCTTTATCAGTTTTCTTCCCCAAGAAGAGCGTCTCAAAATTAGAAAAAAATGGAATGAACAAGTCCCTAAAGATAAGCAATCTATTTATAAGAAAATTTTTGATTTCGTGACGAAAGAAACGGAAGAAAAAATGCAATTTGATTACGCTTATATGGGGCAGGATGTATCTTCCACTTTAAAGCTCGATCGAGAAGCTCCTAAAGAAGACTTTATCAAAAGAATAGTCTCAACCCTCTATACTCAAGAACAAATTAGCCCGCGAGGTTATAAGCCTATTCCTCCTGAGCTTCATGTTATAAAGAACTTTAATGCAAAGAAGTTAAGTCTATTTCCAGACAGCATGCTTCTCAAAGTTGAAAGAAAGAATGGAGAACATGAAGTTTATACTCTGATTCGCAATAAAGATCACTACAACGTCTCGATGCTCTTTTTTGAACAAGATAGAAGGAGAATCTCCGGCGACACAATTGATATTATTGCAGGAACAGCTACGAGTTATCCTAATCTC
This sequence comes from Halobacteriovoraceae bacterium, assembly GCA_002712005.1. Classification (GTDB taxonomy): domain Bacteria; phylum Bdellovibrionota; class Bacteriovoracia; order Bacteriovoracales; family Bacteriovoracaceae. The sequence continues at coordinate 30,407 of PASP01000006.1, forward strand.
TACCTTATCATACCAGAAGCTAAGCTGAAGGAATTTTCCCATATGCTTGGACAAACCCAATCTGCGAAGAAAACCTTTTCCATTCTTAAGCAATTCTCCATCACCCGATCTCATATTGATTTTTGGAAGCACCATTTTTGGTTCTCCAATCACACCCATAATGAACTTACCAATGAAATAGGTATGCTCGATCTCAATCGCTATATGGGTCTTTACTAATAGAGTGGCTTTCACTTTTCCTGTTGAATGGAGATAATCTCTATATGAAAAGATTATGCAAGCTAAGTCTATTGATTCTTAGGAAAGAGATATTCGCCCTTCTCCTCCTACTGCCCTGTGATATCGTCATCGAAAGTAGTGTATTGGCCAATTCAGAAGATCTTGGAAAAAGACTGTGGCAAGAGTTGGAAAAGAGTAAGCACAAAGTCCTTGAAGCTGACTTAAATGAGCTTGCTAAACAAACAGAGGAATCGATTAAAAAAGATCAAAATAAAGAGAAAGTCGATCAAATCTCCACCCAAATGTCCTCAACTCTAAGAGAAGACTCCCCAAAGCAGAGACCCACCAGCTCATTTCGTTCTCGAAGCCGCTAACGTATTATCAAACACTTACCTATTTACTCATGCAAAATTTAAACTCTGAGTAGTTTTATCCGATAAAGACTATGAGGGAATGTGTATGAAAGACAGAAAAATAAAGATTCAATCTAAAGCCTATACTTTAATTGCGCTCTTTGCGATTGGTGTTCTGACACCTTTACAAGCGGTAGACTCCAAAGATACGCAAAAGCTTGATAAAATCATCAAACTTCCAGCAGGGCGTGAATTAAAACTTAATTCTAATTGGATGAAATATACCTCAAAGAAAATTCTCTCCAAGATTAGCTCTTATCCTATGTTAGAAAATAAGAATCATCATGGCCTCATGGGCACCCTTAATACAGAAGTTAAATTCTTTAACAAAAAGAGAGAAGGAAATATTACTCAATGGTTTGGCAAAGAATGTAATCGATTAAAAGATCTCTACCCTCCTCAAGATTCCAAGGTCATTTATGAAAAAGAAAAGCTTCTCTGTAAAATTGAACTCCATCCAAGTTCAAAGACCAAAGGGATGATTCAATATCTTAAGGCCAAAAATATTCGCGATAATAAAGTCTTTATTTATAGTTATAATTTTTTCACTCCTCTAAAAAAATCAAATAAGCTTGCCCAATGGACGGATATGAAAAAAGAGGTCTCAAAACTTATGGAGGCCAATCTATGAAAAAGAATGAGCAAGGAAAACTATTAAGAAAGTGTCGGTCACTACTCTTTGTAACGAGTTTATCCCTAAGTTCTTTCGGTCCTATCACCCCCATCAATTCGATCTGGGCGGAGACGGCCAATATTGGAGACCCAGGAGGTTGTCCATTTGAAAACTCATCGAGTACAAGTGACTCCATAGCCAAAGTAAAGGCCTCCCTACAAACTCTTGCGGGAAGCTCGGATGCTTGTGGTGAAACCATTGGCGCAAGTGCCGCCAGTCTATCTAGTCTTCTCGATGGAATTCTTGATTCAAGTTTTCCGGTAACGGAGATTGATGTTGATGGAAGTACTACTCTTACCTGTGACAACTATGTAGCAATCCTCGCAAAAGAAAAGTCTTTGGCCATGGAAGCCAAGAATAATGAGTACTTTGTTGTCGGAACAGATTTTCTTACTCGCTATGCCCGTTGTGAAATTTTCACTCGTCCTGAAGAAGAAGTTAACGAAGAAGATCTTCAAGAAGAATATCACGGGCTCTCCCAATCTCAGCGTTACGATCTCTGTGTCGATACCATTTACCAAGAGACCTTTTATCGTAAAGTAGAAGAATGTGACATTATTGAAAATATTGAATACGAAAATAATAAAAATCAGGCTTATAAAGACCAGATCACTCAAGTCACAGAAATGGCCACAAACCTTATTTCTTCTTCCGAAGGCTGTAGTAAACCCGATATTCTAAGAAATATCACTCAATCCATTATTCCGTTAATTACAACTCTAGGAACCTATAGTGTATCGGGACCTTTCCTAGGAGCTGGGGTCGCCTTTGGTGGAAATCTTGCTTCCGCTCTTGTAGATCGTTTCTTTAATACAGATGGACCCAATGAATATATTGACCTTCTCGAAGGAGAAAGTGAATGGGAAAATCTCAATTGCCTCTACTATCAAGTTCAAAATGAAGCCTTGGCCTGTAATGCGCCAGACTTTGAAGAGATCCCTCCTCTCGAGAGACAAGTTTCCTGTGAGGCCCAAAGAGAAAATCAAATTATTGATGATATCAGTGACCTCTCTCTGATTATAAAGAGTTTAGCTAATTCAACTTCACCACTAGGTAAAGCTGAAAGAGCCGATCAAATCCGTGACCTCCTCAATAAAGAGATCACTTATCCTGATGGTTCTAAGACCTTAAAACTATCCGAATACTTAAAAGAAGTTGCCGATGGACTATCCAATGACCCGAGTCGTTCAGCTGATCTCTTTCAGGCCTCTCGCTTAAATAAAATCATCGACAATATTGATGAATATAATGGAATCGTTGCGACTTCTCCTATTGATGCCGAAAAAGTGATGGAGAATAACGCTGCTCTACACGGTCTCGTCAAAGATGGCTCAGGAGTTTTTGATCTCGTGGATACGGTTTCACGTTATTGGAATAGACAGGAAAGAACTTATTCATCTGGAATGATCGGTCGCCTTAAAGCAGTAGAAACGGCCTCTCCTTTGGCCTCAATTGTTCCTCTTGATGATTCAGACATGCAATCAAGTGAATCCACAAAAATTGCTCACGATGCCTTGGTCGATCTTTATAAAGGTAAGTTTGAAAAACGATTGCAAGACCAACAAGAAACTTATCTAAGTAATCGTAAGCCAAAAACAGACTCTCAAAGAAATAGTAATCTTGACTATATCATTCCCCTCTTTCAATCTTGTACATTAAATTCAGGAATGTTCCACTATGCTGAAAAGAATAATGACACTCACAGTATCAATCTTATTGGCACCCCTTCAGAGGAATATAGTAATATCTGTGCAAAATTTAAATGTCCGGATGGAAGCTTGCTTCCAGAATTTAAGGTCGATAATACGCCAGGTTCCGACTCAGCTGGAACTCAATTCAAACGCTATCAATGTGCAGTAAAGGCCCAATATAATCAACTCTATAAGAAACTGGTAAGGCGCTATCGTGAAACGGGAGAAATCTGTCCCCCTCCACGAACAGCTAGCCCTAACCCTGTTCGCAATGCCTCTGATAATAGAGAAATTCCTGGTAGTACTTCACGCGTACCTTCTCAATATATTTCACCTGAAGGCAACGCCTACCAAGCCTATGATCCCGATGCTGCTGGCTATGGTAGACAGAATCAAAACCAAGGCGGAGGCTTCTTTGGAGCTATTGGAAATTTCTTTGGTGGAATCTTTAACTTCTTATTTGGTTGGATGAAGTGATTGAACTTCTTTTTTAAGATCTTGGATTTCTTCTAAGATCTTCTTCACATAACGTGCTTCTTTCATAAGGGACTCATAGAGTTCCTTATTTTTTTTCTCCGACTCACTAAGAGACTGAACCACTTTCGACTTATCCTTTTTGGAAATACCCATCTCTTTCCAAATGGCCACCCTCTCCTTAAAAGCATTGCGATAACACAATCCCTTCGATTTGCTGCACTCAATCTGATCTTGGCCCTTAAGATCTGCACATTTAATTTCATGGCAAGAATTGAGCTTCTTTTCTAGATCTTTATCGATGGCCCAGGTTGTGGGGGCGGCAAGAATAAATCCCCATATCAATAGACATCTTTCTTTTTTCTTAGCGTATGCAGCAATTGATTTCAAAATTGATCCTTTATCCAATAAAACACCCCCTCAGTATAACCCAAAAACTGGGTCATTAGAGTGGGGATAAGGAAAAGTTAAATGATTAATTTCTTTACGCTTTTCGAGGTTTAAAGATAGGCACTTACAAGACTATTAAGCTAGGTCTCTGATTTTATTTAGTTTTTTGAGAAATTATCCCCACTATTGTAGCCCAGTTCCCAGGTGACAAAAGTTTGGTTTGAGGACGTATTTTTTTCACATTTGTGAATTTATATGGCAAAACAACCCTCTAAACTTTTAAACTTTAAAGATATAGACAGAGGATTCACCATGCCACAAAGCATACGCATTACATTTTTGAGCTTTCTTCTTATTCTTAGCTGTTGGAAAGTCCAAGTATTCGCCCAAACGACAAATACGTGGTCTTCGGAATTTATGGCGAGAATGGATCATAGTATAGGCCAAGGTTGGGATGATGCTGGTGACCGTCTATCTGCTTCTATTTTTGAATCTATAACCGATCAGGAATTTTTTAAAACGAATGTTGTTGGGGATGTACAGGCCTCTCTCAAAGTTCAAAGAAAGATCTATGACAATCAAGATATCTTAGACTCTTGGACAGTTATGGATATCATGCGTGCCCCTCTCTATCTCCCCATACCTTTGATGTCAGACGATATGAATCTATCAGGGGGCTCTTTTGGGCTCAAGCTTGGAATCAACTTTACGGGTGTTGCTTATAATATTCGTCAGGTAAAGCCTGGCAATATCGATAAACTCATTCGCACTCAAGAGCTTCAAAGAAAACTCAATGAGGCCAAAGAAATTGGGGATCAGATTATCGAGCTTGGCAGTGATGAGGATTCCTTACTCTATGATAATAATGATGAAAAAGATGATAATATTATCGATACCATAGCTAATTTTGCTTTTTGGAGTAAGAATAACCCTAAAGTGAGAGCACGTTATAGCAAGCTGTGGAATATTCTCACCCATCCCCTTTCCATCCCCCTTTCTAAGAAGGCCTTTGATCGCTACCCTGTCGGCAATATTTCAAGCTATGGTGTAGAGGGATCGGTTCAACTTGGAGCGAGTATAGGATGGGATCAATTTGATGTCACTGGACTCAGCGCTGGTCAAATTCAAGCCGGGGTTGGGCTCAGTACTTATATCAGTGGTGACTTTAGAATTAGTATTTTAAAAGAAGATGAAAACCATGCCCAAGTGAAACTTACTAAAGTGAGGAATGTTGGGCAAACTTTCAGTCTCGGCCAAACAAAGCTTGAATATGAAATCTTTGAAGGTTTTATCATTGCAGGAAATACAGTTCTCAATATAAAAGAGGAAATCATTCCTTTTTCTGTGGTTTTCAATCGTAACCAGGCCAAGCAATTTGATGTGGCCTACCGCTATGATCTCTCTAAACTTGAGGCTGCTGTCGCTTATGAGAAAGCAACCTTAGGTCGATTTAAGGCCAGTGAAGAATTATCAAAAATTGAAGGATCAGGAGTTGAGCGCAGTTTTACAAGAGAACAAATAGAAAGAAGAGAGACGGTCACTAATAAAGTAAAGCTCTCGATCCTCTTTGAAAGCGCAACCTCAAGCTCGCGCGCTACGACAAAGGCGATCATTAGTCTGGGTAAAGAGAAGCATCATCTCTTTAGTTCTGAAAATATCCAATATACTGGATATGATACCCTCTGGGGAACTTCTGAAAGCAAGAAACATTCTTTTATTACGTCCGTTATTTTAGATGATCCTAATCACTTCACTCCTGAAAAGGTATCCCTAAGAGTCGAAGGAAGGATTGATGATTCTCATACCACAGTAAAGGAATTGGCCAGCTACTATAGTGAGGTAGAAACGGCCCTTCAAAAAGAGCTCTTATTTCCAAGCCCCCCTGCTTATAACTTGAGACTTACCTGTGAAGAATTGGTTGATCATCTTGTCTATAGTTATGTTAAAGAGCAATGTGAAAATGAAGATAATGGAATTGAAGAAAAGTCTGACTATGGACAAGTGTCTTTCTTCTATCAACTTGACCTAGGCTTTCGTCAACTTGAGATCATCCGTAATGCGGATAAAGATGATATGTGGGCGGCATTAGAGAAGGCCTATGGAGTAGATTCTGGAAATTGGTCTTCTACTTGGAGAAGAGGTTTAAGTTTTTTAATTAACTCTCCCCTCACTTTATTGAATATTCCTCTTTATTTGGCGAATCTCAATATCCCCAATGGAGGGCGACTTATTTCTGCGATCAAATTCTATAGAGCTTGGAAGAAGCTGAGAAAAGTAAAAGACTCAAAGGAATTCGTAACTGCATTTGGCAAACTTTTTAGAACCGTTTATTTTTCAGCAGAGATAGTGAAGGCCATAAGGATTCTTACGGCCCATGAAAAAGTTCCCTATTTCTTCACGGCAAAGGCCGAAAGAATTTGGGGGCAGATGTCTTCTGCAGGAGATAGCATGGGCAGGGCCATTCCTCTAATCCAAGAGGCCAACGATATTATTGAATTTGATCGCGCTGGTCCCAGGGCCAATGGTGATAGGACTGCAATCGTTGAAAAAATCAATTTGAAAAAAATAAGTCGAACAGCGATTAAGATCAATTTCACGTTGAGTGAAACGCCAGAATATCTTTATTTTAGAATTGACCGCTCACCAAGTTGGGGAAGGTATAAGAACCTTATGAAGGCCATGATCCTCAATCAAGGAAACTTTAAAAAAGGTGATAACGAATTTATTGTCGATATTGAAAACTCCACCGGTTTTATGAAAACACTTGCGGAAAAGTTATTCAACGGAAAATACTCAACTCTCTTATTGGCCTACTCAATAGAAGAGCAAAATTTTGGACCCGTTAATTCGACTCGATTCGAATTTGAGTATGAGCCTCTCGATGATGATGAAGAAGAAAATAAAGACCAAGAAGTCATCTCCAATCAACTCCTCACTGGTGCCCAGTAATTCCTAGAGAATGGGAGAAAAGAGTCGACACACTTTGACGACAACTTGCTCCCAAAAGGGACGATTCTTTAGAGCATAAGGACCAAGCAAACTGGACTTCTTGAAGTCTTCTTCCAACATCCTCTCTATGGCCCCAATCATTTCTGGTCCTTTAAAAAGCCCCGTTAATTCAAAGTTCAAGCGAAAGGATCGGTTATCTAGATTCGCTGTTCCCACGGCAGCATAACTTTGATCAATCAGAAAAACCTTCTGATGAAGAAAGCCATCTTCATAGTGATAAAATTTTACCCCTGCATTTTGTAACTTTTCATAGAAATCCCTACGAGCAAAATAAACCATTCGATGATCGGGCTTATTTGGCAAGAGAATCCTTACATCTACCCCTTTAAGGGCAGCAAGGATTAAAGCCGATGATATTTTACCATCAGGAATAAAGTATGGAGAAGCGATCCAAAAACGCTCTTTGGCCATATGAATGGCCTGAACAAACATCAGACCACAAGTTTCTAGCAGGTCTGCTGGACCACTAGGAACGAGCAATGCTGTACAGTTTTCACTATAGTAGCTCTGATCCCAATTAAGCTCGGGCAACTCTCCCACACTTTGAAGTTCTCTCACAAAATACCAGTCTTCAAGAAAAGAGATCTGTAAGGAAGAAATAAGAGGACCCCATACTTGAACGTTAGTATCTCGCCAAGGAGATAAGACGGGGTGGATTCCCATATATTCATCACCAATATTGTGTCCACCAAAGAAGGCCGTAAGGCCATCAACGATCACAATCTTGCGGTGATTTCTAAAATTGAGTTGAAAGCGTCGCGATCTTCTCTCCACCACATGAAAGAGATGAACATCAACTCCACTTGCAGCAAGTTCGTCCCAATAGCCTTCACTTACTTGATAACAACCAATGGCGTCGGGAATGAAGTATACTTTTACTCCCCTATGAGCCGCTTCTTTTAGTTTGGTTTTCAACTTAAGTCCTAAATCATCTTCGCGCACAATATAGAATTGAATCAGAATATAGGAACTGGCTTTATCAATAGCATCAAATATGGCCTCAAAGGTTTGGGCTCCGTCTTTTAATAATTTAGTTTGATTTCCTTTGACCCAAGAGAGTTTTGCTAAGTGGTGAAAAGAAAGATCTTCTTCACTCAAATACTTCTCTTCTAAAATAAAATTCTTTTCAAGAGAACGAGCGTGAAGTTCTTCTAGGAAGGGAAAGATTTCTTGCCCTGACTTTCTTCTAAAGTTTGCCATTCCAATAAATTTCGAACGACCAAAAGCTACATAGAAGAGAATGGCAAAAAATGGAAGGGTGACAAGGGATAAACTCCAAGCGATAGCACCTTGTGAAGTTCTGGCCTTACGAATGGCCTCAATGGCAAGGAAGATTCCAATCAACTCAATCAAACCATAGGCAAGCGCATAGAACTCAATACTCAAATCGCTCTTAAGGGCTTCAATGACAAATGATATAGGATCGGCCTCCAATTAGAATTCCTTATTGTGCTATCTTTTAATAAAGCTAAAGGCCAAGACTGGGTCCACCATTTTCAAAACTTTCTCTAAAGAATCTACGACTTCATCCATAATGCCTTTAATAAGATCAACTGCAACCGCTCCACCAACATTTTCCATAATGATTTGAAAAATAAGTTTTAGAAAGTCGATTACCGGTTCGAGAGCAAATTTCTTAATAAGCGCATCGATAAGATTCTCCGCAGGCTCTACATCTTTACCGTCGTTAGTCACTACGTAGAGAGGATTTTTCTTTGATTTTGAATCGGCCATATATATTCCTACTTAGTCTTGTCTTTGTTTCCAGTCCGTAATGACATGAGTGATTTCATCGAATTGTCCTCTTAAAGAGGCAAAGTCTTTTGAATTGAATTCATAAACACTTTTTTTCTGTGCTAATGATTTTACGAGATGAGCACGATTATAAAAAGGCTTAGAAATATATACCCTATTTTGGATATCTTCTAATTCCGACTCTTCAAAATCACCTAAAAGATTCTTTTGAATCTCACTTTGAATCAATTGAAGGTCATCATCTTCTTGACGTCTGCGAGCATCTACCAAATTAGGAATATGGGCCAAAACCTCTGGCACTTCTGTAATCCCCATATCATCAATATTCTCTAGAGTTTCATAAAAATGACTTAAACCTTTCTTACTAAATTCATCAGGTCTAAAAGGAACTAAGAGTCCATTGGCCGCACAAATAATATTAACGACTAAAAGCCCAAGTGTTGGTGGCCCATCAATTACGATATAATCATAAACGTGTAAGAGATTATTTTTTTCTATAAATCGTGAAAGGATCGTTTGTCTGGGAACAGATATTCCCGCAATGGTAAGTTCAAATCCTGAAAGATCTTGACCAGCAGCTATAAGATCAAGTTTTGGACCTTTTACTAAAATATCATGAACGAGCACTGGGGTATGAAGGGCCTTTAATTCTCTGATACTATTAATTAATAAATGATGGATATTATCATCAGCATCTTCAACCCCACAGAGTAAGGAAAGATTCGCCTGAGGGTCCATATCTAAGCAGAGAACCTTATGTCCCTTATCTGCTAACCCATGGGCAACATTGAATGCCATTGTCGTTTTACCCACGCCCCCTTTTTGATTTAAAAAGGCGAGAACTTTCCCTTTGGGACTTTCATTGGACTCGTCAGAATGTTTTTGTTTCTTATTAAAAAATAACCCCATTTTATGACCTTTTAAAATTTAAAGAATTAAATTTTAGAAAAACCGTTCACCTTAAAACCTAATTCCTCAATACACTTCTTAATAGACATGGGAGAAAGGCTATCCTGAGACTCTGTTACCACTTCGCCGCTATCTTTATTAATGGAAGAACTCTCTAATCCTTCAAGTGTTTGAAAAGCAGTTTCAATTTTATTGACACAAGATCCGCAGTGAATCCCTTCTACATTAAATTTGTTTTTTTTCATATATCTTCCTAGCTCCTATTGGCCCAATTGATTCAATCTTGTAGGAAGTCTAACTCTTTTCAAACGGAACGAATAGTCCACATCTAGCAATATGAGAGGATTCAATGCCAATGGGACACCATGTCTAATTATTCTTCTCGAATGGGTTTGGGAATAGTGTCGGGATCAATCATTTCCCCGGTAAACGGACTTCTTAGACCATCGTGATGGAAAAGTAGGTTCTGATCCACTCCACGACTCAAAATAGTATTCGTGAAGTCCATATAACCGGCTTCTTCCCAAATAATCTCCCCTTGCTCATCAACTTCATCGGCGAGAAAAATCTGATAGCGAAGACCTTTTTGGGCCACGGTTTCTACCAATTCCTCTCTGAAGTCATCTCTTGCAATGGGTTCAAGGGAGTCTTCCGCCTGAATTTTAATCCAAGTAGGAGTACGAACATGAGAGGGATCGACTTCCCCCATTTCTGCATATTGGTGCAGAGGTCTCAATTGGGGATTCATAAAAGGAAAATTCTTTTTAAGATCGTTAGGGCTTGATAAGGCCCCTTTGGCCACGCCCAAGAGAGTGAATATTTCATAAGAATGTCTAATTTTTAAAGCATTGAGCTGAGGATGATTGGTCATGACCCCATCGGTAAAATGCTCAAGAACTTCTCCATTGAGATCATTCTGAAATACAGCATTGGCCGTAACGACTGCTTCATTCTTATCAGCAGTAGGAAATATTTTAAAAGCAGCTGCTACCGAGCGCGCTTCTTTCTTGGCAGGTTTTCCCATGGCCCTTTCTAGCCAAGTTCGCTTTTTATACTTACTTGGATTGCCTTGGCTAATGGAGAATCTACCGAGAAGGGGAAACTCTCCCCCACGAAATGCGCCAGAGTATTTGGTGGAATGAAAGACCATCTTTCCTTCGACCCCAACTCCCATGGGATGAATCGGCTTATTTGCACCTATGGTTCTATAATCAGCACCCTTAGTCAGAATTTCTTTTGATCGCCTTCCCACAAAGAAATCCACAAAGATATTTTTAAAGAAGCGAAACATCTGAAGGGGAATTGTCGGGGCTCTGCCCACGGGATAGGGATCCTTTTTCATAATCTCTAAAACTTCATTATAAGAAACGGGCTTTCTCTCTATAGGTTTTAAGGCAAAACCACGCACTTTAATCCATTTATCCGAATCCTTTACTAAGTAGAGCTTTCCCTTTTTCTCATCATAGGCCAGTCGCTTAAGATCAGAGGCCAATTCATTAGACTTTTCGGGCTTCTTAGCTAGAGGGGCCTGGAATTGAATCTTTCCATCGGAGGTTCTTCTCACAACCACTTCTCCCCCGCTATCAGAATTTCTTAAGTAAGCGACAAATCCAGCAAAGAAGACAGGCTCTACTTCCATTGCGTCTTTATCAAGGGCCTTTAAAAGGCTTTGGTCTTGTCTCTTTAACAAAGATTCCAATAACTCAAAACAAGGCGTCTCCTCTACACTACTTGGTGCTCTTTTTCCCTGAGTACGAAGGCCATATTGGTGCGAAGAAAAGCTCTGGCATGAACTCATTAAAAGAAGAGAAATTAAAAGGGGTATGGGTAAGTATCGTTTTATCTTTTTCATCCCTTCTCTTATCGGAAAATATCAACAAAAACTAAGAATCCCAGTCAAAAGACTGCGGATAAGACCCTTTGGGCCAGACATTGAATGTTCGCCCTTCAATATTTAGTCTAACCTTGAACAATGATAGTAATTTCAAGCACTTAAACATTGTTCAAGTTCTATACAGCCTATGTAAAAAGAACACGACAGCGCGCAATGCAAGGCATTATCTGATATTCTCCTTCAAACTTCTTTTTTCAAACAACGGAGCGATCAAGTGAAGAATATAAGAACACTCGGAATCGTATTGGGAATGACAACACTGCTACCCCAATCAATTATGGCCAAAGCCTATGACTACCCAGCACATAAGAATGTGGCTGAAAATAACTATGGAAATACAGGTTTCGCAGTAGGACCTGAGGCAAAGAGAATTCAATCAAAGTCTGATCTTGTGGTTGGTTCAACAATTATGGCCCATGATCGCTACCAAAGAATTTATAATAAAGTTGGAGACAACTATAATTACGTTACTATGATTGCCCGTCTAGATCGTATTAAAGTTCTTGATCTCAACGGTGGTGATGAGAATCCCTATATTAAAGTTAAGATCGAAAGCTCGGTAGATAGACGACTTGTAGGAAAGACCTATTATACGAGAATTATCGGACTATCAGAGTATGAAGACTATAAGACTTTTGATGCTGATGTTTATATGGTTCAAAATATCGCCACTGAAAAACTTCGTGTTTATCAAAGAGTTTGTAAGGACTATTCTTGTCCTCCCAAGATGATTTTTGAAACTGATTTCGTATCCGGTTATAAAAAGGGTGATGACGCCCACAAATATAATACTCACGTAGGAAGCTACCGAATCTTTGAATGGGAGAAATTCTATCAAGATAGAGGTACAGGTGGTCACTACCCTTCATGGTATGACCCAACCTATCCCCTTCCACCAGACAGAGATGACTCTTGGTCAAAGTGGTTTGATAGTGAATATATGCCTTGGGAATTCTGTGAAACCGTAGATGGTGAAAAAGAATGTAGTCACAAGGGCATGATGAGAGGTGCATTTGGTTGGTATACGGCCCTTGTAGAGCCTCATTATGGAACTGGACAATGGACTCACGGAACGATTGGTTGGGCAGAAAGTTCAATTGAAAATATCTACCGTGCTAAAGGTGAAGACTTTCTTGGGAAGCTGGCCAATATGGTAACTTCTCTTAGAAGTTCTGGATGTTCACGAGTGAGTAACCCCTCAGTTGCTTTCTTGAGACATATTCTTCCTGTAGGAACACCTCTCATTAAGATATATGCTCTTGAATCTTATCAAGATCAGGCATCGATGGAGAGAAATTATAATATCGGTCAAACTTCAGCTTGGAACTTTATTCTAACTAAAGATGGGGTTAGAGAAACAGGTGAAGAAGCGACAACGGCCCATAAGAACTATGTAGAAGTAAGAGGTCTTGATACTCCAGACAATATCCTTGAAGAAGGGTCTTACGAGTTCAATATCTATCCAACAGTTGTGCAGTATCAATATAAGCACAGAAGTAGTGGTAACGGATACAGAAGATCGAGAGGTTGTGTTGAAGATACAGTAGATAACTACATGAAGCCTTGGATGACAGATGATGAAGATCGTAAATACTATGATATTGATCGTGAAGATAAGATTTCAAGTCGTCAGTGTAATGTCTATAAAATTCCTGCGGATAAATTCCAAGGAAGATTCTACCCTGATACTGGACTCATTGAAGGATATGCTCATCCTCAAGCAGAAGGTGTAATCCGAGGTGGATTTAGATCAGAAAACTGGCCAGATTTTATCGAAGCCAAAAGGTACTAGAATCGTAAAAGATTTTAAATAGATCTCAGCAGAAATAGGCGCTCTCTTTATTTTTGATAATTTTATAAAAAATAGGATTATCGAGAACGAGGAAGAGCGCTTTTCTTTGTTAAATTATGAGAATGAGATTTCCCCATTTCCATTTTTGTTCGAAAACTCAACATAACAAAGAATAAACCTAATAAAATAAATGCCGCTCTCATGGGTCTTACCTACTTAAATAATCATCAGTTTCATATTTTGAAAATAAGCTTACAAAGTGGCAAGAAAATTTTGTAGTTCTTTTAGATTTTTAAACTGGGGAAGATTTGATTTCAATTCATAATTTCCTTGAATCAAATAGGTCGGTAAGCAAAGATCAACAAGAAAATCGGAATCCTTATCTCCAACCATCGCACAACGATCCAAATCCAAAGATAATTCTTGAGAAGCAACTAACCCCATTCCTGATCCCGGTTTTCTTAGATAGGAGTCTCTGCAATATTCTTCACTCTCCCCTTTGGGATGAAAGGGACAATAGTACCATCTATCAATAAGGGCCTCACTCTTTTGCAATTCAACATCCATCCATTTATGAAGCTCTTGAACATCCTCTTCTTTATAATAGCCTCGTCCAACTCCTGATTGATTGGTCAAGACTACTACATAATCATATTTGGTTTGTAAGAATTGAATGAAGGATGTGATCCCTGGCATAAATTCCACATCTTCTTTTTTGAAGACATACGCTTTATCCACGTTAATGATGCCATCGCGATCGAGAAAGAAAGCCCTCTTATTTCCCTTATAGCTAAGAGGTAAGAGAGTCGGCTCCTCCATGGATTCATAGGCCTTGGGAGTTCTCGTAAAGAAAAGACCTAATGTTTCGAGTAGATCTTCTTTTTCTTTATAGAGGCAGGCTTGAAAAAGAGCGTTCTTACTTTCCTGGTTTTCTAACTTCCCCCCTTTAGAGAGAAGGATTCCCCGCTTAAGCCAAAAGAAGAGATCCCAGCTTTCATCCCAAGATTTTTCATCTAAGAACTCAGGGGTAATATAAATATGGTTTTCTTCTTTCTGATCCGCAAGATAGGGATTTAATTTGGCCTGAATACTTTCAAGTTCCTTCTCTAACTTTTGTGCCCTTTCTTGGTTTGAATAATGAAGGGTGAATGTTCCCACAGATTGAGAAAACTGAAAGTTCATAAGATTTCCAAATTTAATATTTAATTTATTACTGAATATTAAAACAAAGATCTTCTATATATTCTACGAATTTATAGGACTTTCAGTTAGATTTACATTCAATAGAGAGACTTAACGGAACAGTTGACCTTGAGACCACTTACAATAAAAGTATTCATGGGCTTGACTCTGATTTGCAGAAGGCTTGGACCAAGGTCTAATTCAAAACTACTAATTCCTTCTTTCAAAGTTGGCCATGAAGTCAGAGCATTATCTTTAATGAAAGTCTTCCTATCGAGATACTCAAAGTGATCTAATTGGTAACGCTGTCCTTTTATCTCTTTATGAAAGAGAGTGAGCTGAGACAAATCATTTGCGCTAAGGCCGGCCAGAGGTAAGAGGCACTTAGAAAAGAGCTGAGCATCCGCTTGCCAAAATTCCTCTAAACAAGAATAGAGTTTCTTTATCACTCTTTGATAGTGAGCATGAAGCTTTTGCTTAATTTCATCGGGAAGTTGTCCGGGAAGAGTGGGCAGACCATGATCTGTCCACTGCTTATCGAATTGAGTACGAGATTTATCACTTTTCGCAACTCCATCATCAAAATCTTCTGAAAAGCTTAGGTCGGCCCACTGATAGCACTCTTGTCGCATCTCTATAAAGCTTTGATCCAAGAAGGAATTGAATTCAACCTGCTTATCAGCAGCACCTTTAAAACCTGAAAAATAACGTTCAATAAAGGATCGTATTCCTCCAGATTTTGTATTCACAAAAGCACGCGATTTACAAAATTTTAAACTTAACCCTTTAACCCTATCTTTATCATCAATGAATACTAGATCTGATTCCTTTAAATCATCCCCTGCTGAAAAACTAGAGGCCCATTTACCGAGCAGATGAGTTTGGGTCGGTTTGAAATCTTTAAAGAAGGAAGTGTTCTCGCAAAGATATTGGGTGGCCAATTTTGCGAGTTGAGGCAATTGCAAATAAAGCTCTCTATCTTCTTCAAGAAGATATTGTTGATAGCGACTGAAGTCTTGATGAACCTTCCCCCCATCTAGAGAAGTAAAATGGGTAAGGAATTCTGACTCATGATTCCAATGGCGGGCCAGTAATGATGCAAGTAGAAATTCAAAGATATTACCTTTGAGCTCATTGATAAGGGCTTCTTTTTTAGCCGCTCCTTTTAATGTATTCCAGTCTTTCAAAGAAGAACCTTTTTTATTTTCTTTATTCTTGGCAAAGTTAGTTTATGTGATTTAGACTAACCCAAATCATAAATTATGAGAACAAATGATTAATGACGATCATGAACTTCTCAAACGAGGATTTTGAGGAATCAAGGGGACACATGCAGAACTTTCCTTCTGTATTTGAGTCTATTAAAGACTTAAACAAAGTTCAAATCGACGGCCTCCTCAGTTTAGCTAGCAAGTTCAAAGGATTTGCTCACGACTGGCAAGGGCTTCCTATCCCCTTTATTAAACGTCCTATCATTGCCACCAGCTTTCTTGAAAATTCAACTCGTACCAAACACTCTTTTGCTATCGCCATCAAAAATCTTGGGGCGACTTATATTGACTTTAATGCCGATACCTCAAGCCTTAAAAAAGGTGAAAGTCTAGAAGAGACTTTACGCACCCTTCATTCTCAAGGTGTTGACCTCTGTATTATACGAACGAGTGTGAGCCAAGAATTTGAAAAATTTAAAGGCAATGCTCCTATTAAAATTATTAATGGTGGAGATGGAACTCATCAACACCCCACTCAAGCCTTACTTGACCTTTTTACTATGAAAGAAATTGGAATGGAGCTTGAAGGAAAAACAATATCTATTATTGGGGACAACCTCCACTCTCGTGTCAGCCATAGCTTGATTGACTTACTTCCTCAGTATGGAGTTAAGGTCATTCTCTGTGGACCAGAACAATGTCTTCCTAAGGCATCAGAGATCGAATCTCCCCACGTAAGCCTCTCTCACGATGTAGATGAAGCCATTGCTCAAAGTGATCTTCTTTATCTTTTAAGAATTCAAAAAGAGCGTCATCAAGGTGAGAAAACTAATTATTATGAGACTTATCCCGAGAAGTATGGGGTAAGCCTAGAAAGATTAAAAAAACATAATAAGGTTATTCCTGTCTTTCATCCCGGCCCCGCTAATGTTGGGGTTGAGATCACGAAAGATCTCATGGAATCACCTTATTACTTTGGATATGAGCAAGTTCACAATAGTATTTTTATGAGAATGGCGATCATACAGGCCGTTCTTCAAAATGCTGATAAAAACTTAGGGATTCAATTTGCAGGTAGAAAGGTTCAAGACCTCAAGTAATTCTTATTTTATTTCTATGAGTTTTCCTAAACTCATTGTTTCTATTTTTTCAACTAATCAAAACACATACAATCACCATCATCACGGAGCACTTGATGTCACTATCATTTAATAAGGCCATTAAGAAAACTAAAGTTTACCTACATTTTGAAAATGGGAGATCCTTTTCAGCTTGGTGTAATCTTCCCGACTCTCATCCAAAGCTTACTCAAGGAATTTGGGGAGAAGCTGCATTTACAACAGGAATGAGCGGTTACCAAGAGACAATGACTGATCCTTCTTTCCTAGGTCAACATATTATCTTCTCAACCTCCCACGTAGGAAACTACGAAAGTGATGATGAAGTTCTCCAGAGTCGTACCTGTCACGCTACCGCTTTAGTGGCCAGGAACTTTTCTTCGAATCAATTTCTTAAAAGGATTCATGAAGAACAAGAGATTCCGCTTATCCATGGACTTGATACTCGTTCTCTCGTGCGCTTTATGACAGATAATGAGTGCTCACATAAATCAGTCATCACTACAAATAAAAATTCTCCTGCTCAAGAAGAATTTGAAAGAGCGCAACTTCACTGTGCAGACTTAAGTCGAGTCAGCCAAAGTGAAAAAGAAGAGTTGATTCCAGGTGATAACCCTATTGTATTTGTTAATTATGGGGCTAAGCAATCCATTATCAATAACTTCAAAGATATGCGACTTCCTCTTGTTACCGTACCATTTGATACGAAGGCTGAAGCTATCGCCGCTCTTAAGCCCAGACTTATTTTTCTAAGTAATGGTCCCGGTGACCCTCGTGATCTGCACGAGGAAATCGCAGAGGTCAAAAAAATGCTGGGTCTAGGTGTTCCGATGAGAGGAATTTGCCTTGGCCACCAACTTTTGACTTTGGCCCTTGGAGCAAAAATTAACCGCCTCCCCTTTGGACAACGTGGGGTCAATCACCCTTGCCTTGAACACGAAAGTGGAGAAATTCTTATTACTTCACAAAATCATGGATACGCTACTGATGATGAATCCTTTGCGGCGATTCTTAATGACAATATTTTAGGAAAGGAACTCTTTGTAAGTTATCGCAGTCTCTTTGATCAATCCATTGAGGGATTGGCCACAACGGATCACTTTCTTAGGGCCGTTCAATTCCATCCCGAGGCGAATCCCGGACCTGCTGACGCCCATAAGTTCTTCACAGAAATTGAAAACTACCTTAAAGATGGTAAGAAAGAAGATATCAAGTCGTCTGAGTTAGAACCTTTAGTTGATCTCTCTAAAAAGATCGAAAAAGAAATTCCTTACAAGAAAATACTTCTCATTGGATCGGGACCCATTAAGATCGGTCAAGCTTCTGAATTTGATTACTCGGGAACTCAGGCCTGTAAATCATTAAAAGAAATCGGCATCGACGTTGTTCTTCTCAATTCAAATCCAGCGACGATTATGACCGATGCAGATATGGCCTATAGAACTTATATCGAGCCAATTACAAAAGAGACGATTAAGAAAATCATCGAAAAAGAAAATGTGGATGCCGTACTCTCTACCATGGGAGGACAAACCGCTCTTAATATGTGTATTGAGTTAGAAGAAGACGGATGGCTATCGGCTCATGATGTTGCGCTTCTTGGTGCACGTGTAGATACCATTCAAAAAACGGAAGATCGTGATTTATTTTCCGCTGAATTGGCGACTCTAGGTTATCAAACAGGTAAGCGCTATCATGCTGCTAGCCCAGCTGAAGCTCTCATGATGGCCAATTCAAAAGTCGGTTTCCCTCTCATTATCCGAAGAGACTTTGCTCTCGGAGGAAAAGGTGCGGCGCTTGTTCACAATGAAGATGATCTCAAAGAAGTCTTTGAAACAACTGATATCAAATTTCCTATTACGATGGAAAAATCACTTCTAGGTTGGAAAGAAGTAGAACTTGAAGTGATGGTCGATAAAGATAAGAATGGAGTTATCATCTGTTCTATTGAGAATATCGATCCCTGTGGAATCCACACGGGAGATTCAATTACCGTTGCTCCCGCACAGACGATAAGTGATCGTTGTTACCAACAAATGAGAACGATTTCTCTCAATGTTGCGAAACATATGGGAGTTGTCGCCGGTGGGGCCAATGTTCAATTTGCGATCAATCCCCATGATGAAAATGATATAGTCGTTATTGAAATGAACCCAAGGGTATCGCGTTCATCGGCCTTAGCATCGAAGGCAACAGGTTATCCTATTGCAAAAATATCTGCCCTATTGGCCATTGGATTTACTCTCAAAGAGATTCTCAATGATATTACCAAAGCATCACCGGTGGCCTTTGAGCCAACCCTAGATTATGTAGCCGTAAAAATCCCTATTTTTCCATTCAGTAAATTTCCTACAAGCTCTCAAATTCTTGGACCTCAAATGAGAAGTGTCGGAGAAGTCTTAAGTTTAGGAAGTTCATTCAATGAAGCTTTCCTTAAGGCCCTACGCTCATTAGAGATAGGCTTAGAAATTCCTTCACTCTCACAACTAAAGAATACTCCAATTAAATTGGATCGCGCTTACGTAGAAAATAGGCTTAAACATCCTTACCTCTTAGGACTCTTATCCTGTCTAGAGGGTCTACGTGTAGNTATGAGCGTAGAAGAAATTTACAATATTACAAAGGTGACTCCTTGGTTCATTGAACAAATGGAGCAAGTAAAAGAGTTAGAAGAAGAAATTGAGAATAATCCTGATAAACTCTTCACCAAAGAAACCTTCACTGAGGCAAAACTTATGGGACTCAGTGATAAGTACTTGGCCCTCCTAACCAATAAAGGGCAAAAGGAGATTCTTCAATTTAGATTTGATCACGGAATCTTTCCTGTCTATAAGGCCGTCGATACTTGCTCCGGAGAATTTAAGGCCGAAACTCCTTACTTCTATTCGACCTATATGAGCGAAAATGAAGCAAGACCCTTTGATGAAGGAACGAAGGCCGTAACGATAATGGGTTCTGGTCCTAATCGTATTGGTCAAGGGATCGAATTTGATTACTCTTGTGTCAAGGCCTGCCAGAGGTTAAGAGAAAAAGGTATCAAGGCGGTCATGATCAACTCTAATCCAGAGACTGTTTCCACCGATTACGATTCATCTGATCGTCTCTATCTCTCCCCTCTTTTTTCTGAAGACCTCTTTGATATTTTTATCAATGAAAACCCCTATGGAATTATTGCGAGTTTCTCAGGGCAAACGGGAATTGGAGTAAGAGAGCATATAGAAAAGTCTTTTCGAAATGAGTTCAAAACCTTTAATTTCCTAGGACCAGGACTAGATGTATTAGAGCAAACAGAGGATAGAAAACTCTTTTCTATGGCCACAAAAAAAGTGGACTTGGCCCATACCAAATCTATGGAAGTAAAAGGTTACAAGAATCTTATCAATGCAATGACAGAAATTGGTATGCCCGTCATCATTCGCCCCAGTTATGTTATTGGTGGTGAATCAATGTATATTTTCTATTCCCACGAAGATATCAACGAGTTACCTGAAAGTTACAAAGAACAACTCAAGGACTCGGGAACCGTTTTCCAAATTGAAAACTATCTTGAAGATGCCATTGAATATGATGTGGATCTCATTCGCGACAAAATGGGAAATTGCGTGTTTACAGTTTGTGAACATATTGAACACGCAGGAGTTCATTCAGGTGACTCGGGAATGATTTCACCTCCTGTTGTCCTTACGAAGCCTTTATATGAGAAGATGAAAGAAATTTCAGAAAAACTCGCTGAGCTTCTTGAAGTTGTGGGTCCCATCAATTTTCAATATGCCGTCAAAGAAGGAAAGATCTACTGTATTGAGGCCAACCCAAGAGGGTCTAGAACTCTACCTTTCTTATCCAAGGCCTATAATATTGGGCTTCCGCAAATTGCAACCGATGCGATGCTAGGAGAAGAAATTGAACCTTGGCATCGTCCGACCAATGGACATTTTGCTGTCAAACAATCGACTTTTCCCTTTGATCGTTTCTTAAAAGATAATATCATTCTTGGCCCTAAGATGCGCTCAACTGGTGAAACCATGGGTCTCGATCATGATAAAGAAAAGGCCATCATGAAATCATATCTTGGAAATTATCCCAAGCTTAATGAAGTAGGAAAGATCATGCTCTCTATCGCAGATCGCAATAAAGAGGTTCTTCTTCCCTATCTTAAAACCCTCAGTCAGCTCGGCTATGAATTTGTAGCGACTCCAGGAACTTGTGAGTACATCAAACGTCAAGGAGTCGAATGTCTCGAAGTGGCCAAGCTCATGGATGATAGAGAAGAGAATATCGTTGAGGCCTTAAAAGACGAATCCATAAAGATGGTCTTTAATACCCCTAAGAATACGGGTGAGTCTAAGTCAGATGGAGAAGTTATTAGAAATCACGCCATTGCTTATGGGATTCCTTGCTTTACTCGCAAAGAAAATATCAAGGCCGTGATGGAAGCGATAATTGGAACTCGCTCCTATGGAAATGGAGAACTCTCCCCTCTTAGTTTACAAGAATCACATATTAAAGGTGGGCTGCTCTAATGTCAGGTGCACAGAAGACCATTGTTGCCTTAGATAATATGGGAAAAACGCAAACCTATGAGTTCCTGGAATCCCTCCCAGCAGAGATTCCATGGATCAAAATAGGTTTGGAACAATATCTGGCCCATGGAAAACCGTTGATTAGAGATATCTATGAAAAATATGACAAACGTATTTTTCTTGATCTCAAACTTCACGATATTCCCAATACAGTGGCCAAAGCACTAGGGAGCTTAAGTAATCTTCCTGTTGAGCTGATTACTCTCCACCTAAGTGGTGGAGAGCAAATGCTCAAGGCCGCCCAAGTGGTTAGAAATGAAAAAATGGATCATGCTCAACTCTTGGGTGTGAGCTATTTAACCAGTCTTGACCATCATGACCTCCAACAAATGTGGGCCATTCAAGATACCAAAGCTGCTTTTACCCGTTTATTTAACTTGGCCTTAAAAACAGGAACTCAAGGCGTGGTTTGTTCGGCCCACGAGCTCGAAACAGTAAAGGAATGCGAGTGGAAAAGCGGAAAGTCTCTGATAAAAGTATGCCCAGGAATTCGCTTTAAAGATGAGATTAAAGAAGGCAATACTACTGATCAAAAAAGAGTTCTGGACCCCGAGTCAGCTTTTCAGCTTGGAGCAAATTACTTGGTCATGGGGCGAAGCCTTACTCAAGCGAGAGACCTGTCCACTCGCGTAACAGAACTCCAAAAGATTGAAATCTAATATTTTAAGTACTTACTTATGTAGATTTTTCACTTGGCTTGGCCAGTCTATGGGATAGACGCTATGTTTCCTCACACTATTCCCCCTGTAAGGAGACCTATAATGAAAAAAATCTTTATCATTTCGATGATTGCCCTGGCCGCATTAGGAACTGCTAACGCTTCTGAAGTTGATCTCAATCAACAAGAATGTGCTACTCAATGCGAGTTTCTAACCTATAACTTTGCTCAAGATTTTCTTGGAAATTGCTCACTATTAGAAAAATGCGTGGAGCTTGAATGGGATCAAGAGTCTCAAACTTGTCACTTTGTAACAGAAGAGATTGTGAGCTACCCCGTTCAGTGTAGAGATATCCCAGCACTCTAAAAAGTGATTATGAGATAAGTTCAGTCATGAGTTCGCGCCATGACTGAATCTCTTTTCTCATATTTTCAATTTGTTTCTTATCTGCCAAATTAAGAATTTTAGTCACTAATTTACTAAGCTCTCTAGTCCACTGAGGAAATTGTGACTCCTTTTGCCAGTATTCAACAAGAGAATTGAGTTGAAGCATGACTTCATTTCTTTCGATTCCACTTTCCCCTTCACTACTTTCATGAATGGTTCTCAAGGCTTCCATCAACTTCATATTCATTCGTCCCTCATAAGCCAACTGAAACTTTGGAGGAATATAGAGTCGAAAAATAGTTTTTTCTAAGACTCTCATTTGATCGGGATGAAGGGGACCCAAGAATTGTTCGAAATTTCCCACCCAAGAATAACGTAACTCTTTTAACAGAATATCTTTAGGAACATCTGTAAGCTTTCTCCATTGATCCAAACGTCTATCCAAAAGCGTTTGAGTGCGATCAATCTGTTCAACTTTTAGATCTCCCAATAATACTCTTATCTTAAGCGCTAATTGTGTTAGGGTCATTTGATAGAGAGATCTTACTTTTAAGATCATCTGATGAGTTTCTTCGGGGGAGAATTTCTTTTGATCCAATTCCAGTAAGCGAATGCGATCATCAACTTCACCAAGAAAGTTAATATAACGAGGTAACATTTTCTTTCGATGCCAACTCATATATTCATCAAGTTGAGTCTTAAGCTTTTCTTGCTGAGGGGAATAGAATTTGAAAATACTGAGAACTTCCCTTTTAATGAGCCAGTCCGCATGGTTATAGGCAAGCTTTTTAAAGTTAAGCTGTGAAATCACAAGTACGCATACAATCAGTATACTGATGAAGATAAATAGGGGCCTTTTCAAAATCATATCGAGATATTGCCCAAAATTCTCATAACTGGCAACTCTACAATCTAAAGACCGAAATTATAATTCCCAGTAGCCATCTTCTAGAGAGTCCTCTCTTTCAGGAAGCCCCTTGGTCAGTCTTGGTGAGTTCTGATTTAAAACCTCAAAACTGGCCCTATTTGCATATTTGGCCACTTGGTGAATAGAGGAATAGGTTAAAAAGTGAGAATTATGCTTAGGACCATTTGGCACCTTCAGACGATGATAATCATTAGCACTTATATCATGTAAAAGAGCACTGAGAGCAGCATCTCCTGCACCATTTGTATTCTCAATTTTTCCAGGACCACCCATAAAAGGATTAATATGAGTATAGACTTTAGTGGGTTGTGAACAATTCTTCTTTAACATCGCTCGAGAATATTCATAGAGATTATACTCGGAGATAGACTTGGAATGAATCTGATCCTTCGTTTGACGAAGTTGTTCTTCATCACAGTGGGCCCCTAAGTAAAGTCCACTCTTCCCCACAGTAAGAAGAACCATGTCACAGAGATCGAGTGTCTTTTCTAAGGCCAAGAGGGGGTCACTTTGATCGATAAGAAGTTCTACTTCCTGTTCATTTCCCGCCACAATAGATACATAATCACGGATAAAATCAACGAGAAATTCTTTTTGATCCTTAACCACCATTCCTGTTCCCAATGAGAGAACGACGGGAACATCGTGATCCTTCGCAACCTTTACGGCCTTCAAAGTTGCCTTAAACATAGGAGAGACTTGGTCTCTAAAGAGATAACTTGAAATCAATAGAGAAGAGGCTCCTTTGACAATATCATCAGGAATAAAATCTTCCGACAACTCATTCATAATCCCTTTGCCAATAACAAAAGTTCTTTCTTTATCAGGAGTGATAAAGCACATCGCACGGGCCATAGGACCGGGGCAAGGTTTCAAATAAGTTAAATCAACATGAGAGTTGGTGGTACAAATATACTTATAGGCATAATCCCCTACTGTAATATTGGCATTGATCGCCCCTAGAGCAACACAGGTATCATCTGATAAAACCGCATAGTTATGAAGTGTATTTCCCGTACTTCCTCCAGCAAATTCACCTTTAATAGTNCCTTGTGCTTGGGCCTCACGATAAATTTTTTCAACAACCTCAACAGTGGCAATCTGACTCTCACCTTTTACAAAACCATGTTTTTCCAAGTATTCATCTTCAACATGAATCTCGATATCAACAATCAATTGGTCGATCCCAACCACATAGACATCTTGACCAGTCAGATCTCTCTCAAGGGGGGTACGAGTTTCCTCACTAACGGGAAAGTAATGCTTTGTCTTTCTCTTACCTGGAAATTTCACAACAACTGACTCCTAATCCATAATTACGCTATTCTTATTAGCGCTGGTATCTTCACCACTGTCTTTTGCCTTTTGCAAGTAGAAGTTTATTTTGGCCTCGTCCGAAATAAAAGAATCTTGCTGGTCGACAAATTCTTCTCTTTTCAGCTTTATTGATTCGGCCTCAGCTTCTTCTAAAATTTTCCGCTGCAACTTCTCACTTTGGGATTCTTTTAAATTCTTCATTTCATTAGAAAAAGAACTTCCAAAAATCTCATAAGCATATTTATAAAGAGGCTCTAAATATACACGATCATTCTTACCTCTTTCAAGAAATTGAATCATCTCTCTTAGAAATTGACGAGATTTCTTCTTATGAGAAAGACCAGCGTATAAATAAGTTAATCCAGTAGGGCTCATCTTGTCAGAATAGTCCAATTTCTTATATGAGCTATAAAGAGAAATCGAACTATCTTCATGACCGGCCTTGTAGGAAAGACTTTTCAGGAATTTTTGACGATATCTCTCAGCTGAGAAGTCTTCTAAGCGAGTACGCAGATGAATTCTATAAACTCTATTTTCATTGAGTACAAATATATATTCTTCACGAAAGAGCTTAGGGCGATCCTCTTTAGTCTCTTGATCGACAACTTCCGCAATCCCAAAGTCCTTTTCCTCCCAATAAGAAATCGAAGTCATATCCGTAGGAAAGAATCTTTCCCTAGATTTAAGAATGAAAAGATCATAAACCATATGAACCATGGGTATCTCAAAAGGATTCCAAATCTTACCCAGTTCCGGAGCGGGATAACGATTCTTAGAATAATCTCTTAAAAAGAGATCAATCCATGGACCACTTAGTCCATTCATCGTAATCCTCTTTTTAAACAGTGGAAGCTGAAAAATTTTATGTTCCTGAAAATCGAGAGAGAATTCCTGGTCGGCTTTAATCGAAACCGTATTCAACTCTTCTTTCTTATAATTCAAGATCTTAAAACCAAAACTATACTCTCCCGCTTCCCTTTCAATCTTGGGAACGACCATAAATTGCGGATGCTTGATAGGAAAAGGCATTAAGAAATTATCAAAATGAAGCCTCTCCCATAAACGCTCCTCCTCACTGGCCAAACCTTCCATTTTCGAAAAAACATAGCGACCACCTTTATAGTAAGAGGGCGGAAGCTTTCGTAATTCAAGAAAGTCACTCTTTACCCCATGGGTTAGCGCCTCTTGATAAAAGTCATAAGGTAATTGAAGTAGAAGTTGATAACTTCCTAATAATAGAATTAAGAATATTAGAGGAAAAAGCTTTTTCATTGGGTTATGTATCGGAATTTTAAGGAGATAGATTAGTTTTTTCCNAAGAAGATTCAATAAAAACCTAAAGAGCCCCGCTCAAGTTTTTATAAAATAAGGCGATAAGGTATAGAGAATGATCAAAGGCCTAATGAATGAAATTAGCTAAAAGTAAATTTTATTTTATCTTATTTATCTACTTAACTCAGTTTATTTTGAGTTCTTGTGAAGCTCCACGTACTACACGGACTTCCAATAATGGTTCCACTTCCAATAGTGTTTTCAACTACGGTGATGGCACTTCATCAGGAAGCCTTATCAATGGAACCGATGATGAAGATGATGACGACGATGATGACGACGGAACCTCAAGCTCTATCTCCATCCCCTCAGGAGCAACAAGTTGTAATTGGTCAGAAGACGGAGACAGCAACTTCGAAATGGGTGGCGCGCATTTAGCCTATGATGAAACGACTCCAGCAGATGGAGCCTACAATATCTGCCAACACGGTAGCTCAGATACCACAATCTACTTTCAAATAAAAAATCCAATTTCAGATGAACAAATTTGTTTCATCCCCATGTTCAGATCAACAACCGGCCAATCAACCTACTTAGGTGAACCTCGTTGTTTAATGGCCACCAGTAATAATCGCATTTACACCATTGAGCTCTACAAGAATCGTTCTGGCTTCACTAGCTACGATATTAATGGAGTCATGATAATGAGAGATAAATCATACTTCTACACCTCTCCTTATCCAACCACCTATAAATTATTCTCTGTAGATGCCTACCTCTATTGTGCAAACTACTTAGCTGTCTACGGTAGCGATGCCTACTGCCAAGCCTTTGCTAATGGTGGCAACTACGTCTTCCACTTGTTCAACTGAAACTGACCCCTTTAAGTGGAGTTCAGTAAAGAAATAATCACTACTTTCTAAATCATATCCATAAGATATACCTTAAATAAGGTGCTTCTCTTAACCAGGAAGCACCCCCATGTGTCCCCACTGCAATTCAAGTCAATATCTCATCAAAAGAGGCATCTACATTCGACGCTCAGATCGCAAAAAAGTTCAACGATTTCACTGTAAGAAATGCAATAAAGCTCACTCTTCTCAAACCCATTCCTTTGACTTTCGCCAGCGAAAAAGAAGAATCAATCAGATGGTTTTTCGGCTCTTTAGTAAGGGCACTTCCGAAAGAGGAATTGCGCAAATTTTGGGAGTGGATAAGAAAACGGTCGCGCGCAGAGTTGCCCCATTTGCAAAGTGTGCCCGCAAGCATTTAGAGCTTATGAGAGAGGAGACAAAAAACATCCGAGAGATAGTTTTTGATGAGATGGAGAGCTTTGAACATACAAAGCTTAAGCCACTTACTATACCTCTCGCAGTAGAAAAACATACTCGAAAAATACTCGCCTTTGAGGTGGGAAGAATCGCTGCTAAAGGGGGTTCCGCCAGCTTGAGTCGCAAAAAGTATGGAAAGAGAATATGCCAAAGAAGAAAGGCTTTAGACTCTCTCTTTACCCAACTCAAGAAAGTTGCTCATCCGCATTGCTGCTTTTCTTCAGACAAGTCCCCACACTATCCTGATCCCTTTAGAAGTCATTTTAGAGAGGCCAGTCATAGGAGTTATAAAGGTCGAGAAGCGGCAGTTGTCGGCCAAGGAGAAATGAAAAAAGGAGGCTTTGATCCGCTCTTTTGTTTGAACCAAACAGCGGCGATGATTCGAGATAATATAAAGAGGCTCGCTCGAAGGACTTGGTGCACAACAAAGCGCGTAGATCGACTGTTAGATTTTTTGNCCATCTACGCGATTTATCACAATCAGATAATCGATGGGATTAAAAAGCCNAGGCTCTTTAATCCGCGATAACTCCACTTACAGGGGTCAGTTTCTGAGGTTCCCACTTACGAGTTCGCCTTTTTGATAGAGCTTATACATTTCTCCATCCACAGAGGGAAAACTGAGAATGGGATAGAGGGCTTCGGTGTTAAGGTCAGCACCTTCTTTTACACGAGAGCAGATGATGAAGTAGTAGAAACTAACTCCCTCACGATCATGGGCCTTAATATAAGTATAGATGGTATCCCCTTCTTCGTCTTGATGACGATAGATTTCATCGGGGTTCATCATGGTCTTTTCAAAATATTCTTCGTAGAGAGTAAAGGCCTCGATGGGAATATCAGCGGGACTTCTTTCTTCGATGAGATGAGCGAGATATTGAGATTTTTTATTTTCAAGCATCATCAGTATATGTTCATCAATTTCAATACTTTCTACTGGAGCTTCCGTGGTAGAGATTTGATCGTAAAAGGGAGTGAGGTCTTCAATTTGTTCACCCCAGCGATAATTTTCGAGGAGTTTTGCATTCTTAGTTGCTGAGGCTGAAATGATGAATGAAGGTCCATAATCGTAGGTAAAGCAAAGACACATTAAATGGAATTTACCGTATTTCTTGTCTTCAAAGGAGCGGATGAAACTATAGACGGGGGAACCGCAGACGTCATCTTGGACCCAAATTTCGTGGGGCTTCTTGAGTAGCATATCCATGAAAGAGGGTCTTCCTACCACTTCTAAAATTTCTTCATCGAGAAGTTCGTTTTGTGCGCGCCAGGCCTTTTCTTGTTCTTCGAAATAATCAACTAAGGGAGAATAGAAATTCTCAATACAAGGTTCTGAGCAGAAGCCTGTTGTACTATCACTTTCTACGAAGAGAAGATCATCTGTACTTGAAACAAGCTTCTTACACTGACTACAAAATTGAACCGACTTAAAAAAAGACAAAGGATCTCCGATGGTTAAAGATTTATTCCCATATTAACATAGAGAGAGTTTCCATAAAGGCCATTAATATTCCACAGTTTGGCCCCGAGCAGTTGCTCTTCTTGAAGACGACGAGAAGATAAGTGAGCGCCTAGAGTTAAATCCACTGTCGGAGATATACCTAAAATGATCTGAGGTGAAATAACACTTACTTTTACTTTTTCATCGAGTTTATAGGAGGTATCTTCTGTTGAGCGACCAATTGAATAAGAGTTGGCCTCTACTAGAAAGCGAATATCGCTAGAGACGACCCATCCCAAAGAAGCTGTTAATTTAGAAATATTGCCAATGGAGAGCTCTGTCTCATCAGAGTCTCCAGTGAGAATCATTTGATAACCAAGACCTAGTGCAAAGTTATAAAAACGTTTTGCAGTGGAAATCCCTACTATTTTATCGGTTCTTTGAGTTGCAAAGTCTGAGTCATTCTGACCGAAACTAAGTCCCGCTAAAAAATCAATATGGGCCGCTTCCATAGGATTTCCAAACTCTAGCCAATTAAATCCCAGAAGAAGTTCTGGGTTACCTGTTTGAAAGTCTGAATCTTCTGAAAGCTCGTTGGATAGCTTAGCTTGAGAATAGCGGGCGTCTAAAAAAATATTATAAGGTGTTTCAAAATGAGTCTCGATTCCAACACGTGATGCATTTCCCGATGCTTCTCCTAATTTCACTTCGTCATTTTGGTAGCTCAAGCCTGCTTTAAAAAAGCCTGATCGACTTGATGATGAACGACTCTCTTGAGAAACCGTTGTAGTAGAGCGATGCTGGGGAGGTGCTTCTTTGACTCGACGGGCACCACTATTTTTAGGCTTAAAAGATGATGATTCGGTATAGTCCACCAAGGCCATAGAGAAAGGAGAAAGGGTCGCCAATATGAGGGTAAAGAGGGATTTCTTAGATTTAAGGGAGCAGAGAAAAGATGAGTTAACTTGAGAATTCATAGGATCTTCCTGATCATAAAATTTTAATATTTATAAAAAGTAAAAGGCTCCAATACTTCCGTACTAGAAAACTTGCTGAAGAGCTTCTCCTATTGAAGACTTCATAAGCTTCTATATTGTAGCTTTTTAGGCGATCAATTTCCAGCTTTCATGGCGTTAAATTTGATGCCTTCAATAACCGAACTTTTAACTCGTGAATAAAATTCATAATAGATTTCTAAGTAATGGATAATACTTGATTTTTAAAAACGGAAAAACCTACCCTATACCCATGCACTCCTGAGACGTTTTAAGATTTAAGTAGGTAAGAAATCGCCATCAATCAGGAGGATAAGTTGGAATTTTACCACCGCAATGATCGCTCGATTAAGTCACTCGTACAATTGGCCAAACATGGTTACTACCCTCTCTTTGACAATCTTATTGATGGTCTAGGAGGACTTCCCAATCATAAGAAGTTAACCGGAAATGAAAAGGCCAAGGCCAAAACACTTTTCAAAAGACTCTGTGAACACAGAACACTAGAAAGACAGAGAACTGTACTTTCCGCTATGAATATAGATGATCAAGAACTCTTTCTTCGCGCCTTTTTTAAAATGGTTGAAAATGAAATTCTTGATTCTGATCCGGTAATTCACTAAGCACCTATTGATGATGATAAAAATAAAATCAAAATTTCATCTGATTTTAGCTCTGGGACTCATGAGTATGAGTCTTCGAGCAGAATATCGTGTTTATCAATATGTGGTAAAAGCTCAAAATCCGTTCTCTATCAATCAAAAGGCCTATATGGTTACCTCGACATTAGATCCTCAAAGTTACCTATCCTATCATGGTGGGCCCTCAACTTTGAAAATTGATCTGATTCGAACTTGGATGTGTAGAGGAAATACAGCAAAAGCTGAGTACTGTGAGTCTCCCTACTCTAAACTAAACCGAGAAATGTCATCATCAAAGAAAGACCGCGCTATCTCTTCTGAACAAATCGATCAAAGAGAGGGTGTGTGAAAGTTGATAAGTCGCAATTTAATGAAAATAAGAGATACCTCGAGAAGCTTGTAGATTCTCAAAGAAATGAAATTGCGTCCCGACAAACTGAAATTGAAAATATCAAAGACTATTACAATAAGAAAATCGATCAATCCAAACTTGATAATGAAGTGGCCCTTTTAAATGTAAGAGATCGCAATCAAGCCGAACTTATCGAAGCCAGCTCTCATCAAGAAGAACGTCTCAATGAATTGAAAAAAAACCTGGTTCAGACTCAAGAGAATTTAGAAAAGCAAAAGAGAAATTTATCCACTGAACATGATCATCAAATTGAAAATATGAATAGAGATCATGCACTTAAGACTAAAGATATCTTTGATCGCTCACGTACTCAAATGCAAGATATTAATTTTGAGGCCAATTCTCAAATTAAGAAAGTGAGATCTG
Source organism: Halobacteriovoraceae bacterium (assembly GCA_002712005.1). Taxonomy (GTDB): domain Bacteria; phylum Bdellovibrionota; class Bacteriovoracia; order Bacteriovoracales; family Bacteriovoracaceae. The sequence continues at coordinate 61,466 of PASP01000006.1, forward strand.
ACTCTGAGCAATCCATCCAGAAAATTGAGCACGATACAAAGATGGAGCTCAATAAGGCGAGTTTCGATGCTGGCCTAAAGGTTTCTCAAGCACAGAACCATCAAGCTAAGTCGATGAAAGATAACGAAGCAAGATTTCGTCAACAGCTTAAGAAGAATGAAGCTGAACATAAGACTCGGGTGGCCGAAGAGACATTTAAAAATCAAATTGAATTTTCAAATCGCCAAAGAATCTTTCAAGATAAGAATGAAGCCCTCGATAAACATCATCAAGACCTCCTCCTAAGTGAAAAGAAGGCCTTTGAAACCAAATACGCTAAGGCCGTACAAGATCATCAATCCATTCTTAAAGAGCTTGAAAATAAGTTAAATAAAGAAATGATGTCGGCCATCAAATCCAATGCTGAGCAAAAAGATTTTATCGAGTTTAAGGCCCATGATCCTTTCTATTCCCTTAAGACTCTTGAAAGCAATTTGAGAGAAGATGATAATGCGTATTATCTCGATATTCCTACTCCTGAACATGAAAGAGATAATTATGTGGTCACGGCCCATAAGAGAAAAATTAAGATAAGCTTTAGTCGTCGCTCTGAAGAAAGAATTGATGGAGAAAAAGGTTCTGTCCATGCTTCTCGTCGTTCTGAAAGCTTAACAAAAGAATTCAATGTCGATAAAATCCTAGATAGTAAAAAAGTAACAACCGCCTACAATGATGGTATACTTACTTTTAAAATTGTTAAGGCCTAGTCCCTTTTACCTTGAGCAGGATTTTTAGCCCATGAAAAGACCTACCATTGTCCACTTTTTGGCCATTATGACTGAGGAAAACCTCAATATTAAGGCTTCCTTAACGGTAAAAGAAAATATTGTTACCAATCAAAGTCCAAAGAGTATGGCACGGGGGATTGCTAAAGAAATAGCAAAGGAGATTCCGACTCCTCGCTTTCCTATTCAAGCCTATAAACTTCTTACAGGAAATACCTTTAAGGTCAAAGTTATGGCCTATGATTCCCAACAGGAAATCGTATTTAAGAAAACATTTGATTCCGATAAATTTGGAAATATTCACGCAAAGATATCTTTAGATAAAGATCAAAATGAGGTCAGTGCCCTTCAGGTTTATGAAGTTTCAAGTGAGGTAGGCCTTGATCTTCATATGGGAACTTTCATTCCCCTCTCTATTTCAAATCCCAAGAAAATTATCATATGTGACTTCGACAAAACTCTAGTAGACACAAAATATAGCACTACCACTGAAGTGTATCGTTCTCTAACAAAGCCTTTATCTTATTTCCCTACCATCACAAATAGTGTAGAGATTTTAAAATCCTATATTGAAAAGGGTTATCACCCCTTTATCTTATCGGCCTCCCCTCACTTCTATGAAGAAGCTATGAGAGATTGGCTCTATCAAAATCAAATTTATACTGCTGGTATTTTTCTCAAGGACTACCGGCGCTTATTTAGTTTGCTAGAGTTGGACCTCACACCTAAAGACTTAAAGATTCAGGGATTATATAAACTCAATCATCTCCTCGATATCCTTATGCTCACGGGGATACCTGATGATCTCGTCTTGATGGGGCACAATTTTGAGTCAGACCCAGTGATCTATCTAAGCTTGGCCTCTCTCTTAAATGGCCATCAAGATCCATGGCAATTATGGAATTACCTAAGAAAAGTTGATGCTTTTCAAATGAATAAGAAGCAGAATTCAATCTTATTAAATAAGGTCTATCAGATCCACAATCAACTTACGCAAAAGAAGAAGGTTCTGAATAAAGATGTAAATATTAAGATTTATATCCGTAAGAAAGTGAATGAAACTAAATTAGATGTGCCCCAGGAAGTTGATTCCTTTATTCCGCTTGTGGAGCTCTATAGTGGTCCCTCACAGATAAAGAAAATAGAAACTCCTGTGCCTTCCTAATCTCTATCTATGACATTAATAATTGAGGTGCAAAGAGAAGGATATGTCCTATCGAAAAAAATAGACCCATCCGGTGAAAGCGCTCCACAGACTCTAGTGACGAGCGATTTGACATCATTTTAGATAAGGGAAGTTGCGTTAGCTTAAATCCGACAATTTCTAGATAAATACGAAAAGCCGCCAGGAACATTAATCCTATCAAGACTTCTTGGGTGGGATTCATTAAAATATCTAACATAACGACCTCACAAAATAGAAATGAACAAATAAGAATTGAGAGAATATGAGCCCAAATCCCCCATCCTTTATTAAACTTGTCGGAGAGAGCACAGAAAACTTCTATCAGCTAGGACTCAAAGACCGAGACCGGCATAAAAATCTTCTCCATCATGCCACCAATATCGTTGCTACCCCTTGGGGAGGACTCAACCATGTTATAAATGAGTCTCTCAAGGCCCTAATCATGACCAATTTAGACAGACACCGTGAATATAAGAATAAGATCTCGGCCTATGCCGAAGGACTCGGAGAATCTCCTCAAACCCTGGCCATGGCCTATGCTATTCCAGAACTTATGTGCTTTATGAACAAATGGATGCCGGGTGTACCCGTCGGACTGATGGGATGTAGTTCCCTCTTTACTTGGGATAGTAAGAGAGATGCCCTTGTCCACGGACGAATACTAGACTTCCCTTTTCACGGCTCCTTTGATCAAGAAGAAAGAGCGGTACAAAGTCAATTGGACCGAGGCCCTAAGATGTTAAGCTTTCACTCGAGCGGCTTTGCCTTTCCCTCCATTACCACAATCACTCAAAATGGAATGAGCTTCGCTTTACATCAGAAATTTGGTTCGACCTTTTACGCTCAAGGAACTCCTATCTTTGAAATTATTTTTCAAATGCTGCAAAGATGTTCCACTCGTAAAGAAGTCATTCGTTTTTTAAAAAAGCAAAAATCCATTACGACTTGGGCATTTTATATGGGTTTTAAAAATGGAGATATTCTCTCTGCTGAACTTGATGGAGAGAACTTCTACTATAACGAATATACGGCTTCTCCTGATAAGATACAGTACTTTTGTAACGATAGAGAAAAGCCTAAACTGAATAAGGCCGATGTGATCCCCTATAGTTTCTTCACCCAAAATCAAATGAGACGAGCTTGTTTTGATAAGAAATTAAAGGTCTTCAAAATAAGTCATCAAAAGGGATATACAACGGAGCATGTGCTAAGATTAATGGGTCGGGCTTGGGAGCAAGAAAAAGTACCTTCTTCTCAATGGCTGGCGGATCCCTTAACTCCTTCTTCACTCCAGACAGTTGCTATGCTTCCCGGAAAAGAAGAAGCTTACTTCATTCCCGGTAAAGCTCCTAAGTTTCTCAATAATGAAGTGATTCGCTATCAAGATATATTTAACCAATGCTCCTTTGCGAGTCACAAGATTAAAGGCAAGAGTAATTCTCAATCCTATCAAAAAGGGCTCTATCACCTAATGCAGGCCCAAGTGGCCTTAGACTTAAAGGATATTCATAACCCCTATCACAATATTCAATTGGCAATTGAATATCTTGAAGGCCTTCCCTTAGAGAAAATCGCTCTGTTCTACTTCTATGTTCTTCAGTATATGAATGAAACTCATAAGAAGTCTCTTTCTCAAATTTATCACCTCTTTAAAGGGCTTGAAGGGCAGCTTCCGGAGTATCTTGAAGACCAAAGGAAACTCTTTATTTTTAGAATTAATAAAGTCCTCGACCGTGCTCAAGAAATTAGAATGAGTGATATTCAATCTCGTTCACTCCAAAGAATTTTTCAATTTGAAAGTAAGCTTCCTCTATTTGTTCTGCATAAGATGACACGGACGTTGATGGTACCTCGAATCGATCTCTACGACATTCTTTACCCCTATGTAAAATAATAAGTAAGAGGAAAACTAAAAGAAGAAGACTCAAATTTGAGGCACAAGACTCTGACTTTACAAGGGTTCCAAAAATAGTATTTAGAACCTAACCTATTGAAATCTAATAGCATAAGCCTCCTTAGATTCTTAGGCCTTGGTCACAGGAATATCCCCCCTTATAATCAATAAAAACACTCAAGTATTATCCTTTTCAGCCGATAAGAGCTTGAACCTAGTAATGGAATGAGAAATGGACCCAAAGTGGAGTTTAAGAAATTTATTAGATCGTAAGTTTTTTAAAAACTCTTCTCTTGATTCTTCTTTCCTTAAAATTGGGCAACTCTCCTTACTCTCCCTATTTGTAACAAGTGTAACCCTCACAGATCTTCAGGCCACTGATGATTACGATGCGCTTTTAATGACTGAGAATACAATCGTTTCTCTTTGCGGAGAATTGAACTTTAAAAGACAAAGCCGAAATTGCATCGATGCTACCAACCTTAAACATTGTCTCGATCTCAACCATCGCGATCCTCTCTATGTTTATCAAGAGGATCCAAGTTACTCCTGTGTGAATACAAGTTATTCAGCAGGGGTTAATATTATTCGTGGTCAACTTGAAGAGTCTGAGAAAATGGGTGGTTGCTTTGCCAATAACTTTAGAAATTACTATAGCGAAGTTGTAGATAGCCACGAATTTCTAGAAATATCCCGACGCTTTGAAGAAGGCCTAGGCTCCCCGCTAAAGCTGAATTATGGGGTGGATACTAAAGATGGTCTTTTTAATCTTCAGTTAGATACTCAAGAGATAGAAGGTCCAGGATCAGAAATGGTGAATATTAGTATTGGAAGCTTTAGCGAAAAGGGTCACTGTCAAAAACTCTCTGCAAAAGAAGTCATGGCCAAAATTACAGATGAGTACAATCGCCTCACTTTAAAAGTAGCAAAGAAAGATTTCGACTATTATGGCGATGAGAATCCTATGAGCGTCAAAGTATTTGATGCAAGCCGATTTGAAGTCGATTCAACTCAAGACGCGAATCAGAATAGTAATCAGCAACCATCAGATTCTCGAACGATTGCCAACGCTATTGACCAATAAATCCCTCCTACTTTGCACTCTCTTGTAGAGATTCATTAATGGACTTTAATGAATTTTCAATGGAGCGATAACTCTCCTGCAGGATTCCTATTTTGGTAGCATTCTCTTCGATCGCATCGAGAAGTTTATCTTGATCAGACTTATTCATTTGAGAGCTCGTTGGATTCGCATTCGCTCCACTAGTCCCAGCACTTTCAAGAGTTTCTTGAGTTTGCGTTGAGCCCTCTGCCTTCTCTTTTTTTAATTCGGTCATCTGGGCCTTTAACATACTTACCGTGCGTTCAAGAGAGTCGATTTTTCGAAGTAAATTCTGATCCCCTGTTTTCATTTTACTTTCAATATTGGCCTTCATTTGACGAATATCTTTACTCATGGCCTTAAGATAGGATTCAATATGTCCAATTCTCTGATACTTACTCATTGATTCATTTTGAGTCGAATTATAATTGAATTGATTTTGGGCAAAACCATTCATAGAAAAGAAGATCATCATAAATAAAGTCAATTGGCCCATAATCCTTACCACCTTCACACTTAAGTTCATTCTTTAAATACCTAGTTTATCACAAAATCTGAGCAGTAAAATGACTAGATATATGATGGTGAGATCTTTATACTCAACACATAAGCACAAGGATATGCCCCATGAATAACTTAATTATTTTCAGTATTCTGCTCTCTTTATACTCCCTCAATGTCTGGCCTCAAGAAAATCAGCCCAGTGATCAAAGTACTAAATCCATTAGGGATAAAGAAATAGAAGAAAACAAAGAAAATGATCCCTTCCCCACCTGTAATGAGTGTAGCTCCTACTTTAAAACCCAAGAAGAGGCTGCTTTCAACCTAACGCCTTCATCAGCAGAGAAAGGAAAGGGCAATACTCGAGCCGTCTACATCCTGCAAAAAGGAAGAAAAGTTTATGAGCGTTATAATTCAGTTTCTTCAAATCAGAATGCCTTTCGCATTTGGTCTATGAGTAAGTCCATCGCCTCCCTTCTCATAGGTCGAAGAATTTTTGAAAATAAAATGGACCTAAACGATCCTCTTGAGAAGTACTATCCCCAGCTCAAAGAAAAGAAGTTCAAGGGCAAGATTACCATCGAAAATTTATTAACCATGAGTTCAGGCCTTGAATGGAATGAAACTTACGAAAATAATCCCCTTAAGAGCCATGTCATTCGAATGCTGTATTTGAAACCTTCTCAAGATATGGGACTCTATACTCTTAATCGCAACCAGCTCTATCCACCTGGTGCTATTTTTAATTATTCAAGTGGGGAAACAAATCTCCTTATGAGAGTTCTCAAAGAAAGTTTTAAAGAAAGTTTTAAAGAAGAAGAATCCCCCCTCAAAAGCTATCTCTCTTATCCTTGGAACAGTTTATTCACCCCACTAGATATCACAAGTGCCACTTGGGAGACAGATAGGAGTCAAACCTTTGTAGGCTCTTCCTATCTCTATATGAGAACTTATGACCTCGCAAAGATCGGACAACTTATTCTCGATAAAGGTCTCCACAAAGGAGAAAGACTTTTATCAGAAGAATACCTGAAACGCTCTTTTCAAGCTCACCCCGCTTCCTGTAATACAAAACCTTCTCGCTATGAACCGAGTTATAGCTATGGGTATAGTTGGTGGCTGAATGCACCTTGCCCTGAAAGGAAAGAAAAAATAAAGGCCTTTGCTAATCTACCGGATGATTTGATTTTGGCCTTAGGCCATCATGGTCAAACAATGGCGATCTTTCCTTCTCTTAAGGCAGTGGCCATTCGTTTTGGTGCAGATAAAGAGAGTGTCTTTAATCGTGAGGCCTGGTTGAATGCCGTATATCAAGGACTCCTCGCCAATTGGGAAAGTAACCTAGGAGAAGTCCAATGAAACCGAGCAAGAGCTTAAGAATCATTCTATTTTTCTTCACCCTAGTATCCCTGAATTCCTGTGACCAAAACTTCCTAAAAGTTATTCCCGCTTCTTTTGTGAAAGAGTATTGTTCTTGCCTCTATGTAGAAAAGCTTGATGATAAGACCTGTCGCAATTATGCGGAACAGATCATTAAAGTGGATCGCTACTATCATAATCCAGAAAAGAAAATGATTGTGGCCACAGGACTTGGCCATACAGCGACCGCATTCTACACAGAAAGTCGTTTAGGCTGCCATTTATAAGAATGAATTTTCAGAGCAAATCAAGCTTTTGTAGGTGGCTCAAATTTTCAAACTGACGTTGCACCCGCTCATCCATGGCCTTCTTATCTAGAGGGGATTGCTTATCTTTTGTATGATCCGAAGAACAATTGGCCTGGATATCCCCATCAGATTGGGGTAGCTTATACACTCGAGGGTGCTCATCTGGATAATAGGGAACTTCAAAGACTCTAAGGTTTAAGGCCATAAAGTTAATATAACTTCATGACCTTATACAACTAAAAATCAAGTAGTTAGAGTAGAATCCTATCTCATTTTTAAAGAAGGATCGCCAAGTAAATGGTACCATACATGATTTTCAACAATAGATTCTATTGTTGAATAATTTTGAAGTAAGTGGTTTTGTCCTTGAAGGATATGACCAAATAAAGAATAAGAATTTCTATTCTTCCCCATACTCTCTCCTATTCCCACGGCCATAATCGCCGGTGGATCCCAAGAGATGTCGACACTTCCCCCAAAGTAGGAAAGGGCCCCTACAGGTTCTCCAGATGCTTGGGCATTCATAAAGGTTTCACCTAGACGTCCTTCTTCGTTAAAGCGCCCGTTTTGGCAGGCCACATCGATGATAACCGGTTTAACGGCCCCCGGTTTAATTTGATAAATATCAGAGGATAGATATTCACCTTGATGAATAGATGGCCAACTTCCGCCCGAGCCATGTCCAATATAATTGAGCCAATACGCTCCCCTATTTAGAGCTGTATTGATTTGAGAAACCTGGGCCTGTGGATCTTTTTGAAAGAAGTATTTTGGAGTAAGGTTGTGCCCATTCTTAAGAGGATCTAACATCTGTGCCACATACTCTTCATCAGTAGGATTAATTCCCTCATTCGAAGCAATCCCAATACTTCTTGAAATCCCCTCTGCATTTCTCCATGAGCGATTTTCAAATTCTTTTAACTTCTTCACTTGATTGACTATATCTTCGTTTGTCGCTCCAGTTACCCGGCCATAGAAAATCTCAGGAAAGAGATCCGCACGAGCTTCATCATTATCCATATAGAAATAAGGATAATCAGTGGGCGTATCCCATGCCATTGAAGTTTCACGGTAGAAAGTAGGAACGAGAAATTCATGGCCAATAATCACGGCATATTGATGGCCTTTCAACTTATACTGCTCACGAATAAACTTCTGAAGAGTTAGGGCATCCGTAGCAATATCTTCATAATAGAAGAGATCAACTTGATAGCCTTGAGATTGTTTAAAAAGACTCCACTCAAGGGCTCCCTCTTCAAGTTCTTTAGAAGCAATAATAAGAAAATGACGATTAGACTCTTTGAAATCTTTCTTAAAATTAACAAGGGCCAAAGGACTCCTATCCTTTGTCATTAAGGATAATTTTAAGGAAGGGAAAACTTCTATTCCTGCACTTCTTTGTCGAGCTCCATAAACTTTAACTCGAGTTAAGGCCTGTCCTCTATAAGTTCCTAATGACTCTATTTCATAGAGCGGAGAAGATTCATTTTCATAGTCACCTTTGATCTCATAAGAGATTGGTGAATTCTTATCACAGCGGCATGGTTTCTTTGGCGCCACTTGAGAGTAAATATCTTTAAAAAACTTTCCTGGAAGATGCTTAAGACCTACGATTAGATTCTCTTTCTTCGCTTTGACGATGAAGCTCTGATAAGGAAGGGATACTTTTCCCTCTTCATTAGTCATTTTAAAGGATTTGAATTTAAGGTCATGAAACTCTCCCCTGCTTCCCCCTAAATCAGATGACTTTTGGGATTTCAGGGCATCAAAACTTCCAATATAGTATTCAAAGTAAAGGCGCTCAGTTGTAGGGTTAACAATTCGAAAGCTATTGCTTCTACTTCTTCCTTCATTGAGAGAATAAGTCTTAGCTAAAATTTGCGAGGCCCACAGGCTAAAGAATAAGCCTATGAGAATTCTGGTTGCAGGGGCCATAAATTCATCCTTTTATAAGTCGTAATAATTTCCTATCGACGAATCTATTAAGACTCCCTAATACTGCGTACCAAAATGCTGCAATACGGAAAAATACGCCGGCCAATCATAATCGATAAAATTTATAAGGCCTTAAAAAATAAGGAGAATCCTAAATCATAACTGACAAAAACAAACGGCCATGTTATTTCTTGGCCTCAAAGAAATTCACCACCCAAAGAGGCCATGACTTTATGAAACAAGACCAAGCTTTCGCGCGTATATTTATTTATTCTCTATTTGCTCTCGTTGTTGGGCTCTTTCCTTCTTGTGAAAATAATGCACCTTTGGGAACGCGAGACAATCCTGTAAAACTCTATTTCACTCCTTCAGTAGACGCGGATACCATTGCTTCAAACTCTCAAGAATTTCTTCAATTCTTAGAAAAAGAAACGGGACTCTATTTTAAAACCGGGATTCCAACCAACTACGTGGCCGTAGTCGAAGCTTTTGGATCAAAGAGAGCGGATATTGGTGTTATGAATTCTTTTGGTTACCTTATGGCCAACGACAAGTATGGAGCATCGGCAAAATTAAGAGTACTTCGCTATGGGCATGACTACTATCAGGGACAAATTATTGCGCGAACAGATAGTGGTATCGAAGAAGTGAAAGATCTCGACGAAAAGAAAATGGCCTTCGTTGATCCTTCCTCTACTTCGGGATATATGTTTCCTTTAAAAATGATGAAAGAAGCCGGTGTAGCGGCCAGTAATATGACCTTCGCCAATAAGCATGACAATGTTGTGATCATGATCTATCAGGGTCAAGTGGATGCTGGGGCTACATACTATTCGGCTCCAGATGAGCAAGGAAAGATCCGTGATGCAAGGGCCAGAGTAAAGACTCAATTTCCTGATGTAGAAGATAAGATCAAAATTGTGGCCATTACGGATAAAATTCCAAATGATCCCTTTGTCTTTCGCAAGGATCTTCCTCAAGAAATCACTTCAAAATTTATCAATGCAGTTAAGAAGTTCATCGCAACACCTAAGGGTAAGGATATCTTTCAAAGAATCTACTCTGTTGAAGGTGTTGTGAATACAAGTGATAAAGATTATGACTCTCTAAGAGAAATGGTTAAGGCCATCAATTTAGATACTTCAAAGCTTGTAAGATAAAGAGGATAAAAGACAATTAAAAGAAGAAACAAAAACGCCCACGCTGTAAACCCAATATATGTTTAGAGCGTGGGCGTTGCTATTTTTAGAATAGTCTAAAACTATTGAATTTGATTTTCTTCAATGAGACAAGCTTCGATGGCCTCTCTCAATTCTTCATTTTCAGAGATCACAGTAGCTGAATTTGAACCACCTCTAGAGTAACATCCTCCGTTCGTATGGATTCCTACAATTCTGCCATCTGACTCACGAATAATGGAAGATCCACTATTTCCCCCCATAGTATCGGCAACATGATAAAGAGCAGAACCACGTATACGAGTAATCTCACCCGTGTGAGTTTGCTGAGCTAAGTTTCTCTCAGGATCACTACGATCAAGCCCATAACCTGTAATGCGGATAATATCTCCACTATCAGGCTTCTGAAAACTTACTTCATAAGAACCTTGAACATCCCCTGCGTATTTACCTGTGATTTGGTTGGGAAGAATACGTAAAACGGCCCAGTCATTACCAATTCCGGAGTACTCATATACGGTCTTAGCGCGATCTACTGGATAGATATCTTCGTCAGCTGGATGCTGGATATTTCCATCTATACTTGGAGGTGTATTGAATTCGGCATAACCAAAAGTTCCCGAACAGTGACCTGCAGAAATGGCGCAAGTTTTACCAATCATAGTAACCGTACATCCCCCTGTATCCGACATAGAACCGAGTAATCTACCAATTTTTGGCATATCCGAAGGTACTCTATCGTCTTCTCCACAGATAGACTTCTCAAAAGAAGCATAGCTTGCAGATGTAAGAATTAAGGCCAATACCGCTACTGATACCTTTCTAAGGTTTTTAAACATACTTCCTCCCTGAAGGTTAGTTTTTCTACCGTGAATAACTATTGTCAGAAATAGAATAAGAACTTTAGGAACTCATTGGCGACTGACATTATCTTACTGTTACATTAAGTTTAGTTATTCAAAAAATTGACTTTATATTTAACGCACTTCCAAAGTCCCTTTATCCCTGATATTTCGACTTTTATTGGCCATATTTATAGACAAATAAAGGGCAGTCTTTTAGGATGACGGCCACATCAAATGTAAGACTTCTTAACAAAATAAGAATAAAAAATAAGACAACAGGCCCATGGTTTTAGGGCATGTTTCTTAAACCGTTATCATTAAGAATAGGAACTCTCATTATGGGCCAAAACATCCTTGAAGTGGATAAATTAAACAAGGTTTACCCCAATGGCACTCATGCTCTAAAACGCGTAAGCTTCAATGTAAAAAAAGGCGAATTTCTCGTTGTCATCGGTCTTTCAGGATCGGGTAAGTCAACTCTCCTACGCTGTATCAATCGCCTACACGAACCCACTACGGGAACTATTTCATTTGAAGGAAATAATATTACCAATATTAAAGGTAAACCTCTGAGAAGTTTACGTTCTCGTATTGGAATGATCTTCCAGCACTTTAATCTCATTCCTCGTAAGACTGTTCTCACCAATGTTCTTACGGGAACTCTTTCTAAGACAGGAGTTTTTAACTCTATTTTTGGAATATTCTCAGAAGCTGATAAGAAGAAGGCCCTTGAGCTCATTGAACTCGTAGGGCTTACGGGTAAAGAAAATAGAAGAGCAGATAATCTCTCAGGGGGTCAGCAACAGCGTGTGGCCATTGCTCGTGCCCTCATGCAAAATCCTTCTATCCTACTAGCAGATGAGCCCGTGGCTTCACTCGACCCGGCCACCAGTCACTCTGTGATGCAATATCTTAAGAAAGTAAATGAGGAATTAGGGGTGACTATTGTTTGTAACCTTCACTTCCTCTCCCTTGTTCGTGAATACGCTACTCATGTGATTGCTCTTAAAGATGGAAATCTCATCTATGAGGGAAGTCCAAGTGAAATTGATGAAAATTGGTTTCAAACGATTTACGGCGAAGATGCTGTTGAAGTAACTATCGATTAAGGATTATTGGGGAAACTATGAGTAATTCAGAAGCTATAACATTGAATCAAGAAAAAGCAGGCCTAAAACATATGAAGCGCGTGGTTGCGGCCATGGCCATTGATATTTTCCTTTGGGCCTATACTCTCCTAGTGAGTTATAAAGTTATTTACCAAAAAATGATTGCTGACATCAGATATGCTGAATTCTCTTGGAATCAGCCTGTTTATGCCCTGGCCATCGGAGCTCTCGTGGCGCTTGGACTCTTTCTCTTTGGTCGCCTCTCTATCGGTAGAGCTACTCAAGGCCTCTATGAGAGTGATGATTCTAAATCTGTAACGACTGAGCCATTTATGCTTCTTGGTTACTTCATTATCTTTATTACTTTTGTAGCGGGACTCAATATCTCTCAAGTAAGTATGAGAGAATTCTTTTCTGAGGCCGGATTATTAGGGGCCAAGAGAATTTTCACGGCCCTCTTTCATCCCAACTTTGGGATTTTAGAGCAAGCGATTTTTGCTGCGATTGAAACCATTTATATGGCGTTCATTGCCACAGTTATCGCCCTCCCCTTTGCTTTTCTCTTTGGTTTCTTTGCGGCGAGAAATCTTATGAACTCTTCCCCTCTCCTTTTCGCCCTATATAATCTGACAAGATTCTTTCTGAATATTACAAGATCCATTGAGCCTCTTGTATGGGCCATTATCTTCTCTGTTTGGGTTGGAATTGGACCTTTTGCAGGTATGTTGGCGCTTTGCTTACACTCAGTTTCATCTCTAGCTAAACTCTATTCTGAGCAAATTGAAAATATTAGTGAAGGACCTATTGAGGCCATGACCGCTACGGGAGCTCACCACATTCAGATTATCTGGTTTGGTGTTGTTCCTCAGATTGTCCTTCCCTACCTTTCTTTTACCATCTACCGTTGGGATATCAATGTAAGAATGGCAACCGTAATTGGTCTTGTTGGAGGTGGGGGTATTGGTACTATGCTAATGCAGTATCAAGGTCTCGCAAAATGGAATGAAGTTGGTCTACTGGCCATCACCATTGCCGCCATTGTTTGGATCATGGACTGGTCATCTTCACGAATCAGAGAGTCGATTAAGTAGGAACTTCGATGGAGTTTTCCTATCTGGCCATTGGAATTTTTGTACTCTTTACCGTGCAAATTATTCTCCGATGGTCAGTCAATAAAAAGAAGTAGTCGGGATACGACTCTACCCCTTAGGGGCTAGTTTTATAAAATCATGAGAACTATGCCCCACCACTTTTTCAGAACATCTCTTTTGACAAAATTTTGGAGCGCTATCCATCTGATCCCAGCTCGCGGCCAATTCCTTCATGGCAGGACCTTCAATGATACTTTTTAAGTCGTGATGATAGAGAGAGAATTCCTTTTTCTTTTGAATATTGAAACCATTATCCTTTGAAAAAATAGAGATCCAACAACAAGGTGTGTAGAACCCCTCTGAGGAGATATAGTGCCTTTGTGTAGTGATGCATTTGGGATGGATTTGAAATTGATTCTCTTTTTCTAAAGTGTGATTTGCCTCATCCTGATTGGATTTAGCCTTTAGGGGGACAGGATTTCGTATCCCCTCTATTTTCTTCGCTAAAGAGCCTTGAACATATTCTAAATCGGGCATTAAAGGATCATCCTCTTCCCCGTATCCATAGTAAAACAGAGAACTCTTCACCAACTTGAACTTATTGATCGCCCATTTTTGTGCCAAGGCCTGAGCTTCTTCAATCTGATGTTGATTATATTTGAAAACAATAAATTTCCAAAACGTTCTTACCTTTCCCGCACATGCGGCAACTGCATTTTCAATATCACCCCAAAGAGCATTTTCGCGATAGATATGATTAGTATCCTCAAGGCCATCAATAGAAAAAGAAATAATATCTTTAGGACCTAAATGGGAGACCACTTCGTCCCACCATTGCCGACTTCTGCCAGAGCCATTTGTTTCAATATAAAGAGAAGTCTCAAAAGATTTAAAATACTTTATCACTTCAATGAAGTCCCGATGATAAATGGGATCGCCGTAATTCCCACTTAAATCGATGAGTAAGTGCGAATTAAAAATGGAAGTTGGTATTCTCTTTTTAATTAAATCCAGCGGTAAATCAACTTGCACAAAAGAGCCCGGATCAGTAACACGAGCACAGCGAGAACACTTAAGTGCACACTTTGAAGTTAACTCAAAGTTGAGCATACGAATATCTTCATAATTATAATAATTCACAAGAGTCATTATAACTTAAAAAGTAGTATTTTTCTTTTAGTGATTCTCAATTTTCTGGAGAAGCTTACAATCCTCAGAATAGGGATAATTCTCTTTTAGAGCGCCAATATTTGGATAGTAGCATTGACGGATCTCTAAACGCTTAAAAGGTTTCTTTTTGGCCTTCGTTAACATTTGCGTAACAGCAAAACCTAAAGAAAAGAGTGAGACTTGATCTTTAAAATAAAGCTTTCTAACGGCCAATTGGGTTCTCACCCGATCCAGGGGAAAGAAGTCTGGATCTTGCACGAGGGTCATCTGTTGCGCATGATCACCAATATAGAAATTAATTTCATTATAAGGGAAGGTCTCTGGATGGGCATACATAGTGGCCGTCGAAAATGGCCAGAAGTGTTTATAGGTGTAAACAGAAGCTAGACTTCCCCCTAATACAAAAATCAATAGAGAAAGGTGAAGAATTTGGGAGGACCTTCTCAGAGGCCATGAGCTTTCTGCCCAAGGATTGGGGGGATCCATCAAAAGTGACTTACCACGAGTAAAGATAGGAATAAACGGAACCGACTTTTTTAAATCCCTTAGAAATTGAGTCCACGGAAAAATAAAGAAGTAGATAATTTTAAATGTACTGAAGTGAACCCCCATAAGAGAATCAACTCCAAGATGAAACCCAAGTAATAAAAAGGTATAAAAGACTCTATACTTCTTCCAAAAAAGAGGCACAAAAGCACAGAATTGAAGCACAAGAGTCATCACCTTTAAGATAAAGTGAAGTTCAAACTCTTGAGAAAGAGCTTTGCCCAATTCAACTTGGTTATAAATAAGCGCCATTGCGAAATCTTGAGACATAGGCCATCTCAGACCACCTAGACGCATTTTCTGTATGGCCGAACAAAGAAAGTACAGAAATACAAGAGAAGCAATCAAATTGAGTCCCCACACGGAAGACAAATGGTCCTGTTCTACTGAATGGTCTCTCTCCAAGATAGACCTATTGAGTAAACGATTGAATTTAAACTTTATCCCAAAATGGCGATCAAGACTAAGTGAATGGGAGGCATGGGTAAAAGGCAGAATACCTAAGACGACACAGACTAGTGTCGTCGAATCATAAACAGTTCCAATATTATTGGGCATACCTATGATAAAGAGACCGCTTAAAAAGGCCAAAAAAGACATAAGGGGAAAGAGGAGCCCAAGAGCACTAAAAAGAAGGGAAACTCCAAAGAGAGTGACCATTAAAGGGCTACATAATTGCATTAGCCCATCATGGGAGATCCCCTGAAAAAAGCTAATAGGTCGCCAAAGAGTTGTGGGAATCTCAGGTAGGTAGAGATAGCGAATAAGATAGTCATCACTAAAGTAGAGATAAATCAGAGAGCTATAGAAGAAGATACGAGCAAAGGCGATATCACGGGAATCAGGGCCATCATAAAAGAAGCTTCTATACTTGTTCTCTATGGCCTTCCCTAGCGTCATTAGCCTACCTTGTTTCTTTGGAGGTATTTGTAAATCGCAGGGTTCGTGCCTATAATGAAGCCTATGGAAAAAAAATCTAATGACACGTTTTGCATCGTGCCATTTATCCATTTATCAACGGCCCCTCTGGGCACCTTGCGACCTTGTTGTTTCTCCTCTCAGTATAAAGTGAGTGATGAAAATAACCAACCCTTCAATCTAGGTCATCATAAACTTGCCCAAATCTGGGAGTCACCTCACTATGAGGATTTAAGAAAAGAGTTTCTTTCAGGTAAGGCCCCGAAGGCATGTGAATTTTGTTTTAAAGAAGAGTCCTTTGGAAAACGCTCCAAACGCCAGAAAGAAAATGATAAATACTCTCACTATATTGACTCTGTTCTTGAGAACAATAAAAAGAGATTGGCTCCGAAGACCCTCGACTTAAGATTAGGCAACCTCTGCAATTTAAAGTGCCTCTCTTGCAATCCCCTTTTTAGTTCTCCCATCGAAGCTGAAATGAAGAATCAATGGCCAGATCATTACTTTGAAAAAAGGGACTATGAAAATATCACTTATGACAACGAATGGTTCTCTACAAAACAATTCAAAGAAAATATCAACTTATTGCTCGAAGAATTAGAATTTGTCTATGTCTCTGGTGGAGAGCCAACCATTAATCCTTCCCTCTTACATTTTCTAAAAGAGGCCGTGGATAAAAGAAAGGCCAGTAAGATCGATCTTCGCTTTAATACTAATCTCTCTCACTATAATGATGAATTCTATCAAATCTTACCCCATTTTAAGTCCGTAGATATATCCATAAGCTTAGATGCCATCGAAAAAGATCTCTATCTTATTCGCTACCCCCTACAATTCAAAAAAGTAGAAGAAAACTTAGAGAAACTTCTTCTTCTAAGCGGCGAGATTGAAATTACATTTAACTGCACCACTTCTCTCTTAAACTTATTTTCCTTAAAAGACTTTTATCAATGGGTAGATGGTAAGTCACAACAACATAGGCGCTATTTTCATATATCAGTTGATCTCGTTCATGAGCCCACCTATCTCAATCTTATCTACCTCCATCCTTCACTAAGAAATCAGGCACGAGCAGAAATACAAGATATCCTCTCTCAAGTACGATTAAAGAGTGCGGCCAAGAAGGATTTAGAATCCCTATTACCTCTTATAGAGCCTAGCGAAAATAGAGAACTTCCGGAAGATTATATTCATCAATGGGGCAAACGGGCCCAATTCATGAAAACCATGAAGGATTTACGAAATATTGACCTAGAACAGTTGGAGGCCATGAAGATATATGAGTGACTATCCTAGCCCCACATTCTGTGTCATGCCCTTTCTTCATCTCTCCGCAAAGACTTCTGGTGCTCTAAGATTATGTTGTGAATCGCCAAATTCCGATCTATCCCCACGAACGATGCTAGGAAAAGATAGAGTAGAAGAAATTTGGAATGGTCCCTATTATCAGGAAGTAAGAAGAAAGATGCTCAATGGTGAGAAAATAGCCTCTTGCCAAATTTGTTATAAGAAAGAAGAAAAGGGTGTCACCTCCAGAAGAATGGAATATAACGAAGCTTGGAAGAACAAACTTTCCCCCTCCACTTGGGAAGAGATTACGGCGCTCAAGAATCAAGGCATTCAACCCACCCCCCCACAGTATATAGATTTACGTCAGGGAAATATTTGTAATCTAAAATGTCGAATGTGTAATAGCATGACCAGTTCAACCTTTGCTAAAGAATGGCAGGAACTTCAGGACTCCCATCAAACTGTCGGTTTTGATGAGGAGAATGACAATCTTAAATTCTCAAAAAGAATGCAGCCTTGGTATGAATCGGAACTTTTTTGGAAAGACCTAGAATTCTTAGCCCCTCATTTGAAAAAGATTTATCTCACCGGAGGAGAGCCCCTCTTAATCAAGAATAATTTAAAGCTACTTAAAAGAATATTGGAGCTTGGCAATAGAGATATTGAAATTTCAATTAACACCAATTTAACTGTCATAAGTGAAGAATTTCTAGAAGTCTTCTCTCAATTTAAAAAGGCCACTTTCTCCTTGAGTATAGATGGTGTGGGAAAGACAAATGACTATATTCGATACCCTTCTCAATGGAATGAGCTTGAAAGGAATATTTTCCTTGTAACGAAAACACCTATTCGCTTAGATATCACTTATACACTCCAGGCCTATAATTTCTTTGATATTATCTCCTTCATCAAATGGGTCAATCGTCATCTTGTAGAGAGAATCGACTATATTGATTGGAATATACTCGATACCCCTTCCTTTTTGGCCCACACGATTTGGGACCGACCTAGAAGAATGAGTTACATTCAAGAGCTTGATGCCTATTTAAAGAATACGGAAAATGAACAGAATCAAAAATTCTATTATAAATTAAGAGAGAAATTTCCCCTCCTTAAGGCCCCTCAGGCCAGTCCCGATGAATGTGAACATTTTGAACGTTACACGCAAATCTTAGATCAACACAGAGGCCATAAATTGAAAGAAGAAATCCCATCATCTCCATCATCCCTATCATCTAAGTCAAAAGAGAAAGCAGTATGAGTTGGCTAAGTCGCTTCTTTCCCAAAACTCACCCCAGTCACTCCCAAAGTCCTGCTCAAGCACAGACAAAGGAAGAAACAAATCAGCAATACTTCTGTCCCCTACCGTGGATTATGATGGCCGTGAGAAATAATGGCGATATGAGAATTTGTTGTCAGGCCAATACAGCTGAATCGAGAGGACTCTATCGCAAAGAAAATGATGTGCCCTACAATGTTGAAAGAGAGCCCATGGCCCAGGCCAGAAATTCTCAGTTAGCAAAGGAATTAAGAAAGTCGATGCTTGAAGGAGAGGCCCACGAAGCCTGTATCCGCTGTGATCGCGAAGAGAAAAATGGAATACGCTCGCGTAGAATATTTGAGGTCAATAAGAGTAAGGACTACTTTAATTTTCAAATCGCCAAGAAAATGACCAAAGAAGATGGAAGTATCGATCCCAAAGATATCCCCCTGCAATATTTAGATCTCAGGTTTGGAAATAAATGTAATATTCGCTGCCGTATGTGTGGCCCCACCGATAGCAATGCTTGGTATAACGACTTTGTTCAATTATGGAATACTCCCTATTATGAGGAAGCCATTGGTGTCGTAAAACTAGTTGAAGATGATAAAGGAAATTGGAGCCCTGAAAATGACCTCTACGATTGGGTTGATAGGGATCATTTCTGGAGTGATGTAGAAGAAAATATGGATCATCTTACCTATATTCATACTGTTGGTGGAGAGCCCATGCTCATCGAAAGGCAGTTTGACTTACTTGAAAAATGTATAGAAAAGGATATTGCGAAGAATATTGAATTAGAATACAACTCAAATGGACCCGTTATCCCTCCGAAAGCTTGGGAATACTGGAAACACTTTAAAACAGTTAAAATTGGATTGAGTTTAGATGGTACGGGTAAATTAAATGATTATATTCGTTATCCTTCTAAATGGCATACCATCGAAAGAAATATCAAGAAACTAGAGAGCTACGAAGGAAATCTTCATTTATGGTTTACCTATACCGTTCAAGTTCTCAATGTTTTCTACCTTGATGATATTTTAAAATGGAAGATTTCTAATGAGTTTGAAAACTTTGGAGCTTCCCACAAGCAACCCTTTATATCTGCTCACCCGCTTCACAACCCTTTACACTTCAATATTAAAATTCTTCCTCCTCCAGTGAAAAAAATCATTGAGGAGAAACTTCGTAAAGTTTATGGATGGCTCGAAGATTACTTTGAAGAGAATCAATACTCTGAAAAGAAGCAAGAGATCTATCGAATGTCTGCTAAAAATATTATTGAAGGCTATATTAACTATATGAATGAAGAAGATCTTAGTCATGTCTTTCCAAAGTTTTGGAAAGTGACAAAGGATCTCGATAAAATTAGATCCCAATCTTTTGAAGAAATATTCCCTGACTACTATGAAATCTTAAGGCCCTATGTCGAATCTAAGTGATTATATCAACCATAAGACATTCTCTGTCTACGACTATCAGTTTCTCTTACATTTAAAAGAGGCTCCCCTAAGTGAATGGCTCAATCACTCTCCACCCTTTGATTGCCAAGATGAATATTTAGAGAGAATTCACCATCTCATTCACCAGTGTCGATCCAATCAAGTTGAGGGCCTAGAGCGTTTTTCTCAGCGCCATCTTATCAATGGAACCACTCAAAGCTTTGACGAATGCTATTTAAGAAATTCTTCAAAACGTTTACGGATTTTCAAAGGCGAATACGCCTATCATAAGAGAGTGAATCCCGACTTCTGTTTCCTAGAAGATGCTCCCCTAGATGAGAATGACTATATTATCATCTCTCTTCCTTTTTGCTCTACTGGAGATATCCATCCCCAGATGCATGAGATTATCACTCAAGCTGAGCAAAAGAATATTCCAGTAGAAATCGATTGTGCTTACTTTGGAACCTGCCATTCTATAGACTTTGATCTCAGCTCTGCGGCCATCGTGGCCGTCTCCTTTTCTTTATCTAAGGGAATGGGAATGGGCGATATTAGATCAGGAATACGCTATAGTGACTTTGATGATGACTTTCCCATAGCCCAACAAAATAATTATCGTCATACCGTAAAATTCGCTGCAAAAATGGGAATCCACATGATGAAGCGCTTTGATTTTGACTATATTCCAAAACTCTACAGAGAACACCAAGAATCTGTCTGTCATGATTTAGAAATCACTCCAACCAAATGCATGCACTTGGCCTTAAGTACAAAAGAGAAACATCCTGAATTTATTGTAGATGATCTCTACTATCGAGTAGGTATCAGAGAAGCAGTCAAAAAGAGAAAGCAAGGTCGAATTTAGTGAGTCGATCCCTCTCTTTCATTACTCCCCATTTTAATCAATTTCGCCATCTCAAAGAGCTAGGAGAACTTTTTCTACACTGGGACCAGAACCGATCAGTATCTTCTGATATTTCAAGTCAGCTGGAATGGGAATGGATCATTATCGATGACTTCAGCGAAAATCAAAATGAACTCCAATCATTAGTTAAATCTTGGAATCATCCTCAAATCCAGCTTGTGCTCTTATCTCAAAATAGTGGGCCCTCTCATGCAAGAAATAAAGGCATCACTTGTGCTCGAGGAAGAGAACTTATATTTGTAGATGCCGATATAGAAGTCAATCTGGATAAGGTCATTGAAAAAGAAATTCAATCGCCCTTCTGTGCAGGACTTCATTCTCCCTCGCAGGGAAGCTTCTTTACTCGCTATAAGAATGATTATATGAACGCCATCTTTCATCCCTTCACAGATGAAGGTGGCGCCTTAGAGTGCTCCTTTATTTATGGAGCTTTATGTGGATGGCCAAAAGATCTGGCCTATAAATGGCCTCAAGACTTAAGAATTGGTGAGGACACATTCTTAGCTGGCGAGATCTTAAGAAGTGGGCAAACCATCCAATTTAGAGACGACCTCTTACTTACCCACAAGAAGTCTTATCGCTTTCTCGGACTCCTTAGAAATGACTTCAGAGTTCCTTTCTACTTTGCCAAGGCCTATAAATTCCGATTAAAAAATAAAGGGCAAATGAAGGCCTCCTTCTCCCATACGAATAAATATCAGCTCTACTATATTTTATTCAGTGGTGTTTTTCTTATTGGACTCATCTATTCTTTAGTTTCTCTATTAATCAGAAGTCATATTCAAGAGCAATACTTGAGCTCACTTTTGGCGGCAAGTATTCTTCTATGGTTTAAGTTTAATATTCCCCTCTTTAAGAGATTATTGATCAATCAAAGACCTTTAGGGGCTTTGGGACGTGTAGGCCTTACATTAATTGACCAATGGATCATGGGCTTTTGTATTCTATTTGGACTCACCTATTTCTTTCTTTTTGAAAAAGCAAAATAAGTAAAACAGCCATTGCTTCAGAGAATAGAAAGGAAAAATAAAGTCTCCTAGCTCATAATAGATAGAGAGATCAAGGAAGGTAAAATAGAAGACAGGTGCTGTTTTAGAGAGGACCTGACTTCTCTTATATCGAAGATTTCCAAATTCGGAGCGCTCTTTGGGGTGAACTTGATGATAGCCAACAACGGAGGACAGTCTAAACCTCTTTCCCCTCTTAAAAAGTCTAAAGCCTAGGTCTGTATCTTCAAAGCCATAGAAAATATAGTGAGGGGCCACAGATCCCATCTCTTCAAGATCTTGTTTCTTTATAGAGAGCCCATAAGTACAAATATATTTCCATGGACAGTTAAATCCATTCCAATCCTCTTTCTCGGCCAATCTAAAGAAATCATACCAATAGCTATTATCCAAAACTTTTGGTCTGCTCGAATGCAGCTTAGTCCATAGAGATTCGGAAGGGGTTACATTTCCGAAGAGATCCTCATCAAGAGATTCAGCTAAATCATAACGTTTCAATTGAATAATTTCATTCTCTTGCCATTGTTGATGTGTCTTACTCAGAAAATCTGGAGGCAAGAGAATATCAGAGTCGATAAAGTGAATGAACTCCCCTTGGGCAAATCGAAGGCCAAGATTACGACTAATACCTGCTCTAAAGCGCCCATCTCCCATGGAGCGAGGATAGACACGAGGATTTCTAATATAGAAGTAATCAAAACGATCAGGAAGTGTGGCGAGTATTTCTCGAATATCTGAAAGAAGTCCATCTGTACTCCCATCATCTACAATGATGATTTGAACTCCAAAATCAGTATTCATCTGGGCCATGGCCAAGAGAGTAAGACGTAACTCCTTCTTCTGATTAAAACAAGGGATTATAAAAGTATCACGAATCGGAGCAAGAGAGCGACTTCTCTTGTATAGAGGTTTAAGCACCGGAAAGAAATCGAGATCTTCAGGAGTACGGGGATCCCTTTGAAGAAGGCCTGGTAGAGGATCAAATTTTAGATTCTGACTTAGCCACTTTAAAGAAAGATTCTTAACTTCACGGGTACTTAAATAAGGATCTCGAAGATCTTCTTTAATCGGAGTAAAGAAGTAATAGGAAGAATGACTTAGAAAGCTTTCTTCGATCTCTCTATCAGAAATATCTTTGGGATGAGGTCTAAATTTATTGTGTACGAGAAAGAGGAAGTCTCGCTTTGAAAAATCATCACCACTGTTCTTATCTCTTTCTCTGTAGAGAGAAAAACACGCGGCTAAACTCTCATAAGAAGAGATAACCCTGACTTCCCTATAGTCAGGTAAGTCTATCGTTATCTCCGCACTGCCGACGATTAGAAAATGAAGCTTAAACTCTAAAGAGAGTTCTCTAAGAAGCTCTAGTTTCTCTTTTCTTGGAGAAGAATTGAGGGGAATTAAGAGATTTTGAAATTGATAGAAGCGCGCTCTTTTTATTTCTTTTAAGAAATCTTCTCTTTGAGAGGTTTTCTTAAAGCCTAAAATCTTTGCTTCTCTAGTGAGCTCATTTTGGAGGTTATCCGATTCATAAAAAGAAAGAGGAAAGAGTGTTCTATGATTTTTCATCTACTTCTTATTTTCTCTCTCAGAGGCATACTTTGCCTTCGTTTTTGGAATTTTACTATCCACACTAGAAACACAACTAGGGGTTACACAGGGCATGGGTTCTGAGAAGATATTGAATCCCTTATCAATTGTACCGAGTGGAGAATCGTGACAAGAATAGCTTCTCTTCACTTCTCCTCCTGGTTCACGAATGACAATCCCTTGAAATCCAGCTCGACAATGCCATCCCTTAAATTGATTAAAATTAAAGGCATTAAAACGCTCGGCCTGATCCATATACCAAATCTTTCCATTGGAATCGACAAGCTCAACCTGCATATTTTGAGCAATAGGCCCATCGCCTTCTATTTCAATCTTGGGTAATTTAAAATGATCTGGCATCTTCGGTCTATTTGAGCGACGTTTGTTTTGCTCCATTTTATGTTGAGTAAAATTTCTTTGGGGCATACCGTTGTGCAACTTTGCCAATTGTTCACGAGTATAGCCATCCACGACTCTTGAGGCACTGGGATCAGACTGTGGTTTTAAGGTCACGTTAATTCCAGAGTCATGAAAGAATAGAGCTTCTTCGTAGTAATCCTCAAACATCTCGGGCACCATCACCATATTGATCGTCACATGAATATCATTTTCTAAGAGAAAGAGAATCTTATCCCTAAAGTCTACTTTATTGGCCATCTCTCTATGCCAGGAAGCCGTGATACTCACACGATGGAGCTTCTTCGTCGCCTCCACATATTTTTCAAACCAGCCAAGATGTCGTGATAAATTTGTCGTCATATGAGTGGATTGATAGGAAGGCGAGATGGGATCTTGCGAATAATATTCGAGGAGATCTAAAAAGCCGGGATGAACCGTAGGCTCTCCTCCTGAAAAGGAAAAATGGAAGCTATTAAAGCCATTATTTCTGGCCTGAAACTTAATCTTATCCATGGTGGCCATCAAAACGTCTAAAGGGCGATGATCTCTTTCGTCAGATCGAGCATATGGCCAACAGTAACTACATTTATAATTACAATAGCGACCTAAAAGCCATGAAACATTGAAAAGGTCACGATAGAGAAGGGTCCTCTGGCCTAAAGAAACAATATCTTCAAAAGGTATTTTGGAAAAGTCGTATCGTGACCACAATAGATCATCTGAAGAATCAGACATGATCTCCACCTGCTAGCGATGGAGTCGAAACCTGGGCATAATCCAATAATTCCCTCATTTCCGGAAATGTTTTAGAAAAGTCAGTTCCTCTGATTTCATCCATCAGTTGAATATATTCAATAAATTCAGGCATTCGATTCGACCAGTCTTCAGATTTCATAAACTGGATCATCCCTTTTAAACGTTTAATACCGTAGGGAGCCTCAAGGAATTTTTCTTTATCTACCTTTAAATTGAATTCATCAAAATGATCTTCAAGCCACTGGTAGAACTCTTCATATTTCTTTTCCACTTTTTCTTTAAATTCCGGTGGGAGAACTTTTACATTTAAATGGGCAGGATGATAGACAAAATGAAAATTGATCAGCCCTGCTCCCAACGGCCAAGGATTGATCTTTTTAAAGTCTTGCTTAAGCTTCCATTTAATAAAGTCAGGAATATAGTAAATATTAAGGATTTGAACAGCGCAGGCAATCGTCACTTCCACATGATCGCCTGTAGCTTCGAGCAAGCGAAAAGTATTCATAACATTATCCCACTTAGCTGGATAACGAATATAAGAATTCATCTCTTCAAATGAATCAATCGAATAGTGAAAACGAACGCTCTTAAATTCCTTCCACAGATCAAGAAGACGTTGGGGCATCTCCATTCCATTTGAATTATAGCGCAGCTGAATCGCTGGAGCGTAGCCTTGAGCTACACATTGTTCTAATAATTTATAGTGCTCTTCAATTATGGTGGCCTCTCCCCCGGCAAAGTAGAGTTGCTTCATATGGGGAATTTGAGCATAGAGTTGATCCCAAAATTTTGGATTATTGAGATGCCAATTATAAGTAGCACCATCAACTCGCCCTTTATTATTCCACTGCATAATCTCTTTGAGACTATCATTTTTAATGTGGGGATAGAGTTTATTCCAATCCTCCACCCACAATGAAGAATCATGGGGTGAACACATGATGCACTTCAGATTACACTTTGTTCCCAATCTTAAATCTATATAATAAACTTTAGGATCAATCGTTCCATCATTTGAAGTTTCTTGTAAGAGTTCATCGAGATCAATCTGATCATCCCAATAACGGGTTTCCCAATTTCTCTTAGAGAGATGACCGGCAGCTTCTTCTTTAAAACATTTTGTACAAGAGGGAGGAACCTCACCTTTCATCATCATCCGACGAATATTTTTCATATACTCGTTATTCCATGCCTCTAAGAGATCAGTATGATTAAAGTTTGCCGGTCTTCCATCATCATTTTTCAAGATTCCGACCTCTCCTCCATGAACCTTGTCGTTTGTAGCTCCCACAGAACTGGCGTTAGCGGTACAACAAACTCTCATATGTCCATTGGGTCGAGTTGAAAGATGAATCCAAGGAAGCGCACAATAAGTGGCGCTTCTTTTTCTTTCTCCCTTAGGATCGATTTTGGCGGCGACATTCGGTTCTTTAGAATTGAGATGGGCAGAAGACTTTTCAGATGTCCTTTCTTTTGATTTAAATGGATTTAATTTTTTAAGAAATGACATTACTTATATTGATCCTTAAATTGATTAAAAGATTGTCCACACGTTTTAGAGCAAACTTTTAATTTACCTGCTTCTAAAGATGAGCAACTCCAACTCTTTTGAACTTGAGAAAAGAACTCTCCTTCCAAAATATCACCAAGTTTATGAATTTTGGCATCAATGAGCTCAACTCCACCACTTCTCTCTAAGAGCTTCCATATTTCTGAGCTGCGAGGACGATTATACCATAGATAGAGTTGATTTCCCGTCCAGCAACAGGGAAAGACAAACCCTTGAGAGGAAATATAAATACTCCCCTCCTTACTCGTTTTGCAGGCCACCTCTGTTTGGTTGAGATAATTTTCCAAAGAACCAAATTCTCTAACGAGAGATTGCTCCTTTTGCAAAGAGGAGTTTTGAAAGTCTGGATTTTGTGGTTTTTCAAGATAGTACTCAACCTCACCTTGAAGATTGTGAACCTCTTGGCGCTCTTTTCCTTTAAGTTTGGTATTTGAAAAAAATCGACCCGTCTTCTTTACCGTGAATTTCTCAAAACCCATTTTTTGGGAAAGTTCACGGGCCTTCTCCACAAGGTGTTCGTTGTGAGCGAAAACGATATATTCCCACACGGCCCGTCCACCGTTATCGATGAAACTTTGAATATTGGCCATCACCCTATCGAAACTAACATTACGCCGGTAGAGGTGATTCGTATCTTGAAGCCCATCAATCCCAAACTTGATATCTCCACGGCCATCAATGACCTTGGCCAATTCTCCCCACCAAGCAGGAGTTCTCATTCCCCCATTGGTATTCATCCCTAGATTCATATCTGGATTCGTTTCTCGTAAATATTGGAAGACCTCTAGGGTATCTCGCGCAACCCCAGGATCACCGTAATTCCCACACATGAAAACACGTCGAATATGACGGACTATATCTGGGGGCATGATTTTCTTAATATCTTCTAGGCTGAGTTCTGTTTGGGAAAGATGCGGATTCTCTTTACCGCCCAGAATATTACGCGCACATTGGGGACAACTCGCATTACAGCGATCAGTAATTTCCAAGTGAATTTGCTTAATATTTTCGAGTTTAAACATATGAAATCTTGCTCTTTTATCCCCTAAAACAAGAACTTAACCAAGGATAAAACTCCATTATTAAGTTCAGGAAATGATAAAAATTTATTGAATTCATTTAAGATTTTAATGCTTTAAGGCTATAATGGAAAGTAATTGTCACAATTTGTGAACGAGCTCTACTAACCCCAAGAGAGATATCAAAGAAGGATTCCATGGATAGAAGAAAATTGATGAAATCGGCCCTTGTCCTATTACCAGTGTTGAAAGCTCCTTTGCTCTTCGCAAAGAAGGCCAATCCAAACTATCTCAACCCCGGTAGTTCAAGTGGTGCAAGTAAGGCCCATAATCTATCCCAAGAAATTCTCTCTCCCTCGCAAAATTCTCAACAATATTTTAGAGTCCACATTGAAGTGAATCGCTTTGCCAATAACGGACAAGATAGAGAAAAAGTTAAATCTCATTATATGAAAGGCAGTATAAAAGAGCTCAATGATAAATATCTTCGTCAAAACCAACTGGCCTTCACAACCGTTGAGAAGTCTTCGAAGAAGATCAATTGGGAATATGCTTTTCACTCTGAAGCTGATTACAAAGCGTGGAAAAGAGAGCTTGAAAGTCATTATATTGATTATTCGAAAGCTCATGCCTTGGGACTTCAAGAAAAGATTAGCTTTTCCCAATGTTAAGCTCCTTAGGATACTATGCCTATACGAATTTCTGACATACCAGATGAATGCTTAATCCATGATCATCTCCAAGAGAGCTTCTCTTTAACGGAACACTGGGAAGCTCTTCAAAAACATGATCCTGACGAATTGCGACCTCTCTATAGTTCCTATAATCTCTCTTCTTTCCAAATCAATTTTGAAGAAATTAATCGTGAAGTTGAAGAGATCTATTCACGTTTTGAATTTCAAGGTTGGGCCAAGCCAGGTACTCAAAAGTATGATCGATCCTATGGTGGTATAGCGTTGACCCAGAATCACAATCAACAACTTGATTGGAAGAGAGGCCTTCTCGGTCACGAAGAGGCCATGAAAAAGAAATTTAATTTTTCTAAATGGAAGAATTTGGTTAACTCTAAAGGGCATTTTCAATTTCTTAAAAATACTCTTCAAGAAAAGAGAAGAGGAACCTACTACGATTCCTATAGCTTTCATATTCCCACAAAAATCTGTGATGAGTTTAGAGAAATCCATAAAATTACGACTTTATTTAAAAGGCCTTTTTTTCGCTCAAGAATTGCGACTATCCCTAAAGGCCATAAAATTGAACCTCAAGAAGGGTGGCATAGAGATGAGAGACTCTTTCTCTTTTATCGCGCCATTATCCCTTTGCAAACGAATGAAAACTGCAAAATCCAAGTGGAGACCCATGAGGGAAAGAAAGATTTCTCACCCCAAGTAGGAATGGCCTATACCTTTAACACTCGCTTGCCTCACGCAGCTTTTACCACAGAAGCTTGTAACTTTGATCGCCACTACTTGGTATTTTGTTTTAGTCCTTGGATGGATTTTTCAAGAGAAGATCAGAGTTTTCAACTGAATGAGCATGCTGGAAAAACTCATCCCTTTGACCTCTTTAACTTTCATACATTTAACGCCGCTTAAATTTACTCAAACCTGGAATCATATCCCAAAAATAGGAACTCTTACTGTGAGCCGATGAACTTGGTCCTTGTTTTTCAATATGGGCGTAAAAATGTCTAGGTCGCAAAGAAAGAGGAGCTTTTAAAAGTTCACCATTGGTCCATTCCCTCGCAAAGTAAGTTGCACGTTCTATAGAAGTTTCAAAATCAGAAAACTCTTTGAGGTGATGATGGGCCGTCATTTTAGGTCTTTCCTCCAACTCAGGAAAGTTCTGATAGAGTAATTCTTTCTGTCTCTTTAAGCTTCTTCCCTCTTCATCTCCACGTATAAAGAGGCATTCCTTTCCTGCAATTTCAGAGCGAAATTTTAAAGAGAAGAGATCACGGCCCCCTAGGGCAAGATGATTGGCCAATGTATACCAAAGCCTTCCAAACTGATAGGGAAAGGCCACTTCAATACCTAAGGAATGGGCATAGACTTGACGCTCGACCCTATCGGTTTCTCTAGAGAGGTGATAGAAAGACTGATCACTTTCACACCAGAGAACCTGAGGCATGTGAGAGCCAAAGAGAGCATACTCAGAAAGCGGATTGACACTCTTTAGTCCATAAGAGGAGAAAGAACCTGGCGAAATATTATGAAGCAAATGAAGCTCTGTAAGAAGCCATGAGTGGATATAATCCTCAAAGCTTAGAGTGACGATCTCCACAGGAATTTTCCACTTTTCACAAAATTTCTTCGCCCAATAGTACTCATCCCTATTTCTTCCCATCACATCTACAAAAACGGCCCTAGGGTTAAGACCTAATTGATGAGCAGTGAAGAGTATGACTTCACTATCGATTCCGCCACTATAGAGAATGACTGGAGACTTTTGTTCAAAAACCCTATCTATATCTAATAAGATTTCTTCTAATAACTTTCTGAATTCTTTCGGGCGATAGTAGTCGGGCTCCATTTGGGGAAAATTACAATGAAAAGAGAAGTCCGTGCCTCCATGACGCCAAGCACTCTTAAAGGCCTCTTTCTTATTTTCAAAAGTCATAGACTCAAAGGGATTTGCAAAATGAAAGGAATTAGCATAATCCGAAAAATGAAGCTCTAATGGGTCGTTCATGAGCTACAGATTACCACAAGTTTAACTAATGAGTTATAATAATTGCCACAATAAATATGAATAGAATTTTTAAGAAATAGAAGTCAATTATGGAATTTGAAATAGCCTATATCTCCTATGATGAACCAAATGCTAGTGAAAATCTGGCCGATTTAAAATCGAAGCTCCCCCCAGGAACAAAGCTCCATCACATTCACGGGGTCAAAGGATTAGATGAATCTCATAGAGCCGCAGCCCAGTCAGTGAAAAGTGACCGAGTACTTATAGTAGATGGGGACAATAAAGTGACAAGAGACTTCTTTCAAGTAGACTTTAATTCCCTTTTAAAAGATATCCCCGCTGATCGAGTACTCTCTTGGGCATCAAAGAATATTATCAATGGTCTCATCTATGGAAATGGTGGATTAAAACTATGGCCAACTCATTTACTCAAACAGGTTAATTGCCATAGTGCTAAAAGCGGACAAACAGACTGGTGCCAACAATTTCCCTACCAACAATTGAATAATTGGTATAGCTACTGCATGTGTAATGGCAGTCCTTTTCAAGCCTTTAGAGCAGGATTCAGAGAAGGAGTTAAACTTTGCTTAGACTCAGAAGGAAAAAGAAATCCCCTCCTCAAACAATCTCCTCACCTTCTCTATGAGGGAAATCGTTCTCGACTTCTCCAATGGATGAGCGTGGGTGCCGATGTAACGAACGGTGAATATGCCATGTTTGGAGCACGACTTGGATGTATAAGAGTCATTTGTGAAGATGACTTTAATCTCGAACAAATTAACGATTATGACTGGTTCCATGACTATTGGAATGGTGAATTCTCCTATGTTAGAGATGGGAATTACCAAGAGCATTTTGATCGCTTGGTCTATGAACTTGAAGAGCATACCGGTTTATTTATCTCTAACTTCAACCACGAGCAAAGTCGTGCCATTAAGAAAATGATCCCACGACCCAAACGATCCGGAGTTCTCATGCCTAGCCCAAGTGATAGAGACTCCTTAATTGAACAGGGTAATCTGGAGAAGCAGCTGTGATCGACATCGACACAGAATATCTCCTTAGACGCTATAATAAAATCATACTCATGTGGATTAATGAGCAGGATAAAGACAAGAGCCTAGACCTCAAGACTCTTCAAGATCAATTAACCCAATTCATTTTGAGATACGAGCAATATGTCACCACGGAAAGGGTATCCGTTGAAAAATACTTTAACTTTCTCGAACAAACTCCCTACCCCATTTTAAAAGATGCTTTGAGTGCTGGACAATTTGAAAGTAAGGCATGGCTCAGAGAAGAGCTACTCGCCAACCTTGGCCCCAAGAAGCTTGGACAAACGCTTATTCTTGGAGGATGGGTTGGGCTTTTGGGTCCTATTCTCTTTCAAAGAGAGTCTGAATTGGGCATAGAGCGAATCTTTAGTATGGATAAAGATCCCAACTGCACTCGCTATGCTGACTTATTGAATACACCGTGGCTTATCCAAGACTGGAAGTATAAGGCCTTTTGTGCAGATGCAACTCAAATCGATTATTCTCATCTCATTGCAACCACAACACAGCTCATCGACAATGAAAGAAAAGAAATAGATTTTGAAATTGATCCCCTCGATACCATTATCAATACAAGCTGCGAGCATTTCCCTCTAGAGAGCTGGCTTTCTTCAGTAAAAAAGGGAACGCTTTTAATTCTTCAATCAAATAATTTTCATGAACATCCAGAGCATACTTCGACCCATAAGGACCTTGAATCCTTTCAAAAAGATGCCAATCTCTCAAAAGTGATCTATGCCGCCGAAAAAGCCCTGCCTAAATACAAGAGATTCCTTCTTATAGGGCAAAAGTAACCGAAGCTTAGATTTTAATTTTCAATAAGATAAGGTAAAATATCCATTCTCATCCTCTTTTATTTTTTGGATCGTTATGAACAAAAGAATTCTTATTATCGGGGCAGGTCCCGCTGGTCTTGCAGCAGCTTATAAGTTGTGTAAAAGAGGAATGGAAGTTCATATCTATGAGTCCCACCCACAGCAAGTAGGCGGACTCTCAAAAACAATTGCTCATAAAGAATTTAGCTTTGATATTGGTGGCCATCGCTTTTATACAAAATCTGAAGAAGTTAGAGAATTTTGGCATAAAATTATGGGAGATCAGTTTTTAAAGCGAAAGAGACTCTCTCGTATTTTCTTTGAAAATAAGTTCTTTAATTACCCCCTCGAGCTAAGTGATGTCCTTCTTAAAATTAGTCCCTTGCGATCCCTAGGTTTTCTCCTTTCCTATCTCAAGGCCCAAATTGAAAATAAGCTCCTATCCCATAGAGAAAGTCATTCTTTAGAAGATTGGTTGACCCATCATTTTGGCAAGAGCCTCTATAAAACCTTTTTCAAAAGTTATAGTGAGAAAGTATGGGGACGTCCCTGTAGTCAGATATCTTCTGACTGGGCAGCACAACGAATTAATGATTTCAATGTTAAAGAAATCGTCTTTCAACTGGTTAAAAAGGGATTATTCTTAAATAGACCCCTCTCTCCAAAGAAACTCAAAACACTTATTGGTGAATTTGATTATCCGGAAAAAGGTCCCGGCATGCTATGGGATAAAGTGGCCAAGGAAATAGAGAGTATGGGGGGGAAGATATATCTGCACCATAGAGTTAAAGAAATCAGTAAGCCCAAAGATAATCAATGGCAGCTCTCGTTTGAAAACGGTGAAGAATCACTCATTGGAGATCACCTCATATCCACTTATCCTATGAAAGAACTCTTAGGTCATATGAAATCACTTATTGATCGGCCAGAATAGAATAAGTGGCTAAGTGAAATACAATATCGAGACTTCTTAACGATTGTTCTCATGTTTAAAAAGAAAGTGACCTTTCCCGATAATTGGATTTATATCCACGACAAGAATGTTAATGTTGCCCGTATTCAAAATTATAAGAATTGGTCACCTTTTATGGTTCCCTCGGAAGAGTATACGAGTTACGGATTAGAGTATTTTTGTCAAAAAGGAGATGGGCTATGGGAGAAGAGTGATGATGAACTCTTTTCGATGGCAATTGATGAAATTAAGAAAATAGATCTCCCTTTTTCAGAAATAGAATTGGAATATAAGGTGCTTCGTATTCCAAAGGCCTATCCTGTCTATGATCATAATCATCGCAATAGACTGGAAGAAATCAAAAATTATTTGGAGAAATTTCCAACTCTCCATTTGGCCGGAAGAAATGGAATGCATCGCTATAATAATCAAGATCATTCAATCAAAACCGGATTTCTCTGTGCAGAAAATATTGCAGCCGATAAGAAGCTTTTTGATCCTTGGCAGGTCAATCAAGATGCTATTTATTTAGAGAAGTAGAGATTTCTAGATTCATAGAGAGATCTTGTCCCTTCTTTGATCAAATCAGAACAGAAGTTCATATTATCTTTAAAAATAAGAAAGTAAGGCTCCCTAACTTTACCTAGAACTTCCCTATTCAAAGAAAAATCCCATCCCCCTAAACAATGCAATCTCCCTCCACTTTCTAGCAAAACTGACTCATAGAAGCGAGGACAGTTACCACAGGCGACAACCATCTTATCCTCTTTTGAAGAAGAGGAAAGCTCTTGAGTAAGCTTGACCATCACTTCAGGAATATTGGGATAATTATCAATATAGAAATAAATCTTAAGGCAATTAGGAAGAAAAAGGAGGATCATACATATGAAAAAGAGAGTGGGAGAAAGTAAGAGAGAAGAACCCTTATCCCTTCCCGAAACTTTTTTTCTCCAAATCACAGGAAGAAAAGCGATAAATATAAAGGAGAAAGCAGCTCCCCCAATGAAGAATCGATATTCAAAACTCGGCAATCCCAAGAAATTGAGAATTAATGAAATCACAAGGAGAAGACATAAGGGAGAAAAAAAGAGTAAAAGAACTCTCTTATTAAATTTAAGCATTCTTAAGAATACGAAAATCAAAAGAAAGAGAAAAATAAAATTATCGTTATATAAGTACAGAAAGAGGCCGTAAAACTTAGTTAAGCTCACTGCCCGTCTCTGCTCTAAAACAAGAGGATCACTATTTATCTGGTAAAAGATCAATGAGGTTATCGCGAGGGCAAAGAGTGCACCTACAAAAGAGATGAATGCCTTCGATACACCTTTTTTCAAATACCAAAAAAGTATAAATAAGTAGAGAGCAAGAACGAGACCAAAGAGATGACTTAATCCTAGAAAGAACAGAGAAAGAATGAAAAGACAAAAGAAACGCCTCTCTTCTGTGTTTTCCCATTTCAACCCCAAATAAAAGCTTAAAAGAGAGAAGAAAAGCATCAAACTATAAGGCCTAGCATTAAATCCATATTCAATAGAAAAGAAGCTAAGAGAAAAAATCAAAGTTCCAAGCCAACGCTGGTTTTGAGACACTGGATAAGAGGGAACTAAATTTCTAATTCCCATAATTCTATAAAAGAGGAAAAAACCAGGAATAACAAGAAAGAAAGAAATAAAGCGAAAAGCGAATAGATTCTCAGGAAAATACTTAACCAGAGGATAAGATAGAATGTAGCCTAGAGGAAATTGGAAATCATGGGTGTAATTATACTCAATCACTCCCAAGAGAGAGTGAACCTGAGAAAGAAGATCATACTGAATATTCTCATCAAAGCTAAGTGGACTCTCTAATAAAAGATATAATCGAAAGAGAACACCAAGAACGAGGAGAATAGGAATATAAAATGAAAAGGAGGCCGCTCTCTTTTTCCCTAATTCTCTTTTATGTGAAGATGAAGAATCATTCATTTCTTCTTCCTCCCCAATAGGAAATTCCCCATAGGTCTTAAATAGCCCCGCCAATGATATTCACTCATATAATATATTTTACAGAAAATACGATGAATTATTTTATAATAGATAAAAATACCACTCATATATAAGAAGTGCCGGACTTTATGGTAGATCTTTTTAACTAAAGGCGGAGCAAAAATAAGCTCCATCTTCATAAGCCCCCTTTTCCATAAGGGAATTTTGTGTTTCTGGGTCTTAGAATTTAAGCCCAATTGAAAGAAGTAGTCATAAAGTTTAAAGTAGAAGAGATTCTCTTCTCTCATTTGCCTATCACTTGATATCTTTTTCTTAGAAATTGAAGATTTTAAAGTCAAATTATTTTGTAAATTATGGGCCTTCCCCCCACCTTGACGATAGGCCTTTTTAATAAATTCAAAGAAAGAAAGATTAAAATGATGATAGACCTTAAATTCCGAGCGATAAATGAGGATCTTTCCATGTTGATAGAGTTGAACATTAAGAGAAGTTTCAGTACCTCCGTAACTCATTTGGGGGTCAAAATTAAATCCTTCGTCAAACACTTCTCGACGATATAAGGTATTCCCCCCAATTAAATAACATGTTTCTCCCCTCTCATTTTCTACAGCATTTTCAAGCCACTTGCTAGCAAGGTAGGCATATACATGATTTCTTCTCTTCTTACTTTGCTCATTGCTCTCCGTATAACCACCACCAAGAGCAGAAATATCTGCATTTTCTTTCATAAATTGCAAAAGAGATTCTAAATAATTGGATTTAATCAGGGCACAATCATCGTCTATAAAGTAAAGGTAATTTGCCCTTGCTTTCATTGCTCCAAAATTTCGAGCAATATTTGCACTTTCCTTATTCGTTGCAAATATTCTTAAATCATAGAAATACTCTCTCATCTCTCTCAAAAGATTTTCAAGAAAAGCTAAATCACGAGAAAAATTGGCGACTAAGATAATATCTAATCCGCGCGAAAGATTATCTTCTTTTAAAGACGTGAAAAGCTTTAAGAGCGAGTCTCGATTCTTTTTGGGCAGATGAGTGGGGATAACGACAGAGATGTGAGGGGTCACTACCATAGAAACTCCTGATGCACTTGTCCCCTGTCTTCCAACTCTCTGTGATGAAGAACACTCTTCCATTCAATACTTCGATCATCGAAGTAGAGCATTCCTGTACGAGAAGTCGCACTTGAAAAATTCTTCCTCTCATTATCCAAGATGGGAGAAGGATAGCGACAAAAGATAAGTCCCCACACTTTACCTAAGTGACTTACTACAAATAAGATAAGGAGAAATAAATGTATTTGATTAGGGTATTTAAATAATTGAATGAGTGAAGAAAAGAGATCTCTAAGAGCAAGAGTCATTTTTACTTTGAGACCCTTACCATTCGAGGAACTTTGAGGCTCATTAAATAGACCCTCCCATTTATGAAAATAGATTATTTTGGTTTTACCTTCCTCAAAGGAGCGCTTTAAATAATCCCAAAAATTCTCTCCATTGAAATAAACATAGGCGCGAGATTTTTTAGTAGCTCCTAGGTCTCCTCCGGCCAAGAAGAACCTCTTGGAAAGATCAATATCTTCATGTCGTGGTAAATAGGGATCAAAGCCTTTGATTTCATAAAATCGCTTTCGATCGTAAATACAAGCCGCAGAGTTGATCATAGGTGATTCAAAACAAGAGCGACCTAAGAGATGAAAGGTTCCTCGCGTGGCCTTTTTAATGGCGTAAGTTCGAAGTTTTAATAAGAAGGGCTCTTTATGATCAGGACTAAAGTCTGCTGTGGGAATAATGGGTCCACAACCCCCTGTTGCGCCTTTTTCTTCGAGAAAGGAGATCAATCGCTCTGCCCAATTCTCTTCAATCCATACATCGGCATCTATGAAGGCCAACCACTTTCCACAGGCCTTAAGAGCCCCGTGATTTCGAGCATAGGAGCGTCCCCTTTGGTCTTCGTTTAAAAGGTATATCTGGGTTGAATGATGAATTCTTTGAATCTCTGAAACGACTTGGGCCGTCTCATCAGTACAGGCGTTATCGACGACAATGATTTCATAAGGAAGTGATGAGTCTCCGTTTTTGTGGGACTCTATAATGGACTCTAGACACTTTCTGATAGTGGCAGCTGCATTATAACACGGAACAACATAACTTATCAGCCTAGCTTGCACATCGTTCGTGTCCTGTGTCTCATTTGCATTTTTGGCAAAGTCCCAGCGTTGGCCGGAGTCCTCAAATACCATATTATCCTTTTCTCAAGCTCGCATCCCTTTGAATCTGTGGAACAATCAAGTATGCTATTTAATTATGAATCTATAACCGACCAAGGTCTTTCATGTACGGTGATCGTAAAAGTATAGCTAACGCTAAAGAAAAGCTCAACGCTGTATCGCCAAGTTTCTGCGTGGCCAAGTGGCTAAATGCCACTATCCACCTCCACTTGGGAAGAACCCATTCGTGTCATCTCCCCCCCCATCATCCAATAAGTCCTAAAGATATCAAGAAAGACCCTTCAGGCATTCATAATACTGCTGAAAAGAAATCTCAACGAAAGCTCATGTTAAAAGGTAAAAGGCCCGCGGGTTGTCAGTCCTGTTGGAATATAGAAGATCTCCCCGGAGAGCACTATAGCGACCGCCATTTTATGGCCCATTACTTTTGGGCAGAACCTCATTTTGATGAAGTCATTGAACATGGCCATAAGAAGTCAATTAACCCTCGTTACTTAGAAGTAAGCTTTAGTAGTAGCTGTAATTTTAAATGCAGTTACTGCTCTCCCACTTACTCTTCAAGTTGGGAAAAGGAAGTAAAGAAGTTTGGAGCCTATAAATTAGACTCCACTTCTCTTTATCTGGAACCCAATATTTTGAAGCTTCGTAAAGAAATGCCATTACCTGAAGAAGATAATCCCTATATAGAAGCCTTTTGGAAATGGTGGCCAAATCTTTCCCCTGATTTAAAAGTCTTTCGCATTACCGGAGGAGAGCCCCTCCTTAGTAAGGATACTTTTAAAATCTTTGACGAAATCAAGAAAAAGCCATTACCCCAATTAGAGTTTTCTATAAATACCAATCTAGGCATACCACAGCCTACTTTCAATAAGTATATAGAACACATCAAAGAACTCTTGGAAAAGAAATATATTGCTCGATATATGATGTATACGAGCGTTGATAGCTATGGCCCACAAGCGGAATATATCCGCAACGGTTTAGACTTTAATCTTTTTAAAACAAGAGTTGAAAGTTACCTTCAATCTCATCCCAAGGCCCATCTCTCCTTTATGTGTACATTCAACGCCCTCAGTATCTTTAATTTTAAAGAATTTCTAAAATGGATATTGGAATTGAGAAAGCTCTATGGAAAAGGTCGAAATCTATTCATTGATACTCCCTATCTTCGTTACCCTCAATTTATGACAGTCCAAATACTTCCACAAAAGTATCATCACTACTTAGAAAATATCATTCGCTTTATGAGAGAATATGAAGGAAAAGAAGCTGGCTTTCGCTCCGGAGAGGTCATTAAAATGGAGCGTATTTTTAGTTGGATGAAAGAAGCAAAACCAGAAGAACAAATTAAACATCAAAAAGACTTTAAACGCTTCTTTCTTGAGCACGATAAGAGACGAGACACAAACTTTTTAGAAACCTTTCCTGAACTGGAAGAATTTTGGAACTCCATTGAAACAGATTACTAAAACTCTCAAACATTTGAAAATGAGATTGAGTTTAGCTCCTGTGCTTTTTTCCCTAATTATATTTGGGCTATATGCAACTCAAATCATCTTTAAAAGAGAAGATTGGCCCTTAACTCACCTCTCTCTTTTTTCCGCTGGTCGATATGATACAACCCATACAATAAAAATATCGATCGAAAATATCATTCAAGAAAATGGCCAAAAAACGAGGGTTGAACCTCTACTGTGGGGAAGCGACAAATTCTTTATCATCGAATCATTAGAAAAAATAATCCTAGATCGCCATCCCAATATTCACGATGGCCCTTCCTTCGCCAAAGACCCTGACACCATCCATCTTATCGATCAATTTGTTGAAGAAAATATTCTTCCCCTCTATAGCTGGCATCAGAAAGAGAGAAGAGGTGAACTTATCATCCGCCTTCGCTATTGGGATCAATTAAACTTTCAAAATTACCACACTCCAGAAAAAGAAGAAATTTACTGGAGAAAGTCTTTATGAATCTTAGAAAGCTACAACTCCAAATTTATCGCGCCCTCATTTTTGGTCCCGCCACATGGTATATCTTCTTTAAAGGACACTATTATCCCGATAATTTCTATGAAACTTGGCAACCTATTAGTTTCTACCACTTACTTTCAGGGCCTTGGAGTCAAAACTTCTTAGATGGCCTTCGTTATCTTTGGTTTATCTTTTGCCAATTTACTTTTATTTCTCTATATCCAAGATTTTACAAAGAACGAAATTATCGCCTCTTGAGTGTCCCGGCCACCCTCTTGGCGATTCTCTTTTTAGGCCATGATTATAATTTTGGAACCATCTATCATGGAACTCATCTTTATGTAGCCGTTTGCTTACTTCTAAGCTTGGCCCCTAAGAATCGAAAAAATAGGGATTCCCCTTACGATTGGCACATACCTTTAATCAAGAGTTTTATTTCTTTCATGCTCTTTAGTGCAGGCCTACAAAAAATATTCAAAGGTGGAGTAGATTGGTTCACGACAGATGCCCTCTTTATAAAAATGGTACTCCTTCCTGCCCATCCCCCCCTAGCTTCACTCCTTCTTGAAGCTCCGCTGTGGGTTCATCAGTTATTAGGATTTATCATTCTGATAGTAGTTCAGCTCAGTGCACCCCTCGCTCTCATAAGTCCCGTTACAGGCCTCTTCTATTTCATACTTTGGAGTCTCTTTCACATTGGAGCGAGTCTAATCTTTAGTGTGGGAACAAGTTTCTATTCTCAAATCTTTTGTTATGCCATTTTCTTAAGCCCTAGCTTAATCAAGCATAATCCCTTAAAACGAAATTAATTACTGAGAAATACTCTCCCTATTCCCCTGTGAGTTTCTTTCAACTTCTTCTGAGTAATGAAAGTCTGCAGCTCCACGATTTAAATTATGCTTAGTGGAGCCCTTAGAGATCTGTTGACCAATGGGACTTGTGTTCTTTAAGGTATAACGAGTACCAAAACAATTGACCTCAATACTTCCTGCAGGAATTTCACATTTTCCATGATTATTGGCATCTGAAATAACTTTTAAATAATCACCCATGGTCTTTTTATAGGTTTCAAAATTCTTCTTAACAAAGGCAATTCCCTTTAACGAAATCTCGTCAACTAAACCCTTTTCAAGTAAGTCTTCAAGATGCTTTCTTTTTTCTTTAAAACCATCTCTCATAGAAATAATAACGAGATTTCTCTTTGGCCTAGAATTATCTGGTTTAACCCCAATCGGTCTCCTATCTTCGTTTTCTGAAACAATTCCCTGGACTTCAGCCTGTATATTTTCCATTTGTGCAACCTCTGGACTCACAGGACGTATAAAAGATTGCTCATCTTCGGCTTGATAAACTTGTCCCCTACAGCTTGCAGAGAGTTCACCTTCGACAATATAGCAATGAGATGAAGCTTCTTGAGATTCAGAATGGTTCTCAGGGGTAGTGGGAGTTGCTCCCTTTTCAATTGAACTCTCCATATATCTATGGGAAAGAGAATCTACAAGGGAGGCATACTGACTGAATTCATCAACCATCTCTTGCAAATCGTCTTTAGTTGTAACAAAGGAATCAGTATTGGCCTCTTCTATGCGCTTCTTTAAAACAGCTGTCCCAATCTGACTTTGAACTGCTATAAGTGCTAATTCTTGATGAATAGGATCTTCAGTCGGATTGACCAATTTGCGATCAGAGTCTTCTTCTTTAACTTCGGGTACAAGATCTCCAGCTTCTTCTACACCAACTGTTTCGAGTTGAGCGTGGGAAGAATAAGAAAGAAAAAGAAAAATAAAGAATAAATGACTAATAAATCGCAACATCTATAAACCCCTTTTCTTTATTATAAAGGCAAGTTGACTTAAAGTGCTGATAATTTTCTATTCGTCTTAAAAGGAAGAGATAAATTACTAAAATAAGAACAAAGTTATTTCACAGTTACGGGAAGAAAATGCCCATTTTAAGCGTTATGGAGATAATGAGTAAGAACTTCTATTTATGACCCTTTTCCTTTATCTGCTTAACGGTAGCAGTAAAGAGTTCTTCTCGCTCTAGAATTTCAAAACTCTCTTCAAGTGCATTTCGAACTTCTCTAAACTCAGCGCCATCTCTCATGGTTCCTAAAAAAGCTAAGTCAAAGAGTTCTTTAATAGAGATAGGCTTAAAATAGATATTTCTTTTCAAAGTCACCTTCTTATTGGCAATTTTAAAAAGAATTCTAGTTATACTATGAACAGAGAAAATAGCAGAGCCAGGATCATTAATCCCCGGAGATAAGGCCTTTGAAGAGATCTCAGAAATCGAAGTGATAGCATAGCGAGGGTCTTCTTCAAAAGTTCTAAATTTTCCAATATAGAAACAAGATAATATCTTACTTCTTTGACCTTCACTGGGAAGTTTTGCTGCATAAGCAAAGATAGAACCCTTACCGATATAATCGCCTACATTAACATTGAGAACGACTT
Organism: Halobacteriovoraceae bacterium; assembly: GCA_002712005.1. Lineage (GTDB taxonomy): Bacteria > Bdellovibrionota > Bacteriovoracia > Bacteriovoracales > Bacteriovoracaceae. The sequence goes on from PASP01000006.1 coordinate 102,792, forward strand.
GTATCTGAGTTTCATCACAAAGAGTTTCTAATTTATCCAAGTCTATCGACTGGATATATCCATATCTTTCGCGATCAAAAATAATTTCAGAAGAGAATCTCTTATCAAATTTCTCCTGTGAAAAAAGAGTATTTGATAACTCTAGAGAAGTTTCTATTTTCTTTTCAATTTCAAAGACTAAATTCTCAAGATGTCCAAATCGGCTTAACCGACCAATCCAATTGATAATTGTAACAATGACGATGATAAGAACGACGATGGTCACAAAGAAGAGGATAACCTTTTGCTTAGGCCCGTAGAAGTCTGTTGATAATGAAATCAAAGAAAGAATACTAAAAATAAAAGCACCTAGAAAAGTCGAGAGTGCATTATGGGCAGAAGAGTCTTCCATAATGATTTTAACGGCCCGTGGAGTAGCACTTGATGAAATCATCGAATAAGTGGCCACTAAGGTAGACATAGAAAAGGTAACGACCACCAGCATACTATTGGCCAAAATCTCAATAATATTCTTAACAGCTCCTCCTCCTAATATATCAGACAATTCCTGAGGAATAAGAGGAGACAGAGTAATGGCCAAAAAGGTTGAAAAAAGAGCAAGTAGAGCAAAAGCAGCCGCTCGAATAGATAAATTCTTAGAAAGCGCCCTTAATTTGACGAATAGCTTTAGGGAGAAAATATCTTTAATCATTTATCACAAGACGCTCAACTGATTGAGATTTACGAAGGTTAAGGGTTACTTCTATTTACATCTCTCAAGATTGAAACGATTTGAATAGAAGCTCTGAGCATCAACACCCGTGTATTCAATGAGGTCTTGATTTATAACCTGCGCGTCTTCAACTCTTAGAGAATGTCCCCAACGATAGTATCCTGAGTTAATCAATGATGCCAACTCAGAAATATCACCTGTAAAGCAAACATTCTCAAATCCCCATACAAAGTCGGCCGTACATGAATTAATTTTCATCTCTGGAGTTATTTCTAGAACTTCATCGGTGAAATGGTAATAGCACTCGACAGCACCCATTGCAGGCATAGTCAGAGAAAGAAAAGTAGAGATTAAGACAAGTATTTTGTTCATAATAGTCATTCCTTATTTTTTGCTCTTTACTTAGTACTGATCAAAGAAGTTCTCAAGTCTTGTCATAGCATCATTTCTATAGCGATCATCTTCTAAGAGAAGCTCATGAAAACCACCAACAGGCTGAATATAACGACAAGAAACAGCGTGCTTATTTACTTTGGCACAAAACTTCTTATGGGCCTTAAGAACGGCGCGTACATCTTGAGAACCAGTCATCATGAGATAAGGAATCGCAATCTTCTTTACTTCCTTCTTTTTTCTCATATTCATATTGGCCTTAATCGCTTGCCACATCCATTGCGTCGTTGGTCCACCTAGAGCAAGTCCATTCCAGTTTTCATAAGACTCGTACTCATTATTAATTGGAGCATTAGCATTCATAGGAGCAAACTCATTCCAAAGGAAATCACGAAACATGAACCTTTGAACACTTCTTGTCATATTATAAGGATTTGGATCACGAGGATCGATTGAGCGAGAGTTAGCATCGTAATCGAGCCACTGCTTTTGAACATAACCAAGGCATTCTAGATTCATAAATCCTTCAAGTCCGTTACATACTTTATAAGTCACTAAACGGGCGGCCCATTCAAAATAGGGAGCATTTCCATCAAGATTAATTTTGATCATTCCACCAAAGAGACCTGCGGCCTTAAAAGGATTACTCTTTCCTACTCTTTGATTATAAATATTTGAGATGGCCACTCCCATAGAGTGACCGACCAAGTAGAGTTTCTCTCTATTTGTTTTCTTATCCGTGAGAACAACCTGATTGACGAAGTCTTCAAAGTCATCAACGAAGTGGCTAAACTCTGCAACAAAACCTTTATTCGTATTCTCTAGAGCGCGAGGAGAGAGACCTTGTCCTCTATGATCAATAATGAAAATAGGAGAATAGCCTTTTTGAATAAAGTCATAAGCAAATTCAGCATATTTGAGAGAAGATTCTGTTCTACCAGGAGAGAGAACAATACTTCCCTTCTTTCCCTTAGACTGGCCATATTTTGTATAGCGGATATAGAGAGGATTTTCACTCATTGGATTTCGACTTTCAAATTTACCAATTCTATAGAAAGTACAACTTCCTTCTTCACAATCATAACTATTGTTGAGAAGAAGATTCTTCGTAAACTCTAGAGATTGAGATTCTTCTACAGCAAAAGAGCCCATAGAAGTTAGAACTAAAAGTGAAAGAAACCAACTTTTAAAGTTAATAGACATTTTTCCCCCTCAATGAAATTTTAAGGAAGATACAATAGAAAATACTTAGGAAGCAATCAAGGATTACAAAGTGTGAAAGGATTTCCTCATTTTTGTGAAGAAATCCCCTAACACTATGACTTTATTAGAATTTTGAGTAGTAATCATCCCAAAATTTAGCTGCATTCTCTTCAGCAATACAACGACAACTAAAATCGAGTCCACAACCCCATTCTTTCTTGAGACGCTTTTCCAAGGTCTTCAATGAGTATTCGGGAATTAGTGATCTCTCCTCATAGGCAGAAATAATTGTCTCTCTTAGACTTTCTGACATAAAGAAAAGTCCGCGCTCATTTAAAAATTCTCTTTCAGAAAAGAAGTAACGAACCCCACTTAAACGACGAACAGGAAGGTCTGTGCTCCAAAAAGTAGCATCAGTTTCAACATCTCTGATGTAGATGAAGTGATTGCTAAATCCCCCTTCTTCTACAAGTTCTTTGTAAACAATGGCATCTTTTGAAGCATTATCCCCAAAGAGATAAATCGTATCATAGGGATCTGCGGCCTTGAGAATATTTCCAATGACTCTCTTTTTATAGGGATAAGTATCTCCTGAACCAAAGTCTCTCAATGTGGCTTCCCCGGCAGGAAAATTATGTTTCTCAATCCACTCATCTTGATCGAAGAGAATATCTGGAGCTGCTGAAACATAGAAGAACTCTACTTCTTCACCGCGAGCTTCATAAGTTTCTTCAAGCTCAATGAACATATCTCTCATTTCTGGATAAATCTTCTTTCTCAGGAAGTGATACACCTGCCCAATGCTACGGTTGGCACTATTGGCCTTTTTAATGGTGTCATCTATATCGCTGATAACAAAGACTTTGGCCTGAAGGCCAATGAGGGTAAGAAACGAAAATAGCACTAAACAAAATGTTTTTCTCATAGTGGAGTTACTCCTTAAATTCTGCAGATTTGGGGTCTGTTTCTCTAGTGGAGCTATAATCTCGTTAGGATGAGCAAATGTAAAGATACACTCGTTCTGACACAGAGCACTTTTTCTTGCCACTTGAGAGCTTTGAGACTATTTTCAAAGCTCTTTTGCACCATACAGATAGTTTAATTAAATAGTTAGGAATAAAAAATGGGCCTTCTCTTTCAAATGCCTGTCGAAGAAAATGAGTTAGACGACAGAATCATTAACAGTGAAAACTCTATTAAAATCAGAAGCTATGGTCTTCCCATGATCTTCTGGGGTTACCTCTTGGCCATATTCGCAGTTCTCTTTTTTATGGTCCTTGCTATTAAAGATCCTCTTCTTCGTGCCTATCAAGGCCCAGATGAGATCAATCGTATTATAGCTCTAGTGGTTGGGCTAATTATGCTCTTAGCTCCCATTCTCTTATTAGGAGCCTATTTCTATGAAAAGGAAATCGAACTTAAGAAAGAGTCTCTCTATCTTCGCCACAAGGTTTTCTTCCTGCCTTTAAGAACCTATAAAGTCTCTCTTAATAAGGAATCATTCTATTTAGAGCACTATCTCGAATCCCTCAATGTTGCTGCCCAAGAAAAGCGAGAAGGTATGGCCGGCTTCGAAAACAGAGGTTACTACAAGCTTATGGTTCGTGATGCCTTAAACCAAAGAACCTACCTCGTCGATAGAAACTCACGACGTGGAGAAATGAGAAAATTAAAAAATCTCCTTGAGACTTTTCTATAGGTATTGATTCTCAAAAACGACTTCACCATAGTGAGACGGATCTTCTAAGAAAGATACAGGATCCTCGTCTGCTTTGATTTCCAACCACTGATCCCAAGCTCCACGATTCAATACAATCGGGCAGCGATCATGGCCCATCTCTTCGACTTCCTTAGGTGGGTCCTTAGTAATCACAGCAAAGCTATGAAGCGTAATCTCTTCTCCGAATTGATCCTTCCCCTGCCAAATATCATAGAGTCCTGCAACAGCAAGCAAGTCGTGCTCGGGAGGAAAGAATTCAATTTGCTTCTTTCCCATATCCGTAGCGACCCATTCATAAAAACCTCTGATGGGAATTAAGCAGTGCTTTGTTCCCAATAACGGTTTCCAAGTTTTTCTAAGCTCTAAAGAATCGAGTCGAGCGTTAAAGATATTGAACTTATTCGGGACCTCCTCAGCACTTGCGTGAGGCCTTAAACGATAGCGCATGGGTTTGATAATTCGATGTCCCTTTTCTCGCACTATGACCGGTGACCAGTAATAGGGATATATTCTTCCCTCCTCATCGGGAGAGGGATAATCCTCGGGAGCCTTTTCCTTTAATTGACTGAAATAAGCAAAATCACTTTTAGAGCTAAGAGCTTCAAAGTTTTCTGATAATTTATTTAAACGCTTTTCCACATGTAGGCTAAAACACATATTTAAACTCGACCTTTTAAGTATTTATCTCAATGTTTTTATTATGGCAGTTAATTTATCTAGGATAAACCCCTAAAAGACATTGCGTAAGTTATGCGTAAGTGATAAAATGGAATCCTCGCTCATGGGATTACTAAGGAGAGACAAGTGGGAATATCCACTCTTTACCAAATCAATCATTTCTTAAAAGGACCTTTAAGCGAAGAGGAAATTAAAGAACAGATTTCAAAAATAATAGGCCATCAAAAGTCGTATCAAGCTGAAAGTCGTCCTCAACTTGGTGATGCAAGCTGTGGCCTCTTTGGAATTGCTGATGACTTTACCGAGGACCGTCTATCCCTCGATGAACTTCTCATCCAAGACCGAGAGGCCACTTTTTATTTCAAGGCCCAAGGCGATAGTATGGCCCCGTTTATTGAAGAGGGCGACATCCTCATTGTCGATGGTTCTCTTAAACCCCGCAGTGGTCAAATTATTATTGCTTTCTACGAGGGTCAACGCCTATGCAAGAGGCTTCTCTTTCGAGGAACAATGGCCAGCCTCCATTCAGAGAATCCACGCTATCGTCCCCTTCCTATCGAAGAAGAAAGTGAGTTCCAAGTTTTTGGAGTCGTTACGGGCGTTATAAGAAGGTGTGGCTCCTAAACGATGAAAGGCCTAAGTCTTCTTGCCCTTATTGATTGTAATTCCTTTTATTGCAATTGCGAGCGTATTTTCAGGCCCGAATTAAAAGATAAGCCTGTGGTTGTCCTTTCCAATAATGATGGATGTGCCGTTTCACGCACTCCCGAGGCTAAGGCCTTAGGCATTGGAATGGGAGCTCCCTACTTTCAAATAAAGAGCCTCTGCGATAAACATGAGGTTCATATTTTCTCTTCCAACTTTTCTTTGTACACCGACATCTCTCGTCGAGTCATGAATATCCTTAAAAGCTTCTCCCCTTTTGTGGAGGTCTATTCGGTAGATGAGGCGTTTATCGACCTCAGTGGAATAGATAATCCCTTGGCCTATGCTCAGAAAATCAAAGAGGAAATTGCCCGCAGAGCAAAGATCCCGGTGGCCATCGGTATAGCCCCCACAAAGGTTCTCGCCAAAGTTGCCTGCCGAATAGCAAAAAAAGATCCCCAACATAAGGGCGTCTTTGGTTTTCAGGAGGCAAGAGACTTTGATCCCTATCTTTCTCAAATAAAAGTCTCCAACCTATGGGGGGTCGCCAAAGGCCGTTCCCTAAGTCTAAAGCTCCACGGTATTCATCACGCTAAGGACTTTCGTGACTTCTCTAATCATCATCTGATTCAAAAGATTCTCACTAAAGTCGGACGCCAAATTCAAGATGAATTGCGAGGGATCTCCTGCTTTCCTTTGACATTGGAACATGAAAAGAAGAAAGAAATGATGAGTTCTCGAACATTCGGCCGTGGTGTCTTTGAAAAAAGGGCCCTACAAGAATCAATCGCTTCCCATGCAAGCAGTGTGGCAGCTCAATTGCGACTCCAGAACTCCCTTTGTTATGAAGTACTCGTCTATGTGCGGACTAACCCCTATAAAGAAGGGATTATTCAATATGCCGCCTCTCATGTCCTTCGCTTTCAACGTCCCCAAAATAATACCTTTGCCCTTATCAAGCTGGCCCTTAAGGCCCTTGAAAAGATATGGACTCCAGGACTTGAATATAAGAAGTCAGGAGTTAGGGTTAGACAGCTTCAAGATGAACATGAATATCAGCTCAGTCTTTTTGAACAAGAAAACTCTCATTCAGAAGTTTCTAAAGAAGCGAAACAATATAAAGAAGAAATGCTCATGAAAGTAATGGATCACATCAATCATCGCGAAGGAAAAAGGACCCTCTTCTCCCTCGCCTGTGGCACCGACCACCATACCTGGAAAATGAGAAGGGATTTTAACTCTCCACGTTATACCACTTCTTGGTATGAACTCCCCTCTTGCAACTCTAAATCCCTAAGAAAAGAAAGCAAATACAGTAAAAAGTACGGCCGGCCTTATAAGACTTGAAAATCCATGAAAACTATTAGAGAAAGCCCCTAGAATTATAATTTAGAGGTCTCTATGAAAGTGTCTATAATCGCCTTAATCTCCACTCTATCCCTTAGTCTTATGGGGGCAGAGAGTGAAGTCGCTCAAAAAGTAAGTTCTTCTTTTCTTGGAACCTATAGGTTACTCACCAACCTAGAGGGAGAATGTCCAGAATATGCAACTTTTAAAGAAGGAGCAGGAAGCAATTATTCGGCGTGGATTACTTTCAACGACAGTAACAGGGCCTTTATCACCAATGTTAAATTTGATGATATCAACGCACCTACAAAGATCTCCAATGATACATGCATGAGTGCAGGACCAGTTAATCCTTTCTGTATGGAAACAAGAAAAGAGCTAACCACTTATGATCAAGAAAATGAAGTTCTTCAAGATTACTATGGAAAGAAGACCACCTATAGTAATGCTCAATTTAGATATGTAAGAATTCAAAAAAACTCAGATGCTCTTGAGGTTCATTTTAAGAAAATGGAAAAGCCCCTTAATCACGCAGTCTTTTCTTTTACACCCATTGAAAATGGTGCGACAGATATGAGCTACTACTTCTTTCCTATGATCACTCAAGAATTTAAATGTACTTACAAATAAAGGTGCCATGCACTTTTGGTTTCGAAATAAAGGTGCCATGCACTTTTGGTTTCGCACCTGCTAAGTAGATTAAACTTCAGATCAGGAAATCATTTTAAATATGAGATAAAGAAATCTTGTCATTTTATCCTTTTCTACGAGAGCTACGTTGATTGGGAATTTTGAAGATTGGCCTTTGCAAAGCTTTTTTTATATTAACAGAATTTTCCTCTGTTTTATTCATCCATTCAATAAACTCTTCCCTATCTTCAAGAAGCGGACAAAACCAATCGATATCTAAATCAAAATCTCTGATAACATAGAAAACTGAAGAATATACATATTCTTCGCACCTAAGAACGATATTGGCCTTTACTGGGTTTTGATAAATATACCGTAAGCAGGTACGAAAGTAATTTACATCTTCAATCACAGACCACTTATAACGATCTCCAAAGATTCGATTAATTCTCCCTGTTTTCTTTCGAATCGACTTACTTATTTTTGAATTAAAAACATACATAAATTTATCGAGATCACAATTTGGAGTCCATAACATCAAATGATAATGATTTGACATTAAAACAAACGCCTGAAGCTTAACGGGATATTGACGGTTAGCAAATTTCAAGGCCTCTATGCAAATATCCCATACCTCACGAAGAGGAAGTTCAAACCATTCGCGATTATTCGAACGTATAGTTACATGATAGGGATGAAGATTTGTTCTGATTAAATTCTTTCTTGGCATGAACTTAAGATAAAATAATTTCCAATTAAGGAAATCTTATTAATCTATATTTGCACTTGCGAAACCAAAAGTGCATGGAACCTAATTAAGGAACTTTTTATAATAGAACATGACTTCTTCAGGTATAACGGTGTCTATATTTTCATAAATCTCTTTTATTCTTTCTTCTATTTCAGCATCTGTTCTATTTCTCCTCAAAGCTGTATAAAATGAATTAATAGATTCAACGACGTTTGCCTCTCTTTTTTGACTAGTTCGACTTGGGTTATCACGAACACTTAAAAGCTGTAGATTACTTACAGCAACTTCAAGGATTCGATCACGAACATCCCGAAAAACTTTTTTGTATGAGCCGTAGACTACAAGACACATATTGTAGTTTTTCTTACGGTAACAACGATCAAATGAGTAGTTTAAAATATACCTACTCACCAAAGTGGAATTAGAAAAGTACGAAGCCTTTGAAGCGACACCAACAATTGACTCATGAGCGTATTCCGTCTGCTTCTGCTCCAATTGTTTTAACAANTACTTTGTATATTCAAGCTTCTTCTCATCTGTAGCCAAAGTCTGATACTTTTCTTTTAATTTTACATTGCATAGGCCACCACTAAATATTTGATTGTCAATACATTCTGATTCAACTGTCTTCCAATAATCACCAGATATCCATTCGCAAAACCCAACAGTCAAAAGACTCGCATTACGAAGACATCTATCATAGTCAATGCTATGATGTTCTGGATTACTCTCATCTTCTGGACGCCCAAATTTTCTTCCGTGAATCTCCTCAAAGTAATGATCATTTATAAATCGTGGAACAAAAAATACAAGTACTACTATAGCGTAAGGTAGCGATCTCTTTCTTAATCTTTCTTTAGAGGAAAGATTACGAGTACGATATAAATCGATAAACAGAAAAATAAGAAGAATAGGAATTTCTAGCGCTAACATTATCATTCTGTGCAATCCTTAAGCGTACAGCGAAATCTTGAAACTCATCCCTTTTAGAGCAAGCTTAATAAATTAATATTAATAATCTAAACTCATTCTCGGGTAAGAAGTAAATTTTAACCAGTATTATATCATTAAGATTTCTTGAGAAAGTTTGAACATCAATCTAGCAAAAGGTTTGAGTGAATATACTATTGGTAATTTTTCCCTGAGAGTTAGTACATACGTAAGTAACTTATTTCACTGAACGGGACCTGTGAAGTTCAATTGATTTCTTTTCATATTGTTCCTAATCATTAGACTAATGAGTAAAGGATTATTTTAAGATCAACGATTACCAAAGGAATGGTTATGCTCAAGCTATTTAAATCAGCTTTATTCGTATTTTCTCTCACCTCTTGCTTTACCTTGAGCTTTTCCTCGGATGCTATGGCCCAGAGTTCAGGTGTGATTCGCTTTGATAAAGAGCAAATTGAATTTACTTTAGTCAGTAGTTCTACCGGCGAAGAGATTGCCTGTGAACATGAATTACTCTCCCATGTGCCTTGGTGGAGTGTTCGTTGTGAGGATCGTCTTTATCGAGTAGATACATGGGCTCAAATACGCCGCAAGCAAGATCTCTTTGAACACACTCTCCTCTATCATGTTTCCGAAGGTGTGCGCTCCAGCGGTGAACGTCTGGTTCAATTTAAGAGTCNTATCACTAGCTTTCTTTCAAGAGGACAGGCAACCCTTATGGGAATCACCTCCCAAATTGATGTCCGCAATGGTCAAGCTGACTTGGTAATGAGAGTTAAATAAGCAGCAGGCCTTATCAAAAATAAATAAAAAAAGGATTGTTTAAATAAGCTTAATTTGAGTAGAATCACTAAGCTTATGAGAATCAATTTATTTGAAAGATACTTTAATGATCTTCTAAGGGAGAATTTCCTTCATATTCTCCCCTATGTCTTTGCCATCTATCCCCTTTTGGGTTTTGTTGACGCACAGATGGTTGGTCAATCCCCCCTCAAGTTCATCCTTATAAGGTGCGCTTTTCTTATTCCCATTCTTTTCTCCTACGTCTGCTTGAAAAGATCGGGAAGTTCTGATCGAATGCTCCTACACGGTTATACCCAATTTGTTTCCCTGGGACTCGGTGTATGTGTGGTTAGTTACTTACTCGGAGGACTTAAGAGTGACTATTACTTTGGTCTTATTATTGTTTCTTTTCTCCAGTACACCTACTTACCTCTTAAACCTAAACATGGGCTCATGCTTGATACTTTCTACTTTATTACCTTCTTCACCAGTAATACCATTGGCTTTGATATAGAGACGAATCTCATTATCAAGCAGACCTCTAATTTTCTCAGTTTTGCGATCTTTAAGTTCTTTGCATCGCAAAGATCTCAAAACCTAATCTTTGGATCCATGAAGCGCTATAGCCTGGATAAGGAATTGAATGATAATGAAGAGGTTGCTCAAATATTTGGAGAGTTGTGCCATCTCATTAGTAATCCACTCTTTATTTCCCAAACCTTAGTTAAGCGCTCTTTGCAAAGAGCGAAGAAACTTGATGACTCGAATCTCTATGAAGGCCTCGATAAATCTCTTAAGGCCCACAACCGCATTAGTGAAGTGGTTAAGAAAATGCTTGAGTTTAATCGAAGTAAAATTGGTATAAAGTCATACCGAAGTAATCTGGTAAATCCTGATCACCATCCAGAGGTCCCTGAAAGGCCAAAGAACTGATTGAAATTTCATCATCTCTACTCAAACTTGCCAAGCTGAAGGCCATTGTAAGAATTATTTTTTGCCTCCACTGGATTATTAGGTAGTTAGAATGGCAAAATATTTATGGTGCCAATACGCCTGTGAAATTTTTTGGCATAATAGTATCAGGAAAACACAGGAGGTGTTTCATGACAGTAAAGAATTTTATTCCTAGAACCCTTATTACAATACTTACTTTCTCATCTCTAATCTCTATGGCCCAGGCATCTGAGTTCGGAACCATTGATGCCGAAACCGAAGCCAAGTGGCAAAGAGAAAGAGTGATTCAATTGGTTGGAGATTCTGCTGACTTTCGTAGTGATCTCAATAAAGGAAGATCTATTGCCGGCCAAAGCCAAGATGATCTTAAATGGGCCAATGAATTCGATACCCTTATGCAATCAAATGATAATGTAGACTATCTTGAAAAGGCATTACAACTTTAATTATTCAAATTAACCCAACTCCCAGGTAGTGAATTCTATTCTCCGACTTGTAAGAGTAAAGAATGTTTTTACTACCTGGACTAAAGATTCCCTAATTTCATTATATTTTGAATTATTCTGGTAGCGGAATATGAGGTACATCATTTTTAATGATACCAATCCCACGCTTATATAGAGGGTAGGCCAAGATATCTAAGAACACACAGTATTCAAGACCTAGAGTTTGAATAAGTACAAATCCCCTACGATAGGGCATAAAAAGCTCTAAGCTCTCCGAATCATCTTCAAGCCACATATGACTAAGGCGAAGGGATCGATGGATACTCTCCAAGAAATGCTTGTAAAGATAGAGCTGATAAGGGGCAATCCCTTGCAGTTGTTCCCTGTATTTCACTAGAAAAAGATCCGCTTGCTTCCAGGACTCTATAGAATCTTTATAACTTTTATGATTTTTATTTTTTTTAAATAGGAACTTGAAAAGTTGAACTCGCATAGCGAAGAGTCCAGGGTTGAATACAATTCTCCCGGCCCTTTCTTTAGGACTCNAGTTCTTATCCCATGGTACTATCTTATCCATGGATATGAAATCATCTTCTAAAACCTTTCTATCGGGACGATACCACTTCTTACCACCAAGATCATAGATGAAGGCCAATGGCCAAATGGTGAATTCAAAGAAAATCAATCCCAAGCTAATGGGAATGGAGTAGCCCCAGGTTTTCCTAGCATATAGAGGTAAACGCTTAAAGTTGATAACGATGGCCTCTTCAATATGTTTTCTAAACTCTCGCATCAGAATATCCCCTATTAGAAGTTAAAAATCCGGCATATTCTCCCCAGTGGAGAGTTAAAGAAAATGGAGCTCCTTCCATTTATAGATTATCTAAATAGAGTCTAAGAAATCTTCTCAAAGGCTCAGCGGCTCCCCATAGAAGTTGATCGCCAACTGTAAAGACATTCACAAAATCCTTTCCTAGATTCATTGGACGCACTCGTCCTACACCAATCTTCAAGCTTCCTGAGTAGTGAGCAGGACTTAATTTCTGAGTCGTGATTTCCCTTTCATTGGGAACAAAGTCTACCCACTCATGAGACTCTTTAATTTGCTTTTCAAATTTTTCTAAATCTAGAGGCTTCTTGAGCTTAATGGTTAGGGCCTGGGAGTGAGAGCGCATGGCCCCAATTCTGACACAAGTTCCATCTATCGGAATTAGGGAGGTTTTACTATTTCCTAAAATCTTATTTCCTTCCACCCCAGCTTTCCATTCCTCTTTGGTTTGTCCACCTTCTACTGGAACATCAATCCATGGAATAAGACTGCCGGCCAAAGGAGCTTTGAAATTTTCTGTGGGAAATTGCGAATCTCTTCCTTGAAGTGAATCATTGATTAAAGCATCAAGTTTAAGAATATCGCTACGTCCATCTTCAGAAAGTTCCTTACCTACTTGGTGCAGACGACCCATCTGATTAACCAGCTCTTTCATATTCTTGGCGCCAGCACCACTGGCCGCCTGATAAGTCATAGAGCTGATCCATTCAATCTCTCCAGCTCTTAGGGGTCCAGCTAGGGCCAAGAGCATAAGACTTACCGTACAGTTGGCACCAATAAAGTCTTTAGTACCTTTTTTGATTTCTTCTTTTATAAGATCGGAGTTTAAAGGATCAAGGACGAGACAGGCATTGTCTTTCATACGTAATGCAGAAGCCGCGTCGATCCAAATTCCAGACCAAGATTTTTCACGTAATTGAGGATGAATTGAGTTCGTATAATCACCACCCTGACACGTGAGAATAATATCCATTTCAGATAGATCCTCTAAGCTATGGGCATCCTTTAAGGTTTCACTCACAGAGAGCTCAGGGGCTTTTTCCCCAACTTGGCTAGTGGAAAAGAAATAAGAATCGACGCATTCAAAGTCTCCTTCTTCTTTCATTCGTTCCACAAGCACAGAGCCTACCATACCGCGCCAACCAATCATTCCAAGCTTAAGCTTTGCCATCTGTATATCCTTTAGAAATTATATTTTTTTCACTCTTATAGGATTCATGGCAAAAATGCGTTTGGCAAGACTGAATTATTCGGCTATCGTTTATTCAGAAATTATTTGGAAGAGGCGCAAAGTTCAGGAATATAATAGGAGATGGCGTTACATCGACGATCATTATAGAGAGGGATACTTTGCCGAAGCTTGATTTAGAACGCATAGATTAAGTTGGTTACTAGGGCTGAATCCCTAGGGCTGTCACTAAGCTTTGTCATACTTTATTCTTGGCATTGACTGTGGTGGAGAGCTTTCAAAGTGATCATTCATTAGGAACTCCCTATCTATTATTGAGTTACGGAGTCAATCCATTTTGAATATTTTCTTTGTTATTTCCCCCATGTAACCTTTTCTTTTCCCTAAAATTTATGAAACAATAACGGCGCAACTTATTGATTATTTTTAAGATTGTGCCCAGTAAAGGATTACAGTGCTCATTTTATTCATGAGTACGATGGGAGAAAGTCATGTCTAACCTAAAGGTTACCGTATCAAAATTTGGTGGCTCTAGTATGAAAGATGCTGAGGCCATAACTCGTTCTGCTAAGATTGCAGCGTCTCGAAACTCTTCAGTTGTCGTTGTCAGTGCTACTTATGGAACAACAAATGCCCTTATTGAACTCAGTGAAAAAGCGAAACAAGGCATGGGTGAAGATGTGGCCACTATCATTGAGGCCATAAAAGACAATCATCATAAAATCGCCCGTGATCTTGAAGCTGATGAGGCTACGTTTAATCATTTGACTACTTTACTCGAAGAACTTGAAACTTTGGCCAAGGGGATGACCTTCCTTAAAGATGCCCCCCCTAAGGCCATGGATCGTCTCCTTAGCTTAGGAGAGAGACTAAGCTCTCCTCTTATGACTAGCGCTTTAGGACAAGTTCACCAAAGGGATTACCAAGGTAAGAAAACAGAAAATTTTNATGCTCGTAAAGTTATCAGAACGGATGATACTTTTGGTAAAGGGGCTGCTCAAATTGAAGAAATTAAGGCCTTGGGAGGAAAGCAGCTCTATCCCGCTAAATATGGTGAACTCACTTACGTCACACAAGGTTTTATTGGCTCTACGTCCGAAGGTGAAACGACAACTCTAGGAAGAGGCGGCTCGGATTATTCTGCGGCCCTCTTTGCGGAGGCCATTGGCGCTGATCTTTTAGAGATATGGACGGATGTGGCCGGGATCGCCACTACGGATCCACGGATTTGCCCACAGGCCAGACCAATTAATGAAATCACTTTCCAAGAAGCTGCTGAACTTGCCGTCTTTGGGGCCAAGATTCTTCACCCGACAACTTTAGCTCCTGTTCAAAGGGCCGGCATTCCTTGCTTTGTGGGAAGCTCTTACGAACCAGAAGCTCCAGGAACTTGGATTAAGGATCACTGTGAAGATCAACCCCTTATAAGGGCCATGGCCATAAAGAAGAATCAAGTTCTTCTCACCTTAACGACACCCAAAATGTTAGATACCTATGGTTATCTTTCTCGTGTATTTGGAATCTTTGAAAAATATAAAATTTCAGTTGATGCCATTACCACTTCAGAAATCTCTCTAGCAATGACTGTTGAGAAAGAAACACTTTCTAAAAAAGGTTTTCTTGAAGATCTAAGAAGTCTTGGCTCGGNTGAGATTGAAGAGGATTTGGCCTTGGTCAGTTTAATTGGAAATAATATTAACCATACAGCAGGTCTCGCCCATTCCATTTTTACAGGACTCGCTAATACGGATAACCCCATTAACGTTCGAATGATTTGTTTAGGAGCTTCTAAGCATAACTTCTGCTTTGTTGTTAAAGACGAGCAAGCTTCACAGGCCATTATTCAGTTGCATGGAGAGTTTATCGAAGGAAGTCATTCTTTATGAAGGTCGCCATTTTAGGAAGAGGAAAGACAGGATCAAAAGTAGCTTCTGTTTGTGAAGATCAAGATATCAGTCACACGGTTTTTCACAGTGAGAATCCTCCCACGGTTGAGGCTTTAAAACTCCATGATGTCATCATAAGCTTCTTTCCAGGAACTGTACTTGAGACCTACTTGGAGACCCTCAAGGAAGCCAAGGTTTCCATTGTAAGTGGTTCTACAGGAGTTAATTGGTCTGATGAACTAAAGGCCTATCTCTTAGAAAATAAAATGACTTGGATTCAAGGACATAATTTCTCACTCGGTATGAATCTGGTTCATCGTATTATTACGGCCATGCAAGATGCACCTAAGCTATTTGGAGATCAATTTAAAACTCATATTCACGAAGTTCATCACACCAAGAAACTAGATGCTCCCTCAGGAACCGCTATCAAGTGGAAGCAATGGTCTGGTTTGGAAGAATCTATGGAAGAGATTACTAGTGAAAGAACGGGTGATGTGGTTGGTTTTCATAGCTTAGAAATCAAAGCACCTAGTGAAACTATTAAACTCACTCATGAAGCCCACGATCGCAAAGTCTTTGCCGAAGGTGCGGTATGGGCCGCCAAAAAGATTATGAATAAAGAAATGGAGCCAGGTTTCTTCTGGTTCGAAGATATTGCACTAAAGGAATTACTATGAATAACTTAGATCAATACCCCCTATGGACGGCCATTGTT
This sequence comes from Halobacteriovoraceae bacterium, assembly GCA_002712005.1. Lineage (GTDB taxonomy): Bacteria > Bdellovibrionota > Bacteriovoracia > Bacteriovoracales > Bacteriovoracaceae. The sequence continues at coordinate 118,627 of PASP01000006.1, forward strand.
ACTCCTCTTGATCAAGAGGGCTCCATTGNCTTTGAAAGTTATGGAAAGCTACTTGAAGAGCAAAAAGAAGCGGGAAATGGACTTGTTGTTCTCGGTTCGACCGGTGAAGCTCTCAATATGACTTTAGAGGAGCGTAAATCCCTTCTCGCCTTTACTATGGATAAGAAGGCCGAGTTGGACCTTCCAGTTATGGTNGGGGTTGGAGGTTCCGATCTCGTGGCCACCAAGGAATGGATTACTTATCTCAATGCTCAAAATATTGAGGCCATTCTTCTGGTAACTCCCCTCTATGCAAAACCCGAGACCGAAGGACAATACCAATGGTTTAAAACCCTCATGGATCTCTCTGATCATCCTGTAATGCTCTATAATGTTCCAGGAAGAACAGGGAAAGCAATGAGCTTTGATGCGGTTAAAAGACTTGCTGATCATCCTCGTCTATGGGCGATAAAAGAAGCATCTGGTTCGGTAGAAGATTTTAAGAAATATAAAGAAGCGGCTCCTAAAGCAGCTCTTATGAGTGGTGATGATGGACTCGTTCCCGAATTTGCCAAGCATGGCTGTGTGGGACTAGTAAGTGTGGCCTCAAATGCATGGCCTGCTGCAACCCACGAATATGTCCTTCAGGCCATTAGTGGAGAGCTCTCTAAAGAAGATGCTTCTCTTTGGGATGCCTGTGCAGGCGCTCTTTTCTGTGTCTCTAATCCGATTCCTGTAAAGAGGCTTCTTGCTGAGGAAGGAAGAATTGCTACACCTCAATTAAAACTTCCCTTAAGTCACAAAGATTTAGCCCAAGCTGCTACCGTCTTAGAAGCTTCCTTAAGAATTAATGATTGGTACAAGAAAAATAAGAAATAACTTCACTAGAAAAAAGAAAAAAGAAAAAAGTAAAAAAGGAATTAATCAAATGGAATGGATGGAAATTTTAGATCAGTTAGAAGCAGGAACATTGAGATCGGCCAATAAAGTCGATGGAGTATGGCAGGCCAATAAAGAAGTAAAAGAAGGTATTCTTGCTGCTTTCAAAGCGGGAGAGCTTAAAGAATTCTCTGATGAAGCCTTTAGCGGTTTTGTAGATAAGCATAATTTGAGCCCCCGTAAGTTTTCACCAGAAGACAAGGTTCGTATGGTTCCCGGTGGTTCTTCCGTAAGAAGAGGGGCCCATGTCGCTTCAGGTGTTATCATTATGCCTCCGGCCTATATCAATGTTGGTGCCTTTGTAGACGAAGGAACCATGGTTGACTCCCATGCCCTAGTTGGCTCATGTGCTCAAATTGGTAAGAATGTTCACCTCTCTGCTGGTGTGCAAATTGGTGGTGTACTTGAACCCATTGGTCTTGCTCCCGTAGTGATTGAAGACAATGCCTTCATTGGTGCTGGTTCTGTCATTGTTGAAGGTAAACAAGTTCTTGAAAGGGCCGTTATCGCTCCAGGTGTCGTTCTTTCTAAGGGTGTCCCGGTATACGACTGTGTAAATGAGAGAGTTCTTGCAGCAGATGAACCTATTCCTGCGGACGCCATTGTAGTTCCAGGATCTCGCCCTGTTAACGACAAACTCTCATGGGCCAAAGAAAGAGGGCTGACATTGAATTGTGCTCTTATCGTAAAATATCGTGATGAAAAGTCAGAAGCTTCTCTCGAATTAGAGCAATTTCTCAGATAATTTTTCAGGTAAATTCTTAAGTAAAGATTAAGGAGATTTCAGTGCCCATTACACGTGTATTTAATAAAGAGCAAAGAGAGGCGGTATCTAAAATGATCAACCGCCTCGATTCTTCTTTCTTCTTCTATGATTTAGATGGACTTAATCATCACCTCTCTGATCTATCGAGCATTATGACCGATGATATTAAGTTGTGGTACGCGTGTAAGGCCAATCCCTTATCGGCCATCCTCAAGATCTTTAGAAATAATGGATTTGGAATTGATGTGGCCTCTAAAGGTGAGATTGAACAGGTGCTGCGCTCGGGGATACGTCCTGAAAATATACTCTCTACCGGGCCATCTAAGAGCCGAAAGTATTTAAGGGAGCTATTAGAAGAGAATATCCAAATTGTAGTTTGTGAATCTCTGAATCAAGTCTATTGGTTGAATAAAATAGCTGGCGAAATGAAGATGAAGCCTAAGGTTCTTTTGCGCGTCCAAATGGAATGGGAGGAAGGGACTTCTGTTCTTGGAGGTAATCAAATTACTCCTTTTGGTGAAGACGCTTCAACATGGTTAAAGCTTGATCATGCACAAACTGAAAATCTCGATATTAGAGGCCTTCACGTTTTTCAGTGGGGAAATATTCTAGACATCAAGAGATTGGAAAAGATATGGCATAAGATCGCAGCGCAAACCCATGAATTGGCAGAAAAGCTAGGAATTTCTACTGAGATTCTCGATCTTGGTGGTGGAATAGGCATTCCTTATACTGACTCGGAAAAGGATGTAAACTTCAAAGATATCTTAGATATCCTCCATAGTGTAAAGGCCCAATACGGATGGGGAAAAATATGGATGGAGCTGGGACGATATGCTGTAGGTCCTTACGGCCATTATATGACTCAAGTTATAGATAGAAAGAATGTAAGAGGAAAAGAGCTTCTTATACTTGATGGAGGGGTAAATCATATTGCGCGACCTGCGCTTACCGGACAACCCTTTCCCGTCAATCTCTTTCGAGAATCTGATGCTGCCCCCAGAGATTTCCAAATCCATGGCCCTCTGTGTACGGCCCTTGATAACCTTGGAACTCTTCAGCTACCTGAAGATACTGAACCAGGTGATTGGCTATGTTTTCATCAAAGTGGGGCTTATGGGTTTACTGAGGGAATGCCCTTTTTCCTATGCCATAACTTACCAGCTGAAGTCATTATGTATGAAGGCAATGTTATGATTCCAAGAAATCCAAAAAAGGCAGAGGACTGGCTCTGTTAAATATGGGAAGGCCCTAAATTATGAATCAATTCAATCGTGAAGATATTTCTATTAATCAACTCTCCAATGGTCAAAAGTTAGAGATACGAAAATTCTCCCTTAAAGGTGAAGAGCAAGGGCCTCATGTCCATATTCAGGCCAGTGTCCATGGAGCAGAAGTCCAAGGTAATCCTGTCATTTATGAATTGATGCGCTTCTTTACCAAAGTTAATCTTAAGGGCTCCCTAAACCTAATACCCCTGGTTAATCCACTAGGCTCTAATACAAAGAGTGGAACTTATACTCAAGGACGATTTAATCCCGTTACCGGTGATAATTGGAATCGCAATTTTATCAATCTCATTGGATACGATTCACAAATTACTGATATTGATCTTTCCACGTTTTGGAATGAAATTAGAGAATTACCACCTAGAGAACAAGCCGAGAAATTCAAAACACTCCAAAAGAAGGGATTCAAAAAAATTCGAGACCATCTTAATAATTATGGACTCAGCGATAATGTTGAAATGAATCTCACCTTACAAGAGTTTGCTTGTGAAGCGGATATTGTACTCGATCTTCATACAGGTCCTGCCGCCACTCGCTATCTCTATGCTGGGGAATATGCGCTAAAGAAAATGAAAGACATTCCTTTTCCTCACAATCTCATCATACCTAATGAATTTGGTGGGGCCATGGATGAAGCCACTTTCTTTCCCTGGACCGAACTCACCCGTATTGCTCACGAATGTGGAGATAGTTTTATTAACCCATTTGAGTCCTACACCGTAGAATTAGGAAGTGAAGAAGTCATTGATTTTAAGATGGCGCGTTTAGACTGCACTCGCCTTCTTATTTTCTTAGCGGAAAGAGGTCTTTTTTCTAGAGATGAAATCGCAAAGGAATATCCGAAGGAACTAGATTATATTCAAAAAGAAAAACGATATGCCTGTCTTCTTTCTCATTATGCAACTTACTATGCTCAAAAAGGCGGACTGATTCAATACTCAAAACGCCCGGGTGATCATATAAAAATGGGTGAAGAACTCTATCGCATTCTCGACTTTAGTGACCTTCATCATCTCAATGACTTGGATCACTGTATTGATCGAGTAAAGGCCCTAAAAGACGCTATCATTATCAATCATACACCCTCGGCAAGTGTCACCAAGGGCACCATTGCTTATCAAGTTATGGAAGAGTATTACGAGCTCTAATTTGCTCTTATCCCCTTTACTAGGCTCAATTTGCCGCCCCTACCAAGTCCCTTTGCCCCTATGAAATAATAACCTCCCTATTCAATAGGAGGTTGCGGGGCCTATGAAAAAATTAATTACTCCATTCTTATTGCTATGTCTTCTTTATCCTAGTGCTCTTTGTGCTCTTACTTCTAAGATGATTATTTTAGAAGCGACATCTTTCACCCAAAGTGGAAATGAAAAAAAATCCCACTACCATCATCCCTTCATTAAATCTTTTAGTGTGTCTAATATAACCAAAGAAAAGACTTTAAAGAACAATTCACTTTCAGAATCCTCCTATAAAGTCTCTATTAATCAAAAAACTTTCGATATCCATATTCTTGATGAGAACCCACCCTTATTGAACTTAAAGGGTACAGACCTCTACGCACTAGTGGCCACATCCGGTAGTGCTGGTCGCTACTATCATTACTTTAAGGCAGTGGCCGATGATATTATCTACCTAGGCTTTTATCCTGAGTTAGTGAAAGTGGGCTCCGATCAATTTATATCCTATGAAAGTGATGGCCCACGCTCTATAGAATCTCGTTATCAATTAAAGCAAAAAGAACTCACAACACTTTCACAGGTTGTTCTTCCATGAGGGTCCTACAAATAAGAAAATCCTCTTTTCTTTTTATAGTACATCTGTCGGTTCTTTCTCTCTTATCTATGACCAGTTGTCAGGTAGAAGTACCTAACGAAGAACCAAATCAGCAAATAGAAGATGATATAGAAGAAGGTGAAGATCTCACCTCTCAAGAAAATGAGTTATACGAGCAAGTAAGTTGCGCCCTTAAAGATGTTTACGGAGAAACCCATCTTGCTCTAAAACGAAAACGAACCTTAAAATTTATCATAAGCAAACTTCATGAAAACTTCGAACAATATCAGCTCAATTCCCTTTACGAAAGGGCCCACTTTCTCTCGCAACTCTTTCATGAAAGTGATGGATTAAGTGCTACCGTCGAACGACTCTTAGGTCCCTCATGGCGTGCACTATTTAATGATCCAAGTGAGACCTGGCAATGTCACGAGTACTTAGAAGCCGTTAATGAGGACGATCGTTACTTCAATGAATCCTATATCTATTCCCGAAATAGCTATAAATCTAAATTTAGAGGCCGTGGTCTTATCCAACTTACGGGATGTTTTAACTATATGGGTTTCTTCTACCACTCATCAGCAAAAGATAGAGGGGATGAGCAAAAGGCCAATATCCATAGAACCTACTTCCCTTATCGCGACAGTGAGGGAGATCTCGTTCAGGCGGGTATGTTTTGCTCTAATCATGATCTCCAGGCCCTTGATGAAAGATTTAGAAATGAAGGTCTTGAAATCTACCCCTATGAATTACTTGAAGACTTTGAACAGAGTGTTGATGAGATGGCCCTTCCCTGTAAAGATCGTGGACTTGCAGACTTTTCCAGTGAAAAATTTATTGTTGATTCGAGCTTTTGGTACTGGAAAAAATGTCAAACTCAAAGTTACTTTTCAAGCTTCATTGACGATAATTCAAAACAAGCCGTGGCCAGAGTTACAGAATGTATTCATGGTAGAAACTCTGTATATCAAAATTATCAAACCATCGACTGCTCTCAATCCCAATCCGGCAATTGGAGAAAGGAAAGTTTCTGCTCTCGTAAAAGGGCCTTTGAATCTCTTGTTCAATGTATGAAACTAGATAGTACAAAGTAAATATAAAGAAATTAAAAAATATAAAAATAAATAAAGATCAGAGATTAGGCTTTAACAACTTACCAAATCCGGCCAAAACATGACGGGGAAGAGTTAAGGGAGGATTAATCGTCTTACCAAAACGACCACCAACACCACCCCATTGGCCAGGATTGATTTCCTGAGTGTTACTCTTATCAGAATTATTTTCGAGTACAACCTTCCCTTCAAAGAGAATAATTTCAGATTCTCCAAGATTCTCATTAACCTTTAAAATATACTCTGTTCCCCTAATCCCTACAGACATGTGAGGAGTCTTTATTTTAAGCTCTTGGTCTGTTTGCATTTTATCGTGAATAAATCTTGCAGCTCCTTTAATAAGAGAATGACCTTTATCCCCAAGAGGTTCTTGAGAAACTTTGAACGAAGAACTTGGGCCAAGAACCAGTTCAGAGGCTGAAGTCGCTCCCATTTTAGGAAGAGAGATTTTGATAAAGGAATTCTTCTTCGTTTCTAAGAGATGTCCCAAGGGTAAGGTAAGCCCTTTCTTAATTTTTTGACCATTATAATAGACATCTCCCTTTAACCAAGGAACTTCAAAGCCCACTCCACTGGCCCAAACCTTTTGTGTGGCCATAAGCGAAAGGAGTAAGAAGAAAAAAATTAAAGTATTCTTCATGTTATGATTCCTTTAGAAAAACGAGACTGATTAAACAATTGGCCTTCAGCTTATAACCCTTACTTTTGATAAATTGGACAATTTCACTTTTTAGAGGCTCTTCAGGATCAAACTCATGATCTTCAATGATCAAGACTTTTGGAGGAAACTTGTCCCAATCGTGGGAGCGAAGAACTTCCTTATCCAATCCTTCAACATCAATATTCATAAGATCAATTTCTGCATTCGTATCGAGATTTTCATTTAAAATATTTCTTAAAGGGGAAACCTTAATTTCTTTCTTGGATATAAATGTATCTTTATTATTTTCAAATACCTCATGGGAGAAACTATTTAGAGTCGGATCTTGAAACTCATAGTAAGTCAGAGAGTCTTCCGTTTCTCCAACTCCTTGGTCGATAAATTTATCTTTTGGTCTTTGAGTAAGAAACCTTTCCTTAGCGGCTGGATTAGGTTCAATCGTAATACCAGACCAACCGAGCTTACGGTAGAAGTAATAGGTTACGGAGAGCTCTTTTGGTCTAAAGGCACCAATATCTACATAAGTACCGTTCTTTTTAAAACCCAGAAGAACAGCGGCAACAAAGTCTTCCCCAAACTCACTATAAATATCTCTTCTATACTCAGTGATATGTTCCTTATAGATTTCTTTCATTCTCTGGTAAGTATCATCTGGCAACACCGACTTCAAAAGCTCTCGCATTTAAGCTCCTTCAAATAGAGTATTATTTTCCTCTAAAGATAAAAATAAAGTGACTCTATTATTATAGTTCAAAAAGCGTTGAAAAAAACCCATACAAGGAAGACATCTTGAAAAAATCATATTTACTCTACTTTCTCACTATGAGCTTAATGGCAAGCTGTGGTTCTACAAAAATAAAAAAGAATAAAGAGCTTCCACCACTTGATCGTTTTGCAGAAGTCGAGGTTTTTCATAAGTCTCTCCCCCCTTTTGACTATGAGGTGATCTGCGATGCTGACGTAAATTCCAAAGGTAATTTCACTTCCACCACAAGAAAGGGCTATGTGGGAAAGGCCAAGGAAATCGCTAGAGAATGTGGAGTAAATAAAGCGGTTATTCTATCCCTAAGTGGATTGACTAGCGGAAGCGGTGCCAATGTCAATGTGAGAATTCAAGCGATAGTCCAGACAACTGAGAAAGATAAAATTACAAAGAAAGATCCAGAAGAACTCAAGAAGCTCGCCGCAGCGGCTTCCCAAAATAAACTTAACTCTATAGATACTCTTTTTAAGCGTTATGAACTCAATCCTGAACAAGCAAAGAGATCTCCCCTGGATAATCATATTCTCAACACCCTGATGATTAAAATGGCCTTAAATGGTTCTCGCTGTCCCGTGAAGAGTATGAATCATATCTTTGAAAAGTATGGAGCCCATATTTCACATTACGATACATTTAAAGCTTACGGTGCCCGTCTTTCTGTATCCACGCGTAAAGTTTTAGAATGTCCTAGTAAGGCCGTGGTTTCCTCTTTTGAAAAGCTAACGCCTCCAAGAAGAAAAGAAGTCATCATTTCCCTCAATGCCTCACTCTCTGACTATCTCAATCGTGGAAGAAAACCATTAAAATCTTTGAAAGCAAATTTCAACTCTCTCTATCCCCTGATGAAGAAAGATATCGACAGCTCATGTTCTAAAGACAGCACAAATACTCTATGTTCACTGAAAGAAAATATCGAAAAGATCAAAACTGTCCTACTCAAGTAGGTATGGGAAAAAATAAAAGGGAGGCTTAATGGCCTCCCTTTAGAAATGCGTAAAATTTTGATTAAATATTAAGCGGTAAACTCACACTTAAGAAAATCTCATTCAACTCAAGTTCAGGATCAAGGTCCCCTTTAAAGCTTCCTGTCTCAACTTCATCGTAAGAGAACATTCTGTACTCTAAATTGAGAGATACAAAAGGAAGTCCAGTGAAACCAACACCAAGAGCATAACCTCCACCAGAATATTCCGTAGTGGCCGTCGCTGAAGTCGTCTCAAGCTTTGAGCTTAAATAGTAAGTTGCCCAAGCGCGAAGAAGAATGGGGAACTCATAACCAACAAAGAGACCAAGTTGATTCTTATCAGTATCGATCTTACTCGTACTTCCAGCTGTTTCAGCTTCTAAGTCAAATTCTGGCGCTAGAGAGGAATCAATCCCCCCCATGAGTCCAAGCATCTGGTAACCAAGACGAGCACCAAATTGAGGCGTATTATAGTCGTAATCAGTATTGTTACGATCTCCAGAACCAATTCCATAACCTAGGTAGGGTTCAATAAGAGCACCTGCTTGAGTTGCGCTAGAGAAAGTGAAAAGGGCAATGATGAGGGCCATGAATTTGGCCGAAGATTTTTTAAATGTCATAGGTCCTCCTTGAACCGAAAATTTAAAAGCAATTAAGGAGAATTATAGAGAAAGAAAAACCAGAGTGCAAAGAATAGATATTGTACAACTCAGACCTTTAGGTGGCCTCATTTCGCCATAATCCATCAGAACCAAGGGTAAATAATCTCTGCACTTTACGACTGGATTGAAGAGATTGCACGATCCATCTCATTTGAGGATTCTTCTTAGAGAAATCAATATCAAAGGTAGCAAAATTGTGCTCTACAACAACATTCTTCTTTCCATAGAAGAGCTTGATCAGGCGATGAAGTTTCTTACTTGGGGCGTGAGTCAGTCCAGAGCTTTGCAGTTCGTAATATCTCCCACGTTTTCCCCGACGGTCCCACTTCCTTTTTATGGCGGCACCAAAGTGCTTATCACCAGATAAGAAGAAAGTTCCGGAGAGATCATACTTGGCCACTAATTCCAGGAGACGATCTTTTTCTTCAGGAAACTCGGCCCAATCTTCTGTGACAAAGAGACGATTTAAGAGCACACCAATGGGGCTTACAATAATATTAACTTGAGCTTTTGAACGACTGAACTCATCTTCAAGCCACTGCCATTGGGACTCGCCAAGAAGCGTATGCTTTCGCCCCTTTTTGGGGTCGCGAAAGTAACGGCAATCCAAAAAGTAGAGTTTTACTCGCCCTTGATGGAGCTCTTTCGTATAATAGATTCCCTCTTGTTCCCTTCTGGGATCATTCTTTGCCACATCAAAGAAATCTAAAAAGGCCTGTTGGGATTCTTCTTTTAGCGGGTATGTGCGATTGGCGCCATCCTCACCAAAGTCGTGATCATCCCAAATCCCTTCAACAGGTACCTGATTGCGAAAGAAGCGATAGTGGCGATTCGATTTCAATTCATTATATTTCTTTCTTAGAATATCGATATCACGGGTATTGCCGTAAATATTATCTCCTAGAAAGAGCCAGTGATCAGGGCGATACTTTAAAATTTGGTGCCAGAAACTTTGGGACTTATATTGGAGATTACAGGATCCAAAACAAATGCGGATCAGATCCTTTTGTTCACTTATTCGATTGGGACGAGGCCATAGGGGCAAGGAGATCAAGCCCAGGCTCGACATATATAGGGATTTTATAAAGGCCCTCTTCCCTATTTTATTAGGTTGAGGAGTTTTCATTTCTATCGATTCATTGTCCTGCGTATCCCTCACCTCAATCTCCTTTTGAAGTAACCCCTTTACTCGACTTTTTTACCTTGTTTTTTCTTGCCTATACCTTGTTCCCCATCCCCATATAAGTGATAATAAAACTATGGGAAATACAGCTTTAAAAAATGACGAAGATCAACCAATCGCCTTCACACTCTATGATGAATTCTTTGAGAACTTTACTAGTATCCACACAAGGACCAACTACCGCAATGATCTTTTAAAATTCTTTGAATATTTAACAGAAAACTATCCCAATCTTGTGAATCTCTCTCAGGTTCAAAGAAAGGAAATCATTGAATATCGCAATTTCTTGGCCGAGACAGGAGGCCGCGACGCAGGACCTTGTGCCCCTAAGACGGTCGCTCGAAAATTGGCCAGCCTATCGAGCTACTTTGACTATCTCGTTGAGAAAGGAGGAAGGGATTTTAATCCGGTTCAAAGTGTAAAGAGACCTCGTCACGAAGTTTTAAAGCCTACTCAGGCCTTGGAAAAAGAACAAGTGCGCGCACTCTTTGAACTTCTCTCCCAAGGAGATGAAAAATCTCCAAGTCGTTACCTTCACAAAGCGCTCCTGGTTACCTTCTTTATGACGGGTATGAGAAAGAGTGAAGTCCTTCATTTAAAATTTAAAGACTATCGTGAGATTAATGACTACCGCGTTCTCGAATTTAAAGGAAAGGGGGGAAAGACGGGTCAAAAGGTTCTGCACCCTCTTTGCGTCGAGGCCATTGAAGAATATCTAGAATGGATGAAATCTGTGGATCGCGAACATATTGCTGAAGACTGGCTCTTTCAACCGACACGCAATCCTAGCAACCCCAAGAACCTGAATCGTCCTCTCAATCCTCGTACCATTAATGAGATCATTACCGGATACGGAAAGAAAATTGGTCTTAACTTTAATATTTCACCCCACTCAGCACGAGCTACCTTCATTGGGGAATTACTAGAGGCGGGAGTTGATATCTACTCAGTGGCCAGAGAAGTGAATCATAGCTCCGTTAAAACCACCCAAGAATATGATAAGAGAAGAAAGCGCTTATCTGACTCTCCCATTAGTAAACTTAAATACTAAACTCCTTCCTTAACTCTATTTATGGGGTGCCTTTAAATAAGCCCCCTTTTGGCGTGGAGCATCTAAAAAAGGATGTAAGAAAATTTAAATTTTTTTTCGAAAAGAAAATAGGGCTTGAAACCCTCTTAAAATGGGGCCATATGAGCAATCCTTTTTTTAACGCAAGCGCACCTTTAAAAAATTTCATTTTTTTTACTCTAAGGCCCTAGTGGTACTGGCCTACCTCTGCTACCCTATATGTAGAGACACAATCTCAAAAAAGTTTAAAAAACTTCACTCAAGGCGAATAAAAAATGAGTAAAGTTTTGCAGACGATACACACATTTGTATTAAATTGATTTTATCAGTTATTAATAACTTATGAAAGTTATCGGCTTCTTTGCGCTTGATCTCTATAAAGTATAAAAAAAATTTAAAGAAAGAATAAAAACACAACTTAACAACACCACAACTCAGGAATCTTTAATAAAAATAAAGTTCCTGGATTTACGAAAGGAGGCATCGTGGATCCACTTCTATCACCTAACGAGGATCGTTTTGTAGTATTCCCCATCAAGTATCACCGTGTATGGGAGATGTACAAGAGACACATGGCCGTGTTTTGGACTGCAGAAGAAATTGATTTAGTACCTGATCTAGCAGACTGGGAAAAATTAAATGCTGATGAACAACACTTCATCAAGCACGTTCTTGCGTTCTTTGCGGCCAGTGATGGAATCGTTAATGAAAACCTTGCTCAGAGATTTTACAATGAAATCCAAATTCCAGAAGCTCGCTGCTTCTATGGATTCCAGATTGCTATGGAGAATATCCACTCTGAAACTTACTCTCTTCTCATTGATACTTATATCAAAGATCCTGAAGAAAAAGATAAGCTCTTCCATGCTATCGACACTCTTCCCCCAATTGCCAAGAAAGCAAACTGGGCCATGAAGTGGATCGATTCTAAACGTTCATGGGCCGAGCGTGCTGTGGCCTTCGCTGCTGTTGAAGGAATTTTCTTCTCTGGAAGTTTCTGTGCCATCTTCTGGCTCAAAAAACGTGGTCTTATGCCAGGTCTTTGTACTTCTAACGAATTTATTTCAAGAGATGAAGGTCTCCACTGCGAATTTGCCTGTCTTCTTCACGAGCTTCTTCAAGATGAAAATAAAGCTTCAAAAGAAGTTATTAAATCTATCATTACCGAAGCTGTGGAAATTGAAACAGAGTTTATTACTGATGCCCTACCTGTATCTTTAATTGGAATGAATGCAGACCTTATGACTCAGTATATTCAATTCGTAGCTGATCATTGGCTACAGCAACTTGGATGTGATGCTCACTATAATGTAGAGAACCCATTTGATTGGATGGAGCTGATTTCTCTTGAAGGGAAATCAAACTTCTTTGAAAGAAGAGTTTCTGAATATCAAAGACCTGGGGCACTTGCCGATCGCGAGCAACAGAAATTTACTCTAGATGCTGATTTCTAATCAGCATCGGGGAGTAAACGGGAAATAGGCCTCCCACAAAATACAGGAACACAAACAACACAACAAAAAACAAAACAAAACAAAACAAAAAAACAGAGACACACACACAACGATTTGGAGAACAACACATGTACGTAATGACAAGAAGTGGGCAGAAAGAGCCCATCAAATTTGACAAAATCACGGCCAGAATTGAAATGTTGGCCAAGGACTTATCAGACCGCGTAGACCCTTCGGCCATTGCTCAAAAAGTAATCGAAGGAATTTACGATGGGATTACAACTCGTGAACTCGATAAGCTCGCTGGCGAAACAGCGGCTTACCTATCCACAAAACACCCAGACTACTCAAAGCTTGCTGGTCGTATTTCAGTAAGTAACCTACACAAAGAAACTCGTGGTTGTTTCTCTGAAAATATCAAAGAAATGTACAACTACGTAAATGAAAAAACAGGGGAACATGCTCCTCTCGTTTCCAAAGAACTCCACGATACAGTTATGGCCAACGCCGAAATGCTCGATAAGGCCGTAGATGATTCTCGTGATTTCAATTACGACTACTTTGGATTCAAAACTCTAGAGCGCTCTTACCTTCTAAGAATGGACGGACAAATCGTAGAACGTCCTGGTCAAATGCTCATGAGAGTATCAGTAGGTATTCATATGAATAATATGGAAGCTGCTATTGAAACTTATAATCTAATGAGTGAGAAACTCTTCACTCATGCCTCTCCTACTCTCTTTAATTCGGGAACAGGACGTCCACAACTTTCAAGTTGTTTCCTTCTCACTATGAAAGACGACTCTATTGAAGGTATCTACGATACTCTTCGTCAGACCGCTCTTATCTCACAAAGTGCTGGTGGAATTGGGCTTTCTATTCATAATATCAGGGCCAAAGGTTCTGCTATTAAAGGAACAAATGGAACTTCAAATGGTATCGTTCCCATGCTTAAAGTATTTAACGATACCGCTCGCTACGTTGATCAAGGTGGGGGTAAACGTAAGGGTGCTTTCGCTATTTATCTCGAGCCATGGCATGCAGATATCTTCGATTTTCTTGAAATGAAGAAGAACACTGGTAAAGACGAAAACCGTGGACGCGACCTCTTCTACGCCATGTGGACACCTGATCTCTTCATGAAGAGAGTAGAAGCTGATGGAATGTGGTCACTCTTCTGTCCTCATGAGTGTCCCGGTCTCGCCGACACTTATGGTGCTGAATTCGAGGCCCTGTATACGCGCTACGAAAATGAAGGAAAGGCCATGAAAACGGTACGTGCACAAGACGTATGGTTTGCTATTCTTGAATCCCAAGTAGAAACGGGCTCTCCTTATATGCTCTATAAAGATGCAGCTAACGAGAAATCAAATCAAAAGAATCTTGGAACGATTAAATCTTCTAACCTCTGTACAGAGATTATGGAATATACATCACCAGATGAAGTGGCCGTTTGTAACCTTGCATCTGTGGCCTTAAATCGTTTTGTAAAAGTGGAAAATGGAAAGTCGAGCTACGATTTTGATGCTCTCTATGATGTTGTCTATCGTATGACTCTAAACTTGAATCGTATTATCGATATCAATTTCTATCCAGTACCTGAGGCAAGAAACTCAAATATGAGACATCGTCCGATTGGTCTTGGAGTACAAGGTCTAGCGGATACATTCTTTCTCATGAGATATCCATTTGAAAGTGAAGAAGCTCTTCAGCTTGACGAAGATATTTTTGAGACGATCTACTTTGCAGCGGCTACCGCTTCAAAGGATCTTGCTAAGAAAGAAGGAGCTTACGAAACTCACGAGGGAAGTCCAATGAGCCAAGGTCAAATGCAATTTGATCTTTGGGGAGTAAAACCTAGAAGTGGTCGTTGGGACTGGAATTCACTGAGAAGTGAAATCGCTGAGCACGGAGTAAGAAACTCTCTACTCGTTGCTCCTATGCCAACAGCTTCCACATCACAAATCCTTGGAAATAACGAATGTTTTGAGCCGATCACATCGAATATTTATGTAAGACGTGTTCTTTCTGGAGAATTTGCCGTTGTAAATAAATACCTTGTTCAAGATCTTATTGATCGCGACCTATGGGATGATGAAATGAGAAATGAAATCATTGCCAGCAATGGTTCAATTCAAGGTATTGAGCGTATTCCAGAGGATCTCAAGGCCCTATACAAAACAGTTTGGGAAATTTCTCAGCGTTCCGTTATTGATCACGCAGCAGCTCGTGGAGCTTATATTGATCAATCACAAAGTATGAACGTCCATATGCAAGATCCTAACTTTGGAAAGATCTCTTCTATGCACTTCTATGCATGGAAGAAAGGTCTTAAGACAGGGATGTACTATCTGAGAACACGTGCAGCAGTAAATGCAGTTCAATTTACCGTAAAAAACAATTCAAAAGCTAAACCAGCAAAAGAAGAAGCCGAAGCACAAATGGTATGCTCCATCGAAAATCCCGATGATTGCGTCATGTGCGGAAGCTAGGGAGCAAGACTCCAAATCGTTGAAATTGAAGGCCCACTCTCCAAAGTGGGCCTTTTTTTTATTTTCCACAATGCTTTAACAATTCCTCCCTAAACTACCCATAAGAAAAGAGGACCTAATGTTCTCTAGTAGCAAGCGGAGAAAATATGAAAACCCTTATTTTTACAAGTTTCCTTCTTTTAACTCTAAGCTCGGCCTACGCTCACAGAGGTGGAGGAGCGCAACAAGAAGGATTCCGAGAAGCTATGGAGGCCTGTCATGAAGAATTGGGAACCCAAAGACCTGAAAGAGGGCAACGTCCCTCAGAAGAAGAGAGAGAGGCCATGAAAAGCTGTCTTTCCGCCAAGGGGATTGAAATGCCAGAGTGTGGTCCTAGAGGACAAGGTGGTCAAAGAGGCGAAAGAAATCAAGACAGTGAAGACTAATCCTAATGTATATATAGGGAGCCTTGCTCCCTATAATTTTCTTAGGATTTCAAATCGATAAACACCGACTTTCTCAGTTAAACAAAGATCAGAAAATTCAGAAGTGATCTCTTCAAAGCCGGAACGATCACAGTCTGGTTTTCTTAAATAATGGCGCATACAAATGACTCCCCCCTTACGTACTGAAGGAGCCATATCTTGTAGAAATTCTTTTTCTACTTTTCCAGAGAAGTAGCTAGGAACATCAGATAGAGAGAGATAATCAAATTGATTTTCATAGAGAGGTGAATTTAACAATTCCACCATATTTCCTTGAACCATCTCATAGCATGACTCACTTGATTGAATTCGCTCTTTCACTTTCAAGTAATTTGACTCCCACGCTTCAATAGGATTACCGTCTGAATGAGTTATCTTTCCATAGAAACAGAGATGGGCAAAGAAGCTCTCACGAGCTAGAGAGTGAGTGAATAAATTCTCAAAACTCTTCTTATAGTAATCAAAGTGAGATTCGGGATAATTCTTTACTATAAAATCTCCCTTATAGAGTAAGGCATTAAAGACCGATTTATTTCCTAAAAGAAAGAGAAGGGCCTTCCAATTGAGATTGGAAAACTTGTCATAGAAGAATTCTCTTTGTTCATCAAGATCATGAAAATCAAAAATACGATCATGATCCTTCTTTAAAATAACTCTCAAGGCCTTACTTAGAGTTTGAAAGGTTCTTTCCCAACGGCCGTAATAGAGAAGGGATTGCCATTTAATTTCAGAAAATACCCCATAGAAGAATTCTTTATCACTTTCTTCCAGCTCTAATTGATAAAAGATTTCCTTTCTTCTTCTTGAGTTATCTTGGGCGTGATAGGGAGCATAATCAAAGAATAAGAGGAAGTCTTGGAAATCTAGATCTGAATTCTTATAGAGACTGGCCCTCAAGCGCGAAAGAGCTAATTGATAGGGGCCGACGTCATTTAATACCAGAGATTCACATTGCTCCAGTAAGGGTAAGGCCCTTGAACCACACCCTGCGATAGAAAAGACATTCTTAGAATCTAACTTCTTGATGATCTCAAGATCAACAGAGGTATCCTCATTTCCGAGAGTATAATTTAGCTGTCCGAAATATTTCTTAGTCAAAGTAAACTCCTATTTTACCTCTAGTTTTCTCTTTACATGCTCACGGCATAAGTCAAATTCATCATCACCAATAAAGCCATTATGCCCCATAATACAACTGAGTTTTACACCATGTTCAGAGGCCATACGGTCAATTTCAAGTACCTTCTCATAAGAGATCACGCGAGAAAGGGTGAAGCTCTCAAAGGTTCCATCCATGGCCAGAAGGGCCGTTTCCGCTAAACAAGCGTAGACAATATTTCCTTCGAGCCCAAGATCCACTTTAAAATCAACAGGACCCGGAAGCATAACCTCACCGGAGGCAATGACCATAACATCAGGTCGAGAAAGAGCATCTTCCTCTGAAATATCAAAAGGACGAGAGACATCACAAATGATGGCACCAGATTTCACCTTATCAATGTCGAGAATTTTCTTACCTTGAGCACTCGTTGTGGTAATGATCAAATCACAACTGCTACTATAATCATCGGGATCCGTTGATACGTGAATCTTTACCTCGGAATCAATCTCCTCTATTTCTTCTTTCAATTCTAAAATTATATAGGCCCTAGGGGCAACGAGAACAATCTCATCCCAATTTTGGGCAAGAATCTTTGCACTAACGGCACCAATACTCCCTGTTGCTCCTACCACCATAACACGGCCTTTATAACGACCATCGACTTTATCGACCAGATTTAAACGCTCTAGTGCAAACTTGGCCGCCCATAGGGTGGCACAGGCACTTAAACTATTTCCCGTGGTCACAGGGATCGGAGATCGTTCATTAACACTTACTCCTGCATCGCCGACAATTTTAGTATAAGCTCCAAGTCCAATAATTTTGGCGCCCTTATCATGGGCCTGATAACAAAAGCGAATAAGTCTTCTATAAACTTTATCCACATCCTTTTCCATTAACTTCTTAGGGGTCTCCGTCATCATATAGATGAGGCCTTCCACTTCCCTACCATTTTTTTCTGAACGAATACCTTTCATTTTTCCCCAGTAAAAACCAGGAAAAGCGCTGATCACTTCTTCTGCGATAGGAAGCAAAGGTCTAGATATTGGAAGAAGAGGTTTTAAAAGAGGATGTCGAAAGAGATGTTTCTTACTCAAAGGATGAACAATGAAAGCAAATTTGGTGGTTCCTTCAGCCTTACTAGACAATAAAGAATCACGATTCTTTTCTCTATTGCATTTTTTGAGATCAATTAAATGAACAAGTTCATCTTTTCTCTCACGAGACTCCATCCACCCAATGATAATTTGATCTGTTAACCTATCATCATCCGAGTAGCAGCTGTAGATGAGTGCTTCAATTAGCGAAAAACTTAAGTGCTCATGCTCCATAAGTTTTGGCATACAAACGAGACAATTCTCAACGCCTACTGCTTTAAATTTCTCTTCTAGACTAGCACTCAAAAAATCAACGATAACGGTTTTTCCCTCTAAATGGGAGAGATCCAAGAGATGAAAGGTGCTCGCATTTCCCATAAAGTAATCAGAATAGAGAAAAGGCTTAAAACTATTGGGCAGGTCTGTGAATCTTCCCAATTTAGAATGCTTAATCTTCATTTTCTTGAATACTGGAGTTAAGAATTTTGCAAAGCGAGTTAACTGACCTTTGGAACGCAGAAGCTTAGGAACTCCCAAATAGAAGTAAGGATCACCCAATTTAATTTTTGAACCAAATGAAGTGAGATCATCTAAGAGAGAATAATTGAAAGCTCCCGAATAAATACTGATCTTCTTGGAAGCAAAGAATTTAGGATTCTTATAATGAAATTTTCTTAAGGCCCAAGGAAGATAAGTTTTCTTAATTAAGCTCCCATCAAATAATGGAGTTACCTTCGCATAGGAGGCCAATTTTTGAATCTCTGGATGCATGAAGGTAATTTCTTTGGAATTAATAATGGGAGGAATACCATTTAAAGAAAAAGCATCCACTCGCCCATCGTATTCTTTAATGAGAGAAGCCGCCAATTCAAAATTGAATCCCAAGTTATATTGAGAGATACGTATTTCTTCACCATCAAAGTCATAAATTTCGTCACCGCTTGTGCCGTAACTTGAATAGGAAAGGGAGATTATATGTTTCATTCAATCTTTCTTTTCAATGCTTGAAATGCTTTAGTGAATATTCCAATATTGTATCAGAAAATTCACTATATTGAGGAATCTCTATACTTTTCTTTAGTTCACCTTCTAGGAGATGGGAAGTCACTCTTCCTTTAGAAGTCATATAGTCGGCCAAAGATTCAGGGATCGAAAACTTCTTAAGGATCTTCTTCGTTAAAGGAAGAAGAAAGGAGTTAAAAAGAGGATTATTCACAGGTAATGCCCTCACCTCAAGTTCTATTCCCATTATTCTAAGGAAGTCATCCATGAGCCTCTTATGGGTCGGGGGATGCTTGGCAATGATATGAAGCACTCTTAGCGAGGGTTGATCTATGTCTTTCTTTTCTTTCTTATGTTTCTTTTGATTTTTGAGCCCATTTATTACACTTGCTGCAAAATCAACGGGGACGATAGGAATCTCAGAAGTTTCTTGATAAGGAAAATAGATAAAAGGTAATTGGTTAACGATATCTCTTTGCTTCTTTAACAGAGTCAAATGCTTGAGTAAGAAATAAGGTCCATCCATCCTCGACATGTGCCCCGTTTGAGAATGGCCAACGACAATTCCAAAACGAGCAATCGTAACTCTTACTTGAGGTCGTTTATAAGCGAAGTCTCTGACCAATTTTTCTGATTCAAATTTTGATTGAGAATAAGCATCCGGGAACTCCTGCCCAAGATCAAAATCAGCTTCACTAAAGATCCCTTGCCAATTACCTGCAACCGCAATTGTACTTGCAAAGAATACCTCTTTCAAAGACTTCATTCGCGCGGCTAAAAAAAGAAGATTCTGAGTGCCGACGACGTTGACCTTAAAGAGTTTAGAATAAGGAGCTTTAAGATCGTATAAAGCGGCGAGATGAACAATTCGATCGATCTTCCCCAGATCTTCTTCTAGGCCATCTTGCTTTGAATGAGCTGTAAAAATATCTGGAGAGAGAAGATCCCCTATTCTATATTCAATATGATCCCATTGATGATTTTCAATGAGATCTTTGTAATACTCTTCATGGCGCTCACGAATAAGCAGAATATAGCGCTCTTTCTTTGCAGAAGAGGACGCCATAATGATTTTTAAATATTCGCTACCGATCAGACCGGTAATTCCTGTAACAAGTGTAATCATAGAGTATTACTCTTCGTTATTGAGTGAGAGTAACTTGAGAACAATAAGACAAAAATGAACTTTCTTTTTCCATACAATAAACGAGCAATGATTTAGGGAGAATTTTAATATCCCAGCTTCGGCAGGATTGGTGAAAGACTTCCCCATCCCCAAAGAAATTGACGTCCTTCTCGCTCGACTCCAAAAGTTCTACTTTAAGAGCATCTGTTTCAAAAGATAGAAAATGCGGATCTTGACTCATATCTGATCCCTTTGACATGGACCATAAGCACTGAAGTACTTGAGCACGTGAACGATGCTTAAAGAGGCTAATATTCATTTTTCCATCAGAGTTATCAGCTCCAGGAGCAACGGTAAATCCCCCACCAAGAACCTTTTGGTTATTGATTAAAAGGGCGGGTCCTTCGACAATACCGGAGAACTCCTTGGATTCAATTTTAAATTTATAGCGATTAAATCGAGGATCGAGTAATTCAGTTGCAGCAAAGAAAGAATAAACACTTCGGCCTGAATACTTCATGAAAGTTTTAAAGAGAGGTATTTTCTTTCTCATTTCATTGATTTGATTGGCAACACGACCACCAAATCCAATCCCCCCATTCGTAGCCATCAATTGTCCATTAACGGAAATAAGATCGATTTTCTTTGTTTGCCGGGCCCTAATCTGGGAAAGTGCATGTCGAATCGAATGCTTCGTTCCCAGTTCAGCTGCAAGATCATTGGCCGTTCCCCCGGGAATAACGAGGAGTCCTATATTTTCACCAGCTAATTTTTGAATCAGAGTATTGGCCGTACCATCACCTCCAACGGAGATAATACTATCGACTCTTCTTTTGATATCAAATTCAAGATTATCTCGTAGTTCATCTATAGAATCCGGTCTTCTAAAGGTAACCGAACTTCTAAAAAGACAGCGGAGGATCTCTTTTTCCCAGACTCCTGCATCCGCTTTTCCAGCACGTGAATTTAGATAAACAGCGATTTCTTGCATGATACTTCCCAACTAAATTTAACTAACAGGATTAAGTTTACTTTTATTTGTTCGTTTTTTGGGCAAGGCCGTAAAGATTACGCCCACCTGTAGGAAATATGACATCTGGCCCTTAAAATAGATTTTACGAATTAAAAGGAGCTAAGCTATTGAAAGTATTACTTGTTACAAGTGAAATTAATTATATGCCTGATAATTACGACCGTCTAATTGAAGGACTATTACAGGTAGGGTCTGCGGATTATAAAGTGGAGGCCGTGGTTTCCCTTAAAACCCTCGATAAAAAACTCCTCCATCCCCTTATGAAAATGCCCTTTGCCGGTATGTGGGAAATGGCCTCGCAAATTCTAAAGAATATAAGCAGAGAGAAACTCTTTAGGAAAAGAGATCAATTATGCGCTAGGTTTCACTGTTCCCATTTCAAATGGGAATCCATGAATACTTCAGAGGCCATTAACTGGGTAAGAGATAATCATATTGATCTCATTATCAATTTAAGAACTCGCTGTATCTACAAGAAGAAAATTTTAGAGGCCCCTCGCCTAGGCTGTATTAATATTCATCACGGAATTCTTCCCTCTTATCGCGGAACATTCTGCGATCTCTATGCATTGAGTGAATATAGGCCTGCAGGATACAGCATCCATAAAATGGTAAAGAAGATAGATGATGGCGAGGTTTTCAAAGTAACTCCTGTCTATAAGAGAGAGAGAGGAGAAAGAATAAGTTATCAAGAGTATTTGGAACGAACCATTGAAAAGGAAATAATAGACTTAAACTCTCTTCTAAATGAGATTTCCCTAGGCGGAAAACTCCCAAAACCACTGGAATTTTCTGAGGAATCTACCGATATAGTTTACACAAAAAATCCAAATTACAAGAAAATTAGATCCTTAATCAAAGAAGGTATCACTTTATGATAACACCTACGTTTTATACATTTCACGGTTCACCAGGAACTCCCTATGACTTTTATCCTATTGAGATGATTTTCATCCAGGCCAAATGGAAAGGATTCATTCGCTATACACAGAGTATGCCTGAAATTACCCATGCAAAGAATGAATTTCCCATCGCAATGGGATACTCCTATGGATGTATAGATGCCTTAAAAGTAGCGGCTAAGAATGAAGAGATTAAAGCACTCGTTCTCATCTCGCCCTATGTACACAATACAAAAACATCACTACTCAAGAAGCTTATAGCGGTAGCTCCCGGAATTGGGAGAAAAATCCTAGAGAAGAAAGCGCCTGAGGCCATAGATGACTTCTTAATCAAGTCATCTTATCCCGATGCTCCCACTGAAGGTTATCTTAAATACGGTGAAAACTTAAAGAATGCCAAACTTCTACAGGCCTCCCTATGGGAAAAGAAAGATCGTGATACTGAAGTATTAGGATATATTAACCAACTAAAGGAAAGAAAAATTCCCATACTCATTCTTTGGGGTAAAGAAGACCAAACTTCAAGCTATGCCGAACAAATCAAGCCTTTGGTAGACCGTCTTCCCATGGCCCAGCTCTGTGAAATCCAAGGAGGGCACGCTCTTTCCTACACTCAGACAGCAAAGGTGATAGAAAATCTCGCCGACTTTTGTAGGAGTGAAATCAAAAAAGTTTTCATCGGTGCAAAAGTGAGAGAGCTTCAAAAGAAGGAAGAAGATGAATACGATTATCTCAACCCTGAAACCCCCTTTGGTAAATATGAAGGGAATCATAAACTGAATAATGTAAGTGCGTTTATGTATCAGCATCTCAAGAAGAATAGAAAAACTTCGATTCTTTCTTGGGCCCATCCTACTCATTTAGAAATGTGGAAGAATAAAGAGCTACCTCTACTTCCCCATAGCTCTATCAGTGTGGAAGATCTCGACTATTTAGTAGGAAAAATTGCAGCCGGTTTAAAAGCGCAGGGAATAGAAAAAGGAGATCGAATTATTATCTTTATCCCAATGAGTCTCTATCTCTATTCAGCAATGTTTGCTGTCCAAAAGATTGGGGCCATTGCTGTTTTCCTAGATAGCTGGGCGCGAAGGGATCAAATGGGTGTAGCAGTAGATGTTGTAAAACCCAAGGCGATTATTTCAGTGGAAAGGGCCTTTGATTATCTCGATAATATTCCCCAGATTAAAGAAATTCCCATACGAATTGTAGCGGCAGCTCATGAAAAAAAAATATACGATCACGCTAGAAGAGCTTATGCTCACCGATGATTATGCGCAAGCGACACCAGTAGAAAGTGAGCATACCGCATTAATTACTTTTACAACGGGCTCATCAGGTACACCAAAGGGAGCAGATCGCAGCCACCGTTTTTTGGCCTCTCAACACTACGCCCTTAATCGTCATCTCCCCTATGAAAAAGGCGATGCCGATCTTCCTGCGTTTCCCATCTTCAGTTTGAATAATTTAGCAGCAGGAGTAACAACAGTGATTCCCGCTTTTGATGTGGGAACTCCTTCTGAGGACGATGCTAAAATTATTTTAGAACAATTTAAACAAACTAAAACCACTTGTACGACATTAAGTCCCAGTCTCTTTCGAACCCTTTATAATTATTGCCTCGACAATGAGATTACATTAGATGAGATGAAAAGAATTGTAACAGGCGGTGCTCCTGTTGGGAGAGATGATATTGCTTCCATGAAGAAAGTGGCTCCTTCTGCCGAAATTCTTGTCCTCTATGGGTCAACTGAAGTTGAGCCTATGGCCCATATTGAAGCAGAACAAATGCTAAGAGAAGATCCTCAAGATAAGGATCCAAAATATGTCAGTGATGGGGTCAATGTCGGTCGTTTTGATGAAGGCCTTGAAGTAAAATTTATCCACATCATTAAAGAATCACTAGAAATTAAAGAAGATAGCGAATGGAGCAAAATAGAAGTTCCCAAGGGTCATGTAGGAGAAATCCTTGTCTCAGGTGAACATGTTTGCGAACGCTATTACAACAATCCAGAAGCAACTCTTAAAACTAAAATTAGGGATCACCAAGGGAAGATATGGCATCGAACAGGAGACCTAGGAAGATTAGATGAAAAGGGTGATCTCTGGTTAGTGGGACGAGTTCACAATGCCATCAATCGTGCCGGTTCGTATATATTTCCAGTGCGAGCTGAATTTGTCATGAATAAGAGTACCAAAATTAAACGTGCTGCGTATTTAGGAATTCAAGACGAAACTCTGGGCGAAAAAACAGTCGCCGTCTGTGAATTTGATAAAAGTATTGCAGAAAATGAAAATAAAACCGCTGAAGCACTCAAAGAAGTCAGAGAGCTTCTCGACTATAATGGAATTATTGTTGATCATCTTATTTCCTATCACTCTATTCCCATGGATGCCCGTCATCACTCGAAGGTAGAATATAAGAAATTGAGAGAATCACTTAAAGAAGAGGGTCTCCTATAAATGGATTCAACACAATATAAGAGAAATAGATTAGATGAATTAAGACGTTACTTCATTTTTATGAAGGAACGATTTGGCCTTATCGGTAGTTCATTTATGATCACCCTATTCGTATTGGCCCACTATGGATTGGTCTATATCAAATCCGATTTAGTAATTGAGACCCATCTTCTCTTTGCTGTCATTTTAGGATCAATTATATTCTTTGTTAAATTACGACTCTATGACGAAATAAAAGACTATGAAGTAGACCTTATTCAAAACCCAGATCGCCCCCTTCCGCGTGGACTCGTTACAAGAGATGAATTAAAGGAAGGAATAGAGAAGAGAATAATGCTTGAGAGCATCCTCTTTTACGGTGCAGGAATAGAGGCCTTTAGCTCTATCCTTCTCGCCATTGCTTATAGCCTACTCATGTATAAAGAATTCTTTATTGGTAAATATATTAGACCCCATTTAACTACGTATGCGACCTCCCATACCATTGTAACCTTCTTTCTATCATTAGCGATTTTTAGCGCCTTTACCCAATCTTTTATTTGGAACTTAGATGGCGAATATATCTTCTTTTCTCTAATGAGTTGGCTTCTCTTTAATATTTTTGAATTGGGAAGAAAAATGTATCAGCCTTTTGAAGAAAGAGACCAAGTCGAAAGTTATTCAAAAGTATGGACACGTCCAGGTGCAACTTTACTCGTTCTTATTCATGCATCTTTAATCCAATGGCTAATCCACAAGATCGAATTCTTTAAAGATCCTCTCTTTCTAATGATATTTAGAATACCTGTGGCCATCCTACTTCTGGTATCCCTACTCTACTTACTTCTTAAAAAGAGTGTTACCGCAAATCTCTATCGTAATTACAGCACAGTTTTTATACTTTTAAATTATGTCATTATTTTATTCTTTCTCGCTAAAGCGGCCCTTAACTGATGCCCGATTTAGTCTTCCTATATAAAGGAATTAATTATGTTTTTAATCACTAAAGAATCAACCTTAAATTACGCCCATGCTAAGGCCGGTGGAAAAGGTCTCAATTTATATAAAATGGCCAATAAGGGTCTCAATGTTCCTGAATTCAATGTTATTCCTCCTGATGCATTTTCTCTTTACTGTGAACAAGTAGGAATTTCACAAGAGATAGATTCACTCCTTCTCTCTTTGGTTGAAACTGATCTCAAACCCAATTTCCTTGAGGTTTCGCAAAAAATAGAACGATTAATCTTAGAGGCATCTTGGGAAAAGGCATCGTCTATAAAAGATTTTATCGAAGGCGCTTATGATAAACTGAATAAGGATTGTCTATCCGTTAGATCAAGTGCACTCGATGAAGACGGAGGTGGACATAGTTTCGCGGGACAACTCTCAAGTTTTCTCTTCATCGAAAATAAAAAGGATACCCTAGAGTCTGTAAGAAAGTGTTGGGCATCCGGCTTCTCAGAGCGCTCCCTCTTTTATCGCTTTCAAAATAAGCTGGAAATGCAAAAAATTTCAGTTGCCGTTGTCCTACAAGAGATGATTTTTGCTGAAGTCGCTGGCGTACTCTTTAGTGCCGATCCTATATCGAAAAGTCCAGAGGTCGCTGTCATCAACTCTGTATTTGGTGTTGGAGAAGGTTTAGTGAGTGGTCATCTTGAAGGTGATTCCTATCATGTTGAAAAAGGAAGTTATCAAATTATTTCAAAAGAAATAAATCCTCAAAACGAGATATTCATCAAAGATCCTCATGCTGGTCAGATATCCATAGCTCCTCTTTCTAAAGAAGAAGGTGAAAAAGAAACTCTCAATGAAGAGATGATCAAAGAACTCATTGAGATGGCAATCACACTAGAAGATATTTATCAAGATCCTCAAGATATAGAGTGGGCCTTCTATCAAGGAAAGCTCTATCTTCTTCAAACCCGTCCTATTACGACCGAAACCTATAGTGCCCAGGGTAGACTCTTTATTTGGGATAATTCCAATATTGTAGAAAGTTATGGAGGTCTTACTCTTCCACTAACCTTTGGTTTTGCCCGCTATGTCTACCATCAAGTCTATGTTCAATTTTGCGAAATCCTTATGGTGCCAGGTGGTCAAATTAGAAAAATGGATGATTTCTTAAAGAATATGCTTGGGATATTCTATGGACGTGTCTATTACAATCTTCTTAACTGGTACAAGCTCACCAATATCTTACCTGGATATAAATTTAATAGAAAATTTATGGAAACGATGATGGGGACAGATCAAAGCTTAGCCGATGAAATTGCACAACGTATACGACCACCTGAATATCAAAATACATTAGGGGCACGTTTCAAAAAAATTATTACTGGTTTTAAATTCTTTTACTTTCATTTAAATATACAAAATATAGTGGATGAATACCTAAGAGTCTTCAATAAACATTATAATCACTATCGTAAATTAGATTATTCAAGTATGCGAGCAGATGAGATCTATACTCATTATAGAAAACTTGAAAAGGACTTACTTTGGAAGTGGCATGCTCCAATTATTAATGACTTCTTATGTATGGTCCACTTTGGTATCTATAAAACACTAGGTCAGAAATGGTTGGCCCATCTAGGTGATAATTTCTTTAATGATCTTCTCTCAGGAAATGGGAATCTTGAAAGTGCTGAGCCCACTAAGAGGCTTATTGTCTTAGCGGGAAAAGTATCCAGAGATCAAAAGCTCAAAGAACTTGTCTTAAAGACACCAAAAGAAGACTTAATGGAGGCCCTTGCAAGAAGTCCCTTTCAAGAAATCTACACTGATGTCTTAGATTATATTGATAAGTATGGATTTCGCTGTATGAGTGAAATGAAGCTAGAACAAATTGATCTGCATCGGGATCCCACTCAACTCTTTGTCTTTCTCAAAAACCTTATCAACGCTGATCAAACAGATCTCGAACAATATGAAAAACGTGAGAAAGAAATAAGAGAAAATGCAGAAAAAGAACTCGACAAGAATTTACGTGGATTTAAATCCCTCGTTTTTCACTGGGCCCTTAAACACACACGAAAAGCAGTTATGAATCGTGAGAATACTCGATTTTGTCGAACACGTATTTATGGAGTGGTTCGTAAGATGTACTACACCATCGGTGATAAGCTAACGATAGCCGGACAAATAGACTGTTCAAAAGATATTTTCTATCTCACGATAGAAGAGTTTGAAGGTCTATTTGAAGGGACAACCACTACCCATAACCTTAGAGAAATCATTCAGGCCAGAAAGAATGAATATGCACGTTTCGAACAGGCTGAAGCACCTGATAGTCGCTTTCATACAAGAGGGCTGGTCTATTATAGAAATAAACACTTCCCTGATCCAGTAGAGATAGATGAATCCGACTTGGCCGAAAATCAACTCAAAGGTCTCGGTTGCTCTCCGGGTATTATCGAAGGTGAAGTAAAAGTGATTATGGGTCCTGAAGATGATATGGAATTAAATGATCAAATTTTAGTAACCTATAGAACCGATCCTGGTTGGATTCCACTCTATCCATCGGCGAAGGGTCTACTCGTTGAAAGAGGAGGACTTCTTTCTCACTCGGCCGTTGTTGCCAGAGAAATGGGGTTACCGACAATTGTCTCGATTAAGAATCTCACCAAGAGATTAAAGACTGGAGATAGAATTCGCTTTGATGGAGAGACAGGCCTAATTGAAATTTTATCTTAACTGAGGATGGGGTGCATTCCCAGCTAAGACAAAATTAGACTGATTATTGATTCTTTTAGGCCTCTAATTTCTCTAAGGGATGATAAGTACTGGTATGGGAGTCATTTGCCCTACCACTGGGATCGACATCATAGTCTTGCCACTTAGGTATCCAGCGCTTGGCCTGTTTGGCAATATCTCCATGAGGATGAACTTCGCTAAAGATTTTTCGATAGAGAAAAGCTTCTTTAGTAGTGGGAGTTAGATAAGGAAAGAGCTCTTCTCTCTTGGAAAAATCAGCATCACTGATAATAGATTCTGCATATTCCTTAAGTCCATCGACCCAACTATAACCTACTCCATCACTAAATTGCTCTTTCTGCCTCCAGAGGATTTCATCGGGAATAAGAGACTCTTCACTAAAGCTTGAACGAAGAATCCACTTTTCACACCTTCCCTCTTCTCTTCTAATCATTTTCAAAGATGGATCAATAGACATGGCCACATCCAAGAACGCCTTATCGAGAAAAGGAACTCTGGCCTCTACAGAGGCACCCATAGTAGAGCGGTCAGCACGTAAGAGATCAGAGGTATGCAATCTCTTGATTCTTCTTACACATTCTTTTTGGAACTCATCAGCACTCGGTGCATGAGAGAAGTAGAGATAGCCGCCAAATATTTCATCAGCTCCTTCACCAGAGAGGACTACTTTATAACCTAAATCCCTAATGACTTTAGACATAATGAACATAGGAGTTGACGCCCTAATCGTTGTCACATCAAAGGTTTCTAAGAGGGTAATCATAGTTCGTAAAAGAGAGATCCCTTCTTCTACATCAAAGATAATTTCCTTATGATCAGATCCAATAAACTCGGCCACTTTAGCAGCACTTAAAAGATCATGAGTTCCCGCTTTTAATCCTACGGAAAAAGTCGTGAGTCGTTTACCTGTTTTTTTCAACTCACGAGCTGCAATAGCAGCTACTAAGGAACTATCCAAACCTCCACTTAAAAGAGCACCTAGTGGAACATCTGTCATCAATCGCTTCTTTGTCGCAGTGACTAGTTTATCTCTTAAAAGCTCCTTAATTTGATCTTTATCTTGCAATGTAAATGGCCCTAACGCTTCCTTTGATTCAAACCATTGCGGTTCATAATAACGAATAAAACCTTCATCACTGGTATAGAGCGTGCCTGGAGGAAAAGTATGAATTTCACGACAATGAGAACTCAAGGCCTTCATTTCACTGGCAAACCACATACGTTCTTCGTCATCAAACCCATAGAATAGAGGCTTAACTCCTAGAGGATCCCTTGCTGCAATAATCTTATCTCCATCTAAAATAACGATAGAGAAGACGCCATCAAGTTTAGAGACAAAGTCAGTTCCATACTTCTTATAAAGTGGGCCAATAATTGCTGAATCACTTAAAGATAAATCACTTTGATCAAAGAGGGATTTAAATTCTTCTTCCCTAAAATGGGCATGATTATAAATCTCGCCATTATGAATCCACTGCAAGTCTTCCCAGAGAAAAGGCTGGGCTCCAAAGCTAGGATCAATGATACTCAAGCGAGTATGTCCAAGACCTTTAGAGAAGTCGGAACTTTGATAGATATGAGACTCATCGGGACCACGGTGGGACATTTTTTTGAGAGAACTCTCGATGATCGATTTTTGTGATTCTAACTTTAATGGACTCTTTTGATAGAAAGCAATAATCCCACACATAATTCCTCCTCGATGGGTTTTTACCATAGTAACAATCTATCGACATACTTAATAGAATAATAAATAATTATCTTAATTTTTAGTAGATCTCTAATAAAATAGCAATTAAGTTACGACCCCCAAATTTCAACAGGTCTCACATGTAGAGCTTTTAACATATTCACAAAACTAAAAGGATTAGTGACAATGAACGGGCAAAAAAATTCAATCAAGGAATAAAGAGTGGAAGCAGATTTTTGGCTCAATCGCTGGCAAGAAAATAAAATTGGATTTCATAGAGAGGACTATCATGAAAAGCTTCTCCAATACTTTCCGGAACTCTCCCCTCAAAATGGACAAAAAGTTCTCGTCCCTCTATGTGGCAAAACAAAGGATATGCTATGGCTTCTCAATATGAATCTCTATGTTCATGGAGTCGAGCTTAGTCGTAAGGCCATAGATTCTTTCTTTATTGAAAATAATTTTGATCGCCCAAAAGAAACTCAAGATCAAGACTTCACCCACTTCACTCATGAAAATCTCATCATTAGCCAAGGTGATTTCTTTAAATTAAATTCAGGAGATCAATACGACTATATTTATGATCGTGCGGCCCTAGTGGCCTTACCTCATGAAATGCGAACACGTTATAGTGAAGTTATAGAGAATGTCCTGCCAACCGGAGGACAATATCTTCTCATTACCTTTGAATACGACCAAGAAAAAATGGAGGGACCTCCTTTCAATGTAGATGCCAATGAAGTGCATCGTCTTTTTGAAAAGAGCTTTAAAATAGAACTTAAAGAAACGATGGAGAATGTTCCTGAAGGTCCTCGCCTTGGTGAGCTCGATAAGTTCAAGCAAAAAGTCTATATTCTAACTAAGAAATAAGAGACTCAATCATTAGCCAGCATGCTTAATGACTTTATCACTCTTAAAGAGATGATTAAATTCGATTTGATGACCAGGAAAGACTTCATCTAATAGCTTATGGAATTCTCCCTCCTCAAGTCCTTCGCGATAAGCAGCGGCCCATAGACCACTAATCTTATTTTCAAATTCATCAAGATAGAGCTCGTCACTATGGGTGCACTCAATGAGGATCTCATGCATTTCATGACGATAGAAACTGAAGAGTTTTGACTTATCCATTGGCCATCCTTTAACACTCAATGTGTAGAAGATTTATCGGATAATCAAAAACGTGACTTAAATAGAATTCCTCAAATGCGTAGAAAATCCCATTAAAACTAATAACTTAGGGATTACAAAAAGCATGAGCGTCCGCAGTGACCAAGGGGTCAACCGTGGGATTGCGAGCATAGACCTGTCCATACATACACTGGCCTGGAGCTACCATGGCCTTTTTCTTGCCTTCAAACCAATAACCATAGAGGGTTTGCCCTCTAACGTATAATTCACAGAGAAGCGGTCGGTAGGATTCGAAATTACAAACTTCGCAACGAGCGTAATGACCTGAGTTGATTTCACAGTAGGCCTGTCTCCTTACCCTTTCTTGAGCGCTTTCCAGCTGATTTACCGAATCAGCTAAAGAAGAAAACGAAGAGCTAAGGAGAAAAAGAAAACTAAGGGTCCTAAGAAATTTCCAATTCACTTTATAAGTCATAAATACTCCTTAAATAAAAAAGGGAGGGTTTAACCCCTCCCCTTGAATTCACTTGGATAAACTCATCCTAACCTTTGGGAAACACATTATTATTTTCTAATAATGAATGAATTTTGTAGCGGCAATACAAAATCTTTTAAATCTGGAACAAGGTTACCAAGAGAAATATTCTTCTTCGTTGATCTTTGTGCTTTAACTTCTTTCTTACTTTGAGCAATGGCATCAGCTAAGCTATGAGTAAGGGCCAATTCAGCAGCTCTTACTGCACGCTCTCTATTTACCATTCCCCCTGTTACTACTTTATCAGCAAGGAAGGCCTTCTTATCTACTGTCTCCATAATAAGAGTACGCATTTGACCAGGAGTAAGTTTCTCGTTGATTGATTTCATCGCTGTTGCCACTTGGGCTACAAAAGGAGCGGCTTGAGAGGGTCCACTAACCTTTAAATAGTTATTTCCAGGAACAGCAGACTCAATGGCCACACCAGGTGCAGCTACATCAACCATCGTTTTACCGTAGTTTGAAAAAGGAGCAATGGCCACATCAGAAAGAGTAGCAGCTACAGAGATGACATTGTCAGATTGGAGATTTGTCGGAGATGCAGGATAAGTATCATTATCTAGACCATCATTACCAGCAGCAAATACAAAGAGAGAATTGGGAGCTGCCGCCGTCATCATTTCTCCATGCTCAATAAGCTTGGCAAAGAAGTGGTGAGCTGCTTCTGCAACTTCTTCTTCCGTGATATCTTTCCAAACTGTCTGAGCAATCGTTTTTACAATTGTCGTAGCTTGAGGCCAACCTGTCCCAAAAGAACCATTGGCCACATCAGACTTATGTCCTGCTACATAAGCAGCAATCTCTTCCATTTGTAACATTTGTTGCTTGGCCAAAGCACCAAGAGCTTGCTTAAGAAGGAACATCTTAACGCCCTTATCTTGTTCAGCATTAGACTTAGCGTCTTCTTGTCCAGGAAGCTTAACTTCAGTAGGAATTAATTTAACGGCCAAAAGCTTAGCTTCATCAACACCTTCAATCGCAATACCACCTACGTGTGTACCGTGCATGAAATTACCATAAATAGAAATCTGCTTAATAAAGTTTTCATCTTGAAGTTGAGCTCTTGCCCAAGCAAGATCTTCTTCAGTAATGGTTCCAAGCATCGCATCGGTTTGAATTTGAAAGAAACGACGAATATCCTCAGTAAGAGTTCCAAGGTAGCTATAGTCGATCACTTCCGCATTACCTTCTGCAAAGTTCCAACCATGAATATCATCTTGATATCCGTTACCATCTTCATCTCTTGAATTTCCTGCGATTTCTACAGGGTTGATCCAAGCCTTAGGTGAAATATCGTTATGGAGCATATCTGTTCCAGAATCAATAATAGCAATTGTCGCCGCTTGAGAATAAGGAGCAGCTAGAAAGCCTGTGAGGGCAATTAAAGAAGCTACTGAAGACTTTCTGATAAAAGTCGATATAGAAGTAAACATAAACTCTCCTTAGTATATATGTTGCGGATTCCATATTCGTTCCCTTAAATATGTTGGAATGAATCCTTAGTCATTTTATGCAGTTAGTATAAAGAATCTGTTTAAGGAAAGTCACGGCCTTTACTCTGACAATTCCTAACAATATCTCTACACTATCTTTATAATTTCTATAAAATAGAGAAGATATTTAGAGCGTAACACTTGGATGCCTATCTATAGCTAATATTGTGGCCATTGAAGCTGTATTCTATTATTAACGCGGAGTAATAACCTATGACTCATAAAATTTGGATTCCCGAAGCTCTTGAAGGAATTGAAAAAGTAGAAGCTTTTATTAATCAGGATATTTCCTCACCTGAGGAGATAATAGAGTTAGATTACCCTCAAGTTGGACAGCGCCGCTTGGAAGAATTCATTGAGGCCAAGAATAAAGAAGAATACTCGGCGATGGTGAGCCTACTAAGTTATCCCATGAATAGAGAAAACTTAAAAAAAATTTCTCACTTAAAGGCCATTAGCAACTATGCAGTTGGATACAATAATATTGATCTCGATGCCGCAAGAGAATTGGGAATCCCCGTTGGTTATACTCCTGACGTTTTAAATGAAGCGACGGCCGACACGGCCCTAACTCTTCTTCTTATGTGCTGTCGAAAAGTCCCTTACGTCACCCGGGAAGTTAAAGAAGGAAATTGGCAAAGCTTTGAACTAAAAAAATATAATGGAATAGATCCGCGAGATCTTCGCATTGGTATTATAGGTATGGGTCGTATTGGAGAAACCTTTGCTCGAAAATGTTACAAACTATGGGGCAATAAAATCTTTACTCTTAAAAGAAAGAGTCTTGAAAATAGAGAATTTGATTTTCCTATTCAGATCGTTGAAGAGGAAGAATTCTTTAAAGAAGTCAATTTAGTTAGCTTACACTGTCCCCTCACTGACCAAACCCACAAGATGTTCAATCGCGCGTATATTGAAAAATTTAAGCATCCTCTCGTCTTTATTAATACCGCTAGAGGGGCCATTCATGAGGAAGAGGACCTACTTTGGGCCTTACGTGAAGGGAAAATAATCTCTCTAGGATTAGATGTTACCGACCCTGAGCCCATGGACAAAGATCATCAACTCTTAAAAGATGATAGGGCCATTATATTTCCTCACATCGGATCAGCAACGAAGAGAACGAGATCGGAAATGAGTACGATGGCCCTTAGAAATCTTGCGGAAGTTCTAAGGGGAAGAACTATGCCTCACGAGGCCTAGAAGTTCTTGTCCAACTTAAGGCCAATAGTAAACCTAGCGCTAAGCTGAGCAGTTGAGCTCCAAGTCCCCCCTTGGGACCCCCTCCATTTCCATCAATGAAGGCCACACTTCCACAAATACCGCCACTACTTTCTTCTTGATAAGTAACTCGTCGATAATCGCCACTGCCCGAATTGTCAGAGTCAAGATTATCCGTACCCGATACCGCTCCTTCACCATCAGTAATTAAAGCTTCTTGAACAGCTGCAAAAGCATCGATAAGACCAGAGCCACAACCTTGGGTGTGCGTACAAGAAAAATATTTTGAAGTCACTTTGATAATCTCTTCAACTTGATCAGGATTAAGTTCAGGATTTTCTCCCAAAATAAGGGAAGCTACACCGGCCACATGAGGAGCGGCCATACTTGTTCCCATCATGGTTTTAAAACTAAAGGCATCTTCCACTGTAAAACCATTATTACCTAAACTTAAAATACCTCCATTACTATCCCCTCCAGGGGCCATGATATCTATATCTTCGCCGTAGTTAGAGTAGTAACTCTTTTCTGCATATAAGTTTCCCGCGCCAACAGTGAGTACTCCATTACAGCTTGCGGGGACAAAGGGAGTAAAATCCATATTTACGCCACTATTTCCGGCCGCTACAACAACAACAGAACCTTTTGAGCGAGCAAAATTAATGGCCGCTTGAATCGTTTGAGAACATCTTCCTCGTCCACCAAGACTAAGATTGATCACATGGGCCGGATGAGGATTATCTTTGAGACCTGAAACACTTCCCCCCGCTGCCCAACGGATTCCATCAGCGATATCTGACATAAAACCACCACCCTTACCCAATACACGAATGGGGAGAATTTTGGCCTTCCAATTCACGGAACTCACTCCTAATTCATTGGCCGAATTAGCAGCTATAGTACCAGCGACATGGGTGCCATGCCACGAAGAAGCTTCTTCTCTACCATTAAAGCAATAATCACTTGAAGAAATCCAATCCCCAGAATCAACCGGATCATGATCACGTCCATCTCCATCATTAGCAATATCGGGATCACTAATAAGATCCGCCCCAGGAAGAATTCGACCGGCCAAATCAGGGTGATTTAATATTCCTGTATCGACAACGGCCACAACGGTATCACTAGAGCCTACGGTTAAATCCCATACGCTTGGCAATTCAATTCCTCCAAGGGAATCAAAGTAATGCCACTGTTGATAATAGAGATCATCTTCACGTCCGCCAAAATCTCCAGGTTCAGCAAAGTGTTGCAAGAGTAAGTCTTCTTCAACCTCTGTAATATTATGAGCCCCAAGGGGAAATTGGGCGATGGCCTCTTCTTCACTATTCGCCGAGACTATTTCTTGGCCTGTAGTTGAACGAGCTTGTTTTGAATGAAGAGAAAGAGAGCCTTGTTTCTTATAATGAATGATAAAACGTTTTCTTTGACCAAGGGCCATTGAGTTATGGGCCCAAGCAACCATGAGAGTTACCAAGAGAATCCTTCTCACCATAAAATTCTTCCTTGAATAAGTTTCTATTACCGCTATAGAACTTGAGGTCCCATCCTAGGACCTCTTTTATTTTACCCCATTTCTAGTAGCAAAAGTTATTCCAAATTTAAGTAGTTGTTTTTGGGAAAAAAGAGCATTAATTGCCGGAGCCAGTTTGGATATCTCTATAAATAAGGGGTCAAAAAGTGAATGCGATTCACTTCCTCACCATGACACTCTCCAGGATCACAAACTCGCGAACGATAACAAAGGGCGTTCTTATCGTAGACAAAATCGCTTTCCCCACGAACTAAAATCCCTTCCACTTCCATGGTTTGAATATTGAAAATGGGTGAACCCGAATTATAGGAATAAGTGTCGAGATCCACTTTAAAATAAGCATTATGAGAGTTTTCTAAGATATATCCCTCATCAGCAAACTTCTTTGGGATACCATAAGGATGTCCGATGACGGCCATCTCTTCACCTTTAGTTGGACCTTTAGATTGTGATAATTTTAAAGGTTCACGATCCGTAACTTTCTTATTTAATCGAATTAAGGCGTAATCAATTTTTGTTACCTTATCTTCAACTTTCTTGATTAAATTCTTACAAGAGTAGAATTTTTCCTTATCAATTTTGTAATCATATTCTTGGGCACTCGACTTTTGTACATCAAAGACATAGGCCAAACGCTTACAGTGATCCTGATCTTTAATACAATGTCCTGCTGTTGCCACAATGTCTGGAGCAACGAGGAATCCTGAACAATGGGCCACCATTCGTTGCTCACCATAGGGTTCATCTGAACATAAATTCTTCTCTTTTCTATAATTATGACCTAAGAGCTCATAAAGCCCCGGATCTTGATTAAGAACAATCTGATCGGATCGGACCAATGTGACCGTGGATCTCGCCAACTCTTGCCATTTCTGGGGAGCTTCATAGATTTCGCGGCGGTTATCGACGCCATAAATCACTTTAGGACGCTGAAGAAGCCCAGGCATAGACCAAGAGCTTGAAATAAAAGTTAAGAAAGAAAGATACGCGAAAAACTTCATTTAAGTATTATAGAATTTCAGCCATTTATTGCCACTTAATTGAATTTTTTATAGATGCGTTCACTAAGATATACACAAAAAAAAAGGCCTTCCGAAGAAGACCTTTTTTATAATTGAAAGAATAATTCTCTATTATAAATTATTAGTTCAATATTTCCGCTACATTTGTAATTCTTGTAACATCCTCACCACGACATCCATCATTTGAACATCTGTAAGATACTGTACAAGATCCATTTCTGGCATAGTCAGTCTCACCACGAACTAGGATACCTTCGATAACACCTGTACGAGAATTGAATACTGCTGAACCAGAGTTACCACCATAAGTATCAAGGTTGGCCGAGAAGTAAGCTGATTGGCTGTTATTTCTTACATAAGCACCATCAGCAATTTTTGTTGGAAGTCCAGATGGGTGACCGATAACAACAAGATCTTCACCGTTAGCTACTTTTCCAGAAGTTCTGTACTTAAGAGGAGCACGGTCTGTAACTTTTCTATCAAGTTCGATTACAGCATAGTCCATTTTATCGCCCCAGTTGTTAAGAACAGTCTTAACTACTTTCTTACAGCTATAAACGCTAGACTTTGGAACTTTATATTCTGTTTGACCAGAGTGAGTTGTTTTGAAGTCAAATACAAAGTTATAGTTCTTACAGTCACTTAAGCTTCTTACACAGTGTCCAGCCGTTACAAGAACATTTGGAGCTACTAGGAATCCAGAACAGTTTGCCGCTGCAATTTGGTTTCCATAAGGCTCGTCTGCACAGAAGTTTCTTGCTTGACCAAGCTTACGACCATTAATTTTCATCATTCCCTGACCATCGTCAGAAAGACCTCTAGTACTAATAAGAGCTGCAGTAGATTTCGCTAATTCAAGAAGCATTGTATCGCTTTCTTCGTAAACGTCTCTTCTGTTATCATCTCCGTAGATAACTTTCTGTTGTGCTGCCTGTGTACCCGTTACACAGAAAAGCGCTGCTAAAATAAATCCTTTTAATTTCATAACGTTTCCCTTTATTACTTGATTAAAGTGTTCTGTTGCCATGTTGTGAAAGCATTAAACACGTCGGGCCGAACCATTGACAACTTACAATCCCTGACATTTTTACACCTGCACCGCGTCACACCGTGTAAACTTTACAATTTCAACCAGTTACAAATTTCTTACAAATAATGTCAGGAAATAAAATTGCGTTAAGTCTTAGAAAAATAAGAGAATTTCCACCGGCGCCCATCTAAATCTTTCAGAAAGAAGAAATGCTCCCCTCCCTCATGGTGCAAAATGGCCTTTTTATCGGAATTTAAGGCAGTTGGGTCCCCATTTCGATAGCTCATGAATTGAACTTTATGGAGAAGATCGTCTAAATGAGATAACTCTTCTACCTCGAATGTGAGAATTGTATCCCTTTCTCCATCTACAGGAGGAAGCTTCTGTGCGCTGATTTGTATAACCTGAAAAGAGATACTCTCCCCTTTAAGAAGAATTCTGCCCTCGCTTGGGTTACTTGCCATGATTTCAAGATCTAAGATTTCGCTTAGAAATTGCGCAAGCTGGGTCGCTTTACGAGAATAGAGAATATGGGGACCTAGTAGGTAGCTCATCTTTAAATTATGAACTAAAAAAGGTGAAAAAAAAAGGCCCTTTTTTAAGGGCCTTTTATCATTTTTTGAATTTTATCACATTCTAGTTAGCAAGATAGATATTCGTGTACCAAAGAACATAGAGGGTTTGTGCATCGAGAGTAGAAACCCATACTTGGTAAGTCTGTACTAGGGTTTGCTCGGCCATCATCGTTGCTATCTCAGTTGTACTTTGTTGCATATACCATAGGTAGTAAAGTTGCTGGGCCGTTACCGACTGAACCCAAACCTGATACATTTGAACCGGTGAAGGTGCCGGAGCTTCTGGTGTCATTCCCGGTGCGAGCTCTGGGATAACTGTAATTCTCGTAATATCTTCGCCACGACATTCATCATTTTCACAAAGCTTAGGACGGTTACATCCTGCCGCTGCATCGTATTCGTAATCTTTTTCACCACGTACAAGAATTCCTTCAACAACACCTGTTTCTGCGTTAAATACCGCTGAACCTGAGTTACCGCCGAAAGTATCCGTATTGGCCTTGAAGAAGAAATCATGATCATTAGATCTCACCCAAGCTCCATCAGCGATGATCGTAGGTAGACCTGAAGGGTGACCGATAACGACAAGTTCAGTCCCTAGTTCAACTTTCCCCTGTGTTCTTACTTTAAGAGGCTCACGTCCTTCAACCTTGCGATCAAGTTGAATGAGAGCAAAGTCATTCTTAGAAAAGCTATTGAGTTCTTGGTTGATAATGGTTTTACATGAGTAGACTTCTTTGGCCTCAAGAACATTATCGGAAGCAGAGATGACATCATTTTGATAATTAAAGGCCCACTTAGCATTGTCACATGCTTCTTGAGAAGCCATACAATGACCAGCAGTTACGAGGAGATCTTCCCCTACAAGAAATCCAGAACAATTTCCTGCATTGGCCACTTGGGAGAAATCTTCATCGGCGCAAACATTGGCGAAGCTATCTTGAAGCTTACCTGGGTTAACACGATAAGATTCACCCTCTTTAAGGACTTCAATATCTTTGGCCAGGATTTGAACGGCCGTAGAAGCTGCCCATTTCTTATAAGTTTCATTATTAGAATCTTCAGCGAAAATTCTATTATCGTCACCATAAATAACTTTAGGGGTAGCAGCTTGAACCATTGGGCTCAAACAAAGGGTCATAACGGCAACTTCTACTAAATTCTTCATTCTCTTACATCTCCAAACGAATTAAGGGGAACAGCTTTATTGTGTGAGCAGAAAGTAGTTCAAGGAGGAAATACTGGCCAACCACAACGCGTTGCGCATGTAAAAATGTTCATTTCTTTCACAGAAATGAAGGAAGATGTTAGAAAAAGTACATTCTCACACTTGAATCAATGAAATTTTTCTATAGATACTATTGGGCCTTGGCAAGATCCACAATATCACTATCATGCACTCGAAAAATGATTTCCTTTGCATGAGAGCTACAAATCTTACAATTCAGAATCCGTTTAATGAGTTCATAATGAAGCCACTCACTTTTGATTAAGGCCTCTTCTTTAGGAAGTTCTCTTTTGAGTTGCTCACCTAGGAATCTGCGAAGAAATGATTTCTTCGATAATCCTATGATCCAATTCGCACCAGGCACGGCCTGAGTTAGGTCAGAAAAGCGATGAATTAAATCCCAATTTTGCTCATAAGTTTTAGAAAATCCAAAGCAAGGATCGAGATAGATAGGATTAGAAATCTTATTCACTCTTAGATCTTCTCCTATTTCCAAAAAGTAAGAAGAAATATGGGAGAAGATATCGAGATCTTCGTCTACATATTCCATGTGAGAACTGGTTAACTCTCTTTGTGGAGCGAGATTATGAGAATAGATATAGGGGGATAAGGGAAATTCTTTGAAGTACTCTTTTACCAAAGTATCCCACTGCCCGCTGACATCATTCCATATAAGATTTTGAGGACTCACCCTAGCTTTATCCCTCAATCCCCTAAAGAACCAAGTGACGGTTTCATAGTGATAACTATCCAAAGAAAGAGTTAACGATCTTGTGAGTTTTTCATTAGAACAGAGATATTCAAAAAGCGGAGTGAGCCGCTGCTTTTCAACTTCGCTAGAAATAGCTTCATTAAAGGGCGCCGTAGATTCAGCACCAAAATCAAAAATAAAGTGACCCTTAGAACTTAAGGAAGTAATTTTGGATTGGAGAGAGGAGAATTCTTGATGAATTCCCCCATCGCTAAAAGAATTAGGGGTGATATTCATCACCCCCATTGTCTTAAAAGTACATGTCATACTTATTGAGTTTTATACTGTTGGTAGTGGATCATCAGACCCATCTTTTGTAGGTTGCACATCGGCTTTAGGTACAGAGTCGGCAACTGGAGTTTCCTCTGCTGCTTGATCGGCTGGCCTTGGATTATCATTTACAATAGGCATACCAATATCTTTACCATTAACGAGATATTGTACCTGAGTGAAGTCAAGAGTTTCCCAAACGATAAGACCTTCGGCTAAACGCTCGAGAGCTTCTTTATTATCTTCAAGTATTTTAAGAGCTATTTTATAGTTCTCAGTTACAAGACGATGAATTTCATCATCGATCTCTTGACCAGTCTTTTCAGAATAGCTTGATGAAGAAGGAGCACTCCAAGCACTTTGCTGTTCCTTGTGATAATTGATAGGTCCTAGCTTATCACTCATTCCCCATGAACAAACCATACTTCTGGCCAGCTGAGTGGCCCTTTCAATATCGTTGGAAGCACCATTGGTAATTTCACCAAAGACAAGCTCTTCAGCACAACGTCCCCCCATAAGAAAGGAAATGAAGTTTTCACCTCTCTCTCTTGTGAGATTGAGCATATCTTCATTAGGTAGGGTTTGAGTAACCCCAAGGGCACCACCACGAGGCATGATAGAAACTTTGTGAATAGGATCTGTGTGAGGAAGATTCATTCCAACGAGAGTATGTCCCGCCTCATGAAAGGCCGTCACTCTCTTCTCTTTATCCGAGATAACCATGGACTTACGCTCAGGACCCATGAGGACCTTATCTTTAGCAGCTTCAAAGTCACCATGATCGAGAGTTTTCTTATTTAAGCGAGCAGCATTGAGGGCCGCTTCATTTACAAGATTGGCCAGGTCAGCCCCAGTAAAGCCTGGAGTTCCTTTGGCCACCACTTCAAGATCAACATTTTCTGAAAGTGGAGTTTTTTGAGTATGAACTCTTAGGATTCCGAGACGTCCACGAACATCAGGAGAACCTACAGTAACACGACGATCAAAACGACCCGGTCTTAAAAGGGCCGGATCGAGAACATCTATACGGTTTGTTGCCGCAATAAGAATCACTCCCTCATTTGATTCGAAACCATCCATTTCAACAAGAAGCTGGTTAAGAGTTTGTTCTCTCTCATCGTGACCACCACCCATACCGTGTCCACGGTGGCGTCCAACAGCATCAATCTCATCAATAAAGATAATACAAGGAGCGTGTTTCTTACCTTGTTCAAAGAGGTCACGAACTCTTGAAGCCCCTACCCCTACAAACATTTCTACGAAGTCAGAACCAGAGATAGAGAAGAAAGGTACATCTGCTTCTCCGGCCACTGCACGGGCCAATAAGGTTTTACCTGTACCAGGAGGACCTACCAAAATAACACCCTTAGGAATCTTACCTCCGAGTTTTGTATATTTCTTAGGCTCTTTAAGAAAGTCTACCACTTCCCTAAGTTCTTCCTTAGCTTCCTCAACCCCAGAAACATCTTTGAATGTAACTTTCTTGTCTGAAGCCGAAAGCATTTTGGCCTTAGACTTACCAAAACTCATGGCCTTTCCGCCACCAGCTTGGATCTGTCTTAGGAAGAAGTAGAATATGACAAAGAGAAGGATCATCGGTCCCCAGCTAATGAGGAGACTGGTGAAGAAAGTTTGCTTTTCTTCTTCCTGATATTCAGGATAGATCCCATGCTTCTTTAATATTTCAAAAGTTTCCTGACCTGTAGTTCCAGCGAGAGTAAAGCGTTGCCCTTGCTCATAACCATCAGAGAACTTTCCTAGAATTCTCTTATCCCCTTTAAACGTAACTTCCGTTACATGATTACTCTCCACCGCTTGGATGAATTCAGGGTAAGTAATCCTCTTGTAAGTCGTCTTATCTTCAACGGCCACCTTTGCAATAAGGGCCATCATCAAAAGCACAACAACCCAAAGGGTTAATGTTTTTTGTTGGGGTTTCATCGATTAAATTCCTTTTTCGTTGTAAAAAAATCCGTCTGCAAACACACCGGTGTTTCTTATGATTCACCTAGGTTTAGAGTAACATATTTTAAGCTGAGAGGTTGTCGATTTTCAATAAACTCGGCGTAATCAAATG
This sequence comes from Halobacteriovoraceae bacterium, assembly GCA_002712005.1. Taxonomy (GTDB): domain Bacteria; phylum Bdellovibrionota; class Bacteriovoracia; order Bacteriovoracales; family Bacteriovoracaceae. The sequence continues at coordinate 161,172 of PASP01000006.1, forward strand.
GATTTATTACAGTTTCCTTACAAAAAAAGGGTTATACGGCCAAAACTTCCCCAATGCTGCTCTCAATCATTCGCCTCATGGATAAAATAGACTTCTAAAGTCTTTTTTCGATGCTCCAATTTTTGATAGGCCTTTCGGAGAAATGGCCAGGGGCGATAAGATAAACCTCTATCTTTGAGGGCCTTAGAAAATTCAACAAATAATTTATCCTCACCTAGACCCTTCGCTGCCTTCTTACCCATATGGGAGAACTCTGTATCCCTATAGATGACGAAGGGAAAGAAGGGATGATAACTCGTAAGCTCAGATAAGCTTCCAAAACGTTTAGAAATATACGAACCTTCAGAAATCGCTTGCGCCAACTCTCTATCCCTCTTTTTCATAAAAGCACGGGTATCGGGCAAGTTATCGCGAATAAGAAGCATTTGAGCGTAGATATAAACTTCTACCCCACCGCTAAAAGTAAGGGGCCCTCGAGGCCCTTGAGCTTTACGTAAAGAGGTAACCAGCTGTTGCAAATTACGGCGTAATTCTCCACGTCCTTGCTGGGATAGTGTTGAAATCAATTCCCTTAAAAGAAGCTTAAGCCGTTCTTCAGATAGGTCAGACCAACTCTTTTGGTAATTATAGACGATGGCCATTCCTCTATGGGGACGTACGACTCTTATATCTTTTGAGCTTTGAGCTTCTGGGATTGGGAGAGAAGTTTGGTTGTACTTAAGCGCCCATTGATTGGCCCTTTCTACAAAATGGGCCATGGCCTTGGGATAGGCCGTTTTCAAAGGGCCAATGATTTCATGGCGCAGAAAATTTCTTTTAAAACGAAGGGAGTCATTACTCTTATCTTGCACATAAAAGAGGTTGAGCTTTCTCACAAAATAAGAAATTTGTTTCTTAGTTAAGCAATGAAGGGGGCGTCTAATAGATCCATGAATTAAAGGAATTCCCATCGGCAGATCTGGCCTAGAATTTGACTTAGAATTCGTACCGGAACTCGATAGGAGTAAGTGAAGAAACCACTCAAAGGAATCATCAATATGATGGCCCAAGTAAAGTAAGTCTGAATGACTATCGTTTGCCTCTAACCACCCCTTTAAAATTTGATAGCGTCTGGTACGCGCCCATTTTTCAATATTTCCGCGCGGGGGATTTTCTTTAATCTTCTCTATGATGAGCTCAGGATAGTGCTCTTGTAATTTCTTTGCCTGCAAAGAGGACTCTTCTCTAAGAGCGTGATCCACATGAATAGGAATGACTTGATCAATATAAGACGTCGTATCGCGAAAGTGACATAGGAGATGATAGAGAAGAACGCTATCCTGCCCTCCACTCATTGCGACAATGGCCCTCTTTATTTGGCCAGTCTTTGAGTTGGGAAATAAATGGTTTTTCTTCATAAAAAGAAGAACCCATTTATAGAGATGTTCATTTGTAAGAGAACTCATTAGGCCATTTAGCCCAAAGCTAGGGAGAAAGTAAATAATTGAAAAAACTAGAAGCAAAAAATTTAAATCGTATTGACAGGCCAAAAGAGATCATTTAAGATTTCGCTCACTTAAAAAGTTGTAGATGGCTTTGTAGCTCAGTTGGTTAGAGCGTAGCATTCATAACGCTAAGGTCCGCAGTTCAATTCTGCGCAAAGCCACCACACTTTTTAAAATCCCAAACACTGCGCTTCTTCCCTAAATAATTTCGAAAAATTCTCTGCACGAATCAGATCTAATTTCTTATTGAAATTTCTAAATATCCCTAAAAGCTGGGACTGATCAGCTCCTTCCATATAAGAAATGGCATTATCTAAATCTTCGGCCACTCTTCCCAAGTGGCGCAAAGGAAAATTTTGATACCTGCGGCGAAGTTCTTTCTTTAAATCAGGGGGAAGAATTTGTAGGCTTTGCCATTTAGGCTCTTCCACCAATGTAACCGAAAAGTCCTTAAGGTCTTGGCCATGATAGAAATCACTTTCATGAATAAACTCGATAAACTCAAGGACATGGAACATATTATAAACACTCAAAGTAAAGTTATTCATCAAGCGTACATGAGGTGCTTCTTCTTTTACCCGATTCCAATTTTTTAAAAAGCTATTCCAATCCAATCCCTTGCGAATAAACTCCCCTTTTTCACCAAGGCCATCAATACTGGCAGAGAGATTCACTTTTTTAAATTGGTTCCACAGAGGAATCACTTCCCTATCTCCTAGAGAAAGAATACTCAAATTGGTGTCGTAAGTAATTTCAATATCAGGATTAACGCTAGCGAGGCGCTCTAAAATATCATAGTGCTCACTCTCCATAAGAGGCTCTCCCCCGACAAAATGAATTTGAGTCAGTCCTTTTAAATAGGGCTCAATTTGCGAGAGCATCGATTTATTAGAGGGAGTACTCGTGACTTTTTGATATTGCCCACGGGGATTTAAAAAGAGGGCATCTTTAAACCAACCTGTACTCGTAGCAGGTCGACAAGTACGACAAGAGAAATTACAGAGATTACTAAAGCGAAGCGATAGTGATTTAGGCTGACTTGGGGCGCTTCCTGCAAGAACGTCATCAATATATAAAGACCAATTCTCATTTTCATACTGGCGCCACGATTTAGCTCCAAGGCTTTCATAATAGAAACAATCTTTACAATGAGAATTCTTCTGGGTCTGAGCAGAGAGGATATGACGTTTGAAGTCTTTAAGCTGGTCCCCTTGCCAAACAGATTGAAGATCTTGCTGGTGAAGATTTCCCATATCTTGAGGCTGATTAGTGTGACAACACACATGCACCTGACCTTGGATTTGGATTTCCATATGGACAAAGGGAAGAATACAGAAGCCTTCAGGCAATTTCTTAGTCATATATCTATATTACTCTTAACTTAGAATTCTTCCAAATCATACGTAATATCCAAGATCTATGCTAATATAACCTATGGCCGTCAATATCTATACCGAATGGGGAAAATTAAAGGAAGTCGTCGTAGGCGATTGTGTCAACATTAATTCTTATAATGTTGATCTCTCCTTTCGTTACTTCTTTGGAGACAATATTAGAGATGAGTTTTTAAAAAATAATATAACTCTACAAACACGCCTCATCGAACAGAGAAAAGAAGACCTCGATGCCGTGGCCAAATCATTAGAAGAGCTAGGAATTCGGGTTCATAGGCCAAGAAAACTAGAAAAAATAGAATCGTTTAAAACTCCTCATTTTGAAGATTGGACAAGGCCAATTGATAACCCTCGCGACCAAGTCCTGATTTACGCAGATGAAATTATTGAAACCTCCTGTTTATGGCGGGCCAGATATTTTTAAAACGATCTCTTTAAAGATATTTTTAAAGAATTATTCGATCGTGGAGCCCATTGGGTAAGCTCCCCAAGGCCTGAGTTAAGAGATGAAAATTTTGATTTGAGTTATCTTCGTAAAAATCCCAATCAAGATGTGGATTGGCAGTATTATGATTCTCTCACCAAAAGTTTTGAGATTATGTTTGATGGCGCTCAATGTTTAAAATTTGGAAAAGATATTATTATGAATATCTCCAATGAAAATCATCGCCTTGGGGCCAAGTGGTTACAGCGCCACCTAAGAGAGAGGGCCCAAGTTCATACGGTGCAATTAACGGATCATCATATCGATGGCATGTTCATGCCTCTAAGGCCTGGACTCTTACTGTGCAATTACAGTTCTATGAAAGATAAAATATCCCTTCTTCCAAAGCCCTTACAAAAGTGGGATCACATCTATGTCCCAGGTCCCTCCCTAGAAACAAAGAAAGAGACTCCTCAGTTGGCCAGTGCTAATATCCTCGTCAATGTCCTGCCCCTAAGTGAAAGTATGACGGCGATTTTTGCTAGCACGAAGGAAGAGGGGCTCCCCCTCGAAAAAACTCTTAGAAAAGCAGGACAAGAAGTTATCATCCTTCCTCTGCGCCATAGTCGTCTCTTTGGAGGAGGACTTCACTGTGCAACTCTAGATCTTATTCGGGACGAGGTTTGCGAATCCTATTTCTAAAATAGCTTTCTTTCCTATCAGATGACTTAGAGACCAGCCATTCTTATAGAGGCCATTAAGGATCAGGATATCTCTTTGATCATCCCACTTAAGAATGGGAGCACGTTTTGGCCCTTTGGAACGAACACCAGTTCGAATTGATTTCTTTCCTGTAAATTCCAATTCGGGATAAACAGAAATAAAATCCTCAAGATCATCCTTTAAATCTTTTTCCCTCTTTGCAGTAATCCCATCACTATAAGTAGAACCTCCCCAAACAAGAGTGCGCAAAGAGTGGTTATAGATAAAATTATGCCCCTTCCAAGTAAGAACTAAACTCTCCTTAGGTCCTTCATGAACAAAAGTGATATCGCTAAAATGGAAATAATGGCCAACAGCAACTTTAGGAATTTTATGAAGCTGACTTAAATTGAGATCACTCTCCAGCGCACCGGTGCATAGGGCAAGGCGATCAAAGCAATAGGTTTGTCCCTTTAGGGTGGAAACCTGATGATCATCTAGTGTGGTGACAAGATCATCGACGAGAGTGATATTTAATTGGGATAAAATGGTATCTTGCCACCAAGAAAGAAAAGTTTGAGGCTCAAATATATAGGCCTCTTCGTGAAAGAATTCGCTCTTTGGTCTAAAGTTTGAGGAAGTTATACTAACTGGAGCTTGAAGAGAACCAAAGCGTCTTCTTATCTTATTGTCTTCACCAGGACTCACCAAGTGAAACCGATCCACCTTTTGAACCCCTGCCGGTGTATACTCTTCTATGAATTCACGGGTAAGAAAGAAGGCCTCATATAAACAATCCCCAAGGTCAGAGAGATCCTTTTTTATCCCTTGCAAGGCCACTAATGCCGTCGTATTGAGGGAGCAGAAGTGGGCCGGGGGATGGTTTTTGGGATCTAGGAAAGGGCCAATCCAATAGATTTCATCTACCTTCTTTTTCTCTTTTATCATATTCCACAGTAGACCCATTGCAGCTAAACCGCGGCCAACAACAACTAATTTCAAGTACTTTACCCCTTAGTGCCTTCATCTTTTTTCATCAAACCCTTGGCACTATAAAGTTTTTTCCGTAGGCTAATTACCCACTACACTAACACAGCAGGAGTACAACCCACATGACTAAAAATGTCATTGAAGCAGAAGCGGCCAAATTTGCGGCCCTCGAAACCCAAATTAATATGAACCAAGTTGTGGCAACGCTCAACCTTCTCTTTAATGAAGATTGTACCGTTCCTTTCATCACCCGCTATCGTAAAGAAGCCACGGGTGGACTTGATGAAGAGCAAATTCGTGCGATTCAAAAATCATATGAAGATTATATCGAAAGAGAAAAAAGAAGGGCCTATATCTTAGAAACTCTCGAAAAGATGGAAGTTCTTAGTGCCGATCTCAAAAAGAAAGTTCTCGCTGCAGAAACTCTTAATCAATTAGAAGATATCTACGCCCCTTATAAATCAAAACGTAAAACAAAAGGCCAGTTGGCCGAAGCTGCTGGATTAAAACCTCTAGCGGAAAGGATTCTTGAAGGAAGTATTTCCCTTGAAGAACTTGAAGCCCAAGCGGATCAGTGGATTAATAAAGAAGCAAAATTCAATGAATGGAAAGATTGCTTAAAAGGAGCTCAGGCCATCATTATGGAGAGCTTCTCTCACGATACTGAATTAAAAGAAACTCTAAGAACAGATTATTGGAAAGATGCCGCCCTCGTATCGACGAAGCGAGATGGAGCTGAAGAAGTCAAAGACTGGCAGAAATTTAAAGACTACTTTGAATTCTCTCAACCGGTCAGTGAATTAAAGAACCCAAAAGCAGCTCACCGCTTTTTGGCCATGAGAAGAGGGATGACCCTTAAAATTTTAAAAGTTGAAGTGAGTTACCCGGTAGAAAATTCGGTAGGGCTTATTCAAAGAAAGCATTTCCCAGTGGAAAGCGCTAAGACTTTTGACTTTCTCATGAAAACAGCAGAAAAGGCCGTGAATACTTCAATTCACCCTTCACTCGATCTTGAAGTAAAAGGGGATCTTAAGAAACTCTCTGATGAATCGGCCATCGATGTATTTGGAGTCAATTTAAAGAACCTCCTACTTCAACCCTATCTTGGGGCCAAGACAGTATTGGCCTTAGACCCTGGAGTGAGAACAGGTTGCAAGACTGTTGTGGTCGATAGCACGGGAAAACTTCTCTTTGATACCGTTATTTTTCCCCACGAGCCTCAAAATGATGTTAAAGGAAGCCAGACTATTCTTGAAAGGCTAATTGATCACTACAATGTTGAATATGTGGCCATTGGAAATGGAACCTACGGAAGAGAAACTCTTCACTTTGTAGAAGAATATGTAGCCCAAGTAAAAGAAGAAAAAGTGAAGGCCACATTAGTTAATGAAAGTGGAGCTTCAATTTACTCGGCTTCTGAAATTGCCAAGAAAGAATTCCCTGATAAAGATGCCACCGTAAGAGGAGCTGTTAGTATTGCTCGTCGTTTTCAAGATCCTCTGGCGGAACTTGTTAAAATTGATCCCAAGTCTATTGGTGTTGGTCAATACCAACACGATGTGAATCAATCTAAATTAAAGAAAGGCTTAACGGGTATTGTAGAAGACTGTGTGAACTATGTAGGTGTAGACCTCAATACAGCTTCGGCTCCACTCTTGGCCTATGTATCAGGTATCGGTGATACCGTCGCCAAGAATATTGTTAAAATGAGAGAAGAGTTAGGAGGATTTAATTCTAGGGAACAGCTTCTTAAAGTTTCTCGTTTTTCTCAGAAAGTATTTGAACAGTCTGGTGGATTTCTTCGTATCTATGGTGGAGCTCATCCCCTAGATGCAACCTTTATTCACCCAGAGCGCTACGAAATTCTCGAAAGCTGGGTAAAAGAACAAGGTCATCAACTTAAAGAACTTATTGAAGATCAAGAAATCATTCAAAAGCTTGAGAACGATAAAGAACTTTCAGAAAAGATTGGTCAATACACACACGATGATATCGTGAAGGCCCTTAAAGCGCCTTCCCAAGATCCACGTACAGAATTTAAATCAACAGACTTTAGAAAAGATATTAAAACGATTGGAGACCTTGAGCCAGGTCAGTGGTATCCAGGTATCGTAACAAATATCACTCAATTTGGTGCTTTCGTAGATATTGGGATCAAGCAAAATGGTCTCGTTCACGTTTCAGAAATGGCCGATCGCTTTGTTGAAAATGCATTAGAAGTTCTCAAAGTCGGACAAGAAGTTAAAGCGAGAGTCATCGAAGTCGACGAAAACCGGGGACGAGTGGCCCTCTCCCTTAAAACTGGTGAATCAATCCCTAAAGCTGCTGGTCAATCTTCTCAACAAAGATCAGGAGGCCATAAAGGTGGTTCAAAACCAAGGTCTCACCAACAAGGTGGAGGCAACCAAAGAAATCAAAAGCTCAAAAATAATGCTTTTGCTGCTCTTAAAAACTTCAAAGTAAAATAAACATCAAGCCTATGGCCTTTTCTTACGGGGAAAGGCCATTATTTCCTAGCTTCAAACTTCCCTCTTTCCCCCATTCTTTGCTATAATCCCTCGGTATCCCTGAATGAACGAGGTTATTAATGGTAGCACAAACCCAAGCACATCCCCCCCACGTCACTGAAGTAAAAGAGAAAATCGATTTTATTCTAGATAAGATGAAAGATAGCTTTCCCGAAAAGGCCGTGGTTACTGCAGGGATGCCCTATGCAAATGGGCCGGTTCACATTGGACACCTAGCTGGTACCCATGTGCCCGCTGATATTTATTCTAGTTTTCTAAAACTTCTTATTGGAAATGAGAATGTTCTCTTCGTCTGTGGAACAGATGATCATGGTTCTACTTCTGAAGTAGCCGCCAAGAAAGTAGGCAAAAGTACTCGAGAATTTATTGATGAAATCCATTCACGTCAAGCTCAGACAATGAAGTCCTACGGAATTGATCTCGATGTTTATACAGGAACCTCTAGAGAAGAAAATTACGAAACCCATAAAGAAATCTGCCAAGATTTTCTAAGAGATCTTTATAAGAATGAACGTCTCGATAAGCGAACAAGCTTGCAGTGGTTTGATGAAAAAGCATCGATGTTTCTTCCTGATCGCTACGTGACGGGAACTTGTCCTAAGTGTGAGGCCCCAGGCGCCTATAGTGAAGAATGTGATTCCTGTGGTGCCAATTACGAGGCCAAGGAATTAAAAGAGCCTATCAGTAGCGTAACCCAAACCACTCCCGAACTTAAAGAAACAGATCATTGGTACTTAAATATGTGGAAGGCCACAGACCAATTATGTGAATGGCTAGAAGGAAATCAAAAGACATGGCGAAAGAATCTTCTGACAGAAGTTCTAGGTACAGTTCGCACTACATTTATCTTTAGCAATACCCATGAAGATAGCTACAAAGAAATAAAGGAAGATCTTCCAGAACATAAGAGTCGTTATGCTCCTGGAAAGAAAGTCGCCCTTACTTTTAAATGCCTGAATGATTTGGAAAAGGCATCACAAGAATTAAAAGCACGAGGCTTTGATATTGAACTTCTCGATGCTTGGGCCCATCGTTCTATAACAAGAGATGTCTCCTGGGCCATTCCCGTGCCTGAAGAAATTGATGAAACCATGAAGGGAAAAACCCTCTATGTTTGGCCAGAATCTTTAATTGCTCCCATTTCCTTTTCTAAATTGGCCCTTAAAAATAAAGGAAAAGACCCGCAGGATTCTGACCTTTATTGGAAAAATCCTAAAGCTGGTCGTTACCAATTTCTTGGTCAGGATAATATTTTCTTCTATGTACTGATGCAAGGATCCATGTGGTTAGGTACCCAGAAAGATCCCAAGCGTTTACCTGTTGCCGGTGAATATCAAATGACAGATATCTTTAGCAATTACCATCTTCAAATTAATGGGGCTAAAATGTCTAAGTCCAAAGGTAACTTCTTTACTGGTGATCAACTTATTGCCCCTAAGGAAGATGGGGGTATGGGCTACCATCCCGATCAAATCCGCTACTTTCTAAGTATCTTAAGTTTGACTGAGAAGAACTCCAATTTTGATGAAGAGATTTTAAAAGAGAGAAATAAATTTCTTGCGGGACCGCTCAATGCTGCTTTTGAAAAACCAATCTCGGCCTGTCATTCAAAATTCAAAGGTCAAATACCCGAGGGTGATCTCATTGGTAAGACAGCAAAAGAGACTCAAAAAATCATTCCCAATTATATAAAAATGATGAAAAAAGGTGATTATGCGAAAATCCTTTTTGCCATAGAAAACTATGCTCGTGTGATTAACGGACTCTTTAGTGTGTATAAGCCCCATGATGATCGTGGTGATGATAAAGAGCGAGCAGATGCTCTCTATTCCTGCTTCTATATTTTAAAGAATGTTATGATCATGCTCTCTCCTTTTGCACCTGTGACCATGGAGAAATTGAGAATCTCTCTCAATCTCCCCGAAGAGAGTCTCTCTCTTAAAGAATTAGGAGTTCCTCTTATGCCCGGTCACACGATTCATGAACAGAGTGATTACTTTCCAGCAGTTTCCGAGTGAAGTTGGTTAAAGTCACAATCTCTTACCTGAGAGAGATCAATCACGGTACCACTAGGTAGGCTAAAGAAGCCTTCAAGACCTGAGTGCCATGTCTCATGATCATGAAAGAGCTGAAAGTATGTAGCGTATTCAGAAGAGATGGCCTGGTAATTAAAATTACCGGCCTGATCATCTTCTAGTGAACCTAAATCAAAGACATATTTTTCTTGAGTGTCTTGGTTAATCACTTCAATATAGTCATCGACTCGAAAGAGGGATTCACCGTCGTTATAAGCATCATCATAAGTCTGCTCTTCAAGGCTTACGCGAAACTTATATTCATATCCCCCTTCTTTAACCGTGCATGCGGCTTCAGAGGATAAGCTTGTAAGAAAAAGAGGAAGGGAAAGAAGAGTGATTACAGATAGAATTCTTTTCATGGTTAGGGCCTTTTCTAATAATTTATTGGGGGCCAAAACTTATCAGAATCTATTTAAAAATTCTTTAACACTTTGTAATTGCGTATTTTTTTCAAACTAGAGTCCTTGAAAACCCTTTCTCGCAGAAAACCATAAATAATTGGCGCCTTAATTAAGCATTCTTTGATAAGTGTCCGATAAATAATCAAATAACTTGTTGAATATACGCGTATTTTTAGAAAAGGCTTTCGACTTAGGCATAATACAGAAGCCCAACCTATTTAAGAGATAAAATAGAATTATTGATAAGCGATATCTGCTATCTGAAATGTGAGAAGGGATCTTTATGAAGAATAGACCTTTTATTTTTATATTAATTGCTTTCTTTCATATCATTGAACCACTTATTAAGTTGGCCTACTTTAAGGCCATAACGCCCTTTAGTTTGGGAACTATCATATCTAATATTTCTCAAATTCATTCTTTCAAAGAAGTGATCGAATTTTGGTTTCTCTTTCCTCTAGGAGGATTGGCGCTCTTAGGAGTGAAGAGATGGAGCTACCCTATTTTTGTTGGAGTACAACTCTATAATATTTATGGGCATATGACCTATGAGAAATATACTTGGCCATATGTGAGTGAAGTCCCCTTTGCTTCAGGAATTATCCTTCTCTTTATCAATTCATTAATTATTATCTACTTTGCTCTCCCCGATGTACGTCGTCCCTTCTTTGACAAAACTATGCGTTGGTGGGAGACACGCACTCGTTATGCTATGAAAATCCCGGTTACCTTTACCCATTGCAATCCCAATTCTATTTTAGATGGGGTCATAGAGAATATTTCAGAAACAGGTGTCTTTATTAATCACAAAAATATTATTGATGTGGATAGCGAAATCAAATTGACCCTAACCTACAATGACTTATCGATTTCCTTAAAAGGAAAGGTAGTTTCCCATCATGCATTTAAAGGGCAACGAGGTATGGGAGTACAATTGAAGTTTGAAAATATTTGGGAAAAACTCTATATCCGAAAGATCATCCATGAGATCAGAAAGGATATAAAGAAACAAGAGAAGTTGCAGATGCCTGCAGCCGCTTAATAATTAATTATTGAAAATTATATATTATATATAAAGATCAAAGCGAACGGACTTACTCTTCCACTGTGAGTTCGGTCCTTTCAAAAGAAGCTCCCCTTTTGGGGCGCGCTTAATCACTAATCGCTTAGTTTTCTCCCTCAAAAGCTGGGCCGCCTTTTCACTATCATCTTCCGTATCTTTTAAGAGTTTGTGAAAGAGACTCATTTCTTTATTGGTTTTTGCCTTTCGCTTAGATCCATCGTCATACATAGGATCATAGAAAACAGGACATTCCCATTGATCATCATTAGTAGCATAGTCACCAAAAATAATCTTTAGGGGTAAGTTTTCAGATAGACTCTTCTGCTGTTTTTCGTAGAGAAAACTATATTGCAAGAGAAGATAAGTCGGAAAGAAGCGCTCATAGGCCGTCACTTGAAGCCCAGCATGGAGAAGAAAAGCACTATCCATACCTGTTCCACAGGTGGCATCGACCACGTGATCTCCCTCTTTAACGCCTAAGGCCTTTAAGAGAGGAGTCTTTTTAAAGCTATAACTCTCACGGGACCAAAACTGCAGGGCCTTCTCCCAAGAAAAAACGATAGGCTTTTGATTTTCCTCTCCGACAAAGACCAGTTGATCTAATTTGTCTAAATAGAGAGAGCCAGCTTCTAGGGACTTTGGATCAGGGCAAAGGTTATAATTAAAGCTATATTCAGTGCCTAGAGTAAGCTTATGGAGGATATCCTTACATTTTTGCAAAGCGCATTCAGGATGATAAAAAACTTTCAGATTCATAGGGTCATTCTACTAGAAACACTGTAGTAATTCATGGTAAAAAGTACGCCAAATGATTAATAATTCAAAGGCTTAATAGATCCCAACGATGGGATGAGAGCTCTTATGGAGAAACCTATGACTTCACAAAACAATCAAAATCTTAATCCCGATGTCATCGCTAGACTTCCCTATAATCCCTACGAGCTGGCCCGCGAACTCGAGCCAAATTATATAAGTGCGACAAAAGAAGAAATCGATTCCATGCTAGAGAGTATTGGCATGAAAGAGAGAAAGGAATTATTCGCTCATCTTGATCCTAAAGACCTCTTTGATCAAACTCCTGATATCGGTGAAGCTCTGGCCTATGATGATCTAGTTGTTCATTTAGAAGAATTGGCCGCCAAGAATAATCTCTGTGCTTCCTTCATTGGGGATGGACTCAAGTGGGGAGCTGTCCATCCAATCGTAGAACATGTCTCTAATATTAGAGGACTCACCACGGCCTATACTCCCTATCAGCCAGAAAGATCTCAAGGAACCCTTCATACCCTATGGATTTATGCTAGTGCCCTGGCCCAGATTACTGGATTTGAGGCCATCAATGCTTCTCTCTATGAAAGATCAACAGGTCTTTATGAAGCCCTTAATACGGCCACAAGAATTAAAAGAGGAAAGAATAAAGTTATCGTTAGTGAAGGAATCTACCCAGGAGACTGGGAGGTACTAAAAACTTTAGCTTCCCAAACTGAACTTGAAATCATTCCAGCTCCACTAAGTGAAGACGGCTTAATCGATATGGCGCTTCTTGAAAAGTTAGTCAATACTGGCGATATAGCAGGTTTTGCCTTCCCTCAAACCAATCACTTGGGTCTATTAGAAGATGTACACACCCTAACCGCCATGGCCCATCAAAATGATATTTTGGCCATTGGAATTATCGATCCCCTCCTCTATGTAAATAGTGGGCTTACTCCTCCAGCACAGTGGAATGAAGTGGGCTGTGACATGATCGTTGGTGAAGCTCAGCACTTGGCCATCGGACCCAATTTTGGTGGACCAGGTCTTGGCCTATTTGGAATTCGTTACAACGAAAATAATAAAACTCATATTCGTTCCACGGCCGGACGCTTTGTAGGAAAAGGTAAAGATGAATCAGGTGAAGAATGTCTTCTTATGGTTCTCTCTACCCGCGAACAACATATTCGTCGTGAAAAAGCGACCTCTAATATTTGTTCTAATCAATCCTTCCTTGCCACACTTGTGGGGGCCTCCCTCCTCGCCAAAGGGGAAAAAGGTCTCGAAGACTCTCTTAAGAAATCACGAGAGGGGGCCATGAATTTTGCTCATTTTATCCTAGAGGAAACTTCACTTAGTTTTCTCTATGAGCATGGTATCTTCTTTAATGAAGTTGCCATTGAAATCCCTCACCAAATACCTGCCCAAGACTTGATCTTAAAAGCAAGTGAAGAGGGTCTACATATTGGTGTAGATATAACAGAAAGAGACCAGCAAAGAAGAAACTCCATTCTCTTTTACTTCAACGATGCCCAAAGTGATGAAGATAGAGAAAAACTAAAGAGCTTCCTAAGAAGAGAATTTCCAAAAAGTGACGAAAACTCATCAGAAGAATTAACTATTGCAGCGATTCCCCCCCAATGGTTAAGAAATGAAGATACTCCGGTTGGACTGCCTAATCTTGAACTATCAGAACTCAAGGCCTTCTATGATGAATTAGGTCAAATGAATGTTAGTCCTGACGATGCCATTTATCCTCTAGGGAGTTGTACGATGAAATACAACCCCTATATCAATGACTACGCTGCTGGGTTAAAAGGATTTACCGACATCCATCCTCAGGCCCCTCTAAAAGATGCCCAAGGTTGTCTTGAAGTACTCTATGAAACACAAGAACTTTTTAAAACGATTACTGGCCTAAAAGGTGTGACGACTCAACCTGTAGCGGGAGCTCAAGGTGAATTAGTAGGAATTAAAATGTTTCAGGCCTATCATCGTGATCGTGGAAATGGTGTTAAGAAAGATATCATCCTCATCCCTGCTTCGGCCCATGGAACAAATCCTGCGACGGCCACAATGGCCGGTTATATCACCAAAGGAGTAGGAGCTAAGAAAACGGGAATCGTAACGATTAACGCTAACTCTCGCGGTGAAATTGATTTTGATCAACTTAAAGAGTTAGTTGACACTTATTCTGAACGAATTGCCGGAATCATGATTACGAATCCAAATACCTCCGGAATCTTTGAATCTCGCTTTAGAGAAATCGCGGATCTCATTCACAGTGTAGATGGGCTTGTCTATATGGACGGGGCGAATATGAACGCCATTGCCTCATGGGTTGATCTCGATAAATTAGGTGTCGATGCCATTCACAACAATCTTCATAAAACTTGGACCATTCCTCATGGTGGAGGTGGACCAGGAGACGCTATCGTGGCCGTAAGTGAGAAACTTATTGATTACCTTCCAGGCATTCAAGTGGAAAAAAGTGAGGAAGGAATATTCTCTGCAGTAAAACCACCTAAATCGATAGGATCTATCCACCGTCACTTTGGAAATTTTGCACATAAGATTAGAAGTTATACTTATATCAAGGCCCTAGGTTCAGAGGGCGTTAGAGAGATGTCGGCCATCGCCGTCTTATCGGCTGTCTATCTTTATAAGAAACTTAAAAACGAATTCCCTACTCTTCCTGCTGAAGCATCTGATGTAGATAGAATGCATGAATTCATCCTTACTCTTTCAAAAGAGACTTTTGATAAGGCCCAAGCTGCAGGAACCCCTAAAGCTCAAGTCATTGCCAAGGTTGGAAAACTCTTTCTAGATTTTGGTCTTCATGCTCCAACAGTAAGCTTCCCCGAACCATTGGGGCTCATGGTTGAACCAACCGAATCTTTCTCCAAAGCTGAGCTTGATGAATTTCATGAAGTATTAACGGCCATTAGAGAATTATTAGAAGAAGCTCCTGAAGTACTTACCACGGCTCCTCACTTCACTCCAATCAAGAAAGTTGATGAAGTAACCGCGAATAAGAATTTACAATTATCACAGAAGATCAACGCACTTCCCAAGCTTCAAAAAAATATTGTCTCCCCAGGCGTCTTAAAAGAAATGGGTGCCCAATTGGTGAAAGAGAAAATAATTGAAGCTCATAAGAAAACTTCCAAGGCGTAGATAAAAGAAGGAATTATTTTGAACGATAAAGTTAAACCACGCTGTACATTTGCCATTATTTCTCACCCGGATGCTGGTAAGACCACCATGACAGAAAAACTCCTCTGGTTTGGACGAGTGGTCAGAGAAGCGGGAATGGTTAAATCTAAGCAAGGAAACTATGCCAAGTCCGACTGGATGGAAATGGAAAAAGAAAGAGGTATCTCCATTGCCTCTTCAGTAATGAGCTTTCCCTATGAGAAAAGGGCCATGCACCTCTTGGATACACCAGGACACAAAGACTTCTCTGAGGATACCTATCGTACTCTTACAGCAGTGGAGTCGGTACTCATGATGATCGACTCGGCCAAAGGGGTTGAGGAACAAACGAAGAAACTTATGGAAGTATGTCGTATGCGAGATACTCCCATTGTTACATTCATGAATAAATTTGATCGTGATTCGATGGATCCTTTTGAGCTCATCGATAATGTCGAAGAGATCTGTTCCATTCAATGTGCGCCAATGACCTGGCCTATCGGAGATGGAGTCAACTTCAAGGGTGTTTATGACATATCTTCTAAGTCAATCACTCGCTTTAGTGAAGAAAGTGATCCTCATTCTCCCGATATTATAGATGCTAGTGACTTAAATGCTCCTGAAGTCGTCAATTATATTGGTGAAGCACTCAAAGAAAAATTAGAAGAAGATCTGATGATGGTTGAAGAGCTTATGCCCAAATTCAACCAAGAAGAATTCTTAGCAGGAATTCAAACTCCAGTTTTCTTTGGAACGGCCCTACACAATTTTGGGGTAAAAGAAGTCTTAGATAAGTTTGCTGACTTTGCACCAGGTCCTCTACCAAGAGAAGTTCAACTTCCTCCTTTTGCTAATGACAGTGAAACAAAGATCATCGAACCCAATCATGGAAAATTCTCTGGATTTATTTTTAAGATTCAGGCGAATATGGACAAGAGGCACCGTGATCGAGTGGCCTTTATGCGAGTATGTTCAGGGCATTTTAAAAGAGGAGACAAACTCTTTCATGTCCGAACAAAGAAAGATATCAAGGTGGCCACCCCCCTCATTTTTCAAGCTCAAGATCGTGAAATCGTAGAAGAAGCTTATCCAGGAGATATCATCGGTCTTCACGACACAGGGAAATATCAAATTGGAGATACCTTTACTCTTGGAGAGGAATTCCAATACACAGGAATCCCCTCTTTCGCTCCAGAAATTTTTCAAAAGGTTGTCCTCAAAGATCCCATGAAAGGTAAACAACTCGAAAAAGGCTTGAAACAACTCTCTGAAGAAGGAACGGTACAACTCTTTAGTCGCCACTCCATTAATGAGAAAATTCTCGGTGCCGTGGGGATGCTCCAATTTGAAGTTGTGAAACAAAGACTTGAAGATGAGTATAATGTTCAAGGTGAGTATCAGGGTCATGCCTATACTGGTGTACGCTGGTTGCGTTTTCCTGATGAAAAGACAAAGAAACAATTCATTCAGGCCAATGGAAATAATATTTGCTACGACCACAAAGACAGAGTCTGCTTTGGTGTACGTAGCGAATGGGACCTAAAGCTTGTCCTCGAAAAATTTCCAGAGGTTGAGTTCTTTAAAAACTCTGACTATAAATGAATCTCTACGACAATTTCTGCTGTTTGCGAATAAAGTGAAGAACTCACTTCTTCGCGACAGTAGAAATCAGCCCATAGTCCCACCTTTAAAGAATTCTCATCAGATCTCAACCAATGAAGATTCCACAGCGTTAAGTAATCAAGATCGCTCCCTTGAGGACATTCAATTTGTTCCATAATCTGGTCGCGAACATCATAATAGTCTCTATCAGTGATAAACTGGGACTCAAATAAAATAGAGTCTACAATAGGATTTTTTATCGTAAAAATAATATCCTGATCATTCTGATGCTTAATGATTCTTTCTGATTGTTCATCTATGAAGGCCTTAATTAAATTACCTAATTTATCAAGATAGGCATGATTCTTGATTCCTGCTTGATGTCCCATTTCATGAATAAGAATCGCTACTGCATCAGACTGGGTAACGATAGGATCACCAGTTTCACTATGATAAAGTTGCGAGCGATTAATAAGAATGGGTGCCCCTGGGTGATAGGCTGTCATCGCAATTCGATGAGGGATATCGGATTGATTAAATATTCCTTCATCTCCGTTAAGAAAGATGAGAGCATAATCTTTTTGCTCAGCGAGATTACGAATATTAGCAATAGTCGCCAAGTTTATATAATCATTGGTATCCATTTGTGACTTATATGTAATCAAGTACTCATTAATATACTTATAGAGATTCTGATAAGCATAGCGAAAGTAGGATTCAGCAAGACCTCCCCCATTACCGATAATGTCTCCACCGTAGAGAAAATGCCAAATTCTCTCATCTTCGATCTCTTCAATCGCTAGATTTCCATCGAGAAGTTCCTCAACCTTTCTTTGTTGCTCGGGGGTGAGAACAACAGGATTTATCCGTGAGTCACTCTCATAGTCTTGATAGAAACTAGATGCTCTATTACTTTCTAAGGTAACAAACCCGATAAAGAATACTAAGATAATATGAGTTAGTTTTGGATTTATCGAAATCATTGGATCATCCCCTCTTGATCGCTCTTCTCACTTTTTTTCAAGGAAGAAAGTGAAATGCTTTCTTTATTTAAATCTTTATTTAATCTGAAAAATTGTATATTGAGTTGTCCTAAGTGCTTTGAGTCTTTCTTGTAGTACTTAGTATTAAAATCATTTAAGAACTGCATAATATCCGCTGTCGCTTCTTCTTTCTGACTGGTATCAAATTGCAAAGTTAAACCAGAAATAAAGCGACGATCAGCATTTTCATTCTCGAGACTATAGAGTGCTTCTAAGATCATCCCTTTATGGAATTTCCTGATTGCACTTGAGTTAATACCGGTAGGTGTACGCCAAGAACCGGTATTAACCTCTAACTCACCTGCGCTATTGCGTTCAATAACTTCAAGTTCCAATAATAAATCGATCGCTTCTTTTACTTGTTTAGGTGTCACTCGATTCTTTAATTGACGTGAAATAATATCGTAATCTTCAATAAAGTAAGGAGTCTTAATAAGGTTCTTAATTGCAGTATAATGCCAACCCGCAACTTTTTTAAACCAGAGCACATCGACGGTATCAATATGACGATCGGGCATGAGTCTTTGAATTTTGTTTGAAATATCAGAGATATCTTGTCCCTTAGAGTTCTTTCTTTCTAAGTTAACAAGAAGATGCAGCAATTCTTTTTGAGTATTATTTATTTTGAAATATTCACAAAATTGATCAATAAAAGTTCGACTTGGAAAGCGTTGACCTTTGAGTATCATCGTTAGAATACTGGGAGAATTATAACCTAGATCGGCGGCCATCTCTCTTAATGAGGGCTTTCCCATCCCATAGCTGCCCGTAGGTCGCAGATATTGGTTCAAGAAATCCAAATAGTTAAAAGACGGCAAAGAAGCTTCATTAATCTTCTTTGAACTTGTCTTAGAATGTGGTATCTCTTGATTCATCATTTTTGTGATGCCTACTTGTTTTTCGTACTTACATTTGGTTTCACAGAACTAAAATAGGCCCAAGTTAAATCTTGGGCCTTTTTTTTGTTTATTAGTAACAAGCTGGTAGAGAGAATTTCTTTTTGAAAAGAAGTTCACCATTGTAACGGCTTGAGGAATTTCTATGTCCTTTTCCACGCTTTCTTACGATGTTAAAAGTCCAAGAAGTCTTTCTTTTCATGTTGATTGTTTTAAAAACAGAGCAGTTAGGGAAATCTGTGTTGAGATCTCTACCGTGGTTACGACGATGCCATGCACGCCCTTCAGCATCTCTTGCAGTTGCACATACTTGCTTTGAACCGTAGATAGGAGCAGAAAGAACAGCAAAGTCAGTAGCTACACAAACTTTTGGAGCATCTCTATCGATGTCACCATCGTTATCAATTTGATAGTCACGCTCAACACATACTTCTCTTGCGTCTTTAGTTTTGATCATTCCACCTTCAACACAAAGACCAGTGATTTTTGTGTAAACAGTTTTACCAAGTCCAGAAACACCAACATTTGGGATTCCTGTGATATTTTTATTATGAGCACTTTGAATGATGATTCCTGGTCTTTGAAGTTCTTCAAGAGTCCAGCTTGAATCTACATCATTAAGGTAACGTGCTTGTGAACTAACAGCTCCAAGAGCCAAAAGAGCAAGTAATAGTTGTTTCATTTAAATCTCCTTGTGATTTGTCTGAGGTAATCCTCGTTACTTGTTTTTCGTGAGGGCAAAGTATTCACGATTCACAAGAATGACAAATATTTTTTCACAAAATCTAAATAGCAAATACTGAGTTTTTCTCAAGTAAAAACATAATTTCAATTCTTTAGGATGTAATTTGTTCACAAAATGTTAGGGGCAAAATCGCCTAAGTTTGGGAAATGCGCAGGAAAATGATTTTTATGAGTTTTACATATCTGGTATGTAATTTTTTCATCAAAACAAGAGTGAATTACTGATTGGCCAATTGCCCACAAGCTGCGAGGATATCATCACCCTTTGTGGTTCTTACCATCGTTCGGATTTTTCGTTCGACTAATCTCAGTTTAAAAGCATTTAAACGCTCATCACTTGGACGTTGAAACGGAGACTCGGGATAGGGATTAAAGGGTATCAGATTCACCATCGATGGAAATCGAGAAACGATATCGGCCAAGGCATCAGCGTGCTCGAGGGAATCATTGTGATCACCTAAGAGAAGATATTCAAAGTTGATTCTTTTACGATGATGCCAGGGATAGCCTTCAAGTATTTCAAGTAGTGAATCAATACTCCATACTTTATTTACCGGCATCATCTGGGTTCTCTCCTTTTCAAAGGGAGAATGAAGACTGATTGCCAAATTAACCGGAGGTAATTCCTGCCAGCGTTTTAATCCTGGAGCATGGCCCACTGTGGATACTGTAATTTGTTTTGGCCCTAAGCCAAGCCCAGGGAATTCTAAGAAGCTTTCAATAGACTCTTTGAGAACATCAAAATTATGAAGGGGCTCCCCTTGTCCCATAAAAACAATATTTGGGGTGCTGGGATGACCAAATTTATCCTTGAGATGATTCCAAACGAAGAGGTATTGGCCTAGAATTTCTTCTTTTTTAAGATGGCGAGTGAGACCAGTGGTTCCCGTAAAGCAGAACTTACAGCCCATAGCACAGCCTACCTGAGAACTTAGACACAAAGTATATTTCTTATGAAAAGGGACTGCGACACTTTCAACCTTTGTCCCATCACTGAGTCGAAAGAGATATTTTATGGTTCTATCATCTTTTGATTCTCTAATATCTTCAGCAATTAAAGGAAGAAACTCAAAGGTTTCATTAATTTTGTGAAGGAGCTTATCAGAAATTTCAGAATCACTCTTTAGAGGAAGGGATAATTTACTTCGTATGATTTCAGAAAAAATTCTCTTTTGAGGGCCTAATTTTGCCCCTTCGTCACACCACCACTGACAAATCTCTTGATAGGAATAAGAAAGTAAAGGAACTCTTTTCATATGGCGTATCATGCCTGATCGGCTTCACTTTGTCATGATGACAAGGCCTAAATTAAAGGCCAAAAAAAAGCCCCTATTAAGGGGCTTAATTAAATTTATTTTTTCTTTTTAACCTTCTTCTTAACTTTCTTCTTTTTCTTTTTGGACTGGGCACCTTTTTTCTTTTTTAAACGAGTGATCCCAAAAACAACCGCTGCTGCCAAAAGACCGTAGAGGATAAGATCACCTTCACCACTTCCGCTAGATTTCTTTCTCTTTCTAGGGTCCCCACCAATGTCAAAAGCTCGCGCCGAATCTGGGATGATAGGACCATCTAGGAGGTCACCATTTTTTGTATTCGCTAATTTAAAATCAGTTGCTTTCGTATTCTTTTGTCTGAAAACTTTTAATGTAGAAATAATACTTTCGAAAAGATCCTGATAAGCGGAATAATGATCTTTAGCAACAGAGAAAGTCACTGCGATTCCAAGGTCTTCTTTTACCGTGGCCATGTAGCGAGTATAGAATCCTGGCACCTCAGAGGCCATGTGTAGAGAATCTACCCATTTCTGATTATTCACATCATTGAGTTTGGTATACTTTGCTTCCGAGACTTGAGTCTTCCCACCTGGAAGGGTAAACGTCTTGGCCTTATTGAGATAGCTCTGATACTGCGTGAGAGAATCCTGAGAGCCTCTGATCTTAGCGGCAAGAATAATAATCGCTTCTTTCTTACGATCTTTATTAGAACTTTGACAGACCCACTCCGTTCCTTCAAGAGCACAGTCCCAACCACTTGGGAGTTCAAACTCACAGTATTGAGAGGTAAACTTTCTGGCCCATAAATTAGGCTGAATCAGCGTACAAACAGCAATTATTAAACTTATTCTTTTTAACCATTGCCCTTGCATTGGGCCCATACTCAACTTCATATTGAGATCCTTCTTAGTGATTTCCTAGTATTACTATAACCTATAGATTTATTTTAACCTAAGTCTGGATAGTTACAAGTTTGAAAAAAAGACCACTTTTATTGGGTGGTCTCTCTTTAGACAACAATTTATGTCAGTTATATATAATGGACTTATTGAGAATGCTGGGCCCTGGCCGTAAAGCCTTTATGAATAGTCTTCTTAGCATATTTCTTAATAATTTTGACTATCGAACGATTCAATGAGGTCTCATAAACAATCCCAGTTGCAATCAATTCATTACCGCCAAAGAAGTCAGTTTCATAGAAATCAAAGCGCATTCCCTTTTCGATATCTTGAGATACACCCTGATCAATTTGAACAAATCTTCCCTTTGGGCTCACTTTTAGTACTGTGGCCTCAATACTATATTCTTTAAAAGATTCTTTGGTTTTACTATTGGGATTCTTTTTAGGAGCACTCATTTTTACTAATTGAATTCCCAAACGAGTTCCTTTATCGGTACTCTTTCCTGCCACAACCTGGGAGCCATAAAGATCCACTCTCCAAGAACCGATCGCCCAACCTACTTGGACTCGAGGAGATATAATGGTTCGATTAATACTATTGTACATAAAGCTTGGAGCTCTCCCTTGGACAGGCTTTGAATCTGTATTATCAGTATATTCGTCAGAACCAATGGCATAGACCCCATCAATGGCCAAGGCAGCACTCATCGAAGTCCATGTGAATGCACTTTCTGCCATGAAATCGAGTTCAGGTGAAAGATTATTACCTGGCATTCGGTAAGCTCCTCTTAAATTGAGCATCCAATCTTTATCGAGAAGGTAACTTGCACCTAGGCCAACTTCAAAACTATTGCCAGAATCACCTAGAATAATTTCATCTTCAGGAACTTCATTTAGATTTGCATAATCTGTATTCGTATAAGGAGTCTGTGATGCCAGTAGCTCAATTGAATAATAGAGCTTTTGAGACTGTTGCCAAGAATAACGAACCCCTAGGGTATAACTTTCTAGCCCACTATTGGAAGTCGTGACAGTATCTGAGTTGACTGTATATTCTGCAGACACACTTCTAAAGCCTATCGCTCCAATAAATTGTAAACTTTCACCATAGCCATAGGTCAAAGTAAGTTTAGAATCAATGATAGAAAATGATTCACCATCATTAAGTTCTTGTTCAAGTCCAGAGTGATCATAAGATCCTGAGGAATTGAACATATCCACTTTTCCTTTTATTTCATACGCCCCCTCACCAAGGGGAGCAAAAGGAATACGATAATTATGAGCGGCTACCTCAAAAAAAGGTAGCCCATAAAGGCATAAGAGAAGGCAATACTTTTTCATAGCTAAAAAACTCTTGAATCATTTATAAGTTAACACTTATAGATTAACAGGAGTTTTCATTGTTGAAAAAGGGAGGTCCTCTTTTTCTGCATAGGCATTTGTCGTATTAAAAGAGTAGAGAATTTGACGAGGAATCCAACGACCTGGAATTTTCTCAAAGAGAACAATGTCTTGAGATTCCATTTGAAAAGGAGCATGCCCAAACTCAACCTGAGCCTTTTCAACGGCCATGGCCAAGAGTTGAGGATCATCACCCCTTCCTATAGGAAGAAAAGTTTGAAGATCATCTAAACCATTATGGCCAAGATTCTTATGTTTATGAAAAACACCACGTGCTTTTTTAACAGCGTCTTTTAAAACTTCCTGTGCGTAAAAGAGATCGACAGGAAGAACAGGCTTAAGAAAGAGCACATTCTTCTTTCCTGTCTGAAAGTCAAATCCCTTAAAGTCCACATCCAATGGTTGGTCGTGACCAATGAAGTTGGACTCTAGATCTTCAGCACAGAGATCGACAAATTCTTCAAACTCATGATTTGTCATAGAGTCGACGCTAAAGGGAGGAAGTAGAGTCATTTGTAATAAATCAGTCTTCTCATATTTTGAATCAAAACGTCGGCGAAAAGAATCAATTTTCTGAAAAGAATGGGTGGATGCCTTGAAGGTAAGGCCAATAAAGAGTTGCATATTGAACACTCCTTGCCAGGGTCACTGTCTAATCTTCTATCCATGAAGATAAATGCCCTAACAATAGAGTAAATTCCTATGAAATTTATGGCAAGGAAAAACCTAATCTTGTGAAAAACTTAACATCTAAGCGGCTTTCTTAGTACCTACTTTCAGGTCTTTGGCCATTAACCAACTTTGATACTCGGTTTCAGATGCAATATCCTCTCCATAGGGAAGAGTTAAATAATTTGCCCAAAAACCATCTTTTATATCGAAGGAAAACTCACCGCCATGCTCGCGACACAGACTCTCCACAGCTGCCAATCCTAATCCTTGGGAGCTATTTTGATGGGCCTGTGCTTGGATAACTTTTGAAAGACCTTCACTTAGTTCAAAAGGATTATCTCCTAAGTGATGAAAGTCATTTTTCATCTTCATAGAGAGTTGATGAAAATCACCATCAAAAATAATTTCTATATTTTGCGCTTTGGCCTCACGGGCATTTTTTAAAAGATTCGTTAAAATCCTATAAAAGGAAGCAAAAGGTAAGCTTGGAGAAGAGAACTCATGGGAATGGCCTTGATCAAAGACGCCACTATAAATTATTTCCACTCGTGTTTTTTCACCAAAGAAAGATTGAATCTGAGAATGAATGAGATCTTTCATTTCATTAAAAGGCATGTAATCAAAGCTGTGATTAATATTCTTATGCTTAAAACCAAAGTGGTCACTTAATAGATTCTGTAAGGCCATCACTTCATTTAATAAAGGTCCTAATTCTTCTTTTTCTAGTCCCTTTCCTTTACTTAAACGATAGGTAAGCTTAAGAGAAATACCATAGAGATGATTGATCATATCGTGAAAGAAGTAACGATCTTTTCTATTTTGATTATCAAAATCAGTATAGCGATCTCCCTCTTTAACCATAGTTTTTAAGAAATGGGTAAAACTCTCTGATTTTAAAGAAGGCCATTGGCGATTTTGAATAAACGAGGGAAAGAGCGCTAAGGCAAAGACCTGTCCAAAGAATAGAGGGAGAAAGAGAGACTGCTCTTGTGAGAATTCAGAAAAGTGGGGCTTAATAAACGAAGGTCCTAAGAAATGAAACCATCCATATGTAAGGGTTAGAAGATAGAAATAAGTTTGAAATCTATGCTCCCCTTCTTTTTCACCGATTCTCCATAATTTAGAGAGGGCCAATACACCGGTCAACGCAGGTAGAATACCAAGAAAGGCCGCTCCATTATCTTGAAAATCATAGGCCACCCCTAAGTAGAGTAAGCTCTGACCATATAGCGCTACTGGATAATATTTGGAAAAGGGTAAATACTTTATTGACTCTGAAACTTTAAAGAAACAAATAAAATTATAGGCCACTAAAATTGCAGTAAAGGGATAATCTAATAGAAATAATCCCATTCCCCCATTAGGAATTCTAGAAAAGGCCACACCACAAGAAGTCACGAGGGCAAAGAAGAAAAAAGTAGATAAGAAGCTTTGTTGAAAGTGAAGAGCTTGTAGAAATCTCTTTGTCATATAGACCTTACCCAAGTTTAGGCTTGGGCAAGGTCGTTACTTGATTTACTTTACTTGATCGTAACGAGCATTAGCTCCAAGCTGTTCTTCAATACGAAGAAGCTGATTGTACTTTTCAATACGGTCTGAGCGTGAGGCACTTCCTGTTTTAATATGACCTGCACCACTGGCCACAGCAAGATCGGCAATGAAACTATCACCCGTTTCACCAGATCTATGGCTGATGATGGCCTTGAAATCATTCTTATAGGCGAGATCTAAGGTATCAAAGGTCTCCGTAA
The DNA here is from genome assembly GCA_002712005.1 of Halobacteriovoraceae bacterium. GTDB lineage: Bacteria > Bdellovibrionota > Bacteriovoracia > Bacteriovoracales > Bacteriovoracaceae. The sequence continues at coordinate 186,468 of PASP01000006.1, forward strand.
GCGATCCAATTTGATTAACTTTAATCAAAATTGAATTGGCCTGCTTCTCTTTGATTCCAACCTCTAGGATTTCTTTATTAGTTACAAATAAATCATCCCCTACCAATAGAACTTTATCTCCAAGCTTTTGAGTCATTTTAACCCAACCTTGGAAGTCTTCTTCGGCCAGACCGTCTTCAATAGAATAGATCGGATACTTAGCGGCAAGATTTGAGTAATATTCAATCATTTCGTCATTGCTGAGAGTTTTTCCCTGCATATGATACTGACCATTTTTATAGAATTCTGAAGAGGCAGAATCTAAGCTGAGGGAGATATCCTCTCCAGGTCTGTAGCCTGCTTTTTCGATGGCCATGAGAATCGAATCTATCGCTTCTTCGTGGGATTGAAGATTAGGAGCAAACCCCCCTTCATCACCAACATTAGTTGAGTGTCCTGCTCCAGAAAGTACTTTCTTTAAATGATGGAATACTTCCACTCCCGCTCTAAAGTTTTCTGAAAAAGAACTCTTCATATGCGGAACAATCATAAATTCTTGAATATCGAGATTATTAGAGGCGTGCTCACCCCCATTGATAATATTCATTAAAGGAGCAGGAAGACGCTTAGCTCCCACTGGATTAGGGATTTGAAGTCTCTCGCTCATATATTCGTAGAGTGGCATTTTTAGCGAAGTCGCAGCTGCACAACAAGAGGCCATGGAAACGGCCAAAATTGCATTTGCACCGAGCTTTTCTTTGTTCTTAGTACCATCGAGATTGAGCATAAGCTCATCTAAACCTCTTTGATCAACAACATCAAAACCCTCAAGTTTAGGAGCAATGATTTCGTTAATATTCTTTACAGCGGTCTTAACCCCTTTGCCCATATAGCGGGAAGGATCGGCATCTCTTAATTCTAATGCTTCACGCTTTCCAGTTGAAGCTCCTGAGGGAACACTGGCCCGTGACCAAGATCCATCAGCAAGAATTACATCTGCTTCTACAGTGGGATTACCACGACTATCTAAAACCTCTCTGGCCTTAATTGAACTAATTTTTGTCACAATAACGTCTCCTGAACATTGAGTTTGGCCTATTATATAATCTTAAGTCTTTAAATTACAAGGCACACTGGCTATAGGGAGCGCTTGTTCAATGGAATGTATATTCTATGACAAGGTGCTCTTTATTCCATAAGGATAATATAAGGACAAAATTAGGATATCTTTAGAATAGACTTAGGAATAACGCCAAAAAAGAAAGTCTGAAATTTTCTTATACTCCCATTTTTCAGTGAGGGTATTTCGGTACTCAAATTCTTGGTCTTTAATCGTTGGCGCTGCTGTAGTAGATGAAGTAGGACTTCTTTGATCCCTATTCCATTGAAGTCGATTTTCTAATTGAGCCGCCACATATTCAGTTGGAGAAATACATTTCGCCTCTAAAACTTCTTCAATAAATTCTCCAATCAAAGGATAGTGAGTACAGCCAAGAATAACTTCACGCCACCGATATTTCTTTAATGGAGTCAATAACTCTAATAAGCGTTCTTTAAACTGAGGCAAATCTCTATTTGAAATTAGGGATTCCACCAAAGGCGCTAATTCAAAAATGGTTTCAACTTTTACCAGTTGCAACGGATCTCGTAATTCAAGGAGAGATTTGAAACGCTGACTTTCAAAGGTATTGGGAGTGACCAACGCTCCTAAGCGTTCATTTTGAAAATCTTTTTCTGGGGCCTTATTGATATAATTCAAATAGGGTTCAATACCAATAATAGGCAGGGAGAACTCTTCACGCATCTTGTCTATGGCCATGGCCGTAGCCGTATTACAGGCCATGACAACCGCATCACAACCCCTTTGTTCAAACCAATGAATAATTTCCTGACAGCGCTTTTGAATTAACTCTAAGGGCTTATTTCCATAGGGCATCACCAAGAGATCTGCTACATAGTGAAATTTCCAATCGGGATGGGCTTGAGACAAGAACTGAAGAATGTCGAGCCCACCGTGACCACTATCGAATATACCTATACTCTTAGACATTTATTTAAACCATTAGCGTTATATACAATAATCAAACTTAATAAGTTTTAAAATGATGGCCAATGCACTAGAGCTTGTCTACTTTGTTTTATGGAACTCAAAAAGATAACAAACGAGCTACAAAGTTATGAGAATTAAAATTCCCCTTCCCCCACCCATCTTAAAGGAAAAGGCCCTCTCACAGGAGCCCCATTTTAGCAGTCAAATAAAGCTGAGGGTTGGAGATATGAATTATGGCAATCATATGGGAAATGATACGGTTCTCTCTTTGGCCCACGAGTTTAGAGTTCAACTCTTTGATCAATACGGCCAAAATGAACTCTCCTTCTTTGGTAAGGGCATCATTATGGCCGATAGTGCTATCCAATATCGTGCCCAAGGATTTTGGGGTCAAATTATTAAAGCGCATCTCTGGTATATCCCAACGAGTCAAATGCGCTTTGACCTCTATTACAGATTATTTACTCATGGTACGTCTCACGAAGAGGAAGACATCGCCTATATTAAAACAGGACAAGTCTTCTTTGATTATGAACAACAGAAAGTATCTTCTCCCCATGGTGATGATTCTTTAAAATATATGAATTTTTTAAAAGAGCTCAATGTAGCAGCTCTTATTTGAGTACGAATTATGTTTAATTTTCTCTTTAATAAATTGAATGAAAAGGACATGAGATCTTTCATTAATCAGTGGAATATAGATCAATGTGATTCTTTGGCCATTTCGGTGAATACTTCTGAATTTTCCAATAGCCTAGGAAATATGCAAATTGAAAGTAGTTTTCAAGGTGATAGAAACCAGAGAATGGTCCAATGGGCAGAAGGGCTACCCGGCCAAGAAAAGGCCTTTAGTCAAATTGCCCTTATTGAAAATCAAAAAATGATCAAAAAAGGGAAAATCAATAAACTCAACAAAGAGAGTTCAGACTTACAAAATATAATGGCCGGAATCCTCCATCTCCACATGATTCGATCTAGAGAGCATCTGATTGAGTGGGCCAAAACTTTGGCCACAGATTCAGAAAAGAAAGAAGCGATGAACTCAACCCTTATCCAAGGGGAAGATAAGGCCCTTGAATGGATGCGAGTAAGTTTACTAGTACTTAATAAGGCCCTTGAAGATGCCATAAAAGATACGAATTCCACCATTCAAATGATGCTCTTTAGCGGCAATACGAAGGCTAGAAACGCAGGCCATTTTTGCTTTAAGTTAAGGATCTATAATTTGGATATAGAAATTAAAGAAAGTTCTGATCCTCAACAGCCCCCCGTCCTAACGGTCTGGGATAAGAAGAATGAAGAGGAATTTAAAGCTTCCCATCAAGTTCTTAAAACACCATTGAAAGTACTCATTAACCCTATTCTCGATGAAATAATAAAAGTTCTTCCCCTAGTAGAAATTTTGGCCAAGAAAAGAGTTATCCATAGTGAATAGGACTATTGCTTAGAGTTTTGGACTTCTTTTAGAATTTTCTCTTTATTGATGGGTTTTTGAATAAAGCTATCAAAGCCTTTTTCAAGTAAGGCCTTCCCCTCTTCATCGGAAGAAGCGGAAAGAAGAACAATTCTTTGTTCTAAATGACCATGATCTTTTTCAAGCTGACGAATATATTCAACAGCAACATCACCATTCATTTCCGGCATATTGAGATCCATGAAAATAGTGTCGTAGACTTGCCCATTTTTAAATTGAGATTCAATCTTCTCAACGGCCAACTTTCCATTTTCCACGACCTCTAAGTCAATATCCTCTTTCCTTAAAAGAAGTTTAAAGAGAATTTGCATATCAGATGAGTCGTCGGCCAGGAGAACGCGAGAACTCGGGGCGGTAGTTTCAGCACTTACGGCTTCTTCTTCTTTAGAGATATTGGAGTTATTGGAGATATTGGAGATATTGGAGATATTAGAGATTTCAGGGATATCCTCTTTAGGGGTATGGGGCGTATCTTTTGAGATATTACTTTCTTGGATATTTTGCATCTGCCGCTCTCCTTCAACCTCAGTATTTTCTTCACTTTTTGAAGATTCATTCGTACTTTCCTGATAACTGGAAGAATAAATATCTGTCCAAGCCTCAAGGTCAGCACCACCAATCATATCCACAATATATCCACAAAATTGGTCAAGATCAAAAGGTTTAGTAATTAAACATTCGACACCTAGCTTCTTGGCCACATTTTCCGAAATACCATCAATCGCTGCCGACATAAGCGCAACAGGAAGATCAGGTATTTCTTTCTTTACGGCCTTAGTCAACAAGATACCATCTCCTTCACTCATACGAATATCGGAGATGACTAAGTTAATTCGATATTTTTGAATAAGAAATAGACCTTCCACTCCATTTTTTGCCACCATACAATTATAGCCATTTGCGGAAATAGACTCCTGTAAAAGATTTCGTATGGCATCTTCATCATCAACGATGAGTACGGTCTTTTTAGTAGGATCCAATTTCTTATCTAATGAGGTTAATTGGTTGGGATAGAGTATGGAGATGGCCCTATTTTCAATTTCCTCAGGAGAACTCTGGGCCGGTAAAATATCGTAGATATTATTTCTTAACCACTGAGGATCAACCCCTTCGACATTATCACTTAAGAGAATAACAGGAATAGAACAGAGATGCCCTTCTGTATATTCTAGCCATGCAGAGAGTCCATCTTTAACCGGCATTTCATGATCCAGAATAATGAGGTCAGGATTATGTTTATCGAGATATAAGAGGACTTCTTCTCCATTGGTTGCCTCTGCAACTTTATAAGAGGAATCACTAAATATTTTTCGAATTCTCTTTCTAAAGAGTTCGTCGTCATTGGCAATGAAGATAATTCGAGATGTATCTTCTCTAGAGGAACTTTCTGTAACTTGAGCCGAACTTTGAAGGAGACGGGGCAGACGAATGGTAAAAACAGCTCCCTCTCCTTCTTCAGAGTCAACTGATATACCACCATTATGAAGCTCACAAATATTCTTAACAATGGTAAGTCCCAGACCTGTACCTATTTTACGATCATTTTCACGGGCCTGCTCAAACTTATTAAAAATAGAAGCCAACTTATTTTTGGGAATACCAGGTCCTGTATCGGATATTATAAGCTCAAGACCGAGATTCGTTCCTTCATAGACTTGTTGAGTTTCATAAGTCCTAATCCTTATATCAATTCTTCCTTCTTCAGGAGTGAATTTAAGAGCATTTCCTAAAATATTGGAAACCACTTGAACCACACGTCCATAGTCAGCAATAATATCGTAGGATGTATCTCGATCGATATGAACGAGAATATTCTTTTCTTTCGCCTTTAAATAGTAGGCATCAACAACATTATCTATGAGATCATCAACTTTAAACTTTTCGAAATCGAGTTTAATTCCCCCTTCGAGACGAGCAAGATCTAAGAGGTCAGTAATGAGATTCAATGCAATACGAGCTGAGTTCTTACTTCTTCTCACTAAGTCATGGGTAACCCCAGTGAGGCTATCTTTTTCTTCTTCCATGATAAGATCCATAGAAGTCTCAATTACCGCTAAGGGGTTTTTAAGGTCATGGGAAACGATGGCCAAGAGGTCATCTTTATCTTTACTTACTCTTTCAATTTCTGCTTTCTGCTCTCTAAGGTCTTCAAGAAGATGAGACTTTGAACTCAGTGCTTGTTCAGCTTGATCTCTGGCCTCTCTAATTCTTCGCTCAGACTTTCGAAGAAAACGAGTTCTCTCATTAACCTGTCTAATCATACCTTGAAAGGTTAGGGCCAAAACTCCAATTTCATCTTGGGAGTGAACATCAATAGAAATATCTTGTTCTCCATTCGTGTAGAGCTGGGCCTTATGAGTAATTTCTTGTAAGTCCCGAAAGAGGTACTTAAGCATGGGCCAGGCCAGAAGAGGAAGAAGCGAAACTAAGAGAATAATAAGGAGAATTTGTTTCTGATTAAAAGATCGTATAAAGCTTGGTAAATTAATCGTTGGGACGGTATAAACTACACCTGCTAAGAACTTCCCTCCGATTTCAACTCTTCTATAAAAGAGATAAACAGGCTCTTTGCGATATAAGGTAATCGTCTTATTAATCGATTTATTCCCACGAAAAAAGAATTCATCAATATCCAATTGGGGAAATTCATCACGAATGGAATAAGGAATCTTTGAGGTATGGGACAATCTCTTAATTGGATTAGGATGATAAATAATATGACCTTTTATATCAAAGAGAACAAGATCGGCTTCATCACCAGAGAGCTCTTGAAAACGGCGAAAATGATTATCCACATCGATTCCCATAACAAGATACTGGGAACCTTTATCAATTTTGACTCTCATGACAGAGATATCTTTCTCTAGGGGCAGGCCTTCAGAGCGTACAGGCTTAGGAGGATAAATACTCTTTCCTAACCCAATTACAATCGGACGAGTCAGATCTTTGGGAAGAAGAGGATCGATTTTTCCTTTATAGGGACTGAAATTATAGGAATCAATTAGACTGCCATTTTTTGAATAGATCTGAATGAAGAATAATTCTTTATAATTCTTAGAAATGGCGAGTAAGTTATCTGGAGTAATTTCAGAGAGGGATAAATTATAAAAGATGGAAGCAGCTTGATTCATCTCATCGAAGTAACGAATAGACTCTTCAGCAATTCGACGACTTTGGATATCGAGAATACCAAAATTCTGCTCATCGTACTGGGCCTGACCTGAAAAGAGGATTACTCCCCCCACACTCAAGGCAGAAATCAGCACCATAACAAAAATCATTACCGTGGCCTTCAAGGCCACAGAACGTTTAATAAACTTAAACACCCCGTAAATCCATTTTAAAAGAATGATTTATTATAATCATTCTATCGACAAATAGGTGAAATTACTTAAATAAAAGTGATTTTAAACGATACGGACAGGAATCTGCGTAGCAAAAAAGGTTTTTACTTAAATCAACCGAAATAGAGGATGTTATTTATTTAGGCTTCTGTTTCAGAATTTTCTGAATCAGCACTTTCAATTTTAGCCTCAGTGAGGGATGCATAGAACATATAACTAAAACCAATCAAACAAATAATACCGGTACCGATGGCCCAAGATCCAAAGAACATTATAAACTCCCAAAATGTTTAGGATGGTTAGGTCGTAGTTTATCAAAAATTCAAAGTTCCGGTCAATCCCAAAGCTATAGAGCTTTGCATAACAAAGGCTTTTCCTTAGTTGAAGTCATGGTGGTTTCCGGAATTCTCGGTGCTTTGGCCTATTTTGCGATGAGCATGATTGAAAATAATAAGAGGGCCCAAAAAGACGTGGAAAATCGATTTATGGCCACAACTTTGAGTTCAGAAATTCAAACCCTACTCAAAAGCCCAGAAAATTGCTTAAAGACTTTTGAAAATCAAGGCCTGAGCTATCAAGAAATGAGGAAGCATCAAAATTCGAATCAGTCTTCCACTCCTATCCCTATAGGAATTAGTGCCATAAAAAAGAAGAAGAATCTTCATGCAAAAGACACGAATCCAAAAGAAATCACCTTCATCGATGCTTTCTCCCTCGCTACAAATTCATCCCGACAAAAACCGCTTGAGATTGATAAGCTACAGCTCAAGATAAGAGCGTATGAAAATCTATCGGAGGGGATTCACCAAGAAATCGACACAGATGCCCTCTTGCACTTCAGATGGGATAAAGGTTCTACGACCAGAAAATTTCCCCTAAGTTTGAGTTTTGATGAATCAGGTAAGTTGGTGAGTTGTTCCAGTGGAGGTACTTCTACTGAGACCCAACTCACGATCTTAGACCCTACCAAAGAAGAAAGGTGGCAGGATCTAAGTGGAAACGAAGCGTGCGAGAAAAGAGGATTACGCTGCTTGAACACTTTCTCCCATAACTACGCAACACGTGTTTATGGACAAATAGGCCTCGATAATTTGTGTCAAACCAATTACAACCGTGAATTAAGGGGAGTCCAACAAGGCGCGAACCTATCGCCTATCCATAGTTGTGATGCTGCCCTTGGAACTTTTGAAACGTACACCCTAGATAAGAAAGGTCTCCAACTCACGTGTATGGGAATTTTCATGGCCTATTGCTATTAAAACGCCCATTTTTATAGGGGCCTTAAAGGCATTTGAATAACTTAGACGTACTCCATTTCAATAAAATTAACTGATTTGGCGCAATTTATAAATTCTTCCATAATGACGTTGCTCACCCTATGGACGAGGAAGAAATATGCCCAAACTCAAGAACCATCACCAATTTTGGAATAGAGAAGCTAAGGGATTAGGCCTCGATAAAAAAAATCTTCATTGTGGGCGCTATCAAGAGGCACTCCTCTTTCCTCTAAGTGACATCTTTCCAAAACTTTTTTTTCTAAAAGAATTAAATGAATCTTGGAGCGAACTCTTTCACGTTCTATGGGATGAGAACTCAGCGAAGAAATGGAATCAAAATCTTGATCACAAGAAACTTGAAATCCTTCTCAAGAGTTCTTGGGATTATCTAGATCATCATGAAAAAGAGGCCGTATTTATCTTTAGAATGAGGACTTTCTTCAAAGAGATGAAAAATGATGAAATCGGTTTAAAAAAGATTGTAGAAAATTGTAAGGAGCTTCTCCATCTGGCAGACCAATGGGAGAAAATAGATACACTTGCCACACAGAAAAAGAGCCCGCTTCGATCCCTTGGTCAAAGTTATCTTCTCTTTATTTTAACTTTAAATAATTCAGTCTACAGCCCCACCCATCAGAAGAAAATTCTAGAATTGGCCCAAGCCTATGGAAAGAAAGCCCAATGGGAAGTTGAAGAAAGTGCTATGGAGGATCATCCCTATTTTGGACTCCTTTTTTGTCTTCTTCATGTGGCCAAGGGGGAATGGGATAAGGCCACACAGACTCTTCATAAACTCAGTCAAAGATATCCTGATCCAAGATTTTACCAAGTCTTAATGAAGCTCTATATAAAAATAGACCTCCCCAATGTCGCCCACTACTTTGAGAAGAAACTTAAGGCTTCTCAAAGATCAGCAGAAGAAGACTCTTCTTTTGGCTTGGATTTAAATTCAGACTTAAGAGACTTGGCAAATGCTGCATAAGAACTATCGGCTTTAAGATTTCTCAAGTCCTGATCTTCTTCAATCGTGGCCCAATCATTGAATCCACCAGAAATCGCCATTCTTAAATACTGTTTTGATAAATCAATTTTCTTCTCTTTTGAATAGATACAAGAAAGGTTATAACAGCCATAGGCTTCATCCATAAAACAAGCTTTAGTATATTGCTTCTTCGCTTGGTCTAAGTCCTGTTGAGATTGAAACATATAACCTAGATTGGAGCATGCTGCCCCTGATCCCAGTTCACAGCCTTTTGCATACATTTCCTTGGCCCTTATTTTCTTATCCACCTGCTCAAGAAGAATTCCAAAATTCAAACAGGCCGTTGCATTATCTGTTTCACAGGCCTGCTCAAACATGGTTAAAGAAGAGTCAAAGTCCTCAAGTCCGTGAAGAATACTTAGAGATTTCTGTAAGTACTCAGCTGCTCTTTGATCATTGAGCCCCTCATCTCCACTTTTATCACTCTTATAAATTTCCCATAAACTATAGCAAGCGTAAGCACTCTTCTTCTCACAAAGAGTTCTGATATGAGAGAGCCCACTTTCTTTATTTCCAAATTCGTGCTCAACTCTTCCTACCCAAACACAGGAACGAGAGTCGCCAAAACTACAGGCCTTATTAAATAGGCCGAGAACAATATTCTTGGTTTCCGCAATCTTCCCATTTTTGAGAAGATAGAGGGCCAATTGAGAACAACCTTCGGCAACTTTCTTATCACACTGATTTTGCCATTTCTTAGGTTCACCTTGTAATTGCGAATCTTTAAGTTCATCCCCTTTAACGGTAATCATTTTGTTAACTAAGGAGTCCACACCAACTTTTTCTATAGCAGGCTCATGCAGAAGTTCTTCTATTTCTTTAGTCGTAGCATCGAGTTTCCAATTAATATGCTTATACCAATCCGGAGGAGTTAGCATGGGAGAAGCTCCATCCGTAGTGAAAACAACCCCCTCCTCACTAGTAAGGGGAATACCAGTTTTCTTATCTTTGTGCTTGGCCAGAACAACCCCACTTCTAACTGCAACGAGAGTTTCCCCATTTTCTGTTGTATGGATAAAGAACTCAGTTCCCCGAATCCCCATGGATGCACTCTTAGTCTTAACCTTCAGGCGATTCTTATCTTTATTCTTATTAATATAGTGAACAAGAATATTTCCTACTTCGAGAAAGAAGAATGTCTTTTCTTCATTTGCATCTTCCCGATCTGGTTTCTTTCCCTCGAGTTTTAATTGGCTCATGGGACCAACTTTCATTCGAGAACGATAGCCTTCTCCAAAACCCAATATAACTAAGCCCTTTGATCCTGATTGAACCTGGTCACCGGCCAAAAGAAAATCACCTTTAAAAACCTTTCGTTTTTCCCCCCCTCGTTCCATAGAGACATCGCCCTTGCGAAAGATAACTTTATAGAGATCGGGTGCCGCATTTACACTCTGGGATAACAAAAGGATCAGAGGGATAAAGAGCGAGAGATGAGAAAAATAAAAAGTCTTTAGCGTTTTCATAATGATGCCTTTCTAGAAAGGGATATAAATAAGTGTCTGATTTTATTTTAAAAGGGATTGAAGAAATTCAAAATCATAGGAATAAAATTGCCCACTAAAAGGATAGGATAATCAAAAGAATAGCCACAATTACAAATATTTATCCCCTAGTTTAAGAATTCTAAAACTTAGGCATAAGATAAAATCTGTTGCCTAAAAATTGTGGACTTTCATATTAATATATAATAATATATTAATATGAATGACTTAATGGAAAAGGCTTCTCATGTGGCCAAAATACTCAAAAACTTATCTCACCCTAAAAGACTTATTCTTATGTGTGAGTTATCCCAGGAAAGTTTGAATGTTTCTCAATTGCAAAGCAGAGTGCAGCTTGGTCAAAGTTCAACGAGTCAAATCCTTAAAGGTCTTACAGATCAGGGACTCATAGACTATGAACAACGAGGAAAAGAGCGCTTCTACTTTTTAAAGGACGAGAAGATAAGAACTTTGATCGAATCGCTCTATGACATTTACTGCAAATAACAGATCAAAAAGAAGAGGATAAACACAAGATGGAAATCATAAACTTCACTCCACTCTCGGCCTTCATAGGGGGCATCTTAATTGGTCTAGCGGCTTTCCTACTGCTCTTATTAAATGGAAGAATCTTTGGCATCTCTGGTATCGTCTCTCAAATTTTCTCAAAGGATAGGGACAATAGGAGCTGGAGAATAAGTATTGTTCTTGGTTTATTAGCTGGTGCTTTTTTGATCCACCTCTTCATAGGTACGCCCGAAAAAATGGAAACCGTTAGTAATATGCGACTCATTATCGGAGGAATTCTTGTTGGAATAGGAACTCGCTTAGGAAGCGGTTGTACCTCTGGACATGGAGTCTGTGGCATTTCTCGCCTATCCATGCGCTCAATTATGGCCACCTTGAATTTTATGGTTTGGGCCATCATCACAGTCTCTATCTTTGGTAGTGGATTTTCGAACTAGAGGATTTATTATGAGATTTATTTCAGTCTTACGTACTTTTAGTATTGCCCTACTTTTTGGAGCGGGTTTAGAAATTTCCCAAATGAATCGTCCTAGAAAAGTCATTGGGTTTCTCGATGTCTTTAACCAATGGGACCCTTCTCTTATTTTTGTCATGATAGGAGCAATCCTTACCAATGGACTTCTCTATATGATTTTTATTAAGAAAGGAAGAATAGATAAAGAAAGGGGACCTCTATTTGCTTCCGAGTTTATGCTTCCCCAAAAAAAGAAAGGAGATTTTCCTCTCTTTATAGGATCCGCCCTCTTTGGAATCGGCTGGGGTTTATCGGGATTTTGCCCTGGTCCTGCCTTAAGCGGCCTCTTTCGTCTTCAAAGTGAATTAATCCTAGTGGCCATCTCCATCATCGCTGGTTTTCTGCTCTATGAAGTAAGTCAGCTAGTAAAGAAAAACTAAAAAAAAGGAGAGCCCAAACACTCTCCTTCTTTCTTAATATAAATTTTGAGATCAATACCTACTTAAAGGTGACAACGCAATAATTCTTCTTTCCTTTTCTAAACACAAGAGAACTCTCACTGGCCAGATCCTTAGAAGTCACGACGTAATCATCTCCTGCCACTTGAATATTATTGAGGTAAACCCCCTTTTGTCCTACCGAGCGACGAGCTTCACCCTTTGATTTAAAAAGAGGAAGTTCTGATAAGAGATCAAGAATAGGGATACCGGCTTCAAGAGAGTCTCTTGTCATTTCAACAGAAGGAACATCGGCAAAAATACTTGCGACTTCTTTATCCGTCACCTTTTCAATGGTTCCGCCAAAGAAGAAGCTAGTCGCTCTCATGGCAGCATCAAGACCTTCACTGCCGTGGGCAAAGCGAACGACTTCCGTAGCCAGGGCCTTTTGAGCGGCCCTTAAATGAGGTTCACTTTCCGTTTTAGTCTTAAGCTCTGAAATCTCATCTAGAGAAAGAAAAGTATAGTAAAGGAGATATTGAATCACTTTACTATCATCGCTATTTAGTAGGAATTGATACATTTGATAAGGACTTGTTTTATCGGCATCAATATAAATCGCTCCCCCTTCAGATTTACCAAATTTCTTTCCAGAAGAATCAGTAACAAGAGGAGTAACCGCGCCATAGACTTGCTTTGAGTGAAGTTTTCTCGTGAAATCAATTCCAGCAGTTATATTTCCCCACTGGTCACCCCCTCCCATTTGAAGGGTTACATCAAACTCATGGGCCAAATGAGCGAAGTCACAGGCCTGAATCATTTGATAACTAAATTCTGTATAGCTAATACCAGCTTCAGAATTAATACGAGATTTTACTGATTCCTTGGCCAACATATCAGAGAGACGAAAACGTTTTCCTACAACACGTAAGAATTCAAGAAAGCTAAATTTTCCAATCCAATCATAGTTATTAACGAGAACAGCTGCATTATCTCCATCAAAACGAAGATATTTAGATAACTGCTTCTTAAGGGCCTCTACATTCTGATTGAGAATATCCCCTTCTAAGAGATTTCTTTCAGCACTCTTCCCCGAAGGATCACCAATCATTCCTGTGGCACCCCCAACTAAGATATAGGGAGTATGACCAGCATCTTGAAGACGTTTCATGGTAACGACACTTAAGAAGTTACCTATTTGAATAGAGGAAGCTGTAGGATCAAAACCAATATAGAATTTAACTTTTTCTTTATCTAGTTTCTCATAGATATCTTCATTTGATACATTTTCAATAAGACCACGATACTTTAATTCTTCCGATAATTTCATCTACACTACTTCCTTAACTTCGTTTTTTATTTATTCATTCCAATGGTACTTCGTCACTTGATAAAGAGCTCCATCAACTTCCATCTGCGCTATTCCCGTAACAGGAAATGGCCCTAACCATAGGGTGCCCGCATCCGCAAAAGCTTCTTTGTAAACTTCATAGACTTGGGTACTAATAGCAGCGGCGGTGATACGACAGGTTAGAGTCTTCCCAACAGGAAGCTCTAAATATTCGTGAACTCCACCAAATTGTAAACAAAGTCCAACCATGACTCCGGCCGTTTCCATTGTAATAATGGAGCTTTCGTCGAGGACTTCTGTATGTTCAGCAACCATCTGTCCCTCAGTAAAGAACTGAGTAAGCTGAGTCATAGAACCTTGATCGTAGTGAGTATACCTCATCTTTAAAGAAGATGCTTGAGAATTTACGCGACCAGAATATTCAATCAAGTCACCTACTCTCTGTGACGATGCTTCTGCAGAAAAAGTAAAGATGAAGAAAATTGAAAAGCAAAGTGTAAAGCAAAGAGAAAAGAATCTTAAACGTCCTAAAGCATGCATAAAAGCCCCCAGATAAATAGATAGTACTCTATTTTTAAACGGGGCTTACAGATTGTAAATAAAACTGCATAACTTAGGCGCTATGCAGCTTTAACTGGAATCTTAAGGAATTATGAAATAGGAAAGCCCTATTTTTCAACAATGGCCGTTACACCCATCCCACCGGCCGTACAAACGCTAATAAGTCCGCGACCACTGCCTTTTTGATTAATCATTTTTGCAAGAGAGCCAACAATTCTCGCCCCCGTTGCTCCAAAAGGATGGCCTAAGGCCAAAGAACCACCAAAAACATTTAATTTTGAACGATCAATTGAACCAAGGGCGCCTTCAAGTCCAAGTTTCTGTTTACAGAAGTCCTCGTCCTCCCAAGCTTTTAGCGTACAAAGAACTTGAGCAGCAAAGGCCTCATGAATTTCATAGAAGTCAAAATCCTGTAGAGTGAGTCCGGCCTGTTTTAAAAGTTTAGGAACCGCATAGGCAGGGGCCATAAGTAGACCTTCATCACCTACGTAATCCACAGCAGCACTTTGCCCATAGCTTAAGTAAGCCTGTACCTCTAAACCGTGTTCTGCTGCATATTCTTCAGAGCAAAGAAAAACACAGGCGGCTCCGTCTGTTAAAGGAGTGGAATTGGCGGCCGTTAAGGTCCCCATTTCACTGCGATCAAAACAAGGCTTAAGTTTTGCCAATTTATCTAGGCCCGTATCCGGTCTTAAAATACCATCACGCTCAAGGCCACCAAAAGGAATAATTAAATCGTCATAGAAGCCGTCATTATAAGCTTTTGCTGCTTTTTGATGAGACTCATAGGCCAATTGATCTTGGTCGGCACGAGCAATCTTCCAGCGCTTGGCCATAACTTCGCATGACTCTCCCATGGAAAGTCCCGTACGCGGCTCTTTAATTGCTGGTAGAACAGGCAAAAGGTCACTAGGTCGCAGCCCGGCCAAGGCCTTAAGCTTATCCCCAGTGGAACGAGAATAATTAATTTTACTCAGGGTATCCGAAAAGGACTTCTTAAATTCCACAGGAATATCTGAATTTGTATCGCAACCACCGGCAACGCCAGATTCCATCATTCCTGTAGAGATTTTGGCCGCAATAATCAGGGCCGCTTCAAGAGAAGTCCCACATGCCTTTTGAAGATCTGTTGCAGGAGTATCATAGCCAAGTCCAGCATCAATAGTACATTCTCTGGCCAATGAAAAATCAGAGGAGTGCTTACTAACTGCACCTAACATCACTTCCCCAATGGGTAATTGATCAAGCCCTAGATCATTCTTAAGACCCTCTAATGCTTTCGTCATTAAATCTTTATTTGAATATTTTAAATATTTTGTACCAGAGCGCGCAAAGGGAATTCTCTTTCCTTTTACGATACATACTTTTCTTCCGTTCATGCTCCATCCTTTTGTTTAATTAAGTTATATTGAGTTGTCGATAGTTTTAGATTTCAATCATTATAAAACAGCTTAGTCATGGAACAAACTTCGGTAAGAAGATCCCATAGACCTAGATCAAGATTACTCAAAAGAAACACGATCCACACTTAAGAAGGGAAATTGATAACGGTACTGATCAAACCATCCATCACTTACACAGGCATGTCCCCCTAAGCCCCAGCCTTCACCCCAACTATTGGCCACGACAGTACAATGCTTACCCTGCTTGGCCCATAATTTTTGGGGGAGATCCATAACCCCTACCAAGACGAGGGCATGTCCAGCCGCGTGACGAGATGGGGAGAGAATTCGAAACTCATCGGGCTCTCCATTTAAAAAGACATATCCCTCGTTTTCAAAGAAGGCGTCATTTAAGCGAAATCCACCTATCACAGGTTTTCCCTCACGTATGGCCGTTTGAATTTCTTGCCTGGATTTTAATTTTGAGAAAGATTGTACTTTGGCCTGTCCCAGCTTACAGCTTGGAGCAAGGGGAATATGAGTTTCATTATTTTGTTTATCCATTTGTGTGTAAGGACAGTGGTCTTCACTGGGAATACGGAAGCGAAATCCATTCAATGGCCAAGAACCCTTTTTGGAACAGGGAGACTTCTGACACTTAGGTTTAGAAGCGTAATAGAAGAATTGCTCCGATAGATCTTTTTCACCAACTTGAGGATAGGCCAAAATCTCCATGGCCCGAACAGCGGCAAAAGCAGAGCAGGTAGATCTCTTTCCTTGGGATCGAATAGGCAGACGAAAAGAAGGAGAGAGAATATTATAATCAAGCTTTAAAGAATCAAGCTCTTTAGTTTTATTCTCAGAAATACTTTGAGAAGCGTCTGACTGCGCCTCTGTTACTGAAATCGTTTCTTTTTGAAAATCAGATAAATTGGTGAGATCTTCCTTTAAAGCGGGTAAGTTCTTCTTTAATTTTAGTTTTTCTCTATGCCAAAGATCTAGAATTTCTTTCTTCTTTTGGATCAACTTCTTCTCAAGTTTTTGCGTGTTCTCAACCCATCTCGTTTGCTGGCCTTTCTTTTCATTCATCCATGATGAGCTAGATTTCTTTGCGAGCACTTTATCCTTTTTATTCTTTGCAAGCCACTTCCTTCTCTCTTCCAAAAGAGCAGCGACTTTGGCCTCTCCAACGGTTTGTGGGGGTTTCTTTGTCACTTTTGTTTGCTGGTTATTTCCTTTCTTCCTCTCCTTTTTATCTCCTTGGAACGACTCTTTTTCCCTAGTGTCCCATTGAAAATCTAGAGAGAAATCCTTTTTAAGCTGAATATTCAACTGCTCTATAAAAAGGCGTTCATGGTCAGGCTTTTTTAAAGGAGGTATCGGACTTTGCGTTCTTGCTTGAAGGTTAAGAATATAGGTGGCGATGAATCCCAAGAAAATGACTCTTGAGAAATTCTGTAGCAGATGAATCATAAATTATCCTAGTCGAGAAAAGCTTATTCATTATAAACAAGCTTTTCTTAATAGATAAATAAATCCTCTAAAAAAAAACGACAGTCTTCACGTCTCCCTCTAATTTGATCAAGAATTAAGTTATTTCCAACTCATCTTGCTTAGGCCTATTATAGATTTATGAAAAATCTCATTCGCCTTCGGCAGAGTTTCTTTTACCGACTTATCCTTCTAAGCTTTGTTCTTTATATAGAAAGCGGTCTTGCCTATGTGGGAGAAATTACCTCACTGCAAGGTCAAGTTCGAAGTCAGCAACAACCCCTCGAAAAAGGGGCAAAGATTAATGCTCCTGATCTAATAGAGACCTTAAATCAATCCGTGGTAGAAATACTGCTCACTGATGAAACGCGAATCATTCTTGGAGCGAATACCAAACTCAAATTGGAAAAAGTTCAACATCAAGAAATGGTAAGAAAAGATCACTTCATTCTCTTAAGAGGAAAATTACGCGTCCATATGAAAAGAAAGAGAAGACTTGGGGAAGAAATTATTTATAGTACGGCCATGAATCAATTCAATATATTCTCAACTGACTTTATTATTCAGACTTATGAAATTGAATCAACTCCCAGCACGGATGCCCTCGTACTTAAGGGAAATATTGAAGTCTCTGGAGCAGGCTTTGAACCGTTTAGCTTAAAAACAGGAGAATACTTCAATTCCCAAGTATTGGTTCTCAAAGGAAAGCAATCCCTAATGAAACTCAATGATTTTGGAATTGAACATTTTGAAAAAATTGATCTTGAAAACTCAGCTCATCAAAACTTCTTCCCTCCTCTCTATGATGCTCATTCCTCTTCACTAAAACCTATTGTCTTTCAAAACCCCACTTCCCACACTCTTAGCGCAAAAGAGAGTGATCGAGGGCAAACGAAACAAGTTCCCACCCGTAGGCTCCCCCTCAAAAGAGTCGTGAGAACAAGTCCCCCTCCGAAGAGCGTAGATTATACCCATGAGAGATATAACTATGATGTCGAAAGAGAGCCTCAAGATATCCAAGAGGTCTTGGTCAACAGAAGAATCAACCTTGAAAAGAATCGATGCTTTGGCTTTCGTTATGAACGCATCAGAGTTTTAAATAAATATACGGATAAGAGAATTAGATTTGAGAGAAAGTGTGATGAGTTCCAATACCATTTATAGATCTGTTATATTCATCCTATTGACTTACACCTTATCAGGGTGTGGCTCTTTAAATATATTTCAGTCAGATAAGGATAAACACTCCCAATCTCTCCACCAAAGCCCTACTGATAGGAAGAGTCACTTGGGCCCTGAATCAAGAAAGGGCGAATCATCCCCTAGTCAGCTGAGCCACTATCCCTGTAAGATATTAAAACACCCCACTGATCATCTCTTTAGAATTGAAATTAAGGGAATGCCCATCAACAAGAACTACTATATTTATGATGAGGCCAATAAAATCACTCATCTTCTCAAAGCCGAAGGCAAGTGTAAGTAGTCGATCCATCCCTTAGGCCTTATAATACACTCTATGGATATAAATCAGAAAATTACCATCCTTAGCGATGAAAAAGCAGCTCTTTCCCAAAAGGATGCCGACAAACACATTCGAAGAGAGACTTGCTATACCTGTTGGAGAAAGAAGTCTCTTTGCTTTTGTGAGCATATTAAACCCTTCCCAACCCAAACTGAATTTGTTTTACTCATGCATCCCAAAGAGGCCAAAAAGCAAAAATTAGGAACAGGAAGACTTAGCCATGCGGCCTTAATCAACTCACAAATCATAACAGATGTTAATTTAGACCATAATCAGCAGATGAAGGATTTACTTGCCGACCCTACTCGCCATGTCATGCTCATGTATCCCGCAGCAGATGCCGTATCTATTGATGAAAGCGAAGAGTACCCTACTGTTTTACAAAGAGAAATTATAGATAAGAAAAAGAAGTTAACTCTTCTCTTACTCGATGCTACATGGCCATGTGCAAAGAAAATGATGAAGCTTAGCACCTGTCTACATCATCTCCCCAAAGTAAGCTTTACTCAGACTTACAAAGGGCGCTTTCTTATCAAACATCAACCCAATGAAAATTGCCTATCTACATTAGAGACCATTTATCACAGTATTCAAGGTCTAAAGCGCATGGGTCATGAAAAAGAACTTATAAATCAAGACCCCCCCTTGGAAAATAATTTATTGGAACTCATGGATAAAATGATCGCTTTTCAAATCAAGTGCGCAACCGATCCCAATATCCCCAGTTCTCGCGGTACTAAATCTAAAGTTAGACCTACCCAGGTAAGAGTTCGGGCCAAGAGGCATCGACTCTTTTATTATGACCTAGAAAAAAGCCCAGTGGGTGACAAATAAGTTAAGGCTAAAGGATATATTATGACGAAGAATTCAGACTACCAATTTGATCTCATTGTCATCGGAGGAGGATCCGGTGGAGTCCGTTCTGCAAGATGGGCAGCTTCTCTAGGAGCGAAAGTGGCCATTTGTGAAGAGGATCGCTACGGAGGAACTTGTGTACTCAGAGGATGTATCCCTAAGAAAATGATGGTCTATGCTGGACACTTTTTAGATGACCTGCACACCGCAAAAGATTATGGGCTCGATATTGAATTTAAATCTCATGACTGGAATGGCTTTAGAGAAACAAGAGAAAAGGAACTCTCCCGCCTAAGTGGTCTCTATCAAAAAATGCTTGAAAAGAATGATGTCAAAGTCTTCCATCACAGAGGAAAGCTTGTCGACAAAAATACCGTAGCTGTAGGTGAAGAAAAGATCACCGCAAAGAATATCATCATTGCCGTCGGCGGAAGGCCGTGGCGCCCTGAAATTGAAGGAAAAGATTTGGCCATTGATTCTAATGGATTCTTTCAACTTACCCAAAGGCCTGAAAAAGTAGTGATCAACGGAGGTGGCTTTATTGGAGTTGAGTTTGCTTGTCTTCTCAACCACCTCGGCAGTGAAGTTCACATGGTTTTGAGAAGTAATTCAATCCTTAGAGGTTTTGATAAAGAGGCAGCTTCTTTCTTACAAAAGAGTATGGAAGAAGCAGGGATTAAATTTCATCTTCAAAAGAATATAGAGAAAATTGAATTAGATAGCGAAGCTGGAAAAATCAAAAAGGTCACTTTAAAAGAAGAAGGCACAGGCCCTGAAGTACTTCACGTCAATGAAGTTATCTTGGCCACTGGTCGAGTCCCTATGACGGACTCTCTAGGTCTTGAGAGTGCAGGAATTATTACAGATCAAAAAGGGGCTATTGTTGTTGATGAATACTCGAAGACGAATATTGAAAATATCTATGCCGTGGGAGACGTTACCAATCGTATGAACCTCACCCCGGTGGCCCTTCAAGAAGGAATGCAAGTTGCGGAGGAACTCTACAATCAGACCAAGGTTCCTATGACTTATGAAAATATTCCATCGGCCGTATTTTCCAGTCCTCCCCTCTCTACAGTGGGGATGACAGAAGAAGATTGTCAGTCAAAGAAACTTGACTATGAAGTCTACACTTCTTCTTTTAGACCTCTAAAATACACCTTAGGCGAGCGGCAAATTAGAACATTCATGAAAATGATAGTTAATAAGAAAGATCAAAGAGTCATCGGACTCCATATGGTTGGAGATGATGCTCCTGAAATTATTCAAGGTTTTGCCGTGGCCCTTAAAGCTGGAGCAACAAAGGAAATCTTTGATCAAACGATTGGCCTCCACCCAAGTAGTGCCGAGGAGTTTGTAACCATGCGAACTCCACGATCCAATGAATAGAAATTAATATTTTCTAAAAAATCATTTCGATATAAAAAAAGAGAGTCTTAAAGGACTCTCTTTTTTATTAAGAATTAAAAATAAAAATTAGGGATATAGATTAAACTTTACGTTCCCACTCTACAATCTGGCCATCTTCTTTGGACTTAGCCGTCTTCCTATAACCATGACTTTCATTTAAAGAATACATACGAAAGTTGTCTATACGACAGTAGTGCTTGATTGTTTTAGCTCCTAATTCTTTGGCCTTCTTCTCAAAGAATTCTTTGATTTGATGATTGTAGCCAGAGCCTTGGTGATTAATTTTAAGTCCTGTATTCTTCGTTAGCAAAGAGCCGTCTTCTAACATAAAGAAAAGAGCAGCTACAATTTCATCGTCATCATTCTTTGCACCAAAGAGGGACCACCCCTCCTTAACTTCCTTCTTTATCTCTTCGAGATTCCAATTGAAGTCGGGTGAGTCACTGAAGGCATCAATTGTATAATCATAGATTCTTTGAATTTCTTTGGGTTTGCCTGCAGGAAAAAAATTTAAACTCATATAATTCCGTCCGTGGTGAGGTTAGGGCCTCTATTTTCAAACCATCGATTGGGGAGGCCAGACCAATTATATTCTTATTATATAAAGAAAGGGGGATTATTTCATTTGACTGACATAAGCAGCAAGATCTGCAATATCTTGATCAGATAGATCTTTTATAAAAGGTAACATTTTAGGGTTCTTACGATCTGTCCCCTCTTTAAAGAGTTTAATCGTAGAGATGATATACCAGTCATATTGACCAGCAATCTTAGGCGCTTGTTGAGAAGGATCACCCATTCCGTCTTCTCCATGACATTGAACACAAGTCTTATAAAGAGTAGCACCTCTTTTCGCATCTTGGGCCATGATATTTTGAGAAGTAATACTGATGAATGCAGTAATTAGGGTAAGTGTGAGCAATTTCACGACATCCTCCAAAAAATTGAATAAGAAGTTATACTGCTAATGTAACGGGATTTCAGGATATCGGCAACAATTTTAGTAGGTTGAAGAGGAAAGTCTAATTTATGAAGCCGCAGCATAAAAAAATTTATTTGATAGGACCCTTATTAGATCAAATGGATTCGATTCAAATTGAATCTGCAGATTTAGTCATCTTCATTGATGCTGCAATTAGTTATCGAGATAGAGTCCACTTCACATGCAAGAGTATTTCTCTCGGAGATGGAGACGGAATCCCATGGGACAAGGGAGACTTTAAAAAAAATGACAAAGAAAGCTACAAAGGAAGCTACAAAGAAACGCTCGATATCCTCGCCCCCACAGAAAAAGACGAAAGCGACTTCAAACTCGCCCTCAATCACATAGAGACTCAGTTCCCTAGCCTTCCCAGCATAGAAATGACGGCCATAGGTCTTTGGGGTGGACGCTTAGATCATCAAATCAGCATTTTTGGTGAATTCATAAGCTTCCTCAATCTTCAAAAGAATAAGTGTGAGCAAGAGATTATCGTCACTTTTCACAATCACAACTTAGAGAAAGTGGCTTACCTCACCAATCGGTCACAAGAAGATTACTCTCACCATGGATTATTCTCTCTCTTTTGCTTAGAAAAGCAGAAATTTAATATGACAGGACAAGTGAAATATCCTCTGAATGATCAGTTTCTCTCCCCTCTTAGTTCCCATGGCCTCAGTAACGAAGCCCATGGAGAATTTAAAATTGAGAGCGACCAACCCTACCTTATTTTATTTCCCTAAAGCGATGACCTTGCAAAGCTCATCGCTCTATGAATTTCAATCTATTTCTTTGGAGTAATTTCTAATCGACTGTGGCGTTCATCTTTATCAAGACTTCCTTTTAAAAGACTCGCTCGATAGGCCCCATCCTTGAAGAGCTCCCACTGATTGGAAAAGAATGGACTCTTCCAGTGACCACTATTTCCCGTAGGAAGTACGGCCAGGGAGTCCTCGGGCCGATTGAAATCGATAAGTCTACGTGAAGAGGGACCGGCCTTAACCGTGTGATCTTCACGACAACCTACTCTGCGTAAATTATTGATCGTATCCATTGCTCCAGATACGGGATAGGGGCCAAGATTGAAAATTTTCCCCAACCATTTACCTCCTTTTGAAAGTGGATGAGAAATGGTGAGAGAATGCAGCTGTCCCCACTCGGCCTTAGACCAATCCCCAAATCGGTTATTGAATTGGGACACTGTCTTCTCAAAAGCAGAGCGAATTTCGTGATAAGGATTGTCTCTTAAAATGCGCTTTCTCACGTGTTGCGCATAGAAATTGGTATCACAATATTCGAGATAATATTCTTTAATGGGAAGGAGAAGTTCTTTACCCGTGAGCAAAAACGTATTTTGAAAAAGGGAGGCGGCAACTGATTCTTTATTAAATCTTCCGTCCCACTTCTTAAGAAGTTCAAGGGCAGAGCGGATCTCTTCACTTTTCTTTCCCTTATATAACTCATAGGCCTTAAGAATTTGATCTCTTACAGGAAAAGTGAGAATCGAGGTACTCGAAGTTTGCAAATATTTATTCTCTTCTAAACTCCATTTATCCTTGGCCATAAGAAGAGAATGAATGGTCTCATAGCGATCACTTGGTTGATAATAACCAGGGTAATCACCTTCCACAGGCCGATGGTTTGCCGAGGCAATAACACCAGATTCAGGATTAATAAGATGGGCCCTCTCATCAAATTCAACATCCCCTAGCCACTCATAAAGACCTTCACTGCCTTCATAGATAAGATCACCTGTCATATGCTCAGGCCTTAAAGGAAGGGAACCAAAGAGAAAGCGTGCAATATTTCCCTGTGCATCGGCGTAGATAATATTGAGCCCTGGGCTCTTTGCCAGAGATAGAGCGTTATAGAATTCATCATAAGACTTAGCATTCATCATTTTATAAAAGGCCAAAGGGGCTTGATTGGCCTCGTGAAAGTGACCCCACTTCATGGCCAACTTTCCCTCCATCAAAGGATGAACTTTATCGAGGATGGGGCCATGAACTCCCCAAAAGAGATCGAGTTCATGATCGTCTTCTCCCTTGATTTTTATAACTTCATGCCGCTTTTCCATAGGCAACCATTGACCTTTATAGTGAAGATTATCGCCTTTGATTTCTTCTCTATAAAAATCCATGTCATCAATATAAGAAATGGTTACCCCCCAACCCAAATGCTGATTGTGTCCCATTGCTGCAAAAGGAACCCCTGGAACAAAGAGACCAGCAAAGGGTCCTTCTCCCCAATCGACAACACTTTCGTACCAAATTCCAGGTAGGGAAAATTGAACGTGGGGATCAGAGGCCAAAATAGGTTTTCCCGACTTTGATTTCTTTCCAGAAAGCGCCCAAGCATTACTGCCGTCAAACATCCCAATATTTTCTTCCAACCAGAGATGGGCCTTTTGCCATATCTGAGAATCGTGACGATTAACTTTTTGAGAGACTCTCTTTGTTTTCTTTTTGAGGGGACGAGTTCGCAGTGAATTGGTATAGTCTTCTCCCTTTTCTCTTTTAATTTTATCTAATAAGAGATCCACTTTAAAAGACTGAGCAAAGCTATAGGACATATATCCCAACATTCCATAACCATCTAAGAGATCAAATTTCTTAGGCACCATTCCCAATAATTTATACTCATATGGCCAATTTCCCCGATCAATATATTGATTAACCCCATCGTAGAATGCATCCATAAGAGTTTTTAGGCGAGGATCTATTCCACCATTGGCCACCTTCTCTTGAACTCCATAGATAAGACCAAGGGAGCGAAATAAGATATCCACTTCTAGTGCCGCCTTGCCAAAGACTTCAGAAACCTCTCCCCGAATCACTCGACGAAGAAGATCCATTTGAAAGAGTCTATCCTGGGCCATAATAAGACCTAGAGCACGATAGAGGTCTTCTTCATTTGAGGCCTGAATATGGGGAATCCCAAATTTATCATAATCTACTTGAACCTTTTCTTTTAAGCGAAGGAGCTGAATTTCACCAGAATACTGAGGCTCTCCTAAGTGAGACCACCAAGCATAGAGACCAATAGATAAGATTGATAAAATAATCAGAATAGGGGCCACAATATATAAGATTTTTTTGTATAATGAACGGGAAGACTGCAGTGACAAGATAACTCCTACTCTAAAGAAAACGGAACCCATCTAGTATGACTAAAAATATTCATAAAGACCATGCCTCAAAGCAAAAGCGTTTCCCTCTGATTGACTACACCCGGGGATTTGCCGTCTTACTCATGATTATTTTCCACTTCTCCTATGATCTCTCGGCCTTTAACTTTGTCCATATCGACTTTCAGAGAGATCTCTTTTGGTGGATCTTCCCCCGAGTTATCGTTTTTTTCTTTCTCTATGCTATGGGACAATCTCTGGAGCTCGTGCACCAAAGCTCCATACAAATTAAAAAAGTTGGAAAGCGTTTTGCTAAAATTGGCTTCTTTGCCCTTTGTATCTCAACCTTCACTTATTTTGCCTTCCCTAAGAATTGGATCTACTTCGGAACTCTCCACTGTATTGCTCTAAGTTCGGTATTGGTTCTTCCCTTTGTGGGACGTCCAAAACTTACGGCCTTGGCTTCGGCCCTTATGCTAGTCCCCCTTCTTTGGGGCTTTCAATTGCCATGGTTTAAATTAGGTCATGCCTCTATGGATTATATCCCCCTCTTTCCCTGGATCGGGGTTGTTTTCTTGGGACAATTCTCGACTCATCTAGGCCTTCATCGATATGGCCCTAACTCAATGAGTCTAAAATCCCTTCTTCTCCCGTTAGAGCTTATGGGACGACACTCTCTCCTTATTTATCTTATCCATCAACCTGTATTATTTGGTCTCGTTAAGTTGTATCATGTTGCGACGTATTAACGAATTAGACTCTTCTCTGACATTCGTAAGAATTCCAATCGTTCATTGAGGTTATGGGAATAAAGGTGTAAAAAAGGCTAAACATTTTTAAGGCTTTAGCTAGACATGACAATCAACACCCAAAAAATAGAAAAGACCCTAGGCGGTTTAAAATTCGCCGTAATTCTTCTCATTCTCTTCGCTCTTCTTATGATCGTGGGAACCTTTTGCGAAAGTTACTATGGAACAGACTTTGCGAATCGAGTGATCTACAAGACTTGGTTCTTTATGCTTCTTCAGTTTGGGATGTTTATTTCTATTATTTTTGCAGCCTTCTTACGTCTTCCCCCTAAGAAAAGACTCTATGGCTTTTATACCATTCACGCAGGTCTCATCCTCATCGGAATGGGATCTTTCATGACTTACTATGCCGGTGTGGATGGCAGTATTGTGCTTCCTCCAAACTCTCCTTCTCGTGAAGTTATTCTAAGTGATGATATTATTAAAATGCGCTTTGAAAATGACGGACGAGTCGTAACCTATAAACTCCCTTACACATCTTTTGGAACGGATATTGATGAAGAGTACGAAGATATTAAGTTAAGACGCTATCTTCCTTTTGCTGATAAGAAATTTAAATGGTTGGAAGCTAAAGAAAGCTATCCCAACACCGAGCCTATTCACTCAACCCAATACTTCTTAAAGAATGCCTTTGTTACACAGGACCTTACCCTTTCCCTCCACCCCGAGGCCATAGACTTTGAATCGAACGCGACCTTAGGTCCCCTTACTGTACACTACCTTCCTTCTTCACTAGCGAAGTGTTTTGCCAAAGATAACCCATCAAAACTCATCTTATGGGATAAACAAGAAGAGAGCTGCTTTACTCCAGAAGAAAAAGAGATTTCAATTCAAAAGACCAAAGAGGGCAATCGTTTTCTCGTCTATCAAAAAGAGAATATCTATTTTAGTTTCTTTCCCGACATGAGCCCATGGCCACTTGATGAAAAGATGCAGGTCATACGCGGGGGAAGTTTACGAATTTTTTCTAAGAAGCTCTTTGAAGATTCACCTAATCTCTTTCTCTTTGGAACTGCTACTTCCTGGTTTGACAAAGATGAAGGCACTTGGAATTACCAAAATTTTGCCACCGGTAAAAAGGAAGACAAGACTGTCATTCTCCCGTGGATGGGTCTTGAAGTCACCATGCTTGATCATAAGGAAAGAAAAGTTCCTGGCCTTGTTCCCACTGAAGTCCTTCCTATTCAAAAGAATAACGAAATGATTAAAGGCCAAACGAGGGCCTTGGAGTTAGAAGTTCAGAATAAAAAGTATTGGGTAACTAACGACACCCCCGTCCAACTTCTTATCGATGGTAGAAAGGTTGTATTCTATCTTGAAAAAGAGAGCCTAACCTTGCCCTTTGAATTTGTATTAACCAAATTTAAAATGGAAAAAGATCCAGGAACCAATCGACCAGCGAGTTATGAAAGTTTTGTTCGTCTCTTCACAAGCGAAGGAACTCAAAATCATCATATTTATATGAATAATCCGCTCAAACATATGGGCTTTACTTTCTATCAAGCTTCCTACTCTCAGGATCGCCAAGGAAATTATATTTCAACCCTGTCCGTAAACGTCGACCCAGGACGTCCATTTAAATATGCCGGCTCCCTCATGCTTGTATTTGGAAGTATGTGGCATTACTTTCTCAACTATAGAAAGAGAAAAAAGAAAAATATTACTCCTCTTGTACCTGGTGTAGAAGACGATATTCAAAAGGCATAATCTCATAGGATATTTATGAAAAATAGAATGACCTTATTCGTAACTTTATTTTTAACCCTTCAATCTTCATTGATCTTACTCGCTCCCAGTGCGTATGCAGAGATTGAGCAAACTTACTTCTGTGATGACAAGCTTGGAGATACTCCTATCCGTCAAGGCGGTCGAGTAAAGCCTCTCTATGTCCACGCTGTAGATATGATGAAATACCTTACTGGAAAGAAGGGTTATGAAAACCTCTCGGCCGTGCAAACTTATTGCCTCCTAAGCCTTAAAGGTATGTCTCTCAAAAGTGATATCAAACTCGCGGCCAGAGTTGATCATGTAGAGGCGCAAGAGTACTTTGATCTTCCTGAAGGCCAAAAAACAATTCTATTTGATGATCTCATTGAGAGAATTCGTGATCTTCAAATTGAAACAAGACGGATAAAAGAAGAAACTGCTTATAAAAAGGCCATGACAAAACTTCTCAATCAAACTGGTCTTTACCAAGAAATCATTCAAGGAAATAATTGGCTACTTCCCGCCGTTACAGGAAATCGAACGGACTGGATTCCTATTACTTCTTTTTTAAGAGAAGACAAGATCTTAGAGGCCAAGGCCAATCAAGCTCAGAGTCCCTTTCAGAAAGTTATATTTGATGAAGTTGAACGCTTCGATAAAATTACCGATGCTCCCTACCATCTTGAATATAAGTATGCCAAAGCAAGACTCCCTATCATAGCTATGATGATTACTTTCTTGGCCCTCATAACACTAACAATCTTTAAGAAGTTTACGGCAACTTTGATCCTTGCAGGAATAACCATAGCTCTACAATTGGCCCTGATTACAATTAGAGTTCTCATTAGTGGAAGAGCTCCTATTACAAATATGTACGAAACCGTTATGTTCTCAGGCTTTGGAGCACTCTTTCTCTCTATGCTCATTGGTCACTTCAAAAAAGAAAAGGCCTTTATTTACGTAGGCCTAATGTTCAATGCCTGTACCCTAATGATGATGAATTTTGCGACAGGAATGTTAAGTGATGCTATTTCTCCTCTGGTCCCTGTGTTGAGAGATAATTTTTGGCTCTCCACTCACGTGACAACTATTATTCTCTCCTATGGTGCCTTGGCCCTTAGTTGGATCATGGCCAATACCGTTCTTATTAAAAGTAGCTTCGGAAAACTCACCAAAGCAGATGAAGTCTATTATTCTGATCTTATCTATACGATTCTCAAATACGGAACGATTATGCTCGGAGCTGGAATTATTCTAGGTGGAGTTTGGGCCGACTACAGTTGGGGACGCTTCTGGGGCTGGGATCCAAAGAAGACTTGGAGTCTTATTGCCTTTGTCATCTATATGGCCATTTTACATGGGCGCTACACCAATTGGATTCCCAATAGCCGCTTCATCCCCCTTGTTGCCGGAGCATTTATGTCAATTATGATGGCCTGGTTCGGAGTCAATTATATCTTGGCCTCAGGTCTTCACTCCTATGGATTTAGCGAAGGTGGAGCTATTTTTCTAGGAAGCTTTTTCTTAGCGCAAACTTTGATTATAATAATCACAACATTAAAAAGTAATTTATCTAAAACAGTGGTCCAGGCCCATGAATAGACTGGTCCATTAAGCTTTGATCTCATTATAAGAGGGGGCGCAGGTTTTGTTTACTTCAGATGCATACTCAGGCTTGCGCAAATCCGTTTTAGGAAGAAAGCTTCTTTTTTCAATCCTGCTTTTTTCCACCATTGTGACCCTCTTTTTAACGAGTTTTCAAATCTATTTAGATTACAAACAGGGCATAGACGGTATCTATGATCGAATCGATCAAATCCGTCTTACCCAACTCGAGTCCTTGGCCCAAAATGTTTGGAATATTAATAATGATCAAATACGGATTCAGCTCAAAGGGCTTCTCGAAATAAAGTCTATAAAAAAGCTACAGATCATTTCACCTGATAATGAAAATATTTCGATTAGTAAGGATACTCAAATTGATGATCCTATTGTGACGAGGATGCCCTTAATCTACAAGATAAAAGAGAAGGAAGTCGATCTCGGAATTCTTGAAATTGTCAGTGATAAATCCCACGTTCTTAAAGAGCTCCAATCAAAAATTTTCATTATCCTCCTCACTCAGGCCATGAAAACTTTTCTCGTCTCGCTATTTATTCTCTTTATCTACAATGTTCTGGTGAATCGTCACATTATTCAAATCAATGCTTTTGCCAGGGAACTCAGTTTAGAAAATATTGGACGACGGCTCAAACTCCATCGTGGTGAAAATGAAGATCACGACGAACTTGATGACTTGGCCGATTCCTTTAATCTCATGCAAGAAAAATTCTCCAAAGAAATGGAACAGAGAAAGGAATTTGAAAAGCAGCTTAGACAGTCTCAGAAAATGGAGGCCTTGGGAACTTTGGCCAGTGGGATTGCTCATGACTTTAATAATATTTTACAAGGTCTCTACAATGCTCTTTTTCTTTTAGAAGAAGAGGTCATCGATAATGCCGAGGCATTAGACAAATTAGAAACGGCCAATGGTCTCACCGATAGGGCCAGAGAACTCGTCAAACAAATCCTTATTTTTACCCGTCAAGAAGAAGGAACCTTTGATAAGTTCTCCCCCATTCCACCCATTCAAGATGTAGTAGAGATCTTAAGAGCTGCATCTAATAATAAAGTATCCATCGACTTCATCGTTGACCCTCCAGAGGGAAAACTCTACGGAGATCAAACTCAGCTCAAGCAAGTCATTTTAAATATCGGTAATAACGCCATACAAGCTGTAGAAGACCGTGAACATCCCAAAGTTATTATTAAAGTATCTCCCATGGAGATTGTTTCTAAAACGGATCTTAATCTTGCTCCTGGCCCCTATCTAAAAATTGAAGTTATAGATAACGGACTAGGGATTAAAGAGGATATTATTGACCGAGTGTTTGAACCATTCTTTACGACCAAAGAAGTTGGAAAAGGGACAGGACTTGGTCTTAGTGTGGTTCACGGAATTGTTCAAAGGCATAAGGGAGAAATCAAAATTGATAGTATTCCAGGCCAGTCAACTCACTTCTGCGTCTACCTTCCTCTCTTTATGGGTAATGGCAATAACCAAAATTATGAATATACGGGAAAAGAAGATATCTTTCTTTTAAGTTCAGACCGTGAACTTATCACTCAATACTTACTCTCTCTGGAGTATATGAATCATAGACCGCAAATCTGTGAAGACTTCGAAGCTCTCGTCTATGAACTCAAGCA
The DNA here is from genome assembly GCA_002712005.1 of Halobacteriovoraceae bacterium. Classification (GTDB taxonomy): domain Bacteria; phylum Bdellovibrionota; class Bacteriovoracia; order Bacteriovoracales; family Bacteriovoracaceae. The sequence continues at coordinate 216,980 of PASP01000006.1, forward strand.
AGCCCTAGGCCCTTACGAAGAAAATACTTCCACTCTCTTTCCCATTGTTATTATCGATGAGAAAGATAGAGACTTATTAGAAGAGAGAGTTGCAATTCTTAGAGAAATCTCTCCCTATATTCCCGTTATTTTCTTAGTGAATGATCTTGAGAACTCTCCAGAGAGAATAGAAGAGTTATCTGCTATAGTTCTAAAAAGAAGTAAGAATACTTCTGAACATAATAACAATGACATGGCGATGATACTCCTAACGAGAGAACTCAAGTATAGTATGGAAATCGCTAAGAAAGCCTTGAGTAAGGCAACTTAAGCCTTTAAAATATTCTTAATTGAACATGAAGTTCATTCTATTTTGGTCAATGTGACAGGAGGTCCTATGACAAAAGTAATCGTATCTTTAAGAAATAATCTCTCCCCCCTCAGCGTAACTTTTGGACTTTGTTTATTGTTTTTTGTATTCTCCTTTGTCTAAAAGCAAGCATCCTTAATAAAGCTTCCCTAAGGTAAAATATGACAAACCAATCTGATGCCCTTCAATTAATTAAATCTAAAATCCGTACCATTGCCCATTGGCCAAAAGAAGGGATTATGTTTCGTGATATAACGACTCTTCTTGCGGACCCTGAAGGACTCAAACTTACCATTGACGAATTAGTTGATCGTTATAAAGACAGAAATATAGATGTTATCTGTGGTATAGAAGCCAGAGGTTTTATCTTAGGTGCCGCGATGGCCTATGCTATGGGAATTGGCTTCGTACCTATTCGTAAAAAAGGCAAGCTACCGGGAAAGACCTATTCACAAGATTATCAATTAGAGTATGGAGTCGATACCATAGAAATTCATCAAGACTCTGTAAAAGAAAATCAAAATATTCTTCTAGTAGATGACTTATTGGCCACTGGCGGAACCGCCCTTGGAGCCTCTAAGTTATTGGCAAAATGTGGTGCTAAAATTGAAGAGGTGTGTTTCATCGTCGACCTTCCAGATCTAGGGGGAGGCAAGAAACTAGAAGAGGCCAATATCAAGTGGCATGCCCTAGTAGACTTTGAAGGCGAATAAGCTCTTCTTTACACAAAATATTGGCTCTTAAAGCCCCCTAAAGATAAAGATTTCTTCATAAGTTAACCAAATGTCTATTATCACGAGAGCAGTTTTCCTGGTTCACCTATAAACCTATTGAATTTATAGGCAAATTAAAACTCACTAACCGTTTAAATTTACGTCTGTATTAATCTTTCCTTAAAATAGTTCGTTATAGTAGGAGAATATACTATTTGTCTCAAAGCTGAGACTGAGGAAGTGAGATAACGTGAACGATTCATTACTCATTATTGACGAACGAAATGATTATTTAAGTCTGATCGAAGTTATTATCGAATCAGAGTTTCAGGTCAATATCATAAAGTCCAAAAGCTATGACGAGGCCAATAAGTATCTCTACGGTCGTAAAGATATAAAGGCCATTCTTTTTAACCTCAATGCAACTTGTACAACCCTTGAAAATACAAATCATATCCCACTCATCGCTTACGGTAAGGATTTGGCCTTTTTAAAAGATAAGGAAACACCCTATGTGGAAAATCCTTTTGATGAGGAAAACCTTTATAGCGCCCTTGGACCCCTTCTCACGAATAAAGAGGATCACCTTCAGATAGAATTGGACGGAACAGATACACCTCTTAAGAAGGTTAATCTTATTACTCTCGGACTCTTTTCAGAGTTTTCATACGACCTCTACCTCAAATTAAGTGGGGACAAATTTATCCAGGTAGGAAAAGAGGGAAATGATGATCTCAAAGAAATTATTGAACACTACAAATCCAAGAAAATAACGCATCTCTATTTAAAAGAAAGTGACTATTATAAGTACCTTGATCATGCAAAGAGTATCATCAAGGCCAACCAATCTCTTTCGCGAGAAAATTCTAAGAAGTTTACAACAATTGAAATATTTGACTTTGCTTTTCAAATCTCAAGAGATCAGCTTCAGGCCATAGGCTTGACTAAGTTCCAAGAAGAATTTGTCCATTCCGCCATGGAAGAACTCATTGTAGATTTAAAAGAGAATAAAACGATATATCAAAGAATTAAAGAGTTCTTTAAGGAACCCAATTATATCGTCGATCATTCACTTCTAACCATTTACCTATGCAGTATGATTTTAAAGAAAATGGGCTGGTCAAATGAACAAACGATTAAACAAGTCATTTACGCCGGCTTCTTCCATGATATTTTTATCACCGAAGAATTAGCTAGAATTAGAAACTTAGAAGAACTCAACTTAGACAGAGAAAAAAGACTCGTTCTCAATCATATATCCTCAGCAGCTGAAATCCTTGAAGGAATAAAAGGGATTAACAATGACGCTCACAAAATGATCATAGATCATCACGAGCTTCCAGACGGTACAGGATATCCTCATGGACTTACGGCCAATCAATTACCGCCTTTGAGCTGTGTTTTCATTCTCGCACACTATATCGTTGATTATCTTTATGATGAAAACTTTGAAACAAAGAATCACACAACTTTTATTCAACAAATGCAATCGGTTTGGGATCAAGGTAATTTTACGAGACCTTACAAATGTGCAAGGTCTCTCTTACTCGATTAATTTCTACAATACTTTTTAACTGTACTTTTTAAGCGATCCAGCTCGCTATCTTTTCCCGTATAGGGAACGAAATCACCATAGTAATAGTGGTGAAATGAAGTATCTCCCTCTTCATAATTATAAACGGTTGTCGTTAATGGACTATTAGAGTCGATAACATTGAGTTCATAACCATTAGAGGTTTTTGTCATATCGATAACAAGCCAGGCGTGGGCAGTAATCCCCTTAATCTGTAATTTTTGATAAACGATATCACCTTGAGAAACTTGTTCATAAAGTTCATCCATCTTATCTTTCATACTCTCCGCAGAAACTTCACTACGACCAGCTAGACCAACAACCCATTGTTGCATAATAATTCCATCGAATTTTTGCCACTTCTCCAACTGATCCTGAATCTCTGATGAGAATGCTCTTGAGAATTCAGAAAAACTTGAAAACCCTGGAATCGTAATAACTTCTCTACCTTTACGAATTTTCTTAATTAAGCGCTCAGCTTGTCTCTTGGTTGGTCTTCTTTGCTCGGGACGATATACCGTCAAGTATGCAGCATTTCTTTGAAAGCGAGAATGCCACCAACATACACCACCATTGATAAGCCCACCATGATTACGAAAACTCATTCGCGACTCATCTTCTTCTAGATATTCACGTATATAACTTCTTCCCTTTCTGTCTGAACAAAACTCATCGGCTGACTTAGAGGATGTAGCCGCAAAGGCCTGAGTACTTAAAAGAATAAGGGCCAAAGAGGCCAAGGGTAATCTTAGAAAATCCATGGAGACTCCTTCATTTGGGGTTTTTATAAATATAGGGCAAGTGATATCAAGGGAAGCTGTATTGCGCAATGCATTACATAAATTTTATACACCCTCTTATTCCTTTAGCATGGCCAAATATTTTAGAATACATAGGGAGAAAACACTTTAATATTAGATACTTAAATAAAATTCTTCTCTCAAAAGAAAATCCTCCTCACCCGGAAGGACTAGTTAATATAAAATACTTAGGCCATAATAAATGGTGTTTATAGAATCAAATCATCCCATTTATTGGCCATTTTTAAAGGATAACCCATGATCAAAAAATTGAGTTTCTCTCCCGTTATACTTCTTCTCAGTCTCTACTCTTGTGGCACTTCACATACTTTAAGTGACGAAGCCTCCAATATAAATGTAGCTAAGAATCGTCCCAAGAATTGTTCCGTAGTAGGAAAGTTTAAAGGGACACATAAAGAAGGCTCAGTGGAACTCGCTAGAAACCAAGCTAGAAATATGGCCAGTAAGAAAGGGGCTACGGATATTTATTTTGATGAAGAAATTAATAATGGAAGTTCATGGGTCGTTCATGCAACAGGATTTATGTGTAAGTAAAAAGAAAGTTTAATATAGATTTTTAGAAGAAGGGTTTTCCATCCTTGGATCACCCTTCTCAAACTCCGCGCCATCCTTGGCCAACTCTAGTTTAACATAAAAGACTAAAACCAAACAAAAGAGTAAAGCATAAGACTATAGTTCCCATTTTTTAAAAGATACCTCTTTCAAATCTTGATCAGGCTTAGCATAGCTAAAGCGAATAGAATCACTTGCCTTGCAATATTCATCTAAACCAATAACCACCGCTGGATCTATTTTATCTAACCAAATATGTCCATCTTCACCTAAGATAGAGGAATCTAAATAGATATTTTCAACACGGCCTATAATAAAGTGTGTCCCATTTTCTTCGATAGGAATAGATCGAACCCAGCGCATTGACCATTTAAGAAGCGCTTCTTTAACAAAGGGGGCTCTAAAGCCATCTAAATACTCTTCTTTTAGACCCACCTCTTTAAACTCTGATCGATTTTCGGGATAACGGGCCGAAGTTTGGTGGGCCTTGTTTATAAAAGAATAGGAGACCGTATTCATAGTATATAAACCAGACTTCCTAATATTAGTTAAAGTATGGCGATCAACACTATCGGGCCTTACGATAAAACCTATTAAAGCCGGATCTGCACCAAGATGGACAACAGAACTAAAAATAGCACAATTCGTTTGAGACGGATTGTCCTCGTCAAATGTAGCTATAAGTGTAGTTGACTTAGGGCCTGTTAGAGAATTGATAAGCTTGGCATTAAATCGTGGGATAGATTCATCTAGCTTCTTACGAAAAGAGAGATCCATTTTTAAAAAATTACTCATTCCTTATTATAAGATTAAGAATCCTCTAAAGTAAATGTTGTGGCCTTGGTAAGACGATTAATTATGCTCGACCAGAGTTCAGACTCTTTATCCGTAAGTTGGCGAGAGGATAAATCAATGAGGAAACATTTCCTCTTATAAATTGCCTGACCTAAATCATTGGTACTCAGAGGTGTGCGCATTTGTGTATAGAGCTCTCTTGCCGTGACAAAGGGATCTAATGACAAAGAAATAAATTCGCAATCAGGATAGGAATGCTTTAATTGATCTTTTTTATCGGAACTACAATCAAGGAAACTAAGAGGATAGTCAGGACGATAATGAGCTTTAAACTGGCCAGGAGCTTCCACTTTTTCAGGACTTTTTTCAAAAGCAGTAAGTCCCTTTTCTATTTGAAATTCATTTCCTAAAACATTAGTAAGATCAGCACTAGTAATCATTCCAGGTCTTAGTATAGTAACGATTCGCTCTGATTCATTCACGGAAATAATCGTCGACTCGATTCCCACCTCTGATGGAATATCTTCTACGACATAGACATCATCTTGCGAGAATTGAGAACTTACATGAGAGGCTTGAGTGGGGGAAGTTTTAGTGAATTTATTTGCACTCGGAGCCGCAATTCCAACAGCTTTTTGTTCAATAATTTTTAGAGTTAGTTCCGATCGTGGCATACGCAAGCCGACTGTATCTAAACCTGAAGTAATCAAAGAGGAAATTAAAGACGACTTCTGAACAACTAAGGTTAAAGGACCAGGCCAAAATGCACGCGCTAAAATATCAAGGGTATCATTCCAATGTGAGCAATATTTCTTGGCCATTTCAATACTGGAAATATGAACAATTAAGGGATCAAAGAAGGGTCTCTCTTTAACAGAGAATATCTTTGAAATAAGCTCTTCATTATCAACCGGCGCGCCCAATCCATAGACGGTCTCAGTGGGTAGTGCAACAAGCTTTCCGGCCTTCCATGCAGATAAGGCATGAGATATTTGAGTTGAATTTGATGATTTGGCCATAGTCTTAAACTCGCATTAGATTCTTTCTATATGTCTTTCTATATGTCTTTAAACCAAAAAAAGCACCTATACAAGAGTTAAGAAATAAATGATAGGAATCCTTCACACCCAATCTAGGAATAAGAGAGAGAAACTTAAGTAAACCAATATTTTGTTGGTTACCAATAAGAATTATATAGCAGAGATAGGCCAATTTACGGTCCCAAGAAAAGTGCTTCATCAGAACATAAACGATATTATGAGCATTATTTCTTTGATTGAGATAGCGATTGAAGTGGGAGTGATTGCTATAGTGATTGACCTTAAGTTCTGGGTTAAAGATGAGTTTTCCTTTGTTCTGAACATGTAGACATAGGTCTAATTCCCACTGAGAACCATTTCCCAAGTGATGTTCACTAGATAAGGCCTTATCAAGAAAGGGAAGCTCCTTCCTTCTAAAGGCCATATTAACACCTTTTAAAATAGAGACTTCCCTTCTTCCAAGAATATTCTGATGATGATTGCCGATAACTTTACCAAAATAAGTTAACTGACCAACTTGTGAACAAGTTTTTGGATAAGATCTATCTTTCTCATGAACGATATAATCTGGACCTCCGACTCCAACAATACTAGGATCCGTAAATTCGTCACGTATGAGAGAGATCCAATTAGGAGGAGCTTCTGCATCATCATCTAGAAAGGCAACAATACCCTCTTTAATATGTTTGAGCCCTTCATTTTCAGCATGAATGACTCCCGGCTGATCAACCTGATAGTGCTCTATTGGATAGTTGAAAAGAGTTAGATTCTTTTCCAACCATTGATTGGTTTCGAGATCGATATCGCGAGATATCACAACCACCCGATCAGGAAGAAGACTCTGTTTTTCCAAAGATTGGAGGGCCACTTTAAATTTCTGTAACCTTTTCCATGTAGGAATAAGAACCGTTATAGGAGAAGTATTATTCATAATTACATTTTACCAAAAATTAATTGAATAAGGTTAAATGATAATTCTTCCTACTTAATTTTTTCCTCCTGAGAACGAAAATTCAGCTATAATTTTCTTCATGAAAATAAATTTCTTAGTGCATGATGGAATCCTAGAGGTTGGCCATACTCGGGCCATGATTGAAGTTCTTCGCATTTTAGGTGCAAAAGAAGAAGTATCAAAAATTCGAATCATTTGTCTTCATAGTGATCCTGTAGAAAAGCTCTTTCCAGAAAATCACGACAAAGTCGAAATTATAACCGTCCCTGGTAAAGGCATAAAACCTTTTCTTCTTAAATCTTTATTTTTTCAGATCTACACCTACCTCAATCGTAAAAAGCTCATATCAGAGAGCGATCAAACCATTACAATGGGGATATGCTCTTTCATAGGAAATATTGTCAATATTCAGTTCTACCATCGAGACTGGGAAAAACTATACTTCAAATATAATCAAGGCCCCTTTTATAAGAATCTTTATAAATTTATTCTTCTCAAGTATTTCAATCTTTGTGAAGATTATTACTATCAAAAGAAAAATCTTAGATTTGGTTTCTTAAGTAAGTTTATTGAAAAACTCATGATTGATCGCTACAGGATTGAGGAGAAGAACTTTATAACGGCCTATTCAAGCGTCAACTTTTCAGAGTTTCTTCCACCAGAGGACTTTAATCTTGAAAAACAAAAAGACCTTCTCACTGAGCTCTCAAATCAATATCCCGGCTTAAAGAATTTAGATCCCAATCGTCCAACTCTCCTCTTTGTAGGTGCATTTGAAAGAAAAGGACTTCCTCGTCTCCTAAGAAATCTACCTAAAGATGTTAACCTCATCGTTATTGGAAAAGGTGAAGCCCATGGGAAATTCAAACTTCCTCAAAGAGAGGGTATTTTTCCTATATCCTATACAACAGAAATTTCAAAATTCTATCTCATTGCCGATGCGTTTGTCTTTCCTACTGTCTATGAACCATTCGGACTGGTCGTTACGGAAGCTGTCGCCAGCGGTACTCAGGTGCTTGTAACAAAAGAAAAGGTTGGAGCTTCAGAAATCGTAGGCTCCATGGAAGGTGTGAGCTTTATTGCTCAAGATGATGAGAATTTCAGTATGCAACTTAAGGCCCTTAAGAAATTAACTTTAGATAAAAGAATGGAGTGGTCCCATTTAAGAAAAAAGGAATTGGTCTCTCTTACTTGGTTTAATTGCGCTGAATCTTGGTGGAGACTGTTAAATCAAAGTAAATAGAGCTTGGCTCTGATTAAATTCTTCGATTAAATTTTCTGATTAATCTTTTACCTGTCTATAAAGAAGAATACTACTGAGCACAGTCAAGGCAACACCAAAGAGAGACGTGTAATAAGCACGATCTTGGCGAAAGGTATCTTTTTCTACAAAGATAGTGTCTCCCGGCTTCAGTTTAAAATCCTCAAGGGCAAGATCACCACCCTCACTCACATCAAACTGCAACTTTTCTCTCTTGCCTTCGCGGGTCGTGGTTACCACCACTGACTCCAAATTACTATTACTAGTAGGACCACCGGCCAAGGATAGGCCATTAATTAAACTTGTATCTAAGGGAACAAAATGAAGTCCAGAATTTTTAATTTCTCCCCACATATGAACAGGAATAAGAACTTTCCCTTTCACCGATGGAGAATAAAATATTGAACCGGCCTTCTTGCCCAAGTTATCCACTTCCGAAGGCAGAGCAAGCTCTCTAATATTATACTCCCCTTTTGAGGCTTGAGTACTTGCCTTTTGGGCCCATGTCGGTACGGTTAAAAGAGAATAAATAAGTAAAGAGATACTAAACTTTTTCACTAAACTACTCCAATCAGTTTTGATTCCTTATTATTATACAAAAAAATAGATATCTAGGTATAAAGATTCATAGATTTTTTTATGGGGGGCGGTGAGCGGTGATCGGTGATCGGTGTTCGGTGATCGGTGATCGGTGATCGGTGTTCGGTGATCGGTGTACGGTATCGGTATCGGTATCGGTGTTCGGTGCTCACTGCCACAGTCGCTGCCCACTGCCCACTGCCACTGCCCACCGCTCACTGCCCACTGCCCACTGCCCACTGCCCACTGCCCACTGCCCACTGTCCACTGCCCACCGCCCACTGCCCACTGCCCACTGCCACAGCCCACCGCCCACTGCCCTACACTTAAATTCTATGTGGAATATGAGAACAAAGGTAAAATATTCAAGTTATTAATTTTATTTACGATAAGTGAATAATACTAGCTTTAGGCGATCGGAAGAAATTAAAGATCATGACTAAAAACAATCTTATTCACCATTTATTGATTCTTATAGGTCTAATCTTTTCCAGCTGTATCTCTATTTACGATAATGAAATTAATATCGTCCATCAGAAGAAAAATTCTCAGGGAGGAAGCTCCTCTACCGTAAAAAAATTGATTCTTGGCATTAATAACTACTTCTATACTCAACCTAGTGACGTTTTCATTGGACCCGATGACAAAATCTATGTGGCCAGTGCAGGAAGCTCTAAGATTATAATTTATGACTCCGAATTTAACTTTCTTAATGAATTTGGTTCATTTGGAACAGCAGATGATGAATTTCAAAATTTATATTCCGTGGCCGTTAATAGTAAAGGAAGAATCTATGTTACCGATTATACAAACCACAAAATTAAAACCTTTGATTCACAAGGAAATTTTCTCTTTGCCACTGGCTCCCTTGGCTCTGGCAATGGTCAATTAAATTATCCCTTTGGTCTAGCTATAGACGAGCAAGATCGTCTCTATGTTGCCGATAGAAATAATCATCGGATTCAAATTTTTGATGAAAACGGTAACCACTTATCAAGTTTTGGTTCTAACGGTAGTGGAGATGGGCAGTTCATTAGTCCAACCGATATTTTTATTAATTCCCAGGGAAAAATATTTGTAACTGATACAGGAAATCATCGTGTGCAAACTTTTTCAAGCCCCGGAGTCTTTGAAGCAGAGTTTGGTACAAATGGAACTGCAGATGGACAATTTACTTCACCAGCATCAGTTGTTGAACTAGGTAATGGAAATATTATTGTAAGTGATGATAGTCATCGCGTTCAATTTTTTGATCAGAACTTCAATCACCTCTTCACCGAAGGCGTTGCGAATACATTAGGAGATAATGAAGAAGAGTTCTACTTACCTAAAGGACTTGCTCTATCAGACGAAAGCTTATTCATCGCAGACTATGGTAATAATAGAATTAAAGCTTACGATGGGCTTGGAAACTTTAAAAAAAGTTTTAGCGCTTCAGGTGATAAGAAGAGTCAATTCTATCTTACAACTGGTGTCGCAAGAAATAGTTTGGGAAATATATATGTTGCCGATTATATGAATAATCGTGTGCAAGTCTTTGATCAATATGGACAATTCCTACGAATCATCGGTACTCCAGGTTCAGCTGATGGTCAATTCTCTTTACCTATTGGAATCCATATTGATGAAAACGATAAAGTCTATATATCCGATTCAGGCAACAATAGAATTCAAGTCTTTAATGAGAATGACCAACACTTACTTAGCTTTGGAACTTCTGGATCAGCTGATGGGTCATTCGATACCCCTTATGATGTAGCAGTGGCTCCTGATGGCACAATATATGTTGCCGATAGAGAAAATCACCGGATTCAAAGTTTTGATAATCAAGGTAATCATCTTCTTACCATTGGAAATAGTGGCGTTAGCGATGGACAGTTCTCCAGCCCCGCAGCTGTGGCGCTAAAAGATAACTCCCTCTATGTAACCGACTCTTCAAATAATAGGATTCAGGTTTTTGACTTATCTGGAAATCATCTTCTAACCTTTGGCACGATGGGCTGAGCCCCTGGGCAACTCAGCAATCCTAGCGGTATTGACGTGGCCGATAATGGAGAAATTTTCGTAGCTGATACAATTAATAACCGTATTCAGGTTTATGATGATAGTGGAAGCTTTATTAAAACCTTCTCCTCACAAGGCTCACAAGAAGGTCAACTCTTCTACCCTTTTGGTATTCATATTGATAATGATGGAACCCTTCTTATTTGTGATACCTATAATCACCGTGTACAAGGCTTCAATCAAGAGGGAGAAGTTATCAGTGTTCGGTGATCGGTGATCAGTGTTCGGTGGTCGGTGTTCGGTGAACGGTGGTCGGTGATCAGTGTCGGTATCGGTGTTCGTGTACAGTGATCAGTGTTCGGTGCTCACAGCCACTGCCCACAGCTCACAGCCACAGCCCACTGCTCACAGTCCACTGCTAGCTACCCACAGCCTTCCTATATTTAAAGTATTCCGAAACCCCCAACGCCGACCAAAACCAAAAAAAGAAAGATACAGGATTAAATGGGATCGAAACAGATCCCCAAGCAAATAGGGGAATAATAAGCACCATAGTGAAGCTTAGACTTACGATCTTAAATTCTTTATAGGCTTGCTTCTTTATTAGACTGATCATCATGCTAAATAGAGTCGCATTGAGAGAGAAGATAAGTCCGATATAAAATAGAGCCCCTACCCCTAGCTCTAAGATCAAGAACGCATATAAATTATCCATGGACCAAAAATACCAACTCGGCCTATCAATATACTGGGCTCTTCTTGCAGCAAAGGCAGGAAGAAAGTTCTGTGTCATTCCTAGACCGTAGCCAAAGGGAAGCTCAACACGCTTTTCTAAATTATGAAGAATTTCATTAAGTCCGGCACGATGGTCCGTTAAATTAGATTCCGTCATCCCTTCCCAGCGGGATAGGGCCCTTTCTATATTGAGTTCATCTGGTAGAGAAGATTGCAACGTACTATTTGAAAAAATTCCTACCCCGAGAAGTATGAAAAGAGCTGATGTTAACCATTTTGCTTTGAATTTACTGCCATAGAACTTAAAGAGCTGATAGAAAACAAAAACCCCAACTAATTTGAGGGTCGCACTTCTCACCTGTCCGATAAAGGAACTAAAGAGAATCACGGATATTCCAATAAAGAGTATGGCCTTAGCGAAGATTTGTTTTGGAAAATAAGAAGAAATTCTTTTTGGATTAAATAAGAGAAGAAGTCCACAACTTAGAAAATAAAAAAGACCCATACCACCAGGTACAAAGGTCGTTCCCCAAGGTCTGAAAGTTGGGCCAGTGAATCGACTATAAGAGGGAAAAAGACTCTTATAATTTTGGCTGATCCCATACATAAATTCTTCATTATACATATCCTGAACGATAGTAACACCAGCAAGTAATCCGAGGATTAATGTAAACTTAAAGATATGCTTCTGGGCATGATCAGAATGGATATCAACAGGAAAGTTTAAAAAGAGAAAGAAGAGAAGCAAGGGAAAGAGATAGAATTTGGCCGTAGCTAAAGAGGCTAGAAAACCAGCTCCATTGGGATTAAATAATTCTAAACCAAACCAAAATAAATGGAGAATAAAGAATAAGCGCACCATATTAGGTGTAATCTCTTTAGAGAAGAAAGATCGTTTTATAATGATGGCCCTTGTAATTAAGAGAACTAAGAGTATATCAAAGATAAGTCTAAAGAGAGGATGATAGCCCCAAACAACCCTGCCCTGTCCTTCGAAAAGGGAAAAGATAATAAATGGCCAAATCATCGTATTAATTTCCTCTGTCACACAAAGGAGGGCCATACAGATAAGCTGAACCAAATAAATATACTTAACCATAGGCGAACCAAGGAAATTGGCACCAATATTTAAGAAGGTGAAGAAATAGAAAAAAGTATTCAAAAGCTTAGAGAAAACTTTTTTCGATTGAATGCTTTGTGTTTCGGCCATAAAGTAGAGAAAGTTATATTTATAAGTTAGTTACTATTATCTAATAGACCAAAAAAAAATGGAAATGATTAAATCTTTATATATTCAGTATCATCAAATATTTCGCTATATCTCAAAGACCAACCTTTTTGGTTGGCTACCATTAGATGGCCTTCTCCATTTTCTGGCCGGTCTGATCTTGATGATCATTTTTAATAAATGGCTAAAGAAGCCTACAAAAAGAATTCTTCTTATTCTTGGAATTCAAATTTTTAAAGAAATTTTAGATAGCTTCGCTCTTACGGCAACTTGGGAAGAAGCCCTCATCGATACGGCCCTTACCTTAGTATATCCTGTAATAAGCTTATTGATATTCTATTTTCAGTCGAAACAAGAAAGAGACTTATATTAATCAAAGTCTGGTGTATTTCCAATTATCGTTAAATTATCAAAAGTTTTCTCTAATTCACTCTTATCGTAGATTTTATCATCTAAGAGATAGAGAAGAATCACGATGGATAAAAGAAGGACAATGCTACTTACGGTAGAAAAAAGAAGGGTTTTTACTTTACTTAGCTTTTTAAAGACGACTTTAGGTCCAAACTCATTTTCAAATTTTAGATCTGACACTACAGTGGAGTTGAGTAATCTCAGTTGAACAAGCTTCTCTTCAAGTAGTTTAATATATTCAGCAGAAGGCTTAATTTCATCGATCTTATTATCAATTTTTGTAAGCTTCTTACTAATAACTTCCTTCTTTGCAATCAAAGAATCATAATCCTTCTTGGTTTTTTCATATTGTTCTTTTTTTACTTTATAATCAAACTCAGTAAAATTACTCTCACCTTCTTTTCTATTAATAAATTGAACCTCAGAAGAAACAGCTCGTCCGCGATCCCCCATAGACAAAAGTTTTTTCTGTACTTTCTTAAGCTCACTAGTAAGTTGGGCCAAAATTTGTTCATCTTGAGAACTAAGCTTTTGAGATACAACCTTGATAGCCCCAATATCACTCTCTAGTTTTCTAATTTTATCTTCCCATCTCTTACGTTTTTGGAAATCAATAATTTTAGAAGTATCAATATTGGCCTGAGAGGCCTTCTTTGTTTCCCTTACTTTAGTCTCCATCAAATCTAGATCAAGTTTAAGACGATGAAAGAAGCGATTATAAGATTCAATTTTAGATTTAATTTCAGATACTCTTTCTTCAAGAGATTTCTTCTCTTCACTTAGCCCCTGTAAATTGAAAGCTTGTAACTCTAACTTCTTTTCTTTAAGAAGCTGCTTAGAAACAGCAATTTGATCTTCAATTTTATGCTTAATGGTTTTCACACGACTATTTTCAATATAGCGTGAAATTTCCTTCAAGAGAAAAGTCGTCGTAAAGTGGTCACGAGTCATAACCTCTAAAGAAAAACGCGTCGTCACAATATGATCGGGTTTGATAGAAACGAAACTAAAAATAGCTCCTCTTACCCTTTTCTGAATACAACTTACTTTCTGATTACATGATGAGAGAAAGGCCTTCATATCAAAAGGTTCTTTACTATTGAGTCCACTCAGATCAAGTCTCATAAAATCAGGATTTTCAATAATAATTTCAGCAAATTCTTGCTGAAAATCTAAGGATTTCAAAATACCTACGATATCCGTCTCAGTAAGACCACTTTTCTGATCACCAATAACAGCACTCATTAGAGGGGTAGGTCCCGTATGATCCTCATTTATATTACTAAAGAATACTGAGCGCTTATGTATATTATTCTGATGATTAAAATGATAAAGAGATAAACTAAAAACAAGAGCAGGAATCGCAATCGCTAAGTACCAATAACGACGAATAAGTTTTCCCATAAATGGGAAATTTAAAATCGTTGTTTCATGAAGAATTAAATTAAACTTTTTCATTTTGAAAATATCCTCTGCCACCACTTCTTCTTCACTATGACAGTATCACTCTTATTTGTACCTATATCTTCAACCTTTTTTTCGAAATTATTCTTTTCTTCAAAGAGTAATCCTTTCATATTAATTCCGTAACCAAGGAAGAATTGTTGAAGTTCATCAATATCACTTTGTCTAGAAATTTTCTTTGAGACGATAATTGAAATAGATTCAAATTTCATTATCATTGGGAAATAGCGTTCTGAATCTAACTGTATCTTATGAAGTTCAGGTACATCCCAGAATACTAAATCATAACTATCCACAATATAGTCAAATACTGAATCATACTCCCCTAATTCTTGATTAGCGGATAGATCCAACAGGTCATTTAAATTGATAAAATCAAAGTGATTATAAAAGCTTTTCACCTTAATTTTATAATCTTCTCCAAATAGACTAGATTCATAGGTCTTACTAATAGAGACAATATCACTAAATGCGCCTTGCTGTAGATTATCACTTACAATTGCAATCTTATAATCGTCTTTATGATCAAAGAAACAAGCAAGACCTAAAATCGTTTTCTGCTGACTCGTTTGGTATCCAGTTGAAGAAATAGCAAAGGACTTAACCCCAGAAATATAATCTTCGTAAAAACTTCTACCTATTCTAAAAAGCTCTTGGTGATTGGAAACCTTATAAAAGAAGCGATTGCTTTTATTTCTAGGTTTAAACTCTTTTTGAGAAGTAGAATCATTTAAAAGTTTGAGATTGGATTTTGGCCCTTGAGTTTCATCCTCTTTTTTTAGAGAAAAGTCGACTTTATTGGGATTGTACTTAGGCTGCGCCATCAGTAACCTCCCTTTTCGTCTTTCTCTTTGCAGAAACTTCCTCTTTAAACAGAACTCCCTTAACTGGTACTTGGTATTTTTGGAAGTAAGAAAGAAGAGAATCTAATTCCTTCCCTCTTGAAACTTCAGCGGCCATAATAAGCGTCAAGCTCTCAATAGACTGAACTATTGGAAAGAAAACCTCACGATAGCGGTTCATAACCTTAAGATCAGGCAGATCCCACAAAATAAGATCGTACTTTTCAAGTAAGAAGGATATAAAATCTTCTAAATGCTCACAATGATGAGAAAGGACCGTTAACTCACTATATTCAATAAAGTCATGTCCTTCACAATGAATAAAATTATATTCAACATTTTCATCACTATAGATATCACTTCGTAATTCTTTATTTTTTAAAATTTCATCATAGAAGCTATTTTTCATTTTATCTGTAATGATACAGATATTTAAATCATCATGGTAATTAAAGAAAGATGTTAGACCAAATACTGTTTTTTGATTTTCTCTACTTAATTGATAAGAAGAAAACCCCATCGAACGAATACCTGACTTAAAATCTCGCAGATAACTGCTCCCCACTTTGAAGAGTTCCATATGATCTTGTACACGATAATAGTAATGAGCACTCTTACGAGATCTTTTCTTTTGCTTTCTTGTTAAACTATGTTTTTCATAGGATAGAGATTTTTCGACACTTGAATTTGGAGTTTGTTTTTCATCAGGAAATAATGTATTTGATTCCAATGAAAGTTCATTTTCTTCAGATTTTAATCCTAATGTAACCCTCGCCTGCTTTTGATCTTTCTGCTTAGAAGGACCTAAATTTCCCATCAGAAAATCGTCATTCATTTGATCTTCTAAATCAGAAAGTTCATATTGGCGTTGTACGAGTTGTTCGTCTTTTTCAACCAATGAGAGCTTCGCTTTATTTTCATTGGGTTCAAAAAGAAGTGAGACACGACTTGCATCCTCAACTCCAATCTTTTCAATAACCACTTTTGAAATATCTAAATTTGATTCAATATAGGATTTAAGAGACTCAGGGGCTACCTCTTCTATTCCATTTTTCTTATAAACTTTAATAGAAGTGATATCTTCACTATCTGAACTTTGTTGAATTTTTTCATTCAACTCTGAATCAATTTGAATATTCTTTTCAAAGTATTCTGACTTGAGAGTAAAGCCAGTTAGAGCAGCTTTAGCAAGCCCATGGGAAGTAGGACCTTGAAAGGATAGATGTCCTTTTGACTCAAGATGCATATCCTGGATGTCACTGTTATCTCTGTTATTTTTTACAGAGCTTTCATAACTATCCGGTGAATGTTTCCATTTATTAACTTTAGAAATAAGACTATCCTTGTTATTCCCATAGGTCTTTTCGTCAGAACCTATGGGAAATATTAGGATTGTCTTCAAAAAATCAGTCAATTAGGGGCAATATGTATCGGCCAAATTGAGCGTATTATGATTTTAGGGAGATAGAAGATTTTGCAAGATGACTTATGATGCTTTCTTCATATTCCTTAATTTTTTCACCCGGTAAAGTTTGCTGGTCATTATGAAAAATAGTCCTCATCGTGACAAATTTCTTATCATCAGAGTCAGGATTATAGATATCCACAACCTTAATTTCGACTAAGTCTTTATTCTTAATCTTCTTCAGCGCAGCAAGAACTTTATCAACACTCTCTGCTTTTTCCAATTCAACAGTAAAATCGAATCGACTTTCTGGAAATTTAGACAAAGGTTTATAAGATGTTTTATCTTTTGGTGCTCTTTCACTACAAGCAGTTAAATCGATAAAGGCCATGGAAAGATGACCCTTAATTTTAAACTTTCTTAGCACGAGAGGGTGAATAGAGAGAAGAACTCCATTCATTTTTCCCATAATTCTCATATTAAAGAATTCCTGGGGATGAACCCCCATCCACTGCTCATCAACTAAATTATTTTTGAACTTAGGATGACGATCACAGAGATCATTTGGAATATTTAAAAATTGAGTCAGAGACTTCATTTCATCAACAAGTTCAAGAAAAGGAGATTTATCCTTAGAGTAAAACGCGACTCCAAGAATATTCTTTTCTTTAGAGAAACGGGCTTCATCATGATGATAGCTTCTCCCTAATTCAAAGAGGCGGAAACGATCTTTATTCTTACTATTTAAAGCCGCGACCTCTAAGAAAGAAGGAATTAAAGAATCTCTCATGCGATCATGATCTTGCGATAATGAATTAATGACTTTTAGTTCATTAATTTCATTGGTCCATTCAGCTTTCTTGAGAAGCTTCTCCCCTATCATTGGATATGTATTGATTTCTAGCGCCTGAGCATGAAGGCTAAGATAATCTTGAGCTCGACGTTTCATGGAATGTAACGTAGAGAGACGAGTTGGACTAATATCTAAAAGAGGACCAGTCGGTGCAATATTATCGTAACCAATAATACGTCCCACTTCTTCTATAATATCTGAACTGCATTCGATATCTTTAGTCGCTCGATAGCTTGGTACTTCAATGATGAGTGCAGAGTCTTTCTTTTGAACTTTAAAATCCAGAGATTCTAGTAATTCAACAATTCGCTTCGTTGATAATTCCTTACCTAGGGTTGAACATATCTCCTCGGAAGAACTCTCAATAACCAGAGGCTGATAATCAGAGAGGTCCTGACCATCGTATTGAACTCCACCAATAACAGTGAGCTCAGGACACTGATCTTTGATCATTTCAAAAGTACGCAATAGAGTTCTATAGCAAAGTCTAGAGTCTAGAGTTTTTTCGTACCTCATAGAAGAGTCGGTTCGTAAACCAAGTCGAGTCGATGTTCTGCGAACAGAATCGGATTTCCAATTGGCAACTTCGATAAAAATATTCTTTGTGGTTTCAGTAACTCCGCTATGAAGGCCACCCATAATACCTGCGATAACTAAGGGTCCCTTTTCATCAGCAATAACTGTATCCGTTGGGATCAGATTTCTTTCCCCCTCATCAAGAGTCGTGAAAGGCTTCTGGGCATCGTCTCCGGCCACTCTAATTTTAAGCGTGTCCCCTTGGATTTTATCGCGATCAAAAATATGAAGAGGCATACCGAGCTCAAGCATAACGTAATTAGAAATATCAACGATATTATTAATCGGTCTAAGACCAGTAGCGATAAGACGATCTTTTATAAATTGGGGAGACTCTCCTACTGAGATACCATTTACACTCAATCCAAAATAGGCAAGCCCACAGCTCTCTTCACTAACTTCAACTTTAAGAGGAGGAGTTTGATCATTGAAATTCTTCTCAAGAGAAGTTGACCAAGAATCGTCAAAAGAATTTTTAAGGGGCCTATCAAAGAGGGCACTAAATTCTCTGGCCATCCCATAGTGTCCCCAAAGATCAGGTCTATGAGTTAAGGATTTATTATCGATATCATAGAGAGTGTCTTCTCTTTTTTCCCAATACTCTTTTAGAGAAAGCCCAAGAGGTGCATCATCAGGAAGTTCCATAATACCAGAACTCGATTCAGAGAGCCCAAGCTCTTCTTCAGAACAAAGCATCCCCTCCGAGAGAATCCCTCTAATCTTTTTGGGCTCTAGAGTAAATCCTACTGGTAGAGTCGTTCCAATAGGAGCAAAAGGAGTACGTAAACCAATTCGTACATTCTTAGCTCCACAAACCACTTTAAAGCTTTCACTATCACTAAGCTTGAAGCTAACGATATTAAGTTTATCTGCTTCCGGATGAGGCTCTATATGAGTAATCTCAACTACTTTAATTTTTTTCCAAAATTGACCGACTTCTACAACTTCTTCTACCTCGGCAGTTCCCATTGTTAAACGAAGTCCGATTTCCTCAGCAGTTAAATCCTGAGGAACATCTGTAAAATCACGAATCCAGTCTAAAGATATAAGCATAGTATTTACCTAATTAATAAGATTTAAATTGTTCATTGAAACGAAGATCTCCACTATTGAGGTGGCGGATATCATCAATTCCATATTTCATCATAACGAGTCGATCAAGCCCAAGGCCGAAAGCAAAGCCGTTATATTCCTCTGGATCAATATTCCCAGCTTTTAAAACATTGGGATGAATCATCCCACAAGGAAGAAGTTCAACCCATCCAGTTTGCTTACAAACACTACAGCCCTTACCTGAACAGATCAGACAATTGATATCGAGCTCAAATCCGGGCTCAACAAAAGGAAAGAAACCAGGACGTAACCTCACCTCTACTTCTTTTTTGAAAATTTCTTTTAAAAGAACTTTCATGAAATAGATAAGATTCGATACTGAGATATTCTTACCCACCATCATTCCTTCTAATTGATTAAAAACAATTTCATGGCTGGCATCGGTTCTTTCACAACGAAACGCTGAACCAGGAGCAATGAAACGAAAAGGAGGAGTTCTTTCAAGCATTCCTCTCACCTGAATAGGAGAAGTATGGGTACGCAGCAGAAACTTTTCTTTAATCGAATCATCATGAGGATTATGAAACCAAAAAGTATCTTGCATATCACGTGCTGGATGAGTATCCGGAATATTCAGAGCTTCAAAATTATGAAATTCATCTTCAATATGCGGTCCATCTAAAACTTCAAATCCCATAGAGAGGAAAACATCTTCAATCTCTCTTTGAATAAGAGTTCTTGGGTGAAGACCACCACTATGAGGGGTTGAGGCCAAGACATCCGAGGTTAAAGAAAGATCCATTTTATTCTCAGCAAGCTTTTCATTGATACTGTCTATTTCGAGGGCCTGAATCCTCTGACCAATAGTTGCTTGAATTTTATCTTTTAGAGTGTTGGCAACAGGGCCAATACTTTTTCTCTCTTCAGGTGAAGCATTTCTCAATCCGGCCAAGACTTGAGAAACTTTTCCTTTCTTACCTAAGAATTCAGATTTTAAATTAAGAAGCTCGGCTTCAGTTTTAAGTTTTTGGATATTCTCCATAAACTCTTTTTCAAGGGTTTCGAGTCGATCGATCATTAGATTCCTCATCAATTTAATTAAAGATGGCGCAGGCAATGCTTTGGCGGATTCTTTCACTATTCATCAAAGAAATCAAGCACATAATTGATTTGCCAGCATACAACGCACCTGTTCAAAAACCTCACAGGCCCTAGGGTCTTTATAGTCTGGATAGGCCCATTTAAAAGGAACCCAACAACCCGATTCCCAAGCATAAGTAAGCTCACCATAGACGCCTTCACCAAGGTAGAGACGATGTGAGTAAGGCTTCCCTGTAGCAAGGACCATCTGCTCCAAGGAAATATAACCGGGATCAAAGTTAAAACTGCGAGTCTTCCTTTGTCCCTCTTGAAAATGGTCTCTCTCGAGTTGGTCGGCCTTGATCTTCTGTGAAATCAAAGTCTCTCGTTCTTTTAAGTGAGTATCAAAGACAAAGAAGCGCTTAAGCCCCGCTCCCATTTCCTTCTCATAATAACTATGCATCGAGTCGTTATCGTGAAAGAAGACCAGATCGTTGGAGATCCCTAGAGATCCTACCATTTCAATAAGGGCCTCTTCTTTATTGCCCCATATAGATTCTTTATAAAGAATTGAGCAAAAACTATAAACTTTGGAAGAAGCTTTAAGTTCACTCATGGAATTTATTTTTCATTCTTACTTGATTGAACAAGACGAAAGTAAAAATCGACAAGTTCTTTACGATTGACAGTAGCCGTTCCCTTTTTAGCAACGACGACTCTAGCTCCACAATTCCCAAGAAAAGCGGCCTCACTTAAAGTGGCTCCGGCCAAGAGACCAGCAGTTAAAAGAGAGATCGTCGTATCCCCTGCCCCACTGACATCATAAACTTCCTGAGCGGCCGTAGGGATGATTTCGATTTCCTTCATTTGAATAGAACGATCCATTAAGGCCATTCCCTCTGGTCCGAGAGTGATGACCAATTTTTCCAACTCTAATTTATCCATGAGAAAACTGGCCATATCTTGAAGATTTAATTGAGAGTATGTTTTACCAAGATGTTCCACCATGAGCTTGGCCTCTTTAAGATTAGGCTTTAGCAAAGTACAGCCCTTGTAAAAAAGAGGGTCTGTGCTTACTCCAGGATCAACACATACCATTTTCCCTGCACTCTTTCCCATCTCAATAGAGTCTTTGATGACTTTCTCAGTTAAAGTCCCTTTAGAATAATCTTCTAAAATAAGGGCCGTATGATCTTCCAAGAAGTCTTGAACTCTTTGAAGTAACTTTGTTTCAACTTCAGGAGAAATATTCTGTTTATCTTCGTAATCAATACGACATACCTGTTGAGTGGATGTCGTGATCCTCTCTTTAAAGATAGTAGGTCTAGCAGCATCGCGAACGATACCCCATGTTTTGAGACCAGAATCTTCTAGAAGATCATCAAAACGAGGAGCACGTAGATCTTCTCCAATAACGGAACATAGAGTGCTATCGATTCCTAAATCTTTTAAGTTGTGACCAATATTTGCGGCTAACCCCAATTTCTCCCACTCTTTTTGGACTTCAACAACTGGAACTGGAGCCTCTGGAGAAATTCTTCGTACTTCTCCTTGCGTATATTTATCAATTCCAGAATCACCAACGATAGCGATGGGACCAATTTTATCAAATTGAGTAAGTAATTCATCAAAGCGAGCACGTTCCATTATTTTCATTTCTTATTCCTTCATTATTCAGGGATACGTAAGAGCTCCTCACAAGCTTCAAAGACGTCATCGATAGATACAGTGGCCATGCACTTATCTTCGCCCCATTTTTTAAAACTATTTTCAGTAGGGCAAAAAACTCGTACCCGCTCATCACGGTAGAAAGGCCCCCATCTTTTTTCTGATTGTACCTTGATTGGTGAATAAAGGGCAACTTGCTTCACACGAAGAGCATTGGCCATATGAGTGGTGCCCGTAGAAGGACCAATAAATAAAGCCGCTCCGGCCAGGACATGAGTATAGTGAATGAGTCCCTTCTTTGAACCATCGAGAAAGTAGGTATTGCGCAGAGTTTGTTCATTCATGGCCGATTTCATGCCTTCGACATAGGCCAAATCCCCAGGAGTAAAACTCACTACAATTTTATAGTCTTTGGCATATTTATCATTTAATCGATTGGCCAACTCTCCATAGTCTTCATTGGGCCAATTTAAAGTATGGCCTGACATTCCAGGGTGTATAAGAAGAGGTCTTTTCCCTTCGAGAGGGAGTTCACTCACAATGGAATCAACTTGATCCCTATGCAATTGAAAACGAGGAGAAAGTTCATTTTTAAATTTATCGAGGAGAGAATCATCAATATCGATCCCAAGCGGCTTAGCAAGATCCATATTATAAACACTCTCATGCTTTTCGACTTGGGATCGGGACTGTCTTAGTCCACGATTTAAAAAGAGAAAACTCGGTATTTTTGAGACGAGCCCACCACGAAAAGGAATTCTTTTAAAAAAAGAAAAAGCTGTCGGCGTAAAGTCTCCGCCTAAGTGAAAGTATTGATCAGGGCAGAAGTCTTCAAAGATTTCCCTACACTTTTGCCATTTATTCTTGTGCTTATCTTTAGGATCAAGAAGATAGAGACTATCTATTCCCTCTACTAATTGAATTAAATCATAAGATCTTGGAGAGACGATAAAACCAATTTTAGCCTGAGGAAATTTTAATTTAATAAGTAAGCCCAGTGGAATACTGAGAAGAGTATCGCCAATGGCATCCGTCCTATTGATTAAGATATTCATAGGTCTATATTATGCCCTTTGGCCTTTTCACGAGCAATTTCAATCAGGTGGTTTAAGACTTCAGAGGCCTTCATCTCACTTGTGTCAACAACTGTAGCTCCGTCGGCAACTTTAAGGGGGGCGACTTCTCGCTGGGTATCTTTACGATCCCTTTCCACTACATCTTCTAAAACTTGTTCTAAAGTCTCATTGGAGTCGGGATTATTTTCTTTTAATTGATCAAGTCTTCTCTTGGCACGAACTTCAGGACTCGCCGTAATAAAAATCTTACAAAAGGCATCGGGAAAAACAACAGTTCCTATATCACGACCTTCCATAACACAAATATTCTCAGCTCCAAGCTTACGTTGAAAATCGAGGAGAAAGCTTCGAACACTTGGAATTTGCGATATAACACTCGCATGAGTACTGACATGATGTTCACGAATAACCTTGGATAGGTTTTCCCCATTGATGATAATCAGCTCTTCAGCATTATCAGAATATTGAATCTCTAAGGAATTTAAAAAATTCTTAAGCTCAGGCCCTTCTTTAAATTCAACACCTGCCTTATCTGCAAAATATCCTAAGGCCCTGAACATGGCTCCAGTATCTATAAAGAGAAGGTTGAGTTGCGAGGCCAATTTCTTGGCCATCGTTGATTTTCCCGAACCACTTGGTCCATCAATAGCAATCACTTGTGAATAGGAATTTGTCATAGCGTTAGTATACTCACTCTATTTTTTAGATTTTAAAATCTATACTCTAGCAAGAGCTGAAAGCTTGGGAAAGGAAAAGAGGTGACACTATAAGTCGTACAAAGAAATCAGATGGACACCAATTAAAGGCGGACAATATCGAGAGTGTAATCAGCGCGAGAAAGAAGAGCTTGATTCCCACTAACCTGAGACTCCCACCAAGAAAGAAGACGAAAGCTGGGATCAGGAAGAGTATTCATTTTATTTAAGGAAATATAGGTCTGGGTATAACGAGGAGGAGTTGATTTAAGCGTGGTTCTGATACGTGAAGAAAGTCTTTGATAGGCCCTTCTCACTTTATCCAAATAATGATTCTTAGTTCCAACCGGTCTACCTGTTCTTAAACGCCTCAGCGTAAATCCTGGCCCCATATTATAGGAAACAGTGGCATAGACATGGTTACCTTTAAATCTCTTTAATAATCGACCTAGATAATAAGTCCCCAATTGAATATTGTGGGCCGGATCTTTACTCAATTCTATGGCCAACTCTGGAGTCAGCGGACGATCTAAGAGATGATTTAAATAATGGGCCGTACCAGGCATCAGTTGCATAAGCCCCATGGCCTGAACACGACTAGTCACTTGAGGCTTAAAATGACTCTCCACCCACATAATAGAGACCACCCATAAAGGATCCACTTGATAGGTTTGAGCATAGAAGAAAGCGTAGTCTATATACTTATCTAAGCGCTCTCTCATTTTACGAGGGGTCGACTTGAGTACTTGACTACGAATATCAGAATATTCCAGCTCGTCTAGACGCCACAACGGAATATGATAAGCAAAGGAGCGTCCAGTTTGTGAGAAGTTCACATTTTCAAAGAAATAGTGACCTTTATTAAAGGCCGGCCCGTAAGTAGGACCTCTTAAAAGATCAGGGGTGAGAAACTTTCCAGAAACAGAATACTGAGCAGACTCGATAAGAGCATAGAATGAAAACATCAGAACAAGGGCCAAGATAAATGTCTTCCCCTTGGAGTTATTTTCTCCTTGAAGGATTTCACCTAATTCTAAAGAGACACTTCTCTCCTTTTGCCAATACTGAGCAAAGGGCGCATCCTTTCCAAAAAGGTCCTGTGGATTTAAATCAGATGAAATTTTCATAGGCGTTACCTAACGTGGGGCCAAGGCAGTTGGCAACTTATATTATCAAGAATGTCCAATATACATGGGGCATTTGATAATTTTTCATGGTTTTAGCCCCTCTTTTAGGAACACCGTGTAAATTCTTTATCACCATGAGTCAAAACAAGGAGCATTTTCTTCCCCTGGCCATATAGGACATCAGCTTCTGTGCTAGGGAAGAAACTATCTAAAATTCTTTTTGCGCTCCTACTTTATACTTTCTAGGCCTTGGCCTATCATAGTTGAGATAAAATCTTGTTTTAAAATGAAAAAGGAAAGCCCTCATATGAGTGAATCACTAAATCTCTTATCCGAAGAAAAATCTCTCTATCTCCAACAGCATAAGAATAACCCCGTTCAGTGGTACCCATATGGACCAGAGGCCATTCAAAAAGCAAAGGACGAAAATAAACCTATCTTTCTCAGTATCGGGTACAGCTCATGCCATTGGTGCCACGTCATGGCCTCAGAGTCTTTCAGTGATCAAGATGTTGCTGACTTTCTCAATGAGAATTTCATCTCAATAAAAGTAGATCGAGAAGAATATCCCGACATTGACCAATATTATCAACAGGCCTGTCAGCTCTTTATCAAGACAGGCGGATGGCCCCTCAACGCATTCTTACTACCCGATATGCGTCCCTTCTTTGTAGGAACGTACTATCCAAAGGTCAAGAAAGGTGAAGGCGCGACTTTTATGGAACTCATTCAAGAGCTTCATCGTGCTTTCACTCAAGATAAGCAACAAGTTGAAACAAATGCTCTCAATGTTACTGAGGCCATTGAAAAGGGTTATGGTCCAGGAGACCCGGTAGAGTTCCAAGGTCACTTTCCACCACCCATGGCCATATTAGATGCCATCAAAGAATATGCGGATCAAGAAAATAAGGGTTATGGCGAAGCTCCTAAATTTCCCCATTTTGCTTTCTATGAGTGGTGTGTGGAACAAATGCTTGAAGGAATGGTGGAAAAAGAATTTGGGCAACATATTGTCGACTCAATTGAAAGAATGCTCCTAGGAGGGATGAATGATCATGCCCGTGGAGGGATTCATCGCTATTCAACAGATAATCAATTTATGGTGCCTCACTTTGAAAAAATGCTCTATGATCAAGCAGGACTGCTACGTCTCCTTTCAAAGTTTGGACTGGTTTACCCCTCTCCTATTGTATTTGATACCCTTATGAATACTCTCGAATATCTACAAACGGAAATGATGGATGATTCCGGTTTCTTCTTTAGTGCTCAAGATGCCGATAGCGAAGGACAAGAAGGCCTCTTCTTTACCTTTACTGAAGAAGAATTCGAAGAAGTGGTCAATACGGCCAGTAATGATAAAGATGACCTCACGTCTGAAATGGAACAAATCAAAAAATGGTTTCAAATAACAAAAGAAGGAAATTTCACCGGAGGACTCAATGTCATCTCCTTAAACCCCACCATGAGAAATGAAATCTACTCTCAAGAAAATTGGGAAAAAATTAGAAGAATAAGAAGACAGATTCTTCAAGAGAGAAAGAAGAGAATTCCACCTGCAACAGATAATACAGGAGTTGGTAGTTGGAACTCCATGCTCTTATCTGCACTGGTAGATGTTATCCAATACTGTCAAGTTGATGCCATCAAAGGTAAAGCATCTCAGATTTTCAATAAGGCCCTTGAAGGCCACTATCACAACTTTCTCATCTCAAAGAATAACCAGGGCATGATGCTTAGACATGTCACGACCCAAGAAACAGGCCTTCCCTATCTTGAAGACTTTGTTACATTTAGCGAGGCCATGCTCCGTGTTTTTGAAATCACCGGTAATCCAACTTTCAAAGATAACTTTTCAGACACGATGAATTTCATTTTCAAAGAATTCTATGATGAAGAAAATAAGAGAGTCCTCACAAGGCCTAAGGAACTTAATGATCATGAACTCTACCCTAATCAACCGATGGGTCCCTATGATAGTTCATTTAAATCATTACCTATGACTCTTATTCAGCTCATCAAAAGGGGTCGCGTGCTCCTACAAGATCCGGACTTTGGTTCGGATCTTAATGACTACTTAGATGAAGCTAAACACTATATTCTTAAAAATCCTATTTCTGGTGGTGAAGGACTGCGTTCCCTAAGCTATCCAGAAGGTGCCTATAGAGTCATCAAAGCTCCAAGAACTTGGTTGCAAGATCCAAAATTTGTAGGTTTCATGGGCTACTTCCTACCGCGCTTTGTTCTAGACTGCACTAATGAAGAAGAAAACTCTCAAACATGGCAAATCTGTAACCTCAATGCCTGTGAGCTCCAAGGAGAAGGTGTTGAGAACTTTATCGAGACTTTAACTCCTAATAAGGCCAAATAAAAAGAAAGTATGGAAACAACGGCTCCAAAGAAAACAAAGACAAATCGTCCCCTTGATGGACTTACTGTGTTGGACTTCACCTCTCGCCTTCCCGGCCCTCTGGCCGGTTACATCTTAGAACAGCTTGGGGCTCAAGTCATAAAGATCGAAAGTGAGTCTCATCCCGATCCTTTCAAGAATCTCAAACTTGGAGTGCAAGGAAGAGAGGTCGATGATGTCGGTTTTGAAAGTTGGTATAAGAATATGAATAAGAATAAAGAAAATTTTATTCTGACTCATGAAAATACAGAGCAACTCCAATCTCTTTGTAAAAAAGCTCATATGGTTATTATGGGTTGGCCTAAGAAAGTCCAAGAAAAATACTCCGTAACTTTCGAGGACTTAAGTTCACTAAGTGGCTGGGGCAGCTATGTGGAGTTAACTGCTTCTCATTATCATGAAAGACCTCTGCATGATCTGAATATAATGGCCGATCAAGGACTTCTTGGATTGCATATTAAACAATGGGAAAAGAAGAATAAAACAGCAAAGCGAATCGCTCCTCCTTTTCTCCCCATAGCCGGTGCAACCTTTGCTCAATCCATTACTCAAAATCTTTTGGCCTGTGCTTTGAAAGGACTTATGGATCAGAATTGGATCTATCAAGTTCTAAGCTTAGAAGAATCTATTGAAAAAACATGGCAACCCCTCTATGCACCGGATCTTCAAGGTGTTCAAGAAAGCTTTCTCCACTCAGGTCGGTATCCTTGCTATAATATCTACCCGCTAAAAAATCATCGCGCCCATTTGGCCATAGCTTGTATTGAAGAAAAATTTTGGACCGAATTTACGACAAGTTTTGAAATTGAATTAAGCGCTGAGGATAGATTCAACGATAAAGACGAAGAAGTATTTACAGCGATACAAACAAAAATCGCTGAATATGACGTAGAAACGATGCAGGAAAAGCTTAAAGGTCTCAATTGCTGTTTGAGCTTAGTCTTGAAGGATTGAACTCTTAATTAAACCCTCATTGAATCCTTACTCAATCTCTAAATAGAGCGCTTAGTGATTTTAACTTTGACTTAGTTTCATCTTTTAATTCAGCTTTAACCTCTCTCTTTCTTTCAAAAGAATTGAGATAGAATTCTTGAAGTTCATAGAGATTGTCATACATGGCCTTTCTCACCAGCATCTCTCTTAATAACGGATCTGCGTCCTTCAAAAAATCGAAGAAACCTTGATCATAAAGGATGGCATCGACTTCTTCTAAACTAAAAGAACCTGATCCCGATTCTTTATTTAAAGAAGAAGACTTAATAAAACGTTTTCCCCCTTCACTGGCCAATACTTCATCGATAGCGGACTTATCAATTTTGGAGAAGGCATGATAATTCCAAGTAAAAGCACTTCCATCACCTCTAAGCTTTTCGTGATACGAAAAAGATGAGCTTTCAGCGTGAAGTGGATTAAAACCACTGAGAGCGAAAACTAAAGCAGGAAATAAAAATAAAATTTGCTTAATGTATTTCATCTTCTATTACTCCATAAGAGGAAGAGAACAAGGATCTCCTCTACCTAATTTGCGATCATCTGCCTCTAATCGTTCATGCCAAGCAAAGGGAACGCAGTTGAGATCAACGACTCCATTTTGATGACCCTGTAAGGTATTAAGCATCTGTTCAGTGTGTTGAGTTACTTTCTTAAAGATTTCGTTCGCAAAAGGATCTTGATCTTGATTCAAATGATTTATAATATCAGATTGTATTTTCCAATATAGATTATCTGTTTTTATTTTTCGTAAATGGAAATCTCTCATGATCTCTTTTCGACTAGCATCGATTAGTTTTTTTCACTTGGTCCCTCTTGAGTATAGAGACTACTCGAAGCATCAGGTAATGTGTCATAGAACTTCTTTTGATCTTCATTTAAAGAACGAGTAATATTTCCATATTTTCGATCAAATTCATCTCGATTTAAAAGAGGCTTTTGCTGGGACGGAGATATTCTTTCCATCAGCTCTGAAATAATAAAGGGCTCCCCGGTTGAATTCCAAATGGCCACTTTCAGGGTATCGGCAAGAACCTGTTTAAATTCTTCCCCCTTATCGGTTGAGTAGGCTTCCATAGAGGCTTCAACCTTATCTACAATATTCCACATTTCATCGCGAGTGAGAGACTCTCCAGAATGCCCTTTTAAAAGCTCACTAAAGAGATCTTTGGCCATTGATCTCTCTGGACTAGAATTTTCATTTTGATTAAATTTTACATATTCATCGTATAAAGTCTTAAGATCCAATTCTCCTTGATCTTTGAGTGACTCTTTTTTTATTCCTGAAGAATGGAGAGAATTCTCTTTGATGGCATGAAAGAAGTTAAGTCCAAATGCAGCGCCCTTTGGAATTTTAAATTCATCTTGATATTCCATGCAATGAGCATTACTAGAAGCAAAATTGTAAATCCCCCGTACAGGAGAGCTTGCTCCTGTTGATGTCGGTATTTCCAATTCTCCAAAATAATATTTCATATACTCTGAATGCATAGTCTCAAACTGAGTGCCCGTACATCCGGCCGAGGGATCTTCTCGAATAAAGTCACCATTGTCTTCTGGTAATCCAAAGGCATTGAGCTCCAAGGACTTCCCCGCTTCATCAAGGATTCCTGGACAGTTAATTCTTAAACCAGTGAAGCCAGAACGAATATGTTCAATTTGTTTCAAAGACTGAATAATCTCTTCTTTTGATTTGGCCTCTAGTATAGATGATTCTCTCTGCAGAGAAGATCTTAAATACTCAAGACCTTTAGTTCGAAAATTAAGAGGGGCCTGACCTTCATAGCCACTGACAAAAGAAGCATTGGGGAAGATACCATTCCAAAGAGAGAGTTCTTGAGTTGTTCCCGTGTAACAACCTAGTAGATAAAGTGATTGAATACTCTCTCTTAGGCGTGGCCTATTTTGGAATTGATCTAAGATTTGCTTTCTGGTGAGATCTCCATTTTTTCCACTAAAATGGCCACCCCCATCATGACCCGAAATAATAAGGCGACCCACATCTAGATTGGGATATTCCCTCTCTAGTTTATCGAGTTCCTGTTCTAGAGTTTCAGCTCCCAGAAAATCATCGGCGAGTAATTCCATTTGATGATTATATTTAATCAGATTATGTTCATGCCGTTGGCGACAAGTATCAGAAGAACATTGATCATAACGAATTTGCTCTTTGGCGTGAGATTCAGCGTAACGAGAATATTCCTCCCGTCGAGACCAGTCTGGAATGACCTTCAAGGCCTTCCCCTGAAGACACGCTTCTTCCTTAGCAACAGCAACTTCTCTCCAACTTGCATTGAGATCCAAGAAGAGATTCACTTCACTAGGAGATGTCGGGGGATTACACGCCATACTCTCTTCAAGAAGAAGTACTGTCCCTAAGAAGAGAAAATAAAGGATAGGAAAAAGAGCTTTCATTATCTGATTATATCGGTCTAAATTGTGAAAATATAAAGACATTTTACTGAATCTCATCGTGAATAGAGGTGCAAGTTGCTCCTTAGAACTGGGGCCATAACGCGCCAAGACAATCGAAGAAGCCAACCAGACACCAGTTAAGCTACCGTTTTTACATAAACTGGAATTGGCATCGTCTTTGTAATTACTAGAGTATTCGAGTCTAGATAGGAAATTTAGACCACACAAGACAAAGGACGGTCTATAGTCGCTAGCTTAATTGGAAGATGCTGGCAGATGATGAAAGAGACGATTATATGAAAAAAATCATCATTACTATGTTCCTAGTTTTGACAGGACCTTTTGGTATTCAACTCACTCATGCTAGTCAAGGAGCTCTTGAAGGAGCTACAGAGTTTTCAAAAATCCCTGTAGAGAGAATGAGCGAAAAAACTCATGCAGACGGTTTTGAAACATTCTATGGCGAAAGATTTGCTGTGGAAGAAGTAGTCAATGTCGAAACAGAGGCCAAAGCCTCAGAAATTCTTAAACAAAACCAAATCGAATTAAAAGACGGAGGAATCTTCTATCCTGAAGAAGTTGAATTTGCTCTTAGAATTCGTGGTGGCGGACTTAATAAAGCTCCCCAAACAACAGATTAATGAAACGCTCCCTCACCCTTTAAAAAGGTGTG
Source organism: Halobacteriovoraceae bacterium (assembly GCA_002712005.1). Taxonomy (GTDB): domain Bacteria; phylum Bdellovibrionota; class Bacteriovoracia; order Bacteriovoracales; family Bacteriovoracaceae. The sequence continues at coordinate 248,317 of PASP01000006.1, forward strand.
AGGGGGTTTGATCAAAGTTTTTAATTTTAAGATCAATCTGTTGAAAAGGTATTTCAATCTCTTCTAATCGAAAAGCATCACAAATTTTAAATCGCATATCCGAGAGAATTCCCTCATCCACCCATAGATCAGAAATCCATACGGTAAGCGAAAAGTCCAAGCTAGAAGCGCCAAAATCTTTAAAGAAAACTTTGGGAGCCGGATACTCTAAAACCTTAGTCGATTCTTTCGCCACTTTCATAAGAATTTCTTCAACCTTACGCGGATCAGTCCCATAGGCCACTCCCACATTAACAGCTAGTCGTATCTTTTCACCAGATAAGCTCTCATTAACAACCTGTTCCGAGATAAACTGGGAATTAGGCACAATGATCGAGATATCATCTCTTGTCGTTACGAGAGTTGAGCGGGCACCAATTTCTGTAACCTTACCTCTAATTGAGCCCACCTTAATCAGGTCACCTACTTTAATAGGACGCTCTAAAAGAATGATAATACCCGAGATAAAATTTTGAGTTATATTCTGGAGACCAAAACCAATTCCAACCATTAAAACCGCACCAACAGCAGCAAGAGAATTCATGGATATACCCACAGTATCTAGGGTTACGAATCCACCAATAATAAGCACAGTATAGCGCGTGAAAGTTCCTATAGAGTCCTTTACACCACGATCAAGATCTTTCTTTTCAGCTAAAACTTTGGCCACACCTCTTTCGGCCCAACGACTGAGAAGAGTTGAAAAGTAAAAGATCCCACAGGCCATTAAAAGAGAAAGAAGACTTACTTTCTGCCCACTAATTTCAAATAAGGATACGGTTAAAATTTTCCAAACTTCTGTAAAAATTTGAGTGAACATTTCTTTATCTTTAAAATCCATAAACTATATTCTCTCCAAACAAAATCTCAAACATTCTGGATCTCCATTCATGGCCACATCCCTAGAGTCTTCAGGAATGATTTTTATACTTGATTGGCAAACGAAGTACTTGATCTTTAATCCACTTGATACAAACATATCTTCCCATTCAAATGCGTCCATAATAATACGACTAGGAATATCATCTTTGTAAAGAAGGTTTGATTGCACATCATATTCAAATTGAGTATCAAAGCTAAGAGACTTATGGGCCAACATAACTTCTCCTATATAAATCCCACCAGGAATGAGGGCTTCTCTGATCTTACCTAGGGTTTGATAGACTTCTGGTACAGAATTTAAGCAGTGGAGAAAGTGGCCATCTAATATGACTGCATGAGGACCATGAGGGATTTCAAGAGTACAGTCAGCTTGTTGATAATGAATGGTTCCATATTGCTGGGCCCTTTCTATTGCAATACTAGAAAGATCAAGGCCATAGAGATTATTCTTCAGACCTAAATCAAAAATATCCTGCCAAGATTCAAAAAGACTTCGCATACCGCAGCCCAATTCGGCCCAGGGTCCTTCATCTTTTCTTTCTTTTAACCATTCCGATATAGGAGTAGATCGAAGAAAACTGACCAATGAATGGCTAGGACTAGCTCCATGTTGAAGCTTGCCGTAAACCTCATTGAGTAACTTCTCTTTGTGGTGGTTGGTAAAATCCATTTTTCCCATACTTTTCCTATAATTTTTAATAGGTTAATTATACCTAAAACTGCTCCTTGCAAAAGGAGATTCACCTCTTTTATAGTTTCTAAATTCACTTCTCACAAAATGAAATCTGTCGAATCTTTAAACGGCCCCCGAAAGCTTTACCTAAACCAACTATTTCAGTCTCCTTTTTGGCATCATGATTGCTTATACAGCCCCCAATATTGAAAACCCTATCCACAGGAAGGCAAGAGGTTCAATTTCAGTGTCAGACTGACCTTTTGGGGCCTTTTTATCTTCAAAGAAGGAGCCACTGTGGCCCCTCACTGAAAATAATTCAATAGAAGAGATTTTATCTATTATATGTTGGGAGAAAAAATGCAAGTTCTAAAAAATCTAAGCAACCTAAAGAAAATAACCCCTTTGATGATGGCAACCTTTCTCTTATCTCCGGGCCTATTAATGGAAAGCGCCTATGCTCAGATTCATAACGAACAGATTCAAAATATTCAAAAGAAACAAAGTGGAGAGATTGCTCTAAAGAACTTTGACTCTTATTTCAAACCCTTTATTGGAACTCCCTCTTTTCAACTTACAGATGATCCTGAAGTTCGTCGTTTAACAGGGCAATTTGAGAAGGCCCATGATGCCTATAAAAATTCGACCGAAGAACTTGATCTTAAGAATAAAGAGCTGACAGATGCTAGGCTAGCTAAAGATAAATTGGCCCAAGAAATTTCGGAAGTCGAAAAAAAGATCATAACGGCCCTCAGTGAAAAGACAAAACTTGAACAGCAACTCCCAAACCTAAGAAAGCAGTTACAAAATTTAAGTGCTACAGAGCAAGTCGCTCAGGCTGCTCACGACACAACTCAAGCACAACTCCAAACGGCCAAAGAAACAAGAATTGCAGCAAAACAAGAACTAGAAAAAGTACAGCAATCATGCGAGGCCAATCCCTCTGATAAATGTGCTAATCAAATTAAAAAAGCTACCCAAAGATTTAATCAAGCAAAGAGAGATCAAAATAATGCCCAAAGGGTCTTTAACATAGCAAAGAAAGATTTAGACACTAAAAAGAAAAATAAAGAAAATAAGGCCAAACAAATTGTTCACACTCAAGAAACAATTAATCGCCATAAAGCAGAAAACACGAAAAGGGCAGAAATTCTCAATCAAAAACAAACACAAATGAAGCGTGCGCAAGTACGAATCCAAGTCGCCAACAGAAATCTCATACCAGCGAGAAACCAGTTTCAACAAAAATTGAAAGAACGCAATCAAATTGTAAGTGGCCTTAATCAACTCAAGGAAAGAATTGCAATTAGAGCTGTTAGACTCAATAAAATAGGATCCGAAGTAGGACAAGATGCTGGATCCATTGATGGCGATTACTATGCTGAGTACATAGGTGTTCCAAGAGGTCAGAGAGATGGTGATCGCGATGGAAGAGAAGCTGGTACCAGTGCTGGTCAAAATAATTCATATCAACAAGGACTTTCTCAAGGAGAAGTTGAAGGAAGATCTCAAGCCCAAATAGATGGTTTTGATCATGGTAAAGAAGAAGGTACGAAAGCTGGTTTAATGGCCATTGCCACAAAAGAAGGTGAACGAGATGGACTTGCAAGAGCTCAAGCCTCAGATGCAGATCAGGTTGGGATGGCCCAAGGTCAAGCAGATGGTCTTCAAAGGGCCACTCAAACTGGTAAAAAGTTAGGATCTGAAAAAGGTCAAAATCAGGCCATCGAAATTAATGAAAAGAAAGAACTTAAGAAGATTAATATTTCAGGCCAATTTGCAGGAGCATTTGCTGCTCTAACTCCAAACTATCCAGGTTTTAACTGTATTCGTCGTGGCAGTACACGATTTGAAAGAGATCAATACGAATGGAGAGGATATAACGACTGGAGAGCAGATCGTAATCTATGTCCAAACTTCAAGCCGCGTGAGCACTCCGAAATGGTAAGGGCCAATAGGGCCATTTTCAAAAAGGCTTTTATGGATGGATATCTCGTGCGCTACAGAGGTTCGCGTCGTGAGCAATTTGTAAGATCTATTGATCACTACTATTCTCCAAGCTATTCCCACGCGAGAAATGCATCTTATGCTGATTTTTCGACAAGAACATATCCGGACTTTCTAGAAAGAGGAAGAGCAAAGGGTTATACAACCGCTTATAACACCACCTACCCTAGTGTTAAGGAACGCTACTATAACGACTTCTATAACTCATCTTTCCAAAATCCAGATAGAAGTCACTCCATCTATAGCTCGACTTACAGAAGAGTGGAAAGCAATAACTTTGAAACACGCTACGAACAAATTCGTGCCAGCGTATATGCAAGTACTGAGCAAAATACCTTTGATCAGAATATTAAAGAACAAACAGAAATCTTTAGAAAGAAGAGATTTGATGAAGTTAATCAAATCTATAAAGATGCGCCTATTTTAAAATTCGACAAAACAGAGGTAAAAGATGCTGGGATAAGTGGTGTCGCCCAAAATGATGGAATCTTTCAGCCCGCAGAGAAAATCAATCATGATCTGACGCTGATTAATTACGGTCAAGCTGCTGCCCAGGCCGTAACTTTAAAAATAGGATCGCAAGTATTCAAAGTTCCTTCAATTGCTCCACAATCTAAAGTGACCGTTAAAGGGGTTGCTCAAACTGATGTAACAACTGGATTAGGTCAAACCCATACTTTAGTTGCCAAGGTTATTTCACCTCTAAGTCATGAGGCGAGTATACAAGGAAGACACTTCTATTCTCCTTCTTCAGGTACCCTGAACTATGGAGATAAGAAGACACTTAAAATTCAATACCCGATTAGTCTTACTGGAATGCGTACTCAGTCTGATCTACTCATTAATAATAAGAATAATCTTCAAGTGAGTTTATCAAATATATCGAAGAGAAAATATACAGGAAAACTCGAAATTGACCTCAGTGTAAATTCTCAAACCGATATCATCACTCGTCCATTTTCTGCCCTCAATGGCCTAACTGGTACAGTGACTTTAAATGACGCTGAGCTTTTAGTGGCCAGTGAAAGAGATGTGTATAGTGAATTAAAATTTGGCGCTAAAATTCGAAAAAATGGAGTTGTCATTGGTGTTCTTCCAGGACATTTTGAAACAATGGCCAAAGCACCTTTTTCGAATAAAGCGGGAAAACCTGTTCTTCTCGTTGATTCAGACAAGTCAGCAACGGATCTATTAAAAGTCGTGAACTCCTATGGTGGCCTAAGTCAGATCTCCGTATTAGATATTTCTCTTAACCGACTCAATCAGAGTGTATTGGCTCAAGGGCTAGATAAGAAATCGATACTTGTTATCGATGATAATCGTGGATCTACTGCAGAGACATTTGGAAAAGTTCTTTCAAAACTTGAAGACTCTTCTATTGTCTTTGTCGATTACTCAGCAAGAGGTCTGAATCAGGCCTTGGCCCGTACTAAAGAGATGAAGTATGCCGCCAAACTCCCTACACTTATAAACGGCTTTAGTTCTCCAGTTCAGCTTCATTTCACAAACCCATTTATCTCAGGTAGTGCTGATATGAATGTGGTTGCCCAGGCCAACATGGAAAACTACAAAGAAATGGTAAAGGCCCTTTCTCAGTATAATTATACTAAGAATGAAATCATCCCTAGCGCTGGAAGTGTTCTCACGAAGGCAAACTATAAGAAGACAAATAGTAAAGTAAGAACATTAATCTCTATGGCCGCGGCAGAAGTAGTAAATGCCTCTCTTGCTTACAAGGCCTCTGGGAATAATGAGAAAATGGTAGACTTTATTAAGTCTGGCTCTCCAATCTTTCAACGTGTTCTCAATCAATCAGGCAAGAAAGTTAAAAACTCGACCCTGTCAAAGAATTTAGCCGCCATCTCTATGTGGAAAGTACTCGATAAGGCCGTTGATTCTTTTGGTCCAATGGAGGATAATGTGGCCTATGACATCGAAAGTGAATTTGAAGATGCCATGAAAGATATGATGCAAGGAGAAGGACTTAGAATCTTCTCAAAAGGAACTTGGAATTACCTTAAAGATTATGATCGTGGCCTTTACAACACAGTGGATGACCAACCTTACGTCCACTCTCCATTCCAAATTTAATCAACCTTCATTTAGGTATCGAAGCGTAACGTTTCGATACCTCTTTTTCTTCTTTAGCTGCCTGCTTTTAAACGACATCCTGGTGAGTGGCCCTCTTTTTGCCCAAGAAACAGATAGCGAACAAGAGATAAGGAAAATAAGTCCTTCTGTAACAACTTCTTCTTTGTCTAATTCTACCCAAGACGAAATTATCAGAATTGCCATTTTTGATACAGGTTTTTGTCCGAGTCTGATTGAGCAGAATCCCCACTTTCAAATTGAGCCGGTTAAAGACTTTACCCAAAGTAATACCTATAAATGCATTCCAGGAAAATTGAAGGGTTTTCGCTTTCATGGTCACCGGATCCTTGAGTATCTCGAAAAAGAGCTTAAAGTAAATTCTGAAGAAGAAAATCCAAACAAATCGCAACTTGCCAATAAGGAAGCTTCTCAAAGAACTCCCTTACATCCAAAAATAAGAATTTATCCCTATATCCTCTTTAACCATAAAGGTGATCAATCCCTAGAGTATTGGAAAATTGCCCTTAAGCAACTTCGAGCAGACAAGATCAATATGGCCGTGATGGCCGTTGGCCTCCCAGCGAAGAAGGAAAATATAAACTCTCTGGTTAAGAGTGCTCAAAATTTTAAAGGATTCTTTCTTATGGCCTCAGGTCAAAAAGACATCCGCTTAAATTTAAAATATGGTCTCTTCCCTCAGTCAAAGAAAGAAGAACTTCTCGGGCTTATGCTAGGGCAATACTACCCTGCTCTGGCCTCATCAGAAGTAGCCCTTCTTCCTCCCGCTCAACTTCATTCAAGAAAGTCTGACTTCTTTTTCAAAGTAAACTCTTTCAATCAACTAAAGAATACAAGCTTGGCCGTCACCCAAGCCCTCGGCTTAATCATCAAACAGTGCTCCTATGGGGAAATTGTAAACTTCTCCAAAGTATCAGCATGTCTAGAAAAGATCAGTTCTCAAACTTCGGCTAAACTCCCCTCTGGAAAAATCATCCCAATAAAGGCCCTTCCCTAGTAAAAACTCATAAAATGGGCGGCCCTCGTCACAGTCTTAGCTTAAAAAAACTGAAATATAACTCATTGAAACTACTTAACTTTCCGAAAAGAAAGGTAAGACAATACACTCGAGAGTCCAACCTATAACCAAGTATGGTTATAATTAAAGTAAGCTTATGAAAAAAGATAATATTAAAAACCCCATTCACCATGCCTGTAATAAAATCCTTATTACGATTATGACCTGCCAACTAGCCTTTGCTCCACAGCTTTATGCTAGTGATCTCACTGGTGATGAAAAACTTCAGGCGCAAAAAGAGGCCTGTACTGGGGCTTCTGTAGAATGGAATGAAGAACTCAATAGTTGTACAACCACAGCTGAAGCTGAAGGAACAAAAGAAAAAGCTGATGAATGTGCTAATTCTAATGATCCTGATATGTGCTATTTAACCAATGCAGAAGACCTAACTGGTGTAGATGCTGGTGAGAATATAGAAGATGCTAAGCTTGAAAATGTTGGTAAAATTGTAGCGGCAGCTTATGCGGCCTTTGGACTCATTGCCGGTGCGGCAGGAGGTGATGGAACTAAACAAAGATTAAAAACCAAGAAACCTCCAAAATGTATGTCGGGACGCCTCTTTCAATACACGTCAGTGGGATGGATAGCTGGTGATTTCTTCTTGAAAAGATTTGCCAAAAAGAATTTTGAAAAGCTGGCCGAGGAATATGAAAAAGAAGCTGAAAATGATGAATTAAAAGGAACTGAAGAAGGCTCTTACCAAGCCCAAATTCGCGCCTTTGAGTATTTAAGAAAAGAACAAGAAGATATCCAAAAACAAGCCGACAAGAGAAAACTTCTCCAGATGGCGGTTATTGCTGGTTATACAGCAGCAACAGGCTTTGGCGTTGCCGAAATGATGGATATATCTGGAACTACAAAATGTAAGGGTGAATCCAAAAAAGATAAACCTGAGGAAGTAAAAGCCGCTGACTCAGATGTTGATACAGATAAAGTAGAAGAGATACCAAGTAGTGGATCTAGTGGTACCAAAAGCGCTGAAGTTTTAAATCAAGAGGCAGCTGATCAAGCAAAAACTAAGTTTGGTGCAATCAAGAAAATGGTTGGAACTTCTCTTGGTAATACAATTGCCGGTGGAATCATGCTGGGACTTAATGTTTACTTGATCTGGCATGCCCATAATGAAAGAAAGAAAGCCGAAAAGAATATTGAAACTATTGATGAAGTCATAGCTTCTTATTCTGAATATATGTCTGGTTACTGTCCAGATGGTAGAGACGATCTCTCTAATCCCGAGTGTTATTGCTATAATTCAGATGGTACTCAAAATTCTAATCGTACCAATTCTAATATTTGCCAAAACCTCTTTAGTTCAAAAAATATTAACTATGCTGCCCAGAAAGAAAAAGAAGAGCAAGTGGGTCCTCGCCAAGGTTGTGTCACAGTTGAAGGACAATTTGATGAAGACTGTCGTTGTCAAAATATGAAAAACGGTGCGGGACAAAATGCATGTGCAAAAGTCACCTCTCTTTCAACCAGTGCAAATGGATTCACAAGTGCTCTCGATATCCCTGGTGCCATAAACTCGGCCAACTCTCTAACCAATGGAGCAAGTACGGCCTTAGCGAATCTTGACTCGGCAAGCTTAGCTTCAAGCGCTGCCAAGAATAAGAAGTTCACGGATAAACTTCTCAATTCAGCAAAGAATAATAAAATCAATGTACCATCGGCTATTAGTTTAGAAAAAATGACAGGACAAAAGGTAAGAGAACTTGCTTCTACAATGCCAGGTCCATCAGCAGGAGGCTTCAGTGGTGTCCGCTCAAACTCAGCCGCCAGGCCTGCAGCTGTTCAAAAGGCCTTAGAGGAAGCTAAGAAATCTAAGGTTTCTGCTGCTGTAGGAGATATGTTATCCTCAGTAGGTGCAGGAAAAGGAAAAGTTGGTGCTTCTAAAGGAAAGAGTAATACCTTTGTTTGGAATGATACCGCTTCAGGAGCAGGAAGTAAGGTTCAAACTTTTATGGATAAGAAATACAATTATAAGAATTCAGATATAGTGAATCGTAAAGATGTGAGTTTATGGAATGTTATCTCCAAGCGCTATCAAACAAGTGGTATCAAACGCTTATTTGATGAGGGCGAGGATGATGAATAAGAGCATTTTAAAGGCCTTTGGTGTAAGTGATAACCAGCATCTCATTAATCTTCCTCAACATGAAAAACACTTGATCCAAAAAGATCTTCTTAAAGACTGGAACGATCTCGTAACTCTTGCAAGAGAGCATGGGATTAAAATAGCCCCTATTAGTTCTTATCGCTCATTTGAACATCAATTAAAGATATGGAACCTCAAGGCATCAGGAAAGAGAACTCTACTTGATGACAAGGAAGAAGAAGTTCCATTTAATCACTTTAATTTGAATAAAAAAGAAGATGCTCTAAAGCTCATTCATACCATTTTAAGATGGAGCGCCCTACCAGGACTAAGCCGACACCACTGGGGTAGTGAATTTAATCTTATTGATGAAACGATTTTTGAAACTCAGCCAAATTACAAAACAGAGCTTATTCCTTCTGAATATGAAGAAGGCGGCCCTTTTTATAAATTGGGAGAATTCTTACAGAACCATTTAAAAGATACCGCCTTTTTTCGTCCCTACGAACTTGATCTGGGAGGAGTGGCCCGTGAGCCTTGGCATATCAGTCATCGCGACTACTCTCACCAAATGCTCTCTCAAATTACTGAAACTGATTATCTCGCTTTTCTCGATCTCTATGGACAAGAACTTATCTTAAGAGAGACGGTCGTTGATCATCTCGATTCCATTTGCGAAAGATATGTCTTTAATATTAATCGCGACTAGTTTGCTCAAAGCCAATAGCATGAAGCCATTCAGCCGTTGGTTTAATTAACTTTCTCTTTTCTAAATCCATTAAACCGACACTCATAGTAACTGATGAAGCCAACTCTCCATTTTCTTTGAACATCTTTTGCTCAAGATGCATGATGAGAGGATGCTCTTGAGGCAAAGACTTGCTTACAATCTTAATATTTTCTCTATTTTTTAATTCTCTTTTAAATTTTAAGTGAAGATCAAGTATGACCGGCCCCATCTTCTTCTTTTGAATATCTTTAAGACCAAAACCACGTTCCGAAATAAAGTCCCATCTGGCCTCTTCGTAGAGTTCGAGATAGGTCGCATTATTAACATGCCCAAATGTATCTAAATGGGCCTCTATGATCTTTAAATGGTATTCAAATTCTTGCACGACAGTTTCCTTCATTTTCCAATTATAAGCGCTTATATCAGGCCCTTGTCTCCGAGATGCCCAAAATTTATGTCATTTTAATCCTCTCGAATACCGGGGTCTAGTCCCTATATTTAGACATAATTTTAGTGAGTTAGGTAATTATACGTCGATATCAAAGCTTAAAACTCAAGTATATTACCTAGATAGACGATAATAGTAAGTGAGAAAGTATAAAACATACTATTAGTAAGAGAGAAAAGCATGAAAACTCATTCATCTAGAAATTCAACCTCGTTAAAAACTCAGGGATTTCTCTATCGAACAACCCTTTCCCTGCTTATATTCTCCCTTATTAGCCTTGATTCCACTTATGCCTTTTCTCGAGGAGATAGTGATCGTCCAGATCGAGAAAACTTCAATGCCCAAAACCGTTCTAATGGAATTCGTCATTGTGAAGAATGGTATGTGGAATATGGAATCGACGGTGGTTCCTCTACCCTGCCCTGGTATGATTTGAAGTCTACGCAAAACTCATATATCGATCTTATTTTTGGTGGTCAAACACCAGACTTAGATAAAGTCGTAAAGATGTCAGAGTCAATGGGTAGTGGAGATAAGAAAGAGCAATTTAAAAAATTCCTCTCCGAATTAGTTTATTGCGAAGCTTATCGTGCAGCTACAGAGACAGAAAATTATCATGAAAAACATCGCGACATCTTTGCCAACTCATCAGGTTCAGGCGCAAATGGCCAAGATACTGTGAATACCCAGATGATGCAATGTATGCAACAGACCGATCAAGCTCAGGCCCAACAATGTATTCAACAGGCCCAACAAAGTGGTGGGATTTCTTGTCAACATGAAGGTTGGGAGACTCATGATTACTTAGCTTGTAAGAAGTTGGCCACTTTCACAAAAGGATTCACTGTAGGAAAAGCGGCTATGGAACTCCAACAAACCGTGCGAGTTGGAAATGCTCAAGTTAATGCCCAAGAAGATCTTCTTCAAAAACAAAGAACGGAAGAAGGTATTGGAATGTCTGATACTCTTGCCGTTCAAAGAGATTCTTTAGAACAACAGGGAAATATGGCCTACGAGATGGCCGCCTATAATGCAGCAAAGGCCGGAATTCTTCTCTCCATGATAAGTAGCTTCCCCAACAAAGAAGATATGTTCAGCCGATGTACTGAAAACTTCAGTAATGATCAGCAGTCCTCATTTGTCACGAACCTATCCAATAGCATAGCAGCTGGAGGTTCAGAAGAAGCAAGAGCATTCTTCTCCGAAGTAGCAGGAGGAGAAGGACAGCAACTTAATATCGCCTCTCTCTTTGAAGAGGGCTCTCATATCAATTCACTCTATTCAAATAATCCAGACCCTAAGAATACTCAGCATATTTGTGAAACTATCATTCAAGAAAATTCAAACTTCTTTCTCAATCAAGAGATGCTCGACAAAGTAAAAGAAGTGGCCATGGGTGCAGGTCTAGAGGCCATCGCCAATGGTGCTCAAGGTGCTCTTTTAAAGAAACAAGCTGGAATTGTTGATGATGCTATTGGTGATATTGAAGAATTTGAAAAACCTGAATTTGAGCAAGCTGGCTTTGAGCCAAGCCTAACAAGCGAATGTGTGGTTGACCCCGAAGCGGAAGGCTGTATCACTTTCGATGGACTAACCAATAGCGGATTTGGCTCACAAAGTTTTTGTACAAGTGCCACTGGTTCAGCAAATCTTGGAAGTGGATCTCTAGGAGGCGACGATGATAGTGGTGTTTCCTCAGCGTCAGCTACAGATAGAGACCTTCTCCCAAAAAGTTTTGGTTCCGTAACCGTAGGTACTCCTAATGATACTTCATTTTCAGATGGAATCGTTAGTCCCGGAAGCGTTAAGCCTGGTAAAGGTGGTGGTGGCGCCGGAGGCGGCAGCGGCGGTGCCGGTGGTGCAAGTCTTCCAGGTGGAGGCGGCGGTGGCCAAGGTGCTGGAGCAACAGCTGCTGCAGGCTCCAAAGGAAGCTCGGCCATTAAAGTAGGATCCGTAGGATCTGGTCTAGGTAGAGTATCTGGCGGAAGAGGATCTATTGGAAAGAAAGTTTCTAAGAGTGATAACCCTTTTGCAAAGCTATTAGGAAAATCAAAGTCAAGTGGAGCAACTCTCAACTTTAGAGGACCTGCCCAAATTGGAAAGAAGAAAGGTTCTCTCTTTGAAAGAATCTCCACTCGTTATAAAGCTGTCTCGGATGCCGATAAGCTTCTCAAGTATGAGGCGACAAAGAAATAGAAAAGAAATAATCTAGTCGACTACAGTATGCCCTTTAAGGTTGATAAGCTCATCTGATAAAGGGCCATACTTTTCCAATAAAGGTAGCATCTTTTCAGGTTCCATTGGACATTTCAGAACTTGCCCTCCTCTTAGAGAGACATCCGAAATTCTATTCTCAACCATCTCAAGCATTTCCTGAGTTCTAAAGCTTGAACAGTTTTGACCTTCGTCAAAAGCGTCGTCAATATAGTTTGCCCAGTCAATCTTCTTTACTTGTTGCCATTGATCATCAACACAAGTCACATAGGGACCGACATTATATTCGGCTCCTAGTACATCATCTTCATGTTGAAACATATGATTCCAAAATCTCATACCGTTGAAATTTGCAATCAGGTCTCCATGAGACTTTACTCCGGTCATAATAGAACCCATCATCCCCGTTTCTGCACTATAACCAATCTTTAGTGCATCACCGAGCGGATTCTTATCGAGATGATAGGTTTTAAAATATCTAAAGCCTGAGCCCATGAAATGCTCAAACTTATCCGTCCCAATAAAGACATTATTTACTTTTATTAAGGCCGCTGTAGGATCTGAAACAACTCTCCCCCAAAATCCTTGAATGGGAGACTGAATCCAAGAAAAGTCTTGATAGATACTATCTTCGATAATAATCCAATGAGCATCGATACCTTGAGTATCTACAATTTCTTTTACCATTTCACCACGGTATTGATTATTAAAGTAACCTCTTAAGTGGCGATAGAATTTCTTCTCATTACAACCTTTCTTCTTCTCATTGAGTTCATCAATGGCACGAGCGAGGTAGTTATTAGTTTTTTCATTAATAAAGTCTAAGGAGTCTTCTAAAGGGATAAGACGATGAGTAAAGCTATCAACTTCTGCTCCCATAATAGAGGTGCTTAGAGAAAATCCAAGTGCTATAAGACTTAACCAATTTAATTTCATAATACGATCCTTAAATAGAATTATTCTCAATATACCGAGAAGCTAAATCCAACCCAATATAAGAAGTAATCTTTACTCACCGTTTATGATTTAGACAGGGCCACAATGGAGAGCTATTTAAGGCCATTAAGGCCCTAAAATATTTCATGGGGCCAAAGAAAGTATCGGTCATCAACCGTAACTAATTGATATTGCGTAATCTTCTTTGGCATTGCCTTTGCTCTTAATACCAGAGAAATAGGAATCAAGGATGCTTCCTAAATAAATTGAGTGTTTTGACGGATATAAAACAACTTAGTTAACATTAAATAAGACATTTGAAGTACAGACATTTCAAACTCTAATCCAAACTGGAAGGATTAATTTATGGAAGAATTAACAAAGCCCATTGGACACCAAGGTATTATTCATCTCACTCTTAGTGAGTTGCATACATGCCAGAATTACTACCAAAGACTCTTCTTTGCCCTTATTGAATCCAATGAAATCTTAGGAACAACAGCAGTACGCTCTTGGGCCACGACTTTTAATTATCAGGCCATGCTCTTTATTAAGAAACATTGGCTCAATTACGAAGGAGAGCTCGAAGGACAAGATGTCGTTGAAACTCTAACTCTCACCGAAGTAAAAGAGCAAACCAAATACCTCTTCTCTACTTTAGAGGGAATGATTACTCTCGATCTCGTTCCATTTCAAGACTTCTCTGAAAAGGTAGCCTTAACTCTTAATTTTCTCTACCTTCATGCACGTAGACTCCATCTTGTGATCAAAGAGGCCACTCCCTTTACCATTGAATTACCTCGTGTAAGTCTGATGGATACGATTCATACTGACGAAGGGATTCCCGCCTTTCGTGTTAATCCAGATCATATCTTTAATCTTGAAGAAGATGCCCATGCCCCAGTTCGCAGTCTTCACGGGCAACGAAGTAAGAAATATGATGAGCTCATTCATAAAGGTCACTCTTGGGTCGCCCAAAAAGAATATGATCTCGGAAGAGATAGCTTTTTTAAAGCGCTCAACTTTAAAGAAACAGCAGAGGCCTATAATTTAATTGGATGGACCTACTCACTTGAAAATCAATTTGAGACTGCTAAGAACTTTTGCTTAAAGGCCATTAAAATCGATCCCGCTTATGGAGCTCCCTATAATGATCTTGGAAGTTATCTTTTAAGTGAAGGACAGGTTCAAGAATCCTTAAAATGGTTTGAGTTGGCAAAGAATTCAAGAAACTATCAAAACCGTGAGTACCCCTATATAAATTCTGGTCGAGCGTATATGAATTTACGAAATTATAAAGCGGCCCTAGAGGAATTTAGCATGGCCCTTACTCTCGTTCCTCAAAATGAAGAACTGCACCAGACCGTCCAGAGGTTGAAAGAAACACTAAATAAAGGTAATCTTTTTGCTACTAATAAAGAGGCCCCGCCACCTCTTTTTTAATCTCAATAACTAGAGGAATCATCTTGGAAGTGAGAACTGTAAAAAGAAAAGAACTTGAAAAGAAGTTAAATAAACTTTTAGATATTTACAACTTCCAAGACTATGGCCCAAATGGCCTGCAAATTGAAGGCAAAGAAAATATATCTAAAATAGCCTTTGCCGTCTCCGCTACAGCAGACTCAGTGGCGAAAGCCGTTGAGCAAAAAGCAGATGCCCTCATCGTTCACCATGGGCTTTTTTGGAAATTTCATGGAGTTCGAACGATCACTGGTCCATTTGCTAAGCGAGTAAAGCCCCTTATTGAAAATGGGATTAACCTCTTTGGTTATCATCTTCCTCTTGATGCTCATCCTGAGGTCGGTAATGCTGCTTGTATTGCACAGAAATTAAATATGAAAGAACTCACTGCTTTTGGAGACCACAAAGGCTCACCTACTGGTTTAAGAGGGAAGTTTCAAAGCTCCATTAAAGTCAGAGAACTTCAAGAACAATTAAGAGAAATACTCTCCCATGAAGTTCTTCTTTCTTCTCCTAATCCCGAGCAAGTCATTCAAAGTTTGGGAATCATAACAGGTGGAGCTAATGGAGATTGGGTCCACTGCTTACGCTCTCAAACAGATTGCTATTTAACAGGTGAAATGTCTGAACATGATTGGCATGAAGCGAAGGAATCAGGTATCCATATGTTTGCAGGAGGCCATCATGCCACGGAACAATTTGGCGTCCAGGCCTTGCAAGCATGGATAGAAGAAACCTTCGCTATTGAGACAATTTATATCGACTCAAAGAATCCAGCTTAAAAAAGAGCTGGTCTCCTAGATCCCAGCTCTAACATACTTCATTTGGGGAACGAGAAAGTGTAACAGAAGATACACGAGAAACATCGTTCCTCCCGACAAGAGAAAGGCCCCAAAGAAAAGGATTCTCACAAGGACTAAGTCTTGGCCCCAGCTTCTTGCTAATCTATCACATACACCAAGTATCATCGGACTCTGATAATTGCGCTCTCGTCCTTCTAAGGGCATCAATACGGCCAAGACAACATAGAGCATAAGTCCAAAGCCAAAGAAGAGAACAGAGCAAATCCAAAGTAATCTTAAAACAATGGGATTAACCCCATATAACCTACCCAGTCCTTCGAAAACACCTGCGACAAGACCATCGCGACTTCTTACCCACTTAACCATATACAATCTCCTTAACTATAGTGCGTTTCATATTTACAATGGTATTATACATACTACAGCATATCAATATATAATATTAAATACTATTACCTTTTTTTACATATCTCTGTTATTATAAGGACCTATAAGCTTAAGGAGGCCCCATGAGTAAGAACCCTGAACTCAAAAGAATTAGTTTGATGATAAGAGAAGATCAATATCAGTTGATCTCCAAGAAAGACCTGAATCTAAGTGGTCTTCTCCGAGACCTCTTAGATGATTATTTCTCAGAGCACACCATCACTCTCAGTGTGGAAGAAGATACAAAAGAAATCTATGAAATGATTATAAGTAATACCGCCAGTACGGATGCTGACCTTGAGAAACATTTAAGAGTCAGTTTAAAGAATTTATTGAAAGAGAAAATTGAATATATGACCCAAATTCACAATCAATTATGATCGGTCTTACCACATGGGCATAGTCGCTTAGCTAAAGTCGGGTCTTTCTCTATAGGAGAATATTTAAATTGGGCCATGGTTTGACCCTTTTCTTCCCTTTGCTGAAGTTCATGCTTGAGATAACCCTTTTCTAAAATTCTAAGCTCCATCGGAGCGAGTAATCCCCCTTCTACATTTCGCTTATAATTTGGATTAATACGGAAGAAGAGTTCATCAATATTAATCTCGCTAAATACAGACTCATCATAGTCCGTTTCAATAATAAGAAGATAATGAAAGCTATCTCCTTTTTCACAAGGACATAGGGTAAAATAAAAGAGTTTTTCAGATCTTAAACTGAGACGATCCTTTAGGTCCTCAATTAATTCACAAACATGAGAAATCGTAATCCTCTCCATAGCATGATTAAGAAAGAGACCCGTCTTATCCTTAAATTCAATGATAGGTGTCCGATCACGCATCCCTGTGACTTCGATACAGTCATTTACCTGATATCGAAATAATCCCATACTCGTTGTACAGAAGATCTCATACTGCTCACCTACTCTAAGTTGATCAACAGTTAAGAGTTCACTTTCAGGCGCCTCTATTTTTCTAAATTCTATGAAATTTCCATCGATGGCCACTGGGCCACCTAAACTATGGGGGTCATCTGGAAGATTAAAGACCCCTTCACTTGCTGAATATATGGCATCCCAAACTAAAACATCTTGAGGAATATAGGATTTGATCTTATCAAAGTAAAACTTAGCTGTAGCTCCTTTCCAACAAATAATTGTATTCAATTGAGGAAAGAAATCATGGAGAGAATTCCAAGTATTTTTTGAGAGCAATTGCTTGGCCCTCTCAATATTTTCTTTGGGGCAATCTAAGATTAAGCTCTTTTCAAATTCTGGAGGATAATCAAAAGTCGGTAATCCTCTTTCCATATACTCTATAACTTCAGATCCATAATCAAAGAACTTATTTAGAAACTGAATAATGGTTTCAGGCATAACTGTACCAATATTTGTAACCTCATTACTCAGAGCATGGGCGAGTAAAGTGATATCTCTTTTCTTTGGATCACCGAGTTCATAGAAATTTTCATGAGTACAATAGAGGATTTCCCTAAGGGCCTTGGGGATTTTTCTAAAATTATAGCCACTCAGAACTCCATAAGGAATTCCAGTAGGAGAATGACCAACTATTGCGGCGTCTGCCAAATACAAACTCTTCCCTTTAAAGGCTTGGGGACGAAGCTGTTTAATTCTCCCCAGCCAGGCCAAGAAAACTCTTTGAAACTCTTCACGATAAAAGTCAGTAACGGGAAAGATTTTGGGTCGAGAAGTCGTTCCCGAAGTAGCAATAAAATAAGAGGGCTTCTGTCGATTCAGTAAATCATCTCTTAATTCTTTATCAAACAAAATAGAAGTATATTCTTCGTAGTCTTCATAACTTGTTATAGGACAATTCTTACGAAATTCTTCAAAACTTATCGTATCAGAGATTCCTAGCTTTTTACGAACTTCACAGCCCTTCGTACGTTCTAAAATAAGCTCGAGGGATTTTTTTTGGGCCTTAAGAGGATGCTTAAATAGTTTTTGATAGCGAGAGAATTTTCTCAACTGAATATAATCTACAAATTTTGAAAATAAGAATCGTATGATCATAGGATCGAGAATAATAGATTATTGCTGAGCTGAACACAAAAAAGGGACTCTATCATCTAGAGTCCCTTATTTAATATATTAAAAAGGTTTAATTAAATGTCAGAACAGCTTGGAAGCTCAGTCATAAAATCTTTGAAGAAGTGTGCCATTTGGTCAGAATTAGACCATTTTGAACTTGTTAAGCTTCCGCCTTCAATATTTCCAAGATCAAAATACTGTTGATCAAATTGAGCATTGAATGGGTTACTCTTATCCCCTACTGCATAGCTTTTCTTAAAGTTATGAGAAGCGATACTTCTTCCTTTTAAACCATAACTTGGACTTAACTCAAGCGACTTAAGTTCATACTTATGATCAAATGAAACTTCTGCTACTTTATCACTCATTTCTGGTGAATAAGACTTTTCAATTTTTAAGTTATAGGGAACAAAGTAAACATAGTTACTTCTAAAAGAAAGTTTCTTTTGAAGGTGACCTTCAATAAGTCCAGAAACTACATAGTCTCCCTCTCTAAGCTCATGCTTATCAAAGATCATATTCCATTCTTTCTTCTTTGCTGCAGCAAGAAAGTCAGATTTATGCTCTTCGCTTAATTTTAATGTGTGCTAAAGATTCTCAATATAGAGATTACAACTTGCCACAGATGACGGATTACGACGTAAGTGAGAAGTACAAGATGCCAGCGAGAAAAGACCGAGTAAAATGACCGGTGTTCTGAGTGATAGTTTCATTTAAACCTCCAAAAAATTTATGTAATGGCTCATCGGAAGGGATTTAAAAAGATTTAGGTCAATATTCAATTATCCAACGAAAACAGCATGTTATTATTTTTTTAGGTAAAAAACGTAAATATAGACTTAATTTTAAAAAGATTTAGAATGGAACCCTTAAACGAATTCATGTTATTTTTAGGGAGCTAGAGCTTGGAATTATTTCTCATATTATCCAGTATGATTGCCTTCATTATTTTACTGAATATATGTCTTCAGGCCGTATTCTATCTACAGACAAAAGACAAAGAATATTTTTATCAGATTCTTTTATGGCTTCTCTCTCTTATGTACTTAGGAGTCAACTTACTGTTTAACCAGGGTACTATGACCATGATTATGGCCTTTGCTACGATCATGCCCTCTATGCTTACCCTTGCCCTCATTTCAAGTTACTACACCAAATTAAAAATTAATTGGATGGGCTACATACTCTTCTACTTAGTAAGCATTGGATTATCCTTCTTTTTAAATTCTTTAAATATGAATTTTATCATCACATCTGCTCCAGTCGCTCTGGCCGTAGGTTTGCCCACTTTCATTATGGGGGTAAGAATCCTCAAACACCAAAGACATAAAGGTTTTCTCTATGTGGCCTTGGCCATATTTTTGATTCTTCAATCGGTTCATATGTTTGACTACCCTTTTCTAAGGACAGATTCAAAAAATTTACTATGGGCGTTTGCACTTATCTATACCCTTTTCCAAGCACTCTCTCTTATTTTTCCCGCTATTAATATTACCCGTAAAGAAGAAAAGATAACTCAGGACCTAAGAGCACAAGTTAAAGAACAAACAAAGGAGCTTCAAAAGGCCCTAGATCTTAAGGACATTACCTATCAGGTACTAGTTCATGATTTTGCCAACTATGTCTTTGCCCTTATTGCCAATTTAAGGGCGATCAAACGAACGGATCTCACCGAGGGGCAACTTAAGATCGCGAATACGAATTCAAGTATTTTAGAAAAAATGAAAGATTTAATTCGAGAAATAAGACAACTCGAAAGAATCTTAAATACCAATAGCAATGAAGAGATGAAATTCGAATATAAAAACCTTCATCAACTTATTTGCGAAGTAGAAAAGGCCTACACTCCAAAGCTTGAATCCAAGAAATTAAAAATTATAAATGATATTCCAAAGGAACTAGAGGTTTACGTATATGAGCCTTTCTTCTCCATTTCCATTATTGGAAATTATCTCTCCAATGCTATAAAGTTTTCTAATCCAAATTCATCTATCCGAGTTTTTGTGCATATTAATGAAATGCAAAATCTCTCCATTACCATAGAAGATAGTGGCATTGGCATGTCACAAGATGACTTAGAAAAACTCAATCGTGCCACGTCTCCAAGAAGAAGAACAGGGACTCATAAGGAATCAGGAATTGGATTGGGGACCTTAATTGCCACTAACTATATTCGCATTCATGGGTTTCAAGTGGTATTCGATTCACAAGAGGCCAATCCAAAAGAGAATATTCCAGGTCGTACAACTATAAATATTAAACTAAATCGCAAACAATATAGGTAAGCATACTCACTTTCGAGATTTTAAGTATTGATGAAACTTATTCATGACAAAGAGATGAATAATCGCCTGAGTAAACTTGTAGAAAATCCAGGGTAAGGCCGGTCGAAAATCTAAAAGAGCAATCAAGAAACAATTCTGGGCCGGCATCCATCGAAATTCTAAGCGACCGTTAAATGATTTGCGTGAGGCCAAAAATCCACTCACTACATAGTAGACAACACGATTATCATCACCTCGTTTATCACTCTTTCGTAAATGAAGAAGCTTTATTCCTAGCCCTTTAAAGAAGACATCATGATCTTTTCTTTCTACGAGTATAAAGGGTTTGAAAAACTTAGGAAGCCATGAAAAATAGAGATTGGAAACTTCTAGTGCCGACATTTTCTTGCTTGCAAACATTCTTTGCAAGGAAGAAACATTCTTTAGGACAGGAATATTAATATCTAATTTAAAATCTGTAATACGCCAGATCCATCCTTCATCATGGGATGCACGACTATCGGCAATAGATTGAGAAAAGGACTTATACTGATGATTTTCGATCAGAAGTTGATGGTCCTTTCTTACAACCATATCGTGCTTTAAAGATTCCACGAGAGGGTATACAAGATGAGTATCACACCCTGTAATTTGCGATACCCAAAATCTTGAAAGCATAGGAGATAAAAAAGGAACGGAAATCGCCTTTCTCTTCTTCCCCATAACTTCAGCTGTCTTTAAGAGCATATTCTTATAAGTTAGGATTTCAGGGCCACCTATATCATAGACATCTTCTAAATTATCAATATGATCAAAGCAATAATCGAGAGAAATAAGAACATACGACAAATCAATAGTCTGACATTTCGAATTCGTCCACTTAGGACAAAGAAACAAAGGAAGTCGATTGACTAGTCTCTCTAAAATTTTAAAACTACTTCCCTCTTTTCCAACGATCAATCCAGCACGAAGGGTGGTCACGCTTGTTCCGTATTGACCAAGTGTAGATTCAATTTCACTTCGACTTTTTAAATGCTCTGACAATTCTGAACGTTCAAGATTATCGGGAATGAGACCACTTATATAAATAATTTTCTTAACACCATTTTTAGCACAGGCACGGGCAAAATTATCAGCAAGATAGAGATCATAATCTCGGAAGCTTCCCTGAGAAAGAGATACGGGAGGAATCATAGAGTGAATGAGATAAATCAGAACATCAACATCCTTTGTGACCTTCTCAGCTTCGATCATCGAGAAACCGTTACAACTACGCCATATTGTATTATCTTTCTTTGCTCCATCAAGCTGATCAGTAATCTTTCGACTAAGAGCTATAATTTCATAGTCTGAACGTCCCTTCAGATGTTTTAATAGATTCTTTCCTATGAAGCCCGTAGCTCCAGTAACACAGATTCTCAAAATGCCTCCCTACATCTATTGTAATAGAAAAGAGACCAATAGATATGAAAATTTCTTAGATGGTTGAGTTAAAATTAGGGATTTTTTACACTTCATAAACGTAAATGTTGAGAATCTGATATGAATACAAAATGAAATCATACTCCATTCTCTTCATTCTTTTTTTTCACACCCTTATTCAAAATGGATGGGCGCGTGAATATGTTGAAGTTGAGCTAAATAATGGGAAAATCATATCAGGAGAGCTTCTAGAGCTCTATTCGGATAAGTGGTTCTATGAAGAAACTGATGCCCCGGATGAGTATCTCCTTCTCTTTAGTTACGGCATTTATGATGAAAAGAAGACGAATGAAAGTCCTTTTCAAATTTATAATACGAGAGAGATCAAAAAATATACTTCCTATGCTTTTCAAACCCAGCTCTATGATACCTATCTTAAAAACAATGAAATCATTTTCAAATCTCATCCCGTAATGGATGCCACAACGATCACTGGTAATGAAGGTCATCATAAATATGAAAAAATGTTTGGAAATTTTGCTTGGGATATTGGAGTCATGGATCAAAGAGGAAAATTCTTTGAAGAAGAAGGCTTGAGCAATGAAAATTACTTTATCTTCGGTAAGGAAGTCTATTCACCTTTTAGGGGAATTATCGTTGGGGCTCAAAAAAGTTGGCCGGATAATCCTGCTGACCCATCCCTAAGCTCAGACTTATCTGGCAAGACCAATAACTATCTCACTATAAAAATCCATTCCCATATATTCTTAAGCCTTGTTCACTTTCAAGAAAATACTATTCCAGTTGAAATTGGAGATAAAATTGAAGAGGGTACGTATTTGGGAAAAGTTGGTAACTCTGGAATCAGTTATCTCCCCCACTTACACTACACTCTCTATACATATATAGAAAAGCTGGACCGGTTTATATCAATACCGGCCCTTACAGAATGGCAAGATTAGAGAAAATCAATTTTACCAGAGGATAGATTATAGTAGGCCGGAATAATCTTAACTTTATTTTCGCCAACGGCCTGGGAAATAATATCTGATTCAGATACCAAGCGTTCAGCAACAACTTGTGCATTACACTTTACCACTGTATTAACATCCTCAGACTTGGCCTTATCAACAGCTGGTTGAATTTGTTCAAGTAAGTGATTGAGATTTTTGCCATTATCTCCACCGGCCATTGCAGCAGTAACAGCACCGCAACTTTCATGACCAAGAACAATAATGACTTGGGATTTTAAATGAGCGACAGCGTACTCAATACTCGCCATAGAATCCGTATTGGCAATATTTCCTGCAACTCTAACAACAAAGAGCTCACCTAGTCCTGCATCAAACGCGATCTCAGGAACAACACGACTATCAGCACAACTTAAAATAATAGCATAAGGCGATTGCCCTGAGCTTAATTCTTCTTTTCGAGATTGACCAATATTATCGTGAGTCAATTGATCTGATGTAAAACGTTGATTACCCTCTTTTAAGCGCGAAATAATCTCTTCAATTGTCATGTAGCTCTCTCCTCATATCGTTTTAAACGGATATATCATAAACAATATAAAATGAAGTATCAAAATTTAAATAAGAGAGGATTTTCGCTAATTTAACTTATAAAAAGAAATTAACTTATTGATATCTGCTCCAATATAGAGGCCTCCAGCGAAGCGACCTTTTGTATCATGGAGGCGAATATAAATTCCAACTTCAAAAGAATTAGAAGATTCATCAAAGTAGATATTAGAAATATTTCGAATACTGAATTCCTTAAATTCTTTCAATATCTGAAATTTCTCTTCATCACTTTGATCAAAGTCAGAAGTCATTTTTAAAGTTGAAAGAAGACCACCTTGATGATTAAAAACAAAGGCTTCAGTCACATAAGGATAGTCCTTCGCTAACTTTTTAAGTTTTTGGGTTAGTGAGTTCTTTAATATCGAATTCTTTAATTTCTTATCATCAGCTCGCCACCTCTTTTCTTTATCTCCAATATCTTTGATTTCAACTCGATTCATTATGAGTCGTGAAGCGATATTTTTAATATCCTTTGAGATAGAATGCTGAATGGCCCTTTTTCTAATTTTAGATAAACGAAAGTCATAATTGAGAATACAGCGAATAAAGTTATTTTGAAGTGAATCTCGATTAGCCTTTACCTTTTTTTCAAAACTTTCACTGATCTGGATCCCTACATCTTTAAAAAGGAAGGTATGGGTATCGTAATTATGAAAGTCAAAGTGTTCAGGTAATTGAGAGCGATAGAGTAAAATTGCACCAATTCTATTACTCTTTAAACCCTTCAATAGTGAATCCGTACTTGTCACAATAAATTCTGGTTTTAACTTGGGATGCCCCTTAATTAAGTTTTCATGCTCCCCACGAATAAGCCCAACCTCAATATTTTCATCAAGATTAATCATTTTCTTAGAGATTAGAATAACTTCATCTATATAAATGGGCAAAAGGCTGAAGCTCATATTCTTATCATTTACATGGACCGGATAATAAGCATCAATTTTTCCTTCTTTAATATATTTAAGTCCTCTTAAATTAGGAAAACTTTCAAAACTGAATCGATGCTTGCGAGAGCGGGTTGTACATTTGAGAATATTTTCAATATCTGATTGGCCAACGGGCCCTGCATTTGATTTAGAAACGCCAATACGTATCTCTGCGGCTTGAACAGAGGATAAAAGAAGGGAAAGGTTCAAAAAGAAAACGAATAGGAGTAAGTTAAAATTTTTCATATCTTATTTTACACCACAAATTCTATTTAAGTCACTTTTTTTTATAATAATCAAACTTTTCAAATTCAGAGAGGTGCTCAATATCAAGAGAATAGTTGAGTATTCGAGCAAAGGCATCTTCAAGCTTTGATTGAAATTCCTTTTTCTTCTCAGCGCAATTGATTTCCTCAAATCGATCAGACAGACCATTGAGAATAATCGTTAAAGGATTATTGATATAGTGCTTAATTTCACCATCAGAAATCTTCTCTAGACTTTTATTACTATAGTGAAGACCTTTTTCCTCTGTGATATCGTTTTGAAATCCAAGATAAAGACTCTCCCTAGAGCTTCTTATAGGGAGTAAAAGTAGACGATTAAGAAAAGGAGTACCATCGGCTTTGTAATTGATAATATCTTGAATACACGCCTTACGATGAAAGAAGCAATTTTTCATAAATTCAATCGAATCTTTTGAAGTGAGCTTGCCTTGTAAGAACGATAAATTTCTTCCTATCGCAAAATCAGGAGTGTAACCCGTATTGGCAAAGAATTTAGAATTGGCATAGATGCAAGGACGATCACGATCAGGAGAGGTATCAACGATAGTCAGGCAAAAGGGAAATGCCTCTCCAATATTAATTAAAGTATCTTTCATCAGTTCATCATAAAGGAGAACGGGTAATTAGCAATCAAAATCGAGTACTTTAATCGAATATGAAGTTTTATTTACAAATTTCTAAAGCGTATTAGAATAAGTTTTATGAAAAGATCACTTCCCCATGTTGTAAGGCAAGCCCAAATCAAGGCCAGAAAAGAGCCCGAATTAAAGAAGTATATAATTGATCAAATGAGACGACTTACTTCCTTTTCAAATCCGGATGAACTTATCCGTTGGCTTTACGAAGAAGTAGATCGTTTGATAGCGACTGACCGTGATTTGAAAAATTCAACTTGTCACAAAGGTTGCCACTTTTGTTGCTATCATCCTATATCTCTCTCCCCAAAAGAAATGAATTATCTAAACAGAACAAAGCCTGACTATTCTGAAGCGAGACTAAAGATTCAATACGATCACTTCAATCATGGAGCGCCCATTAATTACGAACAAAGGGCCTGTATTTATCTTGATAAAATAAAGGGTGAATGCTCAGTCTATAAGAATAGACCGTTGATCTGTCGCTTAACCCATGTTGTGACTGAGCCTGTGAATTGTCACTATGAAAATGACACGACTCCTATTGAACATCTCCCCCTCACCGAAGCCGCCCTTTTAATCGGTGCCTTCTATATGATCTATCCTGAGGTAGAAATCATCCCCACTTTAATCAAAGAAGATCCCGTTTCCAATTAACCATTACCTTCTCTCTCTTCTTTTCTCACCATTTCAACATTCTTCTCATAGAGAACCCTATTTTTCTTTGAGAGATTTTTAAAAAGAATCTTCTTAAACTTATCTTTATGCTTTTCTACGGCAGGGGCTAGTAATTCGACCAGAAAATAATTTTCATTAACATTAGATAATTCATTAAAGACTCTCGAAATTTCAATGGCCAATTTTTCATTCCAATTCACACTTAGGTGCTGAGCAGATTCTCTAATAAGAGCATAGAGATCGTTACCACCATTGCCTTTCACGACTTTGATTTGTTGTAATTTTTCTATGTAGTGCTGATCCAGCGAAGAGCTCAACGTATGATGAGAAAAACCCATAAGAAAGACCATCATGAGAATAAATTTCAGAAAATTTTGAGTTTTCATTGAGGTACCTCCTGCAGGCGTTCTTTATAAGAATCAGGGATTTGATAATAAATGGCAATAGGTCTTCTCAGCCCACCAATACGAGTAGGTTCATCATTAATGAAGTCACTGATATATTCATTAGCAGAGGCTTTAATTTCAATATGCCCAGGAGCACCTCTTCTTACACCGTCAACGGTTGAATTGCGGCGAGAATTAATTTTTTCGTAAACAATAATAGCCCCAGGAGGAGCCGTTTCCGGCGTAAGGTGCGACATTTCTGGATAATCGAGTATATTCTCAAAGCCATGATCTTTTAACCAATTGCCCCCTTCTACAGCATCATCAGCATCACGCCCCCACGGATATTCAGAAAAGTTTGCATAACGCTCTCCACTCTCTGAAGGATATGGATAAATAGCATGCTTTACATAAGCAGCACATTTAGCAATGGATTTAGTTGCGGGCTTTGATGAACTATATTCAGTTCCCTTACATAAGCCTCGCAAGCATTTACTCGCATTATTTCTAATTCTTTCTATAGTAGCGGCCATGGTGGACTCTTGTGCAGCTCCAGCTAAGGCCTCTTCCAATACTTCTCTATTTTCTCGTGATATTCTTTCTTGCCGTTCTTCCAATTCTCTAGCGTAACGAATGGCCTCAGCACCTAAACCATGGGTAATCTCATTAAGCTCATCTTCATTAAAAGGTGTAACGATATTAGGTAGCAAAGAAACCAGAGAATCATGGGCTTCGCAAGTTACTGCGGCTTTTGATGTACTTTCTAAAAGATGAAGGAGATCATTACAATAGGAAAACTTTCTTGCCCTAACTTCACAAAGCCTCATCGTTTCAGCTGTGATCGCCAAATATTGGGCCAATGCCTGTGGGTCTTCTTGAAGTTCATTAACTTTATTTTCTAGAGCATCCGGAGTTTGCATAAAGTCTTCTAAACAGGAAGATGTCGAAAGATTCGGGTCAGAATCATCAGTTGTCGTACATATTCCCTTGCCATCTTCTCCTGGTCCAAAAATAAGAGGATTACAGCGAAAGAGATTGGCGCCTCCACAACTATGCTCATACGTTGCACCAAAAGTTTCCATCTCGGCATCACCTCTTACCCATCGCGACCATGGAAGCATACAATTTTCATCATTATCCATAGTCGCCATCCAGCCACCAAAATGACAATATAGAGTTGGATCATTAGCGAATGTACTGGGCAAGAAAAGATCGATAAAGGAATCAGGCCCAGAAAAATTGTGCTGTGAAATTTTTTCTAAGAGGACATTGATTTTTGGATCACTATATTTTGTAGACTTTGTTTGGATCTCTAAGACCTTCATTAATGTATGATGAAATTCAGTCTTTTCTTTAAAAGTTAAATCATCATAGGCAAGTCTGATAGTGTCGGGATGAAAATCTTTAGCATGAATATCTTGCTGATAAGCTCCTATAAGTAGAGTTAGTCCCCATAAAATGAACCATCGCGTACTACTCATGCTTTCTCCAAAATTTCTCACCTTACTGAGATCCACAAATTCTCCTCAACTTCACAAGTCTTAATCTCTCTATCGTCTACACGACCAAAAAACTTAAGTATTTTCCGCTCAATATTAAATACTTAGACGACAATGATGCCCTAAACTGTCTAATACATCTGATTTGCTTTAAAGCGATTAAAAGATACTCTAGGAATCATAATTTTTATTATTTAAGGAGACCCCATAATGAAAACAATTGGATATGCAGTTCAAAAGCTCGATGCTCATTTAGCCCCCTACCATTTTGAAAGAAGAGACCTCCGTCCCAATGATGTCTCTATTGAGATTCTCTACTCAGGTGTATGTCACTCAGATCTTCACACTTGTAACGGAGACTGGGGCGAACAACCTCTTCCCTTGGTCCCTGGTCATGAAATTATTGGAAAAGTGATAGATATTGGAAGTGAGGTAAGAAATTATAAAGTTGGAGACCATGTAGGAGTTGGCTGTATGGTTGATAGCTGCCAAGAATGTGACCAATGTAATAATGGAGAGGAACAATTTTGTAGAAATGGTCTTACTGGAACCTATGGTTCAAAAGATCGTCAGACAGGAGAAATTACCCAAGGAGGGCACTCGAAACATATTGTTGTTAGGGAAGAGTTTGTTTTAAAAGTTCCTAAATCACTTGATATCAAAAGAGCTGCTCCTATCCTCTGTGCAGGAATTACCACCTATTCACCTCTTAAAACATGGAATGTTTCTAAAGGCTCACGTGTGGCCGTAATTGGACTTGGTGGTCTTGGACATATGGGTGTGAAACTTGCCGTGGCCATGGGTGCAGAAGTGACTGTGATCAGTCGCTCAAAAGATAAAGAGCAAATGGCGAAGAATTTGGGAGCGAAAGGAATTCTTGCTTCTACAGATGAAGCAGCAATGAAAGAATCAAAAGGAAGCTTTGATTTAATTCTAGACACTGTTCCCGTGAAACATGACTTTAATATCTATACTCCTCTACTCGATATAGATGGCACCCTAGTAGTTGTTGGTCAGATTGGACCAATGGAAGAGCCTATGACAGCTCCTCTCGTCATGGGAAGAAGAAGAATCGCGGGCTCACTTATTGGGGGAATCAAAGAAACACAAGAGGTTCTTGATTTCTGTGCTCAACATGAAATTCTTCCAGAATGCGAAATGATAAAAGCAGATGAACTGAATAAAGCTTGGGAATCTTTGGCCAGTGGAAATCCTGATCATCGATTTGTGATTGATATGAATTCACTTAGCCTCTGATTGTCTAAAAGTCCCTAGGTGCCGATCTTAATGAGAATTTTAAGATGGGCACCTCTAAAAATATGCTAAAAAATATTGCTAATCTCTTTCAAAGAATTATCTTAAGCCTCATCAAATGGAAAAGAGGCCAGAATCCCGAGAATAAATCTTTCGTCATTCTCCCCTATCTATCTTATGCCAGTAGGGAAAGAGTGCATATCAGAGGACGTGTAGTAGAAGGTCTAGCTCCTCTTGATTTCACTAAGGCCAGCCACACCTTTCGACATTTTGTAAAAGTAATCAAATTATTCTTGGCCCTTGAATCACCCCATGTCCCGATAAAAATAATCATCGATACTAAAGACGGTCCGATTCGCTATAGGGCGAGAACTAATGCCCAAGGTTTTTTCTTCTTGGATGCAAAGTGGAATGGCTACATGGAAGAGTCTAAGGAGATTCCCTATCATGTTAGCTTAGATGAAAATGACTCGGACTATGACTCAGTTATCTACACTTCTCACCTTTTTAAAATTCAACCAAATACTAAAAAAGTAATCATTAGTGATATAGATGACACCATTTTAAAAAGTAAGGCCACAAGTTTTACGGCCATGATGATGAGAACACTTTTTCGACCTCCTCAAAAAAGAAAGGCCTTTCCTGAAGCCTCTAAAGCCTATCAAATTCTCAGAAAAGGAAGCGCGAAAAATAATGATATAGAAGACAACCTTTTCTTCTATATCTCCAGCAGTTCTTGGAATATCTACCCTCTCCTGAAAGCATTTATTGAACTCAATCAATTTCCACCAGGGGCACTTATTTTACAAGATATTAAAACTGAAAAAGCGACTCAGACAATCGCTCATGGCCATAAACTCGACCGCATAAGAGAAGTAATGGAACTCTATCATGATATCCCCATTACCCTCATTGGAGATGCAGGACAACAGGATCAGGACATTTATTTAGAAATGGCGAGAAGATATCCCAAGCGAATAGATAAAATCCTTATACGTAATCGTTGGTGGACTAAAACCATTCAAAATCAAACAGATTATCTATCTCAGGCTAAAGAACTCAAAATCTCCTTTGAGTATTTTGAAAACTTAGAGGATATTATCCATTAATTTATAAGTGTAGAAATATACAAATCCTCTACTCATCCCCTTAAAAACATAGAACTCCAGATAAGGTATAACTATTATGACAAAGACAAAATGATATAGACCCTATATCTAAGGAGATCATGTGAAAAAAAGAACTTTATCCTATCTAAAAAAAGTAGCTCTACTTACCAGTTTATCTTCGCTTATAGTGCCTATCCATTCAGTTTATGCAGCACAAGCGGCATCAGTAAAACTGGAAGCAAAGAGTAATAGCAAGACCAAAGGACAACTTGAAATTGTTCAAAAAGGAAAAGAAGTTCTCATTAAAGGAGAGATTTCTGGTCTAGGACCAAATACAGTACATGGATTTCATGTGCATGAAAACGGAGATTGCTCGGCCAAAGATGGTAGTTCAGCTGGTGGCCATTTTAATCCTATGGATAAGAACCATGGTGGTCCAGAAATGGATAAACACCATGTCGGAGACCTAGGAAATATTAGGGCCAATAAAAATGGAAAAGCTCTAATTGATAAGAAATATAAATTTCTTACTTTAGAAGAAGCAAAGAAAGCTTCAATTCTTAATAAGGCGATTATTGTGCACTCTAAGGCAGATGATTTAGAATCCCAACCCTCTGGAGATGCGGGAAAGAGAATTGCTTGCGGAATTATCAAAGAATCAAAGATTAAATAATTGCTATATTTTCAAGATTTAATTTGAAGTCTTGTCTTCACTCTAGGAGACAAGACTTCTAAATTTGTTATCTATAAAAATGCCAAAGATAAATATTATCCTTTCTCAGATCATTTCCCAGATCCATTCCCAGATAAAGTAATCTAAATTTTAATATCAAGTAGACCATTACTGATTACATGAGGTACAAATACTCGTTACAATTAAGTAAACGGAATCATAATGCTTGAAAAATATAAAACTTACCTCTTCGATTTAGATGATACTCTCCTCGACTTTAGGGCCTCTGAAGCTCTTGCCTTTAGAAGAATCATCGAGAACCTTCACAATCAAGGAGAACTAAAAACTGAACTCGATTACGATACGCTATATGCATATTATAAAGTGGAAAATAAAAAGCTATGGGATCTTTTGACTGCGGTAAAGTAGATAAAGATACCCTTAAAGTTAAACGCTTTGATTTGTTAATTAAGAAGTTTAATCTAAAAGCAAGTGCCGAAGACCTATCTGACTCCTACCTTCATGCTCTTCCAGATGCAGTAGTCCTACTTGATCATGCTATAGAAGTACTCAAGTTTCTCAAAGAACGTGCAGAAATAGGGATTATCACTAATGGGATTGAGTTTGTTCAACATAAGAGAATCGAAAGATCGGGTATTAAAGAACTTGTAGACTTTGTATGTGTATCAGAGGCCTGTGGTCATGCCAAACCGGATATAAGATTTTTTGAATACGCGGCCAGACATGCGAGGGACTTTAAAAAGGAAAATGCTGTCATCATAGGGGATCGTTATGAAGCAGATATCGTCGGAGGTCATCGATTTGGTATCGATACATGTTGGTTCAATCATGACGAATTAACTATCGAAAGGCCTATTCATACTTATGAAATTAGAAGTTTAAAAGATCTCTACACACTTTAAAATAGAGAAAAATAAGAAGACCAAGAAACAGAAATCAAGAAAACGAAAGAATTATCCCTTTCTCACATTAGTAAGAATAACTTCCCCATTTTCCACTTTATAGGAAATCTCAATAGGACTACAGCAGACCTCGCAGTCTTCGATATAAGTTTGCCCACCATAGAGAGACTCAAAGACCATAGAGATATTTTGGAAGCAATAAGGACAACTCAAGAAAATTTCTTCTTCATTATACATAAGTATCTTATATCACTTGTAATACTGAAATTAACGTTAAATATTATATACAAAAAATTAAGAAAATTTTGTCAGAATATCTATAGAATCAATATATAATAATTGAAACCTTTGAATCTTGATATATTGGAATTTATGATGAAGCCATTCATGATTACATTCACGATAGGGATATTCTTGATCCAATCTCTAAAGGCAGAGGAAGTAAGCCTCGTTACTTTTAAAATCCCTCTATTCATAAAGTCTAAAACAGAAGGTAAATTCATTGAGCTAAGTAATGAGGTGGCCAAGAGGGCCGGTTTGAAATTTAGCTTTGAAATTTATCCTCCGAAACTAACCATGTATCAATATAATCATAAAAAGGCCCAATGCTTCTTTCCTGTCGTCAGTGAATATATTCCAAATTCAACACCGAGATCGAAAACCATATTTGAAAAGAAGAATTTCGTCTTTACAAGAGACAAGGCGCAGAAGCTATCAATTCGTGATCTCGAAGGAAAAAGAGTTGGCCTTACTCTCGGTTACGGATACTCCGACCAACTCACCTCTAATAAGAAAATTGAATTTGAATACACCAATACAGATACTAATAATGTTAAGAAGTTGATTAATAAGAGAATTGATTACTTTGTCATCGAAGAAAGATCAGGTTTGAAGGCCATATCCAAACACGGCAAAGGAAAAGTATTCTATCACAAAGATTTTCCTCTAACTCGACAGAAAGTATTCTACAGTTGCCACAATAAAGCTCATATCGAAAAAATTAACAAGGCCATCGAAAGTATGATTGAGGACGGAACCCTCAATCAATTCTTCCCTGGCCAAGTTATCAATTAAGCCCTTTCGAGATCAGATATAAAATCAGTGGTCTTCTTTTGGGAGTATTGAATATCTTTAATGAGATTCTCGACGTCTCCCATAATATTTTTCATTTCAACTTTTAATTGTCCAATAACCTTGGCATTTAAATTATGCTTAAGAAAGAGAACGTGTTCATGATAGCGAGATAGAACCTTTTCCATTTTCTGTTGAATACCGCTCATAGCATTAGCCGTTTCGTAGAATTTCTTCATTGTAACTTTTCGTTTATTCAAACTCTGTCTACGATAGGACTTATTTGTAAAGCTGTAAGCTTCATCCTTCCACTCATCAAAAAGGTCATCTGCGACTTCTCTTGCCCGTGATATTCTATTTTTTAAATCGTCGCTTCTCTTTTTAAAACTTTCGTAATCGTCAGAGAGTTCATCATAGACGTCAGCCAATTCATCATTTTTAAAATTATATTGCTCTCGAATAACTTCCAAACTATCTTTAAACTGCTCTTTTGCATCTTCCTGAGAGTCTGCAGCATCTTCCATTTTAGCCGCAAGAATATCTCTCTTTTCACGACCAAAGAATTCCCAAGTATTGTAATAGATAGTAGAACAACTTGATACCATGAGAACCATGGCAACTAGAATAATACGCATCATTTAATATCCCCATATTAAAAAAACCCCACTTAGGCATATTAAGTGGGGTTATTCATTTTTGTATTATGATTTTCTAACAGCACCTGAAATAAGGTTTATGGCAAGAAGTACCAAAAATACAAAGAAAAGTACTTTTGCGATCCCTGCAGCAGAACCGGCGATTCCACCAAATCCTAAAACAGCAGCTACAAGAGCGATGACTAAAAAAGTTACTGACCAGCTTAACATATAGATCTCCTTAGTTGTGAGTTAAACCCTTTGTCACTTACTAAGTTATCCAATAATAGATTTAAGATATTCTTAAGCTTGTCCAAATAATGTGTAAATTACACCACAAACTAGATTTCGTTTTGAACAATATGAGAAAAGTCCTTTAACTCATTTTCTGAACAAAAATCCTTATTTTTCTCATACTCTCTTTTAAAGGACGCCAAAAGTTCATGGGCCAATGAACGCAGTTTATGGTCTCCCCCCTCTGAGACGGATTCGATTCGCCGTAACTTCAATTCGTCGAGGTACATGAAATAGACGGCACTATCGCCTTTATCAAGACACTTCTCCTGCATCAAATCTTGAAAGTCCCAAATATTCATTTTCTTAAATTGCCTGATAATGTCCATGATTGTATATCTCGTCTTTAATTTCAAATAGTTATAAGTATATCTTGAGAAATCAAGAGTAGCTTCATTATAGAAATTCTGACTTCATATCTCAAGAAAAGATCCGAAAAGAAGTTATGCTCACGTTGCTTAGAATCTCTATCTTTATGATAATCCCTTTTCTTTTTGGCCCATTTTCTCTTATGGCCAATGAGTCTTTATATGAGGCGATTGAAGGTTTTAATGAAGTGGTTGATAACGCCACTGAACCCCTAGATTCTTGTCATGATGGAAAGCGACTTCCCCACACCCTTGGTTTTAATAAGGGGGATGATGCGTCTGAGTTTCACCAAGAAGTTGATTTAGGTCTTGGAAGTCAATTCCCTCAAACAACTTATGAGGACGATCAGATTAGTATTCTTACGCAGGAGCAAGCAGATAAACTCTTTAAGGCCTTTGAAGAAGTGGCCTATATGAAATTTGACTATCTTCATGCGGGCTGTGAAATCAGGGCCCATGAGTTTGCTCTTATTGCCAAAGAAAACGGTATTGAGATGGGTAAGGCCATGACCATGTATGGTGATGAAATTGATCGTGGTGGACTTTATCCAGAAGAATGGGAAAGAATGAGAAAGCAGGGAAAAACTCCACCTGTACCAGAAGGATTTGTTGGATGGCGCTATCATGTGGCTCCCTACATTATGGTAAGACAAGGGGATCAGGTTATACCTTATGTCTTTGATATAGGCGTTGCACAAGAAAAGAAGACTCTTGGCCAGTGGAATAAATCTCTCACCCACGCAACCCAAAGAGAAACGCGAACCTTTGTTAAAGACCGTGCTTATCTTCATCCCGATGACAGAAACCCTCGACAACCTGAGCAGAGCTATATTCAAACTGAACTCAACAAACAAGAGCTCATTAGAGAGATGGGAATTTTCGAATTTGAATATTGGAATGAGAAGGGATTATTAGAATATTAAAACTTTTCATGACTCACTGAACTAACTTTTCATCGACTTAAAATTTCTTTCGTCTAGGCCATAATTTAAATTTTACTTGGCCATCACTTCTTAAATTGATATGAATGCCTCCGTTAAAAACTTAACACTGGGGTCTTACCATGATGCATAAAATTAAAGAAAAGAATATTTTCATTCTTAGACTTATCTTTACACTAGGTCTTGGAATGAATTTAACTTCCGTTGCCGCAAAGAATCCTTGGAGTAACGGGTATACTCCTAATTGGGTTAAGCAATGCGAGCAAGCTCAAAGAAACTTAGAGCTCTCTGAACTCAAAGATATTAATCGTTGTACCTCTAAAGGTTACACAGGTTATTACGACGATCTTGATTACTATTCTCAAATGGACTTCAATGGAAGATACCGCTTCAATGGAATCGAAAGCGTTCATGTTGTTGTGACCGATGCTGCACAAGACAGAGATATTCCAGACTACGGTCACTGCCGTTCAAAAATGTGTTATCGCGCCTATGTCTATATCAATGGAGATGAGTATACGGGTCAACATATTGCGACTTGGGTAACGACACCTGGTATGCCATGGCGTGATGGATCAGGAGGAAACTATACTCCTGAGTCTCTCTATGTTTATCAAACTTCACCTAAGAGAAACCAAAATAGTAAAGGTGATTTCTTGCTGCAAAAAGATAATGAAATGGGATTAGCAGGAAAAGTTACCGGTAAATTTCCAGGCTATTTTGTAATGGATCACTATGTAAATTCAAATGATGAGGATATGGGCTGGGCAACTTTCTATCACTATGGGATCGCCTTTCATTCCTCCTATAGTGTAAACGGTGATGTAGGATCTCATGGATGCACACGCTTAAAATATGTTGAAGCTAAGAAAATGAACTTTCTTGCACGACACGTAGGAAGAAAATTCAGCGTGGAAACTCGTTATACAGAAAGAAGAAAACTCACTCGTTGGTTTAGAGATAAAGTTATGCTTCAGCTCGACCCACGTCGCATGGAAATATTTGAAAATCAAAATAGTCAGGAAAATTTGAGCACTTCTAAAAAAGAAGAGAGAAATTTCCTCTTTGAGGTAAACTAAATCTACTCACTTTCAAAGGTAGATTAATGAAGCTCATAAGTACTATACTTATCCTCTTAATATTCAATCATTCGTTAAGGGCCGAACAAAGAGAAATCTTTGTCGGCTCTTGCTTTATGAAGCAAGATAATTACTGCACCGATAATATATTAATCGATGCGGATCAAAAGAAAATCAATTCATGGAAAGAGATTGTCAAAAACTATTGTCAGCAAGCTCATGGCCTCTACAAAAAAACCAGATGTCCCGATAAGAATAAAGTCTGGGCCTGTGTCAGTGACAATAAAAAAGAGAGGGAACTCACTTGGCAGTACTCCACAACTTCAAAAAGAGATTTGAAGTTCAGAAAAATGGGCTGTCAAAGTATTCAGCATTTTAAGGTGAAAAAAGCATCCAAATGATAATAGCAACACCACAAATCAACTGACTTATCCCTCTAAAACTGATGATCTTTTGACCAAAAGCTATCCATTCGTTTGTGGAGGGAGTTCTTCCCCACTTCTTTCTTAATTTTTCTATAACCTTAGGTTTCAACTTCGCTTGGAGGTTCTTATCTTTTGAAAAGACGTATTGAGAAAGGAATA
Organism: Halobacteriovoraceae bacterium; assembly: GCA_002712005.1. Lineage (GTDB taxonomy): Bacteria > Bdellovibrionota > Bacteriovoracia > Bacteriovoracales > Bacteriovoracaceae. Next base: position 284,858 of record PASP01000006.1, read on the forward strand.
AGGCCAAAAGAAAAACATAGGGAAGTTCAGAAATAGGATACGGACTCAAGCAATCAAAGAGAACAAGAGGTAGCCAAAAAGTTCCAAATAAAAAGATTAAATACTTATATTGAAAGTAAAAATATACCTTGAGTGATTGCAATCGGACTCTCCAACTTTATTTTTCCTATCTCTATAATAGCAAAGGTGAAATTATGACTTAATTAATACGGAATTGAAATAAATTTGAATTTCTAGAATAGAAAGGGATATAATTAGCCAACTATTTTTCTCTATTAATTTCACCTATCGCTTAAATTCGTAGCAGAAAATATTTTAAACCTTCCCCATAAAAATGGGGTTCTCCCTAGAATAGAAAAGAGTAAACAAAATGCTTATTTTAATTATCTGCTTGGCCCTCTTAGTACTGGCCTACAAATATTATAGTCCCTTTGTCGCTAAGCAAGCTTGCATCGATTCAAATTTGGAAACACCCGTAACCCGTTTTGAAGATGGAGTGGATTATGTAGAAGTCTCCCTTTTAAAGGCTTTTTTAATTCAGTTCTTGAATATTGCAGGAGTGGGTCCCATATTTGGGCCCATCTTAGGAGCTCTTTACGGCCCTATTGCTCTTATTTGGATTGTCCTAGGAAATATCATTGGAGGCTCGGTTCACGACTTTTTCTCAGGTGTACTGAGTATTAAAGAAGATGGTAAAAGCTTACCTGAAATTGCAGGTCACTATTTCAATATCTACTTCAAAAGTATTATGCTCATTTTTACGGCCATGCTCCTCTTCTTTGTTGGAGTTGTTTTTATAATGAGTCCTGCCGGATTGATAAGTAACTTAGAAGTTTTTCAAAATACATGGATGGCCGATCATACTTTCTGGGTTTTAGTCATTCTTGGGTATTATCTTTTAGCGACTCTCTTACCTATCGATAAGATAATCACCAAATTTTACCCAGTCTTTGGTCTTCTCATGGTTATAATGACTCTATCCATTGCAACCGCCCTTCTTCTTCATGCTCCCCATCTTCCAAGCATAAATGAATTTGGAAGTCTTTTTTCATTCTTTGATCACTCCCAACATCTAGGACATGAGTTACTCAATCCAGTTCCCGATGGCCCTCCCGTATGGCCACTTCTCTTTGTTACTATTACCTGTGGGGCCATTAGTGGCTTTCATTCAACTCAAGCACCAATTATCGCTCGTTGTCTCACCAATGAGAAATATGCAAGACCTGTATTTTACGGGGCCATGTTAGCTGAGGGAGTTGTTGCTTGTGTCTGGGCGCTCGCTGGTATAGCAGCTTTTCCAGATGGATATAGTGAATTAAAAAGTGTCATTGACCAAGGCGGACCAGGACTTGTAGTCAATCGTATATCTTCGTCCTATCTAGGGAGCCTAGGTGGAATTATGGCCATTATTGCGGTGGCCGTATTTCCCATAACTTCTGGCGATACAGCATTTCGATCTCTAAGACTGACTATCATAGATGCCTTTAAGATTTCTCAAAGTATAAAGAATAGGCTTCTTGTTTCGATTCCCATTCTCACCATTGCCTATTTTATGACCAAGATCGATTTCTCCTTAATATGGAGATACTTCGCTTTTTCCAATATGCTCCTTTCTACGAGCGTTCTATGGTTGGCGACTAAATACCTCTTCATAAAGAAAACATTTCACTGGATAGTCAGCATCCCCGCTGTAGTGGGAACTGCTGTCACAGTATCCTATATCATGACGGCCAAAATAGGCTTTCAAATGGACCCGTCTACAGGGCAACCCATAGGTTTAGTAGTAGGAATCCTATGTTTCATTCTATTGCTAATCTATAGTAGGAAGTTTAGAAAATAGTCTTCGTCGATTAAAGAAATGGCCCTTTCAATCTATTTAGACAAGCTTCCTGCATCCCATTCAATTCTGGCCACAAATATCGAGTTTCACTATGATAATTGAGTGGAAAGAATCTCTTTAGTCCTATTGAGTTCAGTTTAGGAGCAAATAATGAAGTATCGAAAATTAGGGAAAACCCAGCATGAAGTCTCAGTCATCTGCTTAGGAACTATGACCTGGGGTGAGCAAAATACGGAAAGAGAAGCGCATGAACAACTTGATTACGCTTTTGAAAGAGGAGTTAACTTCATTGATACAGCTGAGATGTATCCGGTTCCTCCTAAGGCTGAAACTTATACCTTAACAGAAAAGTATATCGGAACTTGGGATAAACTTAAAACTCACCTAGATAAAATATTTCTGGCCTCTAAAATAGCAGGACCAATGGAAGCCGGGTATATCAGAGGGGGAAATAATTTCAGTAAGGATCAAATCAAAAAGGCCTGTGAAGATTCCCTAAAACGTTTACAGGTTGAGATCATAGATCTCTATCAATTACACTGGCCAGAGAGAACAACCAATTATTTTGGACAACTGGGTATCGAATCTCTTCCCCCTACGTGTGAAGAGAGCTTCACTCCCTTTATCGAAAGATTAGAAGCACTTGATGAACTCAGAAAAGAAGGAAAAATCAAAGAGTTTGGTCTTTCCAATGAAACACCTTGGGGTGTTATGAAGTACCTTCAAATTTCTGAAAGAGAAGGTCTCATTCGTCCCCAATCAATTCAAAACCCCTATAATCTTCTCAACCGATCTTTTGAAGTAGGAAATGCCGAAATTTCATTAAGGGAGAATATTGGATTACTCGCCTATTCACCTCTTGGCTTTGGGGTGCTCACAGGAAAATATCTAAAGGGTGCAAAACCAGAAAATGCGCGACTAACAAAATGGGAACGCTTTAGCCGCTATAGCAACCCTGAAGCACAAAGGGCCACTGAGCTTTATTGTGAACTGGCGCAAGACCATGGTTTAAGCCCAGCGCAAATGGCCCTTGCCTTTGTTAATCAGAGAAGTTTTCTAACGAGCAATATTATCGGGGCCACTCAAATGGACCAACTCAAAGAAAATATAGAGAGTATCGAAATTGAATTATCTCAAAAGATAAGAGATGAAATTAATCAAATCCACTCTAAGATAAGTAATCCAGCTCCTTAGAAATCATCCCCCTATAAATTTAAATCATAGGGGGATCTCCTCTACTTACCAAGTATATAGGCAAATATAAGAGGAGCCACAATACTGGCATCAGACTCAACAATGAATCGAGGAGTTTCCACCCCCAATTTACCCCATGTAATTTTCTCATTGGGCACAGCTCCCGAATAAGAACCATAACTGGTTGTAGAATCGGAGATTTGACAAAAATAAGACCACAGAGGAATTTCCCCTTCTTCTAAATCTTGGGAAAGCATAGGAACAACACAGATTGGAAAATCACCGGCAATTCCTCCACCGATCTGAAAGAGACCAACTCCATCAGTTCCTGCATTTTCTTTATACCAGTTGGCCAACCACACCATATACTCGATACCACTTTTCATCAGGTGGGTCGGCAAATCGCCTTTGTAACAATAACTTGCAAAGATATTCCCAATGGTAGAATCCTCCCATCCTGGAACGACAATGGGAATATTCTTCTCGGCAGCGGCCAACATCCATGAATTCTTAGGGTCAGCTTCGTAGTACTGCTCTAATTCACCACTAAGAAGCATGCGATACATAAATTCATGGGGAAAGAGTCTCTCTCCCGCGTCTTTAACAGCACACCAATGTTTATAGAGATGCCTTTGTAATTTCCTAAAGGCCTCTTCTTCTGGGATACAGGTATCGGTAACCCGATTGAAACCTTTCTCTAACAAATCTTGCTCATCTTGAGGAGAGAGATCTCTATAATGAGGAATTCGTTTATAGGAGTTATAAGCAACAAGATTCATAATATCTTCTTCGAGATTAGCTCCCGTACAAGATATAATAGATACTTTATCTTCTCTAATCATTTGGGCCAGAGATATGCCCAATTCAGCAGTACTCATCGCACCAGCTAAAGTGACCATCATTTTCTTACCACTATCCACGTGACTTTTATAAGCTTTTGCAGCATCTAATAGTGAAGCGGCATTAAAATGCTTAAAATTGGTCTCTAAAAATTTTGAAATTTCACCCATACGACTATCCTTTTTTAAAGAAAAACTTCCAGATCATCTCTAAACCATGTTGTTATACTATAGCGCGGATGGGTTACCGGTAGTACCTCATGATAGATTTGATTGGAAAAAAATATTACCATAGAACCTTGCTTAGGTTTTATTATAAAATCCTTTATATTCTTTTGATCGCGATTATAGAGCACGAGTTCGCCCCCCTCAGGGCAATCATTCAAATAGAGGATTAAAGTAATCTGCCGATGGCGATTATTTTTGAATTGATCTAAGTGCTTCTTATAAAAGCCCCCCTTTCTATAAAGAGCAAATTGACTCTCCCATCTTTTCAAAGAAAGAAAAAATGATTCATTAAGTATATTTTTTAATGCATCAAAAGATCTAAAAAGAGGATCTACATAGGGTGAAAGCTGTGTATCATTTTGTTCAAGCCAGAATATTTCAGACTTTCTAATACTAGGTTCTCGAACTTGATTTAAGTTTTTTCCTATCATAGCTTCAGAAAAATAATCTCCACTTGTATAGAGGTCTTTACAAGTCGAAAGAAAGAGAGGTGCTTCAGGAAAGATATTCTCTGCTGAGAACCAACCTTGTCTCTCAAGAGAAGAAATCAAATCTGATATTACACTCTCACTCAAAAAGGGCGTGTTCAATAAGTTAGGAAAATAATTTTTAAAGTCGTTAATTCTCATAGGCCAAATATAAGGTAAATTTGCCGTAGAAAATAATAGGTTCTTTTATGAATATAGTTAGGTTTAAACTAACTATATTACTCTATAAATAATAGATGGATTATTTAATGGCCTCTAAAATAAGAAATTTCTTATTAGAGGCTAAGATAGATACTTTCTTAAAGTTCCTTCGTAAGATGGAGGGATAGCCTAGATGAGAATTGGCGACAATCCTTAAGGATCCACCCTTTTTAAGAACTTTATAAGACTGTTTAAACATATCATGGGCAATATGAGTGGATACAGTCGTCCCTTGATGAAATGGTGGATTACACATAATAAAATCAAACTGTTTGTCTTTGACTGCCTCAGCACTATGGCTCCAAAAGAAGTTTCCCCTGTCGTTGAAGGAGTATTTACGATAATTGGTTTTCGCCGAAATCATGGCCATGAATGATTCATCGGTAAATGAAACTAGGGCAGAAGGATTTTGAAGTTTAAATTTGATACCTAGGATGCCATTGCCACAGGCTAAATCGAGGGCCTCTCCAGTGAGATCTACAGGTAAATGATCAAGAAAGAAGCGCGTCCCAATATCTAATTTATCTCGCGAGAAGATATTAGAAAATTGGGTAAACTCGTGCTCAAGGCCATCGACTTGTAGATACTTGGGAAAAGGAGACTCTTGTGGGGGAAGCTCTAAACGAGAAAAGATTAATCTGGCCTTCTTCTTGGCCAAACTTGTGGTTAAAGGACCAATATACTTTTCAATAAGCTGAAAATGACCTCGACTCATATGCTTAACCATTACAGTAAAAATGAAGGGAGTATGAGGCTTAAGGGATTGAGAGAGAATGGCCAAGATATCTTCAAGAAAGGAATGATTCTTAGGAAGATAACACAAGACAAGATCGTATTCCTTTGAGTTTTGAGAAATATCAGAGAGATCAAAAAACTGCTTAGTGGATTGATTAGTATTTATTTCTATGGAGCGGTGGCTCATATAAGAGTCTGTATAAGCTTCAATATTATAGGAAGATAAATGATAGCTTAAAGCGCCAAATTGATCATTAATGATGAGGATCTTAGTCGATAAGGCTAAATTCTGTTGCTCTAAATGCTCCAAAAGGAGTTCATCAGCGCTACTGTGAGCATAGAGATTATCTCTTTGCAAAGATTGGGGGTAGCGGATTAAGTTTTTCTTCATCCTATATATATTCCTTCTCAGGTACGATAGACCTGAACTATCATACCCGAGAAGTGATTATAAATTCAATGGGCCTGTTTTAAATCCCCTGAATCCCCTTCCAGATGATGCATTTCAGTATTATATTCTTGGGCCAACAAAGCCTTTTCACTGGAAGATAAAACCTTTCCAGCAACTTGAAAAATCTCATGCTCTTCTTCGCTTAGATGATGTTCAAGTTTCTCAGATAATTGTTTGGCCACAGTTAGCCACGCTGTATTTGAAAATTCCATCTCATCTAATTGATCAATCAATTCATCCAACTCATGGTGTTCAGCGACACTGTGTCTCGCCTTATCAATCGTTTGATCATGTTCAATCAGAGGTGAATAGAAATAGCGCTCTTCAGCTTTTGGATGGTCTGTAACTTCCTTCTTAAGTTTTTCAAAGAGCTTTCTTCTTTCAGGGGAATCCCCATGGGTATTAATTAATTTCGCCAATAATTCTCTTTGAACTTCGTGATCATTTCTTAATGCTTCAAAAATATTAATCGTCATAAAACCTCCGTTTTTCATATCACTTTTCCAGTTTAGAGAGGTCAATTGGAATAATCTTTTTTGAAGAGATAAAAAAATGTTTAATTATTTAAGCAATTATAAATTGTTAAGAAATGAAGAAGATTTCTTAGGAAAGTATTTTTAAACTCATTATCTCTATTCATTATGCATTACTTTAAACAAGGAGGTCATATGGATACAAATTGGATAGGACAAGACTTCAGTAGTTTCAAAAATATACTCATAACGGGGATTATTATTTACTTTGCCATTATAGCCCTCACCAAGATAATTGGTTTGAGAAGCTTCTCTAAAATGTCGGCTTCTGATTTCGCCGTCACACTGGCCATAGGATCCACTTTTGCAGCCAGTATTAATTCTGCATCACCCAATTTGATTAATTCCCTTCTCTCTCGTTTTTCTCTTTTGTGCCCAATGGATTATAGCTCGTGTAAGGTGCCATTTCCCTCAGAGCTTAAAGTGGTTAGATAATACCCCTCTTCTTCTTATGGAAGATGGGAAATTCAATGAAATCAATATGAAAAAGGCCAATGTATCAGAGAATGATATTCTCGCTAAACTAAGAGAAGCCAATGCTTATGATCTCAATAAAGTTCATGCTGTTATTTTCGAAACTACAGGAGGGATCTCTGTACTTCATGGTGACAATTTCACCAAGAATAAAAACTTCATATTAAAAGATGTGCAACATTCAAAATTGTAGATTTATACACAAACTATTATCAAAGTATAAAAGTCAGGATCATCCTTTGACTCTAAAATGAAAAACATTAAAACATTTTTAACTTCAACAAGGATGAACAATGATTAAGAAAACAATGAAAACTGCAACGGCCCTTACTCTTTTAGCAACTTCAAGTGTTTATGCAGATATCGGTGATAAACTTGAAAGATCATGGGATGAAACTACAGGGATTTCAAAGCTCTATTTAGGAGCTAATAATACGTCTGTTGATGGTGGTATTTCTCATGAGAGAAGAAAGGGAAATGTTGGTTTTGATGCAATGGCGATCTATTCTGCGGGGAATGATACGGCCGGTTCACTTCAAGCTGATTCCCAAACACTACTAGGTACATCTATCATGTATCACCTAGAAGATAACTCCAATGCTGATGTTTTCTTTGGAACTGGTCTAGCGGCCATACTACACGATGACGTAAGAGGAACAACGGAAAACGATACGACTTTTGGACCTATGTTTAAAGTAGGTTCTTCTTATTACTTAAATAATGACTGGTCAATTGGACTAGAATATATCGTGGCGATGAACTGGACAGATGATAGCTTAGCTTCACAAAATAACTATGGTTTTGTAACTCTAGGTTTTACTTACTAAGAATTCTTATGTGGGATCATTTTGATCCCCTCTTTTTCTTTTTTAAGAAGCCGTTTTTAAAAAATCGATTAAGATCTTATCTATCTTAGATGAAGACTCTCGATACCATTTCTTATTGCCCAAACGAACCTTATTCACTTTACTTGAGTTTTTCTTATTTAATAAATCGCGCTTTTCACTATCGGTAGTGAAAATAGCAAAAGAATAAAGTTTTCCCGACTTACTTCTGATATAACCAGCTAAATTATTTACATAGAATAAAGATCCTGTTTTAGCATAAACGTGGAAACTCATTTCAGGAGAATTGACTCTCCTTCTTATACCACCACTATGTCCATTAATAGAGAGATAAGATATAAATTTTCGTTTCTTTTGATTATCTCTATTCTGTTTTAATGATGGCCTTGCATGAATTTTACTTAAGAGATGAGCTAAATTGCGCGCGGAGGTTTGATTTTCTAGGCTTAATCCTGAAGCATTTATCAGTTGAGATTTCTTCCACTCAGGGACATCTTTAAAATTCTTCCTATACCAACTGAGCATTTCCTTTGCAGCTTCTCGAGGTTTACCTGGAGAAACAAGTTGCAATAGCATTTCAGCGATTAAATTATTCGAATACTCTATGGCCAACTCTGCTAAACGATAGAGGGGAAGACTCTTTTCATAGGCCAGAAGAGATAATTTTTCATGTAATGTATTACAGCTTTGAGTCGCTTTAGGTGAAGGAAGTTTGAGATTATGAATAGAAGCTAAATAACGAAAGAAATGAGCAGCAAAGAGAGAACTCTTTCGAACCGGTAAGGCTTCTCTATAAGAATGCCTTTCATTAGAATTTTTTATCCATGTCTCCTTTTCACCAGAGTCATATTTAAATTTTAAACCGGGCTCATTAAGTTTCTTGTCTTTGATCCTTAAATAATCCATCAAAGGAATAGGCTGATGAGTGAGTTTATCAACAGTGAAGCGGTTAAATTCGAAATTTAAAGGCCCCATCCCTGGATTATCTGCCTGATCTTCTAGGCCTAGTGGAGATAATCTCTTCGTAGACCAAAAACCATCGGTACAAACGAAGAACTCTCCATTAATTGAATCAATACCTTGATCTTTGATCTGATAAATAAGATCAACTATATTTTGAGCATATAAGAAAGGATTCCCTTCTCCTTTAAGATAGAGATTCCCTTCAAGGACCTTATTTTTAAGGACGGCATCTTTAGTTTGATAGACAGACGTTGGGATCACTTTATTTTCATCTAGATTCTGCAAGACGTAATAGAGAGTGTAGAGTTTCGATACCGAGGCCAAAACCATCGATTTAGACTCATTCTTCTTTCTCACTTCTTTATGTTTTGAAACCTCAACGAAACTATAAGAGACCTCCATTGCGTGGAGATAGTTAAATGAAATAAAAACTAAAAAGATAAGATGGATTATTTTATACATAGATAGAGCATAACAAATGCCATAGCTCTATCACAAGGAAAGAAAAAAGAGTCCAGAAAGGACTCTTCTCTTATCAAACCATTTGTTTAGAGATTTAAAGGTACGCCAGCTTTAAGATCTTTTAAAGAAATAGCTCCCCTAATTTCTAATTTCTTAGTCTGGTTATTGGCCGGAACAATTTCATTAGAATTTAAGTAATTCGGGGCTTCAAAAACTGTTGGAGTTCCATCAATCACACCATGACGATTAAGTGCATGCTTCTTTTCACTATGGATGACAGCAATAACGTGGCTTGGCCCTCTAAAACTAGACCAATTCTGTTTCATACTAAAGGGACCAAAAACCATCTCATCGCTACCATTTATCTTTTGAGTTTTCAAAACCTTGAAAACTTTATTCACTGTGATTTCCTGGCCAAAAAGCTTAGAGCCATGAACAAGGTATAAACTCACATAAGGTCCAGAGAACTTAGAAATTCCCCTTACACTTAGTGATCCAACTTTATAATCACGGGCCATGGCCTGATCAGTGCTCGCAAATAAGAGTAAAATAAGGGTAAAAACACTAATTAAATTCTTCATCTATATTCCTTTAGTTTTTATATTCTGAATAAATAAGTAAGTGACCATTGTCTAATTCCGTCCCAACTTTTCTGAGTTTAATTCCCCCAAGATCATCTGGAATTGGAATATCATCCGTTAAGAGATAGCCTTTCATGTCTTCATTTACTTCTTTAAGTTTATCTTTTACAGCTGAACGAACTTTAGAACTAAATAATCGAATATATTTACTATCCACATGGGAGCTATCTACATCAATGGACTCCACTTGCATAGAGACTTTTCCATCCTTATCGATAGGAAAAGCGAGATTTAAATCAAATTCGATTCGAATAGGATTCTTAACAAATACAGCTGAAAATCCAGTAACTTCATATTCAATTTCAAGGGCCATCTTTGCTTTGCCATCTTTCAAAGAGAGATATGGAGTTTTAACGAGTTTAATTGACTCACCTGAATCCATAGCAATCTCATCAAAATAGCCTCGAAGAGAACTCAATTGAATTACCCTATTGAGAACACTTTGATTGAGGCTAAAGACAAAATCTGAACTTGGGAAACTTCCCTTTGTCAAAGAAGGAGCCGTAGCCGCTGTATACTGCGTTGGTAAACTTCTATTCTGTGCCAAGGTGGGATCATCAAAACGAGCATCTAAATTAAGAATAAGATGCTCTTTCTGATATTTAACTTCACCAAGAGAGAGCGCCCATACAAATTTGGCCACCTTATCATCAGGTGCCCCCGGAGGGTTCATCTGATTTACTTCCTTAAGTCCTGAGTTAAGGGCATCATTAATAAGAGAAGAAGCCTGCACAGGAATCTCTGTTTCAATCTTTTCTTGAAGTACAGACTTTACTCGATTTAAGATATTTTCTTGTTCTTCTAATAAGAGGGCTTCTATTTCTTCATTTCTAAGTCTTAGTTTTCTCTCATTAATTTGAACTTCCACTTGAGGAAGAACAAGTGGCGAATCAAAGCGATAGCCGAGAAGTAACTCATTTAAATTACTTTGTGGAGTGAGAACCTCAATCTTAAAATTACCACGTGATACTTGATTAAATCCTAACGCCAATTGGATTTGTAAAGGAGCCGAATCACGGTCCGTGAAGAGATTAAAATTATCAACTCCAAGTTCACCTAGCCATTCATTATTTAAATCCTTTCCTCTAACCTTAGTCACTTCAACATTAATATTTGAAGATCTTAGATTAAGTACAAAAATGGCCTGATAGTTCTTTTCCAGTTCAGACTCTGTAGGTTTTAAAATATCTAAAGAGATCTCTTCCCAATTGGCCTGAAAGTAAATATCCTCAACATTTAAGGCCAATTGATGGCGATCAATATCGAGTCCTTCAAAAAAGCGATTTAAAACTTCTTTTGCCTTGAAAATAACTTCCTTAAGCTCTGAATCTTCTACTAAATCTTCTGTAGAGAGCTCCTCTCCAATAATTTCGGTTCCGGGAAAGTAAATATCATCAATTTGATAATTATTGGCCTCAATCAGGGTGAGTATTTCCGTTTTAAAGTACTCTTGACCTTTAGGAGTTACGGCGACACCGATAGCATTATTAAGGGGAAATTGAGCTGTAGCCCCCACTAAGGGTGCCCATAATAGCCCGAAAAGACATAGAATAAGGGATAATGATTTCTTCATAGTTTAAAAGTAGCAAACTCAAGGGAATGCTACCTTAAACTCTGTATTATCTTCTGCCCCTGTCAGGAATTTGGATACTATAAGTCTTGAGAAGCTAGGGCATCAAGCTGTTGAGCAATATGATCGGGAGACTTTGTATTCTTACAGATTAAGCTGTACATCACCGGTACGACATAAACAGTAAATAGTGTAGCTGCAATCATCCCAAAGAGCATCACTGTCCCAATGGCCATTCTCGTCTCAGCTCCAGCCCCAAAAGTAATCACAAGAGGAAGAGCACCAATGGCCGTCGTTAAACTGGTCATGATAATGGGCCTAAGTCGTACAAAAGATGAGCGAAAGATCGCAGAATAGAAGGAATGACCTTCATCGCGGAGTTGATTAGCAAACTCGACAATCAAAATACCATTCTTTGCCGAGAGCCCAACAAGAATAATAAGACCAATCTGAGTATAAATATTTATCGACCCTCCTAAGAGAAAAACTCCAATGAGTCCCCCCATAACAACAGTCGGCACTGCAATCATAATGACAAAGGGGTGCAGATAACTCTCAAACTGACCAGCTAAGACGAGAAAGGTAACCACAACACCTAATAGGAAAATAAAGATCATGGAGTTTCCCGATTCCTTAAAATCGCGAGAGGAACCTTTATAGTCCACGACAAGATTTGGATTGATCTCTCGAGTAATATCTTCAAGATACTTAAGTGCATCTCCTAGAGGAAAGTCATCCTCCAAATTGGATGAGAGGGTAAGGGCCCTTAATCGATTGAAACGATTCAGCGTATTCGCATCAGCAAAGGAGTTAACTTTGACAAGATTGGAAAGAGGAACAAGATCGTTACTCTTTTGAGAGCGAACATAAATATTCTTTAAAGATCCCACACTACGTTGTGAATTTCTCTCTCCTTCAAGGATGACATCATATTCCTCCCCTCTATCAATATAAGTTGTCACTCTCCTAGAACCCAACATTGTTTCAAGAGTGTGACCAATATTTTGAATTGAGATCCCCATTTCAGCAGCACGACTATAGTCCACTTCGATTTCAATCTGAGGTTTTGTCTCTTTGTAGTCGTGATCTAACCCAACAAAGCCTGGATTATCTTTATTAATTCTTTCAAAAATCTTATCTCTCACCTCTCTAAGTTCTTGATAAGTACTTCCCCCAATTACAAATTGGAGTGGCTTAGAAAAGCCCCCAAGCCCTTGAGGGAGAATCGAAAAGATTCGTACACCAGGGAGATCGCTTAGTTTTTGTCTGACCTCTTTTTGAATTTCAAAAATACTTCTTCTCTCTCCCCAGTCACTTAAACTTAAGAGAGCAACCCCTGAATTAAAACTATTTCCATCCCAACCTCGAGGTGAACGGGTAACCATCATTTGAGCTTCGCCAGATTTAACAAATGAAGAAAGTCGATCTTCAACCTTCAGCATATAGTCAGTCATATAGGAATAAGAGGCCCCTTCTGGGCCATCAATCATATTAAACATAATCCCACGGTCTTCTTTCGGAGTATACTCAGAAGGAAGAGAGGTATAGAGGATTCCAGTAAGAGCAGTAGATAAGAAAATAAAGAGAATGAGAAAAATAGGTTTTCTCACAAAGAATTTTAAAGAAGAAAGGTACATCCATTGCAACTTTCTAACAATTTTCTCCGTCCATAAATTAATCTTACTTGGTTTTTCATTGGATTTTAGAATGAGCGAAGCAATCATTGGACACAGGGACAAGGCCAAGAAAGATGAGAAAACAACTGCTCCGGAGATCGTGGCCGAAAATTCAGAAAAGAGTTTTCCTAAATCCCCTTCCAACATTCCCAAAGGGATGAACACAGCGAGAAGGACAAGTGTTGTCGCAATAACGGCGAAGCCCACTTGGCGAGAACCTTCATAAGCAGCTTGCAGAGCACTCTTCTTTTCCTCTTTCATGATCCTAACGATATTTTCAAGAACAACAATAGCGTCATCGACCACAAGACCAATCGCAAGAACAAAACCCAATAGGGTTAATAAATTAATTGAATAGCCTAAAGTACCCAGAACGAGATTTGTTGCAATGATAGAGACCGGCACAGTTACCACAGGAACAATCATCGCTCTAATACTCCCGAGGAAGATATAAATAACAAAAGCAACGAGAATAATAGAAATAAAAAGGGTGGAATAAACTTCAGCAATCGAGCGTTCAATAAAGGTGGAAGTATCATAATTGATCGCAATCTCCGTTCCAGAGGGAAGCTCTTTTTGTATAGCGGCTGCTTCTTTTTTGGCGTTTTTTACGACATCAATAGTATTGGCCACAGATTGCTTTATGATTCCAATACCGACTCGTGGAGTCTGATTTCCACGATAGAAAGTCCGCTCTTCTTCAGCCTCTTGAACGACCCTGGCCACATCACCAAGTGGAACAAGATAGTCTTCTGTTCTCTTGATCACCAGTTTTTCAAAGTCACCCGGTCTAACAAAATTTCTCTTCACACGAACGGTATATTGCATATTGAGAGATTCAATATTTCCGGCAGGTAACTCAACATTTTCTGCCCGTAAGGCCTCTTCGATATCTGTAACTGTCAATTCTCGAGCGGCCAATGCTTCACGGTCCAACCAAATCCTCATAGCATAGGACATATCACCCCCGATCCTCACACGGGCCACCCCATCTAGAGCACTGAAGCGATCCACAAGATAGCGATCCGCATAATCTGTAAGCTCCAAAGTGGTCATTTTTGTACTTGTCAGACCAAACCATGCAATAGCATCGTCATCGGCACTTACCTTTTGAATTTCAGGTGGATCCGATTCATCAGGAAGATCACCGGTCACCGCAGAAACTCGATCCCTCACATCATTGGCAGCAGCATCAATATCTCTATCCGTGGAAAACTCTATAGAAATATTGGATAGGCCATCGGCACTACTGGAAGTGATCGATTCAATGGCTTCAATTCCAGCAATTCGATCTTCGATAATTTTTGTAATTCTTGTCTCTACCACACTAGCAGAGGCTCCTGGATACGTTGTTCGCACAGAAACGATGGGAGGATCAACATCGGGAAACTCTCTTAGGGGGAGTTTGATAAAATTAATGATCCCAAAAATGATCAGTAATATAGACATTACAGATGCTAAGACAGGACGTTTTACAGATATATCAGAGAGGATCATTTTATTGGCCTTCTTCAGGGTTCTCTAATGATTTTTCCGGTGATTTTTCCGGTGATTTTCCCGAATATTTCTCAGTTTCTTTCTCAGGAGATGAATCACTTACCCAATCAATTTCAATAGCGTCACCAGAGTTTAATTTAAAAGCTCCACGAATAACAACGATATCTCCTTCGGATACGCCTTCCGTAATTTCAACTTTTCCAGGGTATTTGGCTCCAAGCTTCACTTCTACTTTTTGAGCTTCAAACGCATTATTTTTCTTATTGGCCTTAATGATAAAAACCTTATTGGCCTGAGAAAGAACCGCTTCTTCAGGAATGACTAGAGTTTCTCTTTTATTGGAGAAAATGTGGACCTTCATAAGAAGGCCTTGTTTAAGAAGATTATCAGGATTTTCAATGATGGCCCTAACGGTTACAGAGCGAGTCAGTGGATTGACTTGATTGCTGATTCCGGAGATTTTTCCGGAGAACACTTTTTCTTTATATACATCTGTTGTCGCCGAGATTTCTAAACCTTGCTCAATTTGGGAGAGATAAAGGGATGGAATATCGAAGTCTAATTTCATTACAGAGTCATCATTTAAAGTGGTAATAAGATCCCCCGGCCGAATCAACATCCCCGTACTAATATTACGAAGTCCGACAACCCCTGAAAAAGGAGCTGAAATGGTGCGATCACCCAGTTGTGATTTTACAGCATCAAGTCTTGCTTTTGCGGTATCGTATTCCCTTTGTCTTTGGTCAAATAAGGACTTAGAAATGGCACCACTATCCATTAGATTCTTCACACGATTGAGTTGCTTACGAGCTTCTCTTAGTGTCGCTAAGGCTTCACTCATGAGGGCCTTTTCTTGGGTAGAGGTCATCTCTACAAGAATATCATCTTTTTGAACTCGCATACCGTCAGTAAAATGGATGGCACTTATCGTATCCGTAACTTTTGAAGTAATCTGAACAGAATCATTAGATTTCAAACTTCCAAGAGCTTCAATTTGATCCCTAAGAGTTTGCCTCTTTAATTTGACGGCCTCCACACGGGGAAGCGAAGTTTGGCTTCCTTCTTCCTTTTTGGAACAACCCTGAACTAAAATAATGGCCAATATTAAAATATATTTCATTTTTCTTTCTCCACTGATTTTGCTTTCTCATCAGCCTCTGTATTCGGGACAGATTGATCTAATGCGGCTTTAGTCTGATGAGTATGTCCACCTATCGCCTTGTGAAGCCCAACTTGTAATTCAATAAGAGAGCGCCTCTCAGACAAGAGGAGAATCTCTGTTTCGTTAAGACTTTCAATTGCATTGAGAACAGGAAGATAATCTGTAATTCCTTTCTTGTAGCGCTTTGTTGCCTGATAGAGAGTTTCATCTAGAACATCTCTACGCTTTGAGAGAGTGACAATAAGAGCTTTTCGCTGCTGAATTTGATAGAGAAGATTTTCAACCTCAGCAACAGCATTGATAAACGTTCCACTAAACTCATCGAGAATAGCTTTATAGTCCGCTTCATTGGAATTGACTAAATCTCTTCTGCGACCAAAGTCGATAATAGGGAGAAGTACTCCTCCCGTAAAATTCTTAATCACCCCACCATAAACGGGCACATCTCTATTAATTAAATTTCCTGTGATGGAGAAACTAGGAAAGCGATCAGCAAAAGCTGAACCGATTGCTGCATCTTGAGACACGACTCGTGCCGATGCGGCCCTTAGATCAGGACGGCTTAGAAGAAGCTCTGAAGGAACACCAACCGAATAATCAAAACTATAATTCATCAATTTCTTAGGAACAAAGCGCTCCTTACCATCAGGAGTTTCGCCAAGTAAAATATCAAGTTTATTCTGCTGCACTCTTAATTCTTCATTCGCTCGAGGAATTTGAGATTTTAAATTTAAGAGCTGGCTTTCTTGTTGAAGTACATCAACCTTACTTGAGTAGCCTTCTTTAAATCTTAATCGAATGACATTTAAATATTCATTGCCGATTTTAATCTGCTTATCAAGAAGCTTGAGTCGATTGTTGATTTCAATAATTCTAAAATAAGTTAAGGCAATCTCTGAGCTCAAAGTTAATCTGAGAGCTTCATAATCCTCTTCTGTTGCTTTTTCAGCAAAGAGTAATTGAGTACGTTGATATCCTAAGCGATTAAAAATATCGAGTTCCCAACTTAGGGTTAAGGCGGCTTCAGTAAAGGGTCCTTGTATCCCAAATCCCCCATCAACTTCTTGATAGTTTCCCCTAGCATTCAAAGTTGGCAGCCTCTGTGCTCCACTTGCCGAGCGAAGGTAACGGGCCTTTGTAATTCTTGCAAGAGCTGCTTTTAAATCATAATTACTTTTAAGTCCGTCTGAAATAAACTGATCTAAGCGCTCGTCGGAAAAACTTTGCCACCAAACATCTTTTGAGTAAGAATTAAAGTCCATGAGTTTTGTCGCTCCTTCTTTTGAAGAAGAATCAGACAAAGATAGAGAATAGTTATTTTCTTCTAATAACTTCTCATCGACTTTAGGCTCATAGTTAATAGAATGCATACCGCATGAGTTCAAAAAAAGAACACATATGGCCGTATAGATTAATCCAATCTTCATAGGGCGGGAATATCTCCAAAGAGCTAGACTCTAAAAATTTCTTATTTACAAAGTTGACAAAAACGTCAATTTTATCATTATCAACTTAAAATAGCGCATTGTCTTATTTTAAACGTTAGGCATATGTTAATTTTCTGTGAGCCATTCAAAGAACATATGAATGAGACAATGATGAAGTACGATGTTATCTTTATTGGCCATACGAACCCTAAAATGGATTTTTTAATATGAGCGTAAGAAAACAATCACTCTTTTGTATCCCCCTTCTTCTAACTCTGTTGGCAAGTTGTGCCTCCGTTAAGAAAGTGACTCTTGAAAAGGATTCTTTGATTCCGATGCAACAATATTCTAAGACGAGTACAGTAGTCACAGATGGTTTGACCTTGGAGTTGGGTAAATTTCAAGATTTACGCTCAAATGAAATCAATAAGAAGCACATTGGAAAGACTTATACTGGATTTGGTGATGAACCCACACCAGTTGAATTTGAAAATACATTAGAAGAGGCATTGAAAGAACAGGTCAAAGATGGCCTAAAAAAACGTGGTATCTCTATCTCTAGTACTGGGGAATTCACCCTTAATGCAGGGATCGAAAAATATTGGCTTGAAGAAATTACGAAAGGCCTAGGTCCACGTGAATACGAATGTACCGTTAAGATTAAATTTGATCTTCAAAGTAATGAAAACTCTGGAACAAAGTGGTTCGGGAGCTTCTCTTCTAAAATTAGTTCAGGCACTCAATC
This sequence comes from Halobacteriovoraceae bacterium, assembly GCA_002712005.1. Classification (GTDB taxonomy): domain Bacteria; phylum Bdellovibrionota; class Bacteriovoracia; order Bacteriovoracales; family Bacteriovoracaceae. The sequence continues at coordinate 302,829 of PASP01000006.1, forward strand.
ACAAGAAGGTCTCGATAAGAAATCATCTACTTTGGCCAGTTGTATGAATCAAATACTAGAGGCCCTCATTCAGGAAGAAAAATTCCAAGAAATAACACGAATCAGTCTTTAGTCATTTTGTACGGGAGGGGTCTCTTCTTGGATTCCTCCTTGATTTGCAATCTTATTGGCTCCCTTGGGGCCAGGAACTACCTAATCGGCTTTAGGGCCGGGAACTACCTTGTCGGCCTTAGGGCCGGGAACTACGAAGATAAGAACGAGCATAAGAATCCCAAACACAATCAATATATAATTCTCAGCTTGAGCAAATGTATACATCGACTCTACGGCTTCATCACTCGCCAAAAGTTTTCTCTTCCCTTCAGAGAGTTGAATATGAGAAAGGGCATCAAGATCTTCTTGCAAACGTCGAATAAGCATAGAGAAATCTCTTATTTCATCTTGCTCTAAATTTCTTCCCTGGATAAGACCAATATCTTTTTCTGTTTGAACTAAGCGCTCTACACCTTTTTGAAAGCGATTAAGCGTTGCTTCTTCATCTCTCGTCAAACGAGTCGCTCGGAAAGCGCGAAGTTTCTCAAAAATTTGAGTATTGACCACTTCATTCGTCCTAACATAGAAGGCCTGGTCCTGGGAGATTCCCGCCACTTCTTTTCTATGAAGTAAGGAAGAAAGATCAAAAATAAGTCCTTTTACCACAAGACGGTCTTCATAGATTTCTTCAATAGAGCTCTGTACCTTTTCGAAGTTACGAATATTAGTTCGGCCTGTGAGTAATATTAGAAGGAAAGCACACATCAGTCCTAGAATCCAAATTACTTTATTTGATGCGCTCATGATTTCTCCTCAATTAAAATAAATAATGATTATATTCTATATGATCTTTATAGATAAAGAGTAGATGATCTTTAACCATTTTCAAAACTTAGACATTTGATATTCAAAAAAAGCATGACCATATCCAAGGGACTCAATAATTAGCACCTAGTTTCGATAAGTTAGAAGTAAAAAAATCGATCTTTTAAAATGAGAAAAGATTGTTCATAATATAAAGACACACACTCAAGGAAGAATACAGGAGACACAAATGAGCGAATTAAGTAAAGAAATGAAAGCAGAATTACTCAAAGAGGTAGAAGCTCTTGAGGCTTCTCTCACTGGTAATCTTATGACAGACATGGATATTAAAGACAAAATCCATAATATTAGAATGAAAATCAATGGAGTTAAGCCAGTCGATAGCCATTATGATTGCGTGGGCTGTGGATCATAACTCGCAATATTTACTCTGCTGGGCCTAGCGGCTCAGTAGTACTCAACTGTCCATTTCTTAGACGTACTCTATAAAATATTTCTCTTATCCCCAAACATCCACCTTTCTCGTCTATAATTTATACTTATTTACCATTTTTATAACTACTAATTATGAGTAACCTATGACAACGAGAAAAATTAAAATTATTCTTCTGACCTACTTGATATCCCACGCTAACTTTGCTGTAGAAGTCTATTTTGGAGAAAATCGGGAAGATGCTTTTGCCTGTCAGGTTTCACGCTCTATAAAGAAAAACTATCCTAAAAAGTCTCTACGAGATCTAAGAAGAGGTATTAAGAAAATATTGAGAGAGGATATCGATCCGTACGTGGATGCCCATCCTATTCCTGCAGGATTTTCACTTCCTAAACTCGTCGATAAAACCATTGGCCTACCAGGATTCCCTATTGATCGCTCTGAATATTGGCTTCAAAATGCCTTTATCTTATATGCCAATCCAACTCTCAAATTGAATGAACCTACGGAAAATTATTTTGCTTCCTATCTTCACTTAGCGAGAAAGAAACATATTCAATACCTCAATGGTGAAATTCCAAAATTTAAATTAAGAAACGAAGAGAATATCATTTCTCTCATTGAAGAAAATCTAAGTACTGTTGCGAACTATCAATTCCCTTATCGAGACAGCAATGGGAACCCCATCGTACAAAAAGGGAAAGATATAAAAGACAAGAATCGTTTTACACTGGCCATTGGAAATACGAACCATAGTATGTACGAGACATTTGCCCATGAATCGGCTAAGTACAATGAATTTGCCTCTCCTCTTTTTCTCTGGTTAATCGACCAAGATGACTATTCTGTATCTCCAGAGCGTTTATTTGACAAGGCCTTAGAAATTTATGGGGATCCACTCGTTGCAATTGGAGTAATCCCATGGATAATGAGTGGAGATGCTCTGACCCTCAATCGCTCTACTTCATCTCTTGTATCTTTTAAACTGGAACCGTTAGTTGAAGGTCATGATGCTCCTGGTTTCGCCTATCATTTCTGGGGCTATCTTACCCAGGCCATAATTGGTAACCGTTTAAGAGTAGGAGCCCTTGCCTATATCTATGAGCGCCTCTATCAAAGAGATATCCCCGATTGGAAAATCGATGTTCTCTCCTTACGAGTGGGAAAGAAAATAAGAAAGTATTTTAAATCACCTGAAAAATGTAATTAAAAAATTTATTGAGTACTCAACAAGATAAGAAAAACGAGTCCTACTCCAATACAGAGACTAGCCGCCTTGAATAATGGCTTTTCATGAATAGAAGTATCTTTGTGACCTGGAGGTACGCGATGCCTTGTTTTTTTCATAAACGGTATTCCAAGTACAGTGATGAGAGCAAAGAGTCCCACCCAAATAGGCCATGATCCAATGGTCATGATATCTCCTTTTGAAGTTTAAACTTTCAGATATAAATAATTTAAAGGAAATGGGTGGAGAATACTTCGTGTTATTTAAGAAAGATTGTGTATTTTTCTACACGTAAATTTGAATTAAAACTTAGGGAAAAATATTTTAGGACTCTTCCCTAAGTCTTAAGCATGGATATTAATAAATGGGGAAATCAATCATATTCTTACCAAAGTAGCCTTGCGGCAATGAGGCCCTAGCACCGAGCTCATTTTCTTTTCTAGTAATGCAAGATTGAATATTCTTATAAGCTTCGTTCCAGGTTCTTGAATTAGGAACTTCTTCAAGTAAACAGCTATCCCAAAAAGTATATTTATAATCAGGAGAACAACCAAAAGAAGGACGATCCTTAATGGCCGCGGTTAAGATAATTCTATTGTCTCCAGCGAGTTGATCCGTAATAAATTGACCCGAATAACAAGCTGAAATTAAAATAACAGATGGGCGGTCACCACAGTTTTCATTAACAAGCTTAGAGAGAAAGCGCGGTTGAAGGGCCTGACTACGACTCAAGTAGAAACCGCCTCCTTTAATTCCGTGAGAAGTCATATGAACAAAACATGCCCCATCATCTTCAAGCTTAAAGCTCTCAAAAGCTGTTTGAATATTAGCGAGATTGGCCACGCCGTGAGCTTGTTCAATAAATTTTCGACTTGAAGTCAGGTGAATTTGATTTTCTTTTCTTATTCCGTATCCATCAAACATTTCGGCAAGATCTAAACGACCTACATCAAAATTATCAATAGAATGATCACCACTAATGAAGAGAGATTTCCAAACATAGTTTTGTGCATAAGCTCCCTGAGAAAGACTCAGCAAAGAAATGAGTGTTAAAAGCGCTAAGGCCTTAATTTTTTTAGATATAAACATATTTACCTCATAATTGATAAAGAAATAGAGAAATACCTCATATCACACGAGCTGCTATAACAAAAAAAATATAAGAATAAAAAAGTTAACTAAAGAGAGAAATTTGCATGCACCTATCTTTTTTCCCTTTCTCAAACAAATGAGAGAGATTGAGAAAAGGTACATGCAAAAAATTATAAATTCTTATTGAAGAAATTTGAGATTTTATCAAAAGGAATTATATCTACCTGATCATATAAATCTGTGTGATACTTCTTAGGAATCAAAATTAATTCCTTAGGCTCATCTGCAGCTTTATAAGCGTCTACACTAAAATATTTTGAGTGTGCCTCATCACCAGCAATCATGAGAACAGGTCTTGGCGAAATTTCTTTAATATAAGTCATAAGAGGCATATTCATAAAAGAGATCGAGTTGGTTGCCGTCCACGAGCTATTCGAATTTATAGAGCGAGGATGAAAGCCACGAGGAGTTTTATAATAATCGAAGTACTGTTTTACAAATAGAGACTCATCTCCGGTTATTTTATCAGGAAGTCCTTCCCCACTTAATCTAAAATCACCCTTTTCAGCATCCTTCCATCTCTCTTGCCCAAGTTTTTTTAAAAGCTCTGTTCTTGCAGCGAGATCTTGTTGATCATAGTAACCATCGGCCATAACTCGTGACATGTCATACATACTCGTAGTTACAACGGCCTTAATTCGTTTATCAACTGCGGCTGCATTTAAACTAAAACCACCAAAACCACAGATACCAATAATTCCAATTTTCTCTCTATCTACGAAAGATTGAATACCTAAGTAATCCACAGCTGCGCTAAAATCTTCTGTATTGATATCCGGTGAGGAAACATGACGTGGCTCCCCTCCACTTTCTCCGGTATAAGAAGGATCAAACGCAAGAGTAACAAACCCCTTCTCTGCTAAGATCTGAGCGTAAAGTCCTGAAGATTGTTCCTTGACTGCACCATAGGGTCCACTTATGGCCAAAGCAGAAAGCTTCTTCTCTTGAAGATATTTTGGTAAATAAAGATCTGCTACGAGAGTGATTCCATAGCGATTCTTAAATTTCACTTTTTTGTGATCTACCTTTTCACTTTTTGAAAAAGTTTTATCCCATTCTTGAGTTAATTCCATATGATTTCCTTTAGATAAATTATGACTTGAACATGCTGTGATTAGTAATAACGTGAATATTAATATTATTTTTGATGGATGCATCATCTCGACCTCCTAAGTTCTAAAGATAATAAGATAGATAATTGTTACAATAAATGGCATAATTATTAATGAATCGTTAACTAAAGTGAAATAATGAAAAAAGATCAATTTGATGGCCTCATGGCCTTGAAATTAGTAGCAGAGAATAAGAGTTTTAAAGAAGCTGCTGAATTACTTGGAGTATCCACCCCGGCCATCAGTCGAATGATTAACCAACTTGAAAATAGAATGGGAGTAACTTTACTTACAAGGACCACAAGAAGTGTGAATCTAACTGAGGCAGGCCATTCCTTTTTAACTCGGGCCTTGCCAGCAATGGAAGAAATTATTGAAGCACAAGCTTCTGTAAGAACGCTCGGAAATAAACCAACAGGCGCCCTTCGAATCAATGCTCCCGTCATATTTTACCAATACTACCTTAAGGATGATATTTACAATTTCCTCAAACAGTATCCAGAAGTCCAACTAGAAGTTTTCTCTGATGATCAAGCAACCAATATTTTTGAACAAGGTTTTGATGCTGGGATAAGAGTTGATGACATTATAGCAAAAGATCTTATCGCTTTAAAATTATTTGGTCCTATAGACTTTATAACGGTGGCCAGTCCTCAATACTTAAATGAAGCAGGTAGACCCAAACATCCTAAAGATCTTCTTCATCACAATTGTGTTCGTCTTAGATTTGGCTCTGCTGCGGGAATCTATGACAAGTGGGAATTTGAAGACAACGGTAAAGAATTCACTGTAAGAGTAAGCGGAAATCTTATACTTAATAATTCGGAACATATTAGACAGGCTGCTCTTGGCCACCAAGGTATCGTTTACACAGAAAGAGGATGTGTAGAAGAAGACCTTAAAACTGGTAAACTGGAGATCGTCTTAGAATCATACAAGACACAGAGTACGGGCTTTTACTTATATTACCCCCATAAGAAACATATCTCCCCCACACTTAGGGCCTTTATTGATTTTCTAAAATCAAAAACAAATTCTACCTACGAGGATAATCTCCTTTCACCATAACAAAGTCATCAAAATTAGCTTTAACTGTTTGACTTGGACTCCAACTTTCATTACTTCCTCCATGAAATGTTGAAAAGAGAAAGGATTGAATTTCTGTATTGTTATTAATGACTCCTCGAAAACGCAGATTATCAGCTTGTGCCAACTGCACACCATCTATATAGAGTTTGGCCGTACCATCATTGCGATCACCTCTTGAGTTTAACTTAGTATAAATAGAAACCGTGTACCAACGATCCGTCTCAAATTTAAAATCAGAAATTGTTGATACACCACGACCACAACGCTGCTTTCGGTCCTGTTCATAGAGGTAGAGTTTAACTCTTCCCTCAGCTCCAAACATCACCCGACTACTCCAGCCTTCTTTAGATTCTGGTCTACAGCCAGTTGTCTTAACAAGAGGTCCAACTCCGTGCAATTTTCCGCCTTTCACAAATTCAAAATTCTTATCAAATTTCACACGATAGGAAAGGGTATATTCATTTGAACGGCTAACATCGTAAGAGTATAAAACTCTTCTACTCCCACTTTCATAAGGCTCATAAGAAGCACGAATAACTTGATCATCTTCAACAAATTCAAGCAAACGATGACTTCGAGTCTCCTGAGTTGAACCTGTAAAACGTTGAGTAAAACTAGACTTAGCAGTTGATCTAAAACTTAATTTTAAATCAGCTATTTTAGTGTTCTTCTCTCTTACATAAAAAACGATTTTACTCTTACCTCTAGGCAAATAGAGTTTTGAATTAACTCTCTTAAATGATGGTTGAGTTGTATATCCTGAGGACCATAATTGAGCAAAACGATTATTAACTTTTACATAGAAAGAATTACGTTGACCATCAGGGGCTATCACATTGGCATCGAGCGAATAGAATCCCGGATCGTTAACTTCAACGTTAAATTCAATAAAATCATTTAAATTATTTTTATCAAAAGAGCTTCTTTCTCCATAAAAAAAGGTATTACCTTCTATCTTTTCTTTTTTCACCCCCCTATATTTTGAAGGATAACCAATATTATATATTATAGAATTAGAAAGGATTGGTGATTCATTATAGAAAAGAAATTTTGCCGCGATATCAGCGATCATAGTATAACTTTCTCTGGAGTAAAAATAGATTAGATTCTTCCCTTTTTTTAAAAATACCTTACTAACTGCCTTTCTTCTTGTTTCTTTTGAACTTAAAGGAATATGCCACTTATTAACACTTCCATCATTCACACGTACAAAGAAAGAATTCTCCTTACCATTTTGAGCAATAACATCAGCATAGAGATCGTAAAAACCTGTCTCTTTTATATTTAAATCAAATCTCACATATTCGCTAGTATTCGGACGACTATAGGAATTACTTTTAGAGAAGAAGAAAGAATTATTTTTAATTATATCTTTATGAAAGCCCACAACCTTACTTGGGTAACCTGAACTTACTGCGTATCCCTGAATACATAAGAAACTAAAAAATAGAATGGTCAAAACTTTCATTTATTTCTCCCTTTTATCTAATACTCATATAGTAAACCTTATAACTTAAAACGGTGGAAGCTATTTCTACATTTGGGTCAAGTTTAACGAAATAACAAGAGGATACTCATCATTATAAAAATGTATAACGCCAAAAATGCTAGGCACATCAGATATATCTTATGGAAATAAACCCTATCTTAGATTTAACTATAGCTTTATCCTCTTTATCATGTATTTTGAAAGAACTACTATTTTTGCAAACAAAAATTAACCTCAAAAAATCAAGGTTAAATTTATATAACAACCCATTAAGTAGCTATCCTATGAGTCTAAAAACAATACTTACTTCCTTAATTCTTAGTATTTGTGCAACCTACAAATCAACACTTAAGTTTGATGTAATTAAAAAGGTCAGATATGGAGAATACGAAAGACAAATAGGTGATCTCTACTTGGCCAAAGACCAAAATGCACCTCTAATTATAACAGTTCACGGAGGGAGTTGGTCGAGTAGAAGCCATCATGATATGAATAATCTAGCTGAATCTTTAGCTAGCCATGGTTATAATGTCTTTAATATCAGTTATCGTTTTGCTCCTCAATTTAATTACCCCGCTCAAATTGATGATCTCGCGAAGGCAATCGATTTCATAAAAGCTTCTTATAAAGAAAAGATGAACTTAGAAAAAATCGCATTATGGGGCTACTCATCAGGTGCTCAAATCACCCTCATGCATGCTCTTAAAAAAGATTCACAAATCAAGGCCGTCGTAGCAGGCGGAGGTCCCTATGACTTCACCTGGTGGCCAGACTCCCCTTTGATCACACCATACATGGGCTATGGACGTGATGAAAATATCCAAGGTTGGCTTGATGCCTCCCCTATTACCCAACTTCATAAGGACGCCCCTTCACTCTTTCTCTATCATGGAAAGGAGGACGAATTGGTTGGCCATGAACAAATGACAAGTCTTGATGCTCGAGCGAAACTATTAGGAATTGATATTGAGACTTACTCCGTTGATTTTTGGGGTCATGCTTTTACTTTCGTTTTTTCTAAGGAAGCTCTAAAGCGAGGAATTCTCTTTTTAAATAAAAAGCTGAAGGATTAAATGCCGTAATATTATTTAATTCCTAACAGACTCACTTAGATTACAAGTTACATCAGTTAAGCCTAAATCAAATCCTTTAGCAATTCCAGTCGATTGGTTAGAGACAAAAGTTCTAATGGCCATTTGCATGAAGATTCCAACTTGGTCGTTTTGATAGATTCTAAAATTAAAACCATTGGGTTGATAAGATATAACGGATAAATAATCTTCACCAGTGAGATCATATTTCTCATCATTTAATTTCATATACAAAGGAAGCATCTCAAACGTCGAGTTCCATTGAGCGAGCACAACAAATTGTTGATCAGATGACCAGCACTTAAGATATTTATTATAAGTATCAGCTTTAGTATTTAATGAAATCAATAAAATCAATAAGACTGAAAAGAACTTAATATTCATGATTTAATCCATTACCTTTAATATCAATAGCTTCAATTTTATAGGCTACGAGACTAATTAAATAACCTTTCGTTGTATAGCAATTACCAACAGCTTATATTTATTACAGGAAAATACTTAGATACAAATAAGCTGATAGGTTATAAACGAAGAAAACATAAAAAAAATACGCCTACACTTACTTAAGTATAACAAAAAGGTAGTCTAGGCTTTTATGATAATTAATACAGTATAGGAACAAGCTATGATTAACCGTTCTAACCTACTCATATTTGTTGGACTTTTTTTTGGATTATCTTTCAATGGCAATGCAAAGACCATAAAACTAAAGGCTCAGTCAGAAAGAAGAACGGATGTAAGAGTAAAGCTCCCACGTAAATTCGAAAAAAAGGAAAAATGGCCTCTTCTAATATCGCTTCATGGTTATGGTGGGAACTCTCTTATTCAAAAGTATTATATTCGACTCGGACACTACGAAAATCAATTTGGTTACGTCTATACTGCACCAAATGGAATCAAAAATAATGAGGGTAAGAGGTTTTGGAATGCCTCTGAATTTTGTTGTAACTTTGATCCTCAAATCGTTGATGATGTATCCTATATAAAAAATTTAATTCATCGTATTACGACATCTCCTGAAATAGGCCGAATTGACCTTAGTCAGATATATCTCATTGGATACTCAAATGGTGCTTTTCTAGCATCAAAGATTGCTTGTGAAAGTGATCTACCGATCGCTGGAATTGTTACTATTTCAGGGACCGGTGATTTAAGAGGAAAAGATCAACAACTCTTTCTAAAAGATAAAATAGAATGTTCTCACAATAGACCTATTAAGGTCCTTCATATTCATGGAACAGAAGATGAAACCATTCGCTATCAAGGATTTGATAACGGTAAAACAGCCCATGTTTCCGCTATTGACCATGTAACTCGCTGGGCCAATCATAATGGCTGTAAAGGGAGCTTAGAAAAAAAACCTGAAGTTTTTAATGCTTCAAATTTTGTAAAAGGGAAAGAAACCGAAAGATATGCCTTTGAGGACTGTGAAGCTAAAGTAGAGCATTATAAAATAAAAGGTGGTGCTCACTTTGCTGTTTTTAAGAAGAAGTTCACCAAATCAATACTAGAGTTTCTTTTAAAATAGTTAATCTAATGAGAAACCTTTAGGCCTTTTTCATTTAAAGGATTTTAGACCAAAGACGCTATTTTTCATTCCTAAGAGATAGAAGCCATCTGATGAACAAATAATTCGTCCTGACGTCCCAATGCCATCTGCTAAGATGACTCGACCGTCATTAGATGACATGAAATCACTATTAAACTCACCTAAATCAGAAGAGAGGGAGGCGATAAAAGGATAAGTATCACTCGCTGTAACGGCCCTTCCTGCAATCATGATATTTCCACTAGGATCAAAACATTGAGTTGTAATAATCTGCTGAGTATAAGAAGCATCGGAACTTATATTAGTATTAAATAAACCACTACTCCCGAAGCTAGAAACTAAAGTCATAGTTGATAAGTCCATTTTAATTAAAAGTGGACTACGTGTGCTGTCAGCATTTCCGCCAAAGCCATAGTGGTAATGATACTTACCTCTTACTATTGAACTCGAAGTCTTTTCTTCACTCACAAATAAATTATTCTCATAATAGAAGATACCATCGCTGCCACTAAGATCAGGGTAAGGTGATCCATCAAAAGTAGAATATCTTCCAATCGCCAATCTATGCTGAGAGAGAGAACCGTCCCATAAATAACCCGTTGCTAGAATATCATCTTTGTAAAAGTCTATTCCTTTAATTCTCTCGGACTGAGTACCAAGAGAAATATAGAGGTGACCAGAATCAGCAAATCCTAAATCAAGTGTACCGGTTTGCTTATTGATCTTTGAAATATAATTATCTGAACCCGATGTATTATTAGGAGCAGGAGGACGAGTATTGATCGCCATGTAGATATAATTATCAGAAATATTTATCACCTGAGGATCACTACAATTACTATTTGTGGAATTTACACAAAGATCGACTTCCACGTATCCACTTGTTCCAAAACCTGTATCGATTTGCTCGGTTGTAAGGTCGATCTTAACGAGTCTGCCTTTATATGTACTGTCAGAACTATCTAGTGTTTGAAGTCCCACATAGATAGAATTTGTATCATTATCATATATAGGTGTCGTAAAACTTTCGAAGGTAATATTCGCAAAGGATAACTCATAGTATCCGTTAGACGAAAAAGTTGTATCAATGACTCCCTCACTATTCATGGCCACAAGGACAAATTTTGAATCATCAGCTCCATCTATAAAGGCAGAAATAATCCGACCATCTCCGGCCAATACTGATTCGGCCCGAGTTATAGTATAGCTACTTAAGGGATCAAAAGCGGCAAAACCAGCAGTTCCAAAACTGGTATCGAGACTTCCACTATAAGAATAATTCTCTGTACCAGCTGCTTCGCCTGAAGATTTAAAACTTAATTCTATTTCATTAAATAAACCAACACATGAATTCAGTAGCAACGAAAATAGAAAAAGAACTAAATAAAAATAAGTTCGATATTTTCTGAACATAGTCTTCTTATCGGATAAAATTAGTCATGATCTTAGAAGATAGAGTAAATGCTAAAATTTTGGCACACCCTCTTAAAACGAACTCAATAGAAACAAACACTTATCTACTATCGGACTAAATTAATTAGCGAATTACAGTTTATAAACAAAGAAGTCCCTTGCCCCTTTGGTACCTTTCATATGATTCACTTTGTATTACTAGAGCAGAAGCTGGCTTACTCTGCTGCGGTCTTCATCAAATTTAGAAGTATATGGATATTTGTCTTTGTAGCTTAGTTCCATGGAAAGACAGATCAATAGAGTTTTTCTTATTGTTAATTACAAAAAAAAGATTCTTTTTTATGAAAATCAATACCTCAATTTTTTACAGGTCACCTACTAACCCTTCAATTGGAAAAGACGATAGAATAAGAAAGAAGATAAAAAGAAGAATACTTTTAAAAATAAGAGAATATAGGGATTATTATCAACAACTTCTTATATAGAATTATTTATGAGACTAAACTATTTTTAAAAACTTATAGTTAGCATTGCTATGTAAAGACATTGCATGCTCCGTTCATTGTATATAACGTATATTCATTAATGATTTATAGAATTTCTCATGATTCTCAAAATTATCTTTGCCACGAAAGTAATCATTCTTTTTATCTATCATTACACATTCTGGTCCTAAGCTGATCCTTATCATGCTTTGTTCACTTCCTTTTGCATATTTAATAAAATCACTTAGTTCTTTATTGGCAGAGACTTTGAAATAAAACACTCTTGAAGTGGGTGCAAACTCAGATAGAGGTTCTTTGAAACTAACGGAGGGAATAATTTCTTTAATTAGCTTTTCAATCATTCTCTTATCCCATTTATCAAAATAGATTCTTATACTTTTATCACATACAGTACTGTATTGATCTTTAAAATAAGCTGCTACTTCCGAATCATAACCATTGAATTTCATCCTCTTTGAATACATAAACTTATACACGAAATACTGCCTACGGTATCTTTTCTCCTCTATATCTTTAATTTTATCTCCATCACAAATCTCAAAAAGACAGTTCTTCTTATATTCTGCAATTGCATTAAAAATTGTTCCGAAATAAGTGAGTAAAAATATGGTTACTAAATTCTTAAATCTCAAGTCGATTCCCTATTTTAGACTATAAATGGATCAGTACAATTATAACTTACGACCATAGTAACAGATGAATTATGTGGAAAAGAATTCTTAAACTTAAAAATAAATACGAAGAAGCAAACGTATAGTACGTGACTAAGTATGAGCCTAGTGCCTGAAAGCAATGATAGGTGAAAATAAGTAAAATGGAGGAGAATCTTTGATTAAAATCGAGGAGTATATAGTTTAACAGTATTGCAATTACATAATTTCAGACAATTAGATAATTTGCGACGCCAAAATGACGCCGCAATAAAATACACTAATCTAGGCCATCAAAGGCACCAAAAAGCTTTTCATTACCTTTATCTATTTTTACATCAATATTAAAAGGAACACGTTTATTAAGTGGCCTTGATCCTGAATAGAATTTTCCAGATTTATCAAGAGCTAGAGAAAACTTCTGTTCATTGTGGTGTTCGATAAGAACAGCATTAACAGTCTTTGCGAAATTGGTTAGATCAAGAGCTTTCATATTCTTATCAAAAAGATAGAGTTTAACTGCTGGCTTACGCGATTCATAGACAAGTTCGGCTTTGTAGACCATATCTGCCTTTCTTCCTTTATTAACATCACCTTCATGAATGATGGCTGTTACCTTCCCACCATAGACACTTTCATCTGTGATAGCAGGACCATGTCCTTCATCATGTGAGAAAAGATTTAAACTTGTTAAAAGTAGAGTCATTGCTAATAATTTTTTCATAAATTCTCCTGTAAATTTTCGCCTGTTAATTTTTCTATCATTAGGCCGGTTAATAAGTATTTTTCATTGGAATCAATTAAATCTAAGCTCAGTTTAAAAACTCGATCTCTTGCACTCACGAGGTCAAGTGAGTTTTTAACACCACGGTCATATTCACTAAGCACACTTTTAAAGTATTTTTTTCCTCTTTTAGAGCTTTCGTTTAAAAGATCAATCCGCTTATGGATTTTATTCAAAAGTTCATATTTATGCGTGACTTCAATGATTTGGTTTTCTTTTAAAGCAGTAACTGACAATTGCTTCTGTTTGAGCTTTTCTTGATAAACTTCTCTTGTACTTGATTTTTTCCCTCCATCAAAAATTGGAATATCGATATAGACACCAACTAGACCCTCTGTCCCTTTATTGGCATATTGTTCATCAATTCTCATATTACCGTATCTTCCCATAAGGTTAACTTTGGGAAGTCTCTTTTTCTTAATTTCTTGAAGTTTCGCCATACTAGCCTCACTTTCAAGAATTTTCATTCGCACTTCTTTATTAGTCCTCTTGACCTGCTCTACAAGCTGATCAAGAGAAAGGTTAAAATGAGGATGGTAATCTAAGGGAGAGACCTTAATCTTAGTGTCATGAGAGAGAAAACTTAGCTTTCTAATTTGATCAAACAAATGGTCTTGCTCTTCTTCTAAATCAATAAGGGTCGTCTGCATCTGATCTTTCCTAAGAGAGATATCATAGAGATCCGAATCACCAACAAGACCACTTAATTTTCTTTTTTTAACCATCTGAGTAAGTTTTGAATTGTATTTAATTTCATTATTAATGAGATCAATTTTTCGACTAATGGCCTCAGCACTATAGAAAAGGGCCTTCAGATTCCTCAAGAGGTCATTCTTCCACCATCGAGCTTGGGACTCTTTTTGAGAAATCATTTTCTCTAAGGCATCCAACTGATCTGATGTTTGATTAAATCGATAAAGATTATACTTAAAACGTAATTCGGCGACAAAGCGGGTTGAATTAACACTAGAGTCATCTAATGCTTGTCTTCTCTCACCTCCAACTACTCCCGAAACTTCAGGCATATAATCGGCTTTAATTTTNCTGATTCCTAAACGTAGTTCATTAAGTTCCGACTCTAAAATTTTACCATTTGGATGATAAGACAATCCATTTTGATAGGAAGCTTCAAGATCATACTCAACAGCATAAGTAGATAATGAAACGATTGAGGTCATTGTAATTACGAAAATAAGAATAGAATTTAAATTAATCATTTTTCTCTTCCTTCATTTTAAGTACAGCTTTTTTTGCAAAACCATAAAAGACGACAGGAGTGACTAGAATATCTAAGATTGTAGATGTAATGAGTCCCCCTACAATGACTACGGCAACGGGGTATAAAATCTCTTTCCCTGGATCACCTTTAGAAAGGAGGATGGGAAAAAGAGCAAAAATGGCCGTTAATGCTGTCATAAAAACAGGAATCAATCGCTCCTGTGACCCTTGTATGATGGTCTCTTTATTAAACTCTTTTCCTTCTTCAACTAAGAGTTGGAGATAGTGAGAAATCATCAAAACACCGTTTCGTGAAGCAATTCCACAAAGAGTAATAAAGGCAATCAAGGTGGCCACCGAAAGAACCCTTTCAGTGAGATAAATTCCTACGATACTACCTATCAAGGCCAATGGAATGGCCGTGAGAACTTGAAAGCTCATCATTAAGCTTTTAAAATGCGCATAGAGAAAGACAATAATACCCAAAAGTGAAATAATACCTAAAAAGGTAATCAGCTTAGAAGCTTCCTCTTCACTTTTAAACTGTCCTCCAAGTTCAACATGATAACCCGTCGGAAGATTTAATTCAGAAAGTGCTTCCCGCACTTTTACAACAAGGACATCTAAGGAGACTCCTCCCGAATTGGCCTGAATGACTATTCTTCTCGAAGCATTTTCACGATTGATTATGTTTGGGCCATCACTTTCATACACAGATGCCACTTGAGAAAGTTTTATTCTCTCTCCACTTGGAAGTACTCTCACTACAATATTTTGCAGTTCCTCTAGATTCTCCCTTGTTGACTCTTGAAAACGAAGCGCAATATCAAAAATCCTCTGTTTTTCTATAACCTTTCCTACTTCAATACCATTGAGCGCCACTTCAAGATGGGAAACCAAGTCACTGATTTTGATACCGTATTTGGCCGCATCTTCCCGATAGAGATGAATTTTTATCTGAGGAACGATCACTTGCTGCTCTAGCTGAAGATCTGCTAGACCGTCTACATTCGTTAATTTCTTTTCGAGAGACTTACCAAGACGCCTTAATGTATTAAGATCGGGACCAAAGATTTTAATAGCAAGCTGGGCACGAACCCCCGAGAGCAGGTGATCAAGTCGGTGGCTAATGGGCTGTCCGATATTGGCATAAGTACCTTCAATAGTAGCGAGCTTGTCACGAATCTCTTTCAGGACAATCTCTCGATCTCGCCCACCTTCATGAAAGTCAACATCAATTTCACTCCAGTGAACGCCTTCAGCATGCTCATCCATTTCCGCACGCCCTGTGCGCCTAACCGTACTCTTCACTTCTGGGACAGAGAGCATTAGATCTTCGGCCTTCTTCCCTATCGTATTTGAATCTTGGAGTGAAATNCCCGGCCACGCCGCCACACCGATAGTTGCCGTCCCTTCATTAAAGGAGGGAAGAAAATTACGTCCCATAAGAGGAAGTAATGATAAAGCACCTATAAGAAGTATCATTGATAAAGAAATGATAAGCTTGGGACGATCGAGTATTCGAAGTAGAATTGCTCGATCAAGCCCCTTAAAAAAAGAGACAAGTTTTCCATCTCCATGCTCCATGATTTTAGCATGAGGAAGTAAGTAAGAGCAAAGAACAGGGGTTACTGTTAAAGAGACTACAAGACTAGCAAGGAGTGATACAATATAGGATACCCCTAGAGGGATAAAGAGCTTCCCTTCAATTCCACTGAGGTAAAAAAGAGGAATAAAAACAAGAACCACAATAATAGTGGAAATAACAATACTTCCTCGAATTTCTTTGGAGGCGACATAAATCACATCAAGTGGGTTAAACTTTTTACCACTATCCTTGGCCTCTTTTAGCCGCCTAAAAACGTTTTCCACATCGACAATAGCATCATCAACAAGTTCCCCGATAGCGATGGCCAGACCTCCAAGAGTCATCGTGTTCACTGACATTCCAAAAGTATCGAAAATAATCGTCGTTAAAAGAAACGATAAGGGAATCGCTGTTAATGTGATAAATGTACTTCTAAAGTTTAAGAGAAAAATAAANAGGACAATGGCCACCATAATGGAGCCATCTCTAAGGGCTTCTTTAACATTATCTATGGAATTTTCAATAAATTTGGACTGCTTAAAAAGATCATCATGAAGAACTACCCCCTCTGGCAACTGAGGCTTAATCTTTCCTATTAGCTCTTCGACCTGCTGAGTTACATCAATCGTTGAAGCATCAGGTTGTTTTTGCACTGTTAAAATAACTCCAGGCATTCCATTAATACTCCCGTCTCCGCGTTTAGGCTGTGCACCTATTTTTACTTGGGCGACATCTTCAAGTTTAACCGGAATCCCTAAATGCATTCCCACAATTGATTCCTTAAGATCTTCTACAAGTTCAGCTCGTCCGATAATACGAATAAGAAATTCACTCTTATTACGATCAACAAATCCGCCTGTCGTATTTTCACTGAGATGTTTAATATTTTTAACTAGCTCCTCTAGTGAAATATTCCTTTGNCTTAATTTTTCTGGATCAATCTTAATTTGAAATTGTTTTTTGCCACCACCAATGACTACGACATTACTCACTCCCGCAATTGAAAGAAGCTGTGGCCTTATCACCCAGTCAGCAAGTTCTCGGAGTTCGAGATTTGAAACTTCGCTATCGTCTTTGGACTGAAGTCCAAGAAATAAAATCTCACCCATAATAGAGGAGATAGGGGCCATAGTAGGCATAACCTCTTCAGGTAGTCGCGTTCGAACTTGTTGAATCTTCTCATTCACAAGTTGTCTATTGCGATAAGGATCAGTCCCCCATTCAAATTCTACATGGACAATACTGATTCCCATACCGCTAGATGATCGTACTCTTGTAACCCCTGATGTACCTATCATAGCAGTTTCAAGGGGTAGCGTAACGAGTGTCTCAACCTCTTCAGGCGCAAAACCATGACTCTCAGAGATGATAGTGACTTTAGGTTTATTTAAATTCGGGAAGACATCTACAGGGAGCCTCTTTAAAGAAATAAAACCATATACGGCTACAAATGCAGCAAGGGAAATAACAAGTAATCTATTATTTAAAGATAAAGAAATAATTCTATTAAGCACAAGTAATCCTTAGAGATAAGAATTTATAAATTCATAAAATACAATGAATTTAAAGGCTTAATTTAAAAGAGGGAGACTTCTAAAATGATGGGGACTGGGTTTAAAGACCTTATCATAGAGGGATGGCCAAATATCATTATAGTAATGATTTTTAAGCAGCTGATAATCAATACTTTGAATAGCTGCAATACGAATAAAATGGGAATTTCTTTTAATTTTATTGTCGGCACTTGAATTATTCGTAAATAGAGATGAATCAGACTTGAAATGTTTATGATTCTCAGTGTGATCACTTTGAGAATGAAAGACTAATTCACTAAGAATATTACTGACTTCATTTGAGACGTTATCATGATTATGATGTAAATGTTCTTCGCCATGATCACTAGAAACCTCATGATGATGGTGGTGAGACAATGCTTCGTGAATATCTACACCAATAGCTGCCAACGGCATCAAAACCATCAAAAAGGAATAGAGTAGACACGAAATTATTTTAATCATTACGGTTATCATGAAGGCAATTTTATTATAGGTCAATTTTTTTATAAAATTACCATGTAACTTTTAGCTAATTAGCACTGAGGATGGGTAAAGTTTAATAAGAATATTATTTCCTTCATAAAAGAGGCCTTTAGAAATGCAATCGCTCAAGGCAAGGTAAAAAACACAATGGCTTCCAAGCTCAAATTTCATAAAACTTACGGGACGTGGAAATAGATACCCTATAAAGATTATCCATATGAGAAATGTGCCATGCACTTCTTTCCTGTTCAAAAACGAATATCAAATTATTGAATTGGATAAAAGTTCATTGGCTGTATAACTTTAACGACACCTCTTTTATCAGGTTTTGGAAATCTGATTTGAGCTAGTTTTTCAACTAAGCAACTCTTTAGCTCTTTTGACATGCCGTTATCATTCGTTACATTGGCCTTCGAAACTCTTCCCTCAGAACCAATGGTGAAAATTAATTTCACTAAACCTTTGTAGTTATGATTTGAATTTAATTCATTGCTATAACAAGTTCTAAATTCTGGAACATTATTTATAAGTATAATCCTTACTGCATGAGGATAGGAATATGGTATATTTTCTTGAGGAGACGATGAACATCCGTAAAGGAAAGTGGATAAGAATAAAGCAGTAAATATAGAAATCGAAAACTGCACTAGAAGCTCCTTTAATATTCGTCCCATGCTCTTCTACAAGAGTCTTGTCGCTATTCTCCACAATCCATTTTCCCAGAAACAATACATCCCCCAACTTGATTCTCATCAGGAATAAAAAAACAAGTGGATAGTGGTTCAGGGGTTATCTTTATAGAGGATAGAATCCAGTTAATATTAAATTTAATATTATTATATGAATGTTGATTAGTCCTGAAAGTTATAAAAAGGGCCGTATTCTTTTCTGTTGTTGCCAAGAAGTAGTCATATTCATTTTTGTCATTTATTCCTACGATTAGTGATTCAACCCATTTCCTTTCAAGAATTTCCTTTAAGGAGTTTGTGCTTAAGTTAGAATTAAACTGCTTGGAGTGATTTTGAGTTTGAGAAATTTGTCTTTTTCTCTTCCTGAGATAGTGGATTAGAGTGTCGTTTGCACCTCTTCTTTTAATTTTGACTACTATTTCTTGTTTAATATTAGGATCTTTACCTGCCCTAGAGCAGGTCCACATATTCTCCTCATAATCACACTTCCAAGAGTCCAATAGATCAAATTCTAAAATATCATTTTTATAAATAATAGAAAGAACACTATTCGAATAGAGAAGAATAGAAATGAAGAAAACTCCAACTCTTGAAAAAGGATTACCCAAGCTAGACTCCCATTATAAATGGATCAGTACGATTATAACTTACAACCAGAGTCGCTTTAGAATTAAGTGGAAAAGAATTCTTAAACTTCAAAATTTAAGAATTCCATTTTTCTTAGTTTTACCCATGCTTGCTTGAAGACCGAGTGAATGCGAAGGAGCATACGAATAGTATGTGACTGAGTATGAATCGAGAGTCTGAAAGCAATGATGGGTGAAAATAAGGAAAATGGAGGATTCTTTAGAATCGTCCCTAAGTTGCTATTATTAAAGTGTTTTAAAAAATCACTTAGCCAAACTTAGCATAAAAATGCTCTGATTGAACGACATAAAAATTGAGCTTTTTGACTACAAAAAATCCCTCGCTTAGAGGGATTTTGAAGAAAAGAAACTTTGAAAGAGTTAATTCTGCTTATTTTGAAAGTTCTTCCAATAAATCCAATTCTTTAATTTCTTTAAGCAGTTTTCGTTCTTTCTCTCTTAAAGTTAAAAGCTCGGATATTGGATCATCACTACAAACTGTCCTTGTCGATTGATTCTTAATATATGCCCTAAGGACATTATTTATTAAATCCTTTAAAGAAATATTAAGATCAATGCTCAGATTGTAAAAAGTTTCAAAAACATCAGGTTCAAAAGTAAATTCTTTCTTTTTGTTCATTCGTTTCACCTTGAATTATTTTAAGACGCTTTATCATCTGTAATCAGTTCAAAAACTGTATCAGAGTCTTTCTCGATCAAGTTTAAAAGTCGGCAAGCTGGGGCCNGCATTGCTCTCAATCCTTGCTCCCAATGCTGAACCGCAGAAGTAGTTACCCCAAAAATTGAAGCAAAAACCGACTGGCTTAATCCAAGGCCTGAGCGAATCTTTTTAATTTTAGTTTTTGAATACGTTGGTGGCCCCTTAATAAAGGTGGCTAGATGAGTTCTTAAATCTCTCTCTCCCTTAATATATTCAGAAACCTCGTTAACAGATTTTAAAAGCTGGTCTTCAAAATTTTCATCTGTGACTAATTCTTTTTTGGACGCCATTGCTTAAACTCCTTTGCCTTTATCTTCAAAAAGTTTTTTACTTCCTGTGAGATGCTATCTTTCTTAGCTTTAGAATAAATCATAAACAAAAATGTGAATTCAGTTTTCTCAGAGTCTAAATATATCACTCTGGCAGAACCACTTTTTCCGCGACCTTCTGAGCGTAATGGTACTCTCAGTTTGGTAAAACCTCCGGTCCCAGCAATCACATCTCGATTTGAAATATTCTTTTCCAAATCAATAAAAANTTCCTGTTCAATATCAAGCAGTAAATTTTCAGGTTCGTGAAACATAGCCAATTGCTTCTCAAAGTTTTCGGCCATAATAAATTCTCGCTTCATCTTTCTCCTTAAAGCCTTGCTACATTGTAGCATGGGCTACAATGTAGCACAATCTTTTTTTATCACCATGTAAATCTTGTATTATCAGCAAGTTAGAACCGATCTTTCAAACTCACAACATTGTCCCCAAAACTGATCTGGTCAGGAACAAACTGTAAGCAGTCTGTCGCTCCCTTGGTATCAACTCCGGCCAATCGTAGATAGATGTCCATTGTCGATGATTTCTTCCATCCTCCAACTTTCATCACCACAGGGGCCGGAACACCATTGGCAAGCATTTGAGTCGCAAAACAAGCTCTTAATGCATGGAACTTAATTGGCTTGAGATTGATTGATTTTAAAAAATTTCTCAGTGGCACGGCCTGATCTCCGTTATCCCAATCTTTACTTCTAGGTAATACGTGATGTGTTCCCGACTTTTTAGGGCCTGCCTTCAAATCGAGAATTAGATTACGTAAACTAGAATTAATGGGAACGGTTCGCCAGTATCTTCCTTTAGTAGGGCCTGTCTTTTTCACATTTGAATCATAGGATCGATCAACCATAATGAGATTTTTCTCCAAGTCGATCTGATCCCAAGTCATTGCGTGAAGCTCGCCACTTCTCATACCAGTGAGAATGGCGAAGGCCCATACAGGATACCAGTGATGATCCACCGCTTTTGCCGCAGTCAGAAGTTTTTTAATCTCTTCAAGACTGAGAATGTCAGGGGCTTTTTCTTCACCCTTATCTATCAAAAGTCCTTTTAAGGGAGAGGTATTGTTTCCAATGATGAAACTGAATTCAATACCCCAATCATAAACCTTGTTTATGATATTTTTGACCTTCTTTTGATAAGACTTTGAAAGATTGGCCTTATCCATTCTCTGTAAAAGATTTCGCCCATCGGCCCGAGTAAGCTCAGCCGCAGGGCGACCATTCCAGTCTTTTGTCCATTTGTTAATGATACTAAGGTAGCCTTCGGCAGATCGCTCGGTAATTCTTCCAAGATATCCTGCTTGAACTTCCTTCCACCATAAATGGACGACATCATCCCAACAAAAACCAAGCCCATCATACTTTTGTACTTCCATGGACAATTGGCGAATGAGTTTCTTTTCTTCTCGTCTAGCTTCTGCAATTGTTTTTAAGCGAAAAATGGATTTTTGGAATCGCTTTCGTTTGTTCGTGCTACTTCTGACATGAACATAAACCCTCCAAAAAACCTGTCCGTCTTCTTCATACTTCATAATTGCCATAATCAACCTCCTTTAAGTTGGGAGGTCTCAATCAAGTAATCCAGCTCTTCCTTTTTAAAATAAAGGCGATTGCTGAATTTTCTGGCACGAAGCTTCCGACGTGATACTAACGTATGAATGGCATTCACACTTCTTCGCAAGTAAACAGCAGCTTCTTTCGTCGTCAACCATATTAAATTGTCAAAGATCAGCTCAGAGGAGTACAGCTCCCCTGAGTTCTTAGTATATCGATCATCCAATGCATTGTAACCTGTGTTTTTATAAATCATAGAATTTGCCCCACTCTATATATTTGGAAACCCAATAAGCTTGGCCTTCCACTCAGTGATCGTTCTAGGGTTACCAAGTTTGTCTTCATAATCTCTTGAGCTCACACGGCCCTGCACAAAAACTTCATATCCCTTTTTTAAATAGAGACTACAAAGCTCGGCTTGCTTGCCCCAAACAATAACCCTCTTCCACTCAGGCTTTTCTTCATTTTCTTTGTTAACTGCCACCGATAAGGTGCAAACAGGCTCCTTTTTAGCTGTGTATCTAAGATCAGGGTTAACACCAAGCCTTCCAACAAATATTTCGTACTTCTCTTCCATTTCTATTTCTCCTTCTCTTAATTAATTCCGACCTTCTTAAGTAAAAAATCATCAAAGGATAAGCATTGCTTATTCTTCTTATTGAATTCTTCCCAAGCTCTTTCAAGCAATTCTCTTTTACTTAAGCTACCTTCTTGGATCTTCTCAATGTCCTTTGATGAAATCTTGTCGATTCCAAACAAAGCCAAGTCTTTGAAAGTAATTTCTTTGCCGTAGTCTTTTTTATTAGTAGCGACAAGAAGATCAATTACTCTTTTAAGACTTTCCTTATCCTTTGAGAGATCGACAAAAAACTTTGTCTGATCTGGATTTATTTGGAATTCGGTCTTTGTATTTTTAGGCTTTCTTCCGCGCTTCTTAGGTGGCACAGGCTTCGCACCAGCACCCAAGCTTTCTTCTTTTTCAACACCATTCATATTCATTATTAATTACTCCTTCTTTTCTTATTCGCCCCTGCCATTTTCTTTTACTAGGGACATAGAGAGGGACTTTTTGACCTCCTTCTCGAACTGGTAGAGGGAGGGAGGTCAAAAATCATCTCGATAATGGCCCGAAATCATTTATAAAAATGGCAGGGGCGAATTTTGTTTAACTTCATTTGACTCTAATTTAACCTTTCTCATCACCAAAAAGACTCTCAAAGCTTAATGTTCGCCCTAGATAGAAGCACTCTGACTTTTCATAATTAAATTTGGTTGCCGTCATTTGCTTATCTAGTATTAGGACTATGGCCTCTTGAATATCTTGCTTCATCTCCTCCAAAAAGCGTCGGTAAGTCTTAAATAATGTCTCCTTATTCGTGATAAAGACTCCATAAGTGAAAACACTTCCAGTTGCATATCGACGGTACTTTTCTTTGACTCTGTTTTGTGACTTCTGAGTAAGCTCGACCTCTAATGCAAGTCTGAATACATCCTTTCCCTTTCGCACGCTGGTCTCAGCATCTGGTAAGAGCTGATCTCCTGATATTTGATGAAACATTCTTCCATTCATAAATGAGTCGTTCTTTAACAATTCTTTCAGAACTCGACTAACAATTAGATCATGGGTTAAGTTCTCATCACAAATCTCATAGGTGTAATCATGGCCAGTAAACTTAAGGCCTTTATCAGTTAGATAAATATGTTTATTCTTTCTCCCAAGGAGAACCCCCTTAATAAGTCCCTGTGTTTCAAGCTTTCGGACTTTCTTTAAAAGGTTATGATATCCAACATCGTAATTACACATTTCACTTAGACTCTTCATGTCCACGACTTTCCATTGACCAACAATATTGATGATGTCCTCATAAACACCTTGGGGAACAAAACTAGCTTTCATTATCTACCCTCAACTAATAAAGGCCTGCGTTTTTGTACTGAGTAAGGTTTGTTCTTTTTGGTTTCCTTCGCATTCTCTTTTTCGATAACTACCTCCTTATTAATAAATTTGACGTTATCCCAAACAATCTTAGGGTCGATATATTTCACGTTAAGAAGATCAACTTTTGTTGGGTAGTGCCTCAAAAATACACATTGCCCAACATTTAAATTCTTTAAGATATTGGAATGAACAATCAGCTCCTCAACTGTTCTTTGTGATCCTTGGGCCTGCTCTTCCCCGTCTTGAACACGCATTGTCTGCTTCTTTGACTCCATCGTTCCGATAGACTCCGCAAATAACCCTGCACCGTCTTTTATTCTCTGCTTAAAAAGAAACCAATTAGAAGTATTTTCTAAAACTTGGGTACAAAGTTCTGGGTCGTATTTTGCGATATCACTTGGAGACTGAAAGGCAAAAGTAAGCTCCATCTTTGCCCCTCTCACCTTATTTAGAATTTCGATAAACTCATCTGTAATAATGGCCGAAAGCTCATCAATATAGAGCCCCATCTTATTAAGCTGATCCTCATTAACGGGAGTAATATCTCGATAGGTTCTATAAGCTGAATAAGAAATGTCTCCTAGAATAACTTTTCCAAGGGACCTGGCAATTTCTGCAAAGCCAAGAACAGATAATCCTATATAGACGCATTTATTACTCTTTCTAATATCAGAAAAGCTAAGTCGGGCCTTCTCCCCAAATCTTGGTCCACTCCAAAGTATACACCTGAACATTTATACATAATAATTTAAACCACTTGAAAGGAGTGTATACATTGGCGCGTAAACAATTTACTGAAAAACAAATGATACAAGCTGTTGAAGAAGTCAGGGGCGGAGCTACAGTAAAAGCAACATGTAGGAAGCTAGGCATCACACCTGTTACCTTCTATCGCTGGAAGTCCAAGTATGAAGGTATGAACGAAAAAGAGGCAAAAAAACTGAGAGATCTCGAAGATGAGAATAAGAGACTTAGAGAAATTGTTGCTGACCTCAGTCTCGATAATCAGGCACTCAAGGAAGTCATTAAAAAAAAGCTTTAAGATCATGGAAGATGAAGGAGTTGGTTTCCTTTCTAAAAGATCAGTTTAATTTTAGCGAGCGTAGAGCTTGCAAGGCCCTTGATTTTGCCAGAAGTACTTGTCGTTATAGCTCAGTAAAGGAAGATGATTCTGAACTTAGAAAAAGAATTTTACATCATGCTTATAAAAATCTTCGCTTTGGGTACAAGAGAATTTACATCTTGCTAAGAAGAGAAGGAGTGGAGGTCAACATGAAGAAGGTGTACAGGATTTACCGTGAATTAGGCCTTTCTTGTCGTTTTAAGCATAGGAAGCGAAGTACTCATAGGGGAAAGTTCATCAAGCCTCTAGCCCTTCATCACAATGATCAGTGGTCGATTGACTTTGTCCATGATGAGACTTTTAAAAAGAGAAGACTGAGATTCCTAACCGTTGTCGATAACTTCACTAGAGAGGCACCGGGAATATTGGTGGATAAAAAACTCAAAGCAAAGGATGTGGTAAGGTATTTGGATATTTTGACAGAGATAAAAGGAACTCCTAGGCAGATCATCTGTGACAACGGTCCAGAATTTATCTCTGGTCACTTTAA
>PASP01000007.1 GCA_002712005.1 Halobacteriovoraceae bacterium
AGAAATCAAACAGGAGAAGCTATAAAGAAGCTACTTGGGCTTGCTGCAAAAACAGCACGCAGAATAAATGAGGATGGTTCAGAGGAAGATGTTCCATTAGAAAATGTTCAGTTGGATGATAAGTTAAGAGTACGTCCTGGAGAAAAAGTCCCTGTAGATGGGATAGTCATTGACGGAAAAAGTAATATTGATGAATCAATGATTACTGGAGAGCCAATGCCTGTTGAAAAATCTCAGGGAGATAAAGTTGTCGGAGCTACAGTAAATGGGACTGGAAGCTTTGTAATGAAAGCTCAAAAAATTGGAGCTGACACATTACTTTCTCGGATTATTCATATGGTTGCAGAGGCTCAAAGGAGTAAAGCTCCTATCCAAAAACTAGCGGATATTGTATCAGGTTACTTCGTACCAATTGTAATCGTTGTAGCAATTGTAACATTTATTGTTTGGTCTAATTACGGACCTGAGCCAGCAATGGCCTATGCAATCATTAACTCTGTAGCTGTTTTGATTATTGCTTGTCCCTGTGCCCTTGGGTTAGCCACCCCAATGTCTATAATGGTTTCAACGGGAAGAGCCGCTACAATGGGTGTTCTTTTTAAAAATGCTGAATCTATAGAAATTATGAGAAAAGTAACAACGCTTGTTGTTGATAAGACTGGAACTCTTACTGAAGGAAGACCGAAACTTGTTACAGTATTGCCAAATGAAGGGATACAAGAGAATGACTTTTTATCTTTAGTATCAAGTCTCGAAAAAGGAAGTGAGCACCCATTAGCGGAGGCTATCGTTAGAGGAGCAGAGGAAAGAAGTGTCGCTTCTCAGGAAGTTAATGATTTTGAATCCGTAACTGGAAAAGGTGTCAGGGGAATTGTTGCAGGGAAAAAAGTAGCTTTAGGAAATAAGGCATTAATGGAGCAACAAAATATTTCCATAGAGAATGTTCTAGAAAAAGCTGAATCATTCAGGAAAGAGGGACAAACAGTAATGTTTGTCTCAATAGATAGTAAATTTGCTGGGCTAGTTGGAGTTGCTGACCCTATTAAAGGGACAACTCAGGAAGCGATAAATGAACTTCATAAAGAAGGTCTAGAAATAGTAATGCTAACTGGCGATAGTGCCACCACAGCTCAAGCAGTAGCTAACAAACTCGGTATAGATAAGGTAATTGCAGAGGTTCTGCCAGAACAAAAGGTTGAGGCTGTTTCAAAGTTACAAGCAGAGGGAAAAGTTGTCGCAATGGCAGGAGATGGTATTAACGATGCTCCAGCACTAGCAAAGGCCCAAGTCGGAATTGCGATGGGGACAGGAACAGATGTGGCAATGGAAAGTGCTGGGGTTACTCTTGTCAAAGGTGACTTAAGAGGAATTGTAAGGGCAAGAAAGTTAAGTCGCACGACTATGACAAACATAAAACAGAATTTATTCTTTGCCTTTGTCTATAATGCCGCAGGTGTTCCTGTGGCAGCAGGAGTTTTATACCCTGCTTTTGGACTTTTACTTAGCCCTATGATTGCAGCAGCAGCAATGAGCTTTAGCTCAGTTTCTGTTATTGCAAACTCTTTAAGACTGAGAACTACAAAAATATAGCTGGAGAAAATATGAATAAAGACGAGGTTAAAAATTTTTGGAAAAACCCTTTTGTATTAATTTGTATTGTTGGTTTAGGCTACTGGGTTTACACATATCACTTAGAGCATGCTTTGGGACTTTAACCATACTCTATTTTGCTTTTATGCCCTTTGATGCACATATTTATGCATGGAGGGCATGGACATGGAGGACATGGGGGCCATCATTCTCATAACAACAATGAGGAATGTAGCCATGATAGTAAAAAGGAGGAACATAATGCACGGTGAATCAGGATATGGTCTTTGGACATTAGTTATTTTAAATTCAGCAATTTTTATTATTTTTGCATTTAGTTTCACGAAGCCTAAAAGTGCAACAGATTGGCGTTCCCTTGGAGCTTTTTCTGCTTTTATTCTGGCCCTATTTACTGAAATGTATGGATTTCCACTTACTATTTATTTCCTTTCAGGTTGGCTGAGTGAAAAATTTCCTGGGTTAAATATTTTCTCTCATGAAAATGGTCACCTGTGGAATGCTTTTATTGATTCTAAAATTGATCCACATTTTCATCCAATTCATATTGCTGCTAATGTCTTTATCGTTTTGGGATTCATAATGCTGTCTTCTGGATGGAAAGTCCTTCATGCAGCTCAAAAGAATCATACACTTGCGACAACAGGGCTATATGCAAAAGTTAGGCATCCACAATATATAGGTTTCGTAGCGATTATGTTCGGATTTTTATTAATGTGGCCAACACTTCTAACTATCGCAATGTTTCCTATTCTTCTTTATATGTATCATCGACTTGGAAAAAAAGAAGAAGAGCATATGATTAAAGAATTTGGTGAGAAGTATTTAGACTATAAAAAGAATGTGCCTGCTTATATTCCCAAATGGGGTGAGTTGTTTAACAAAGAAAGCAGCGAAGTCTAAAGAATGATGGAATGGCATAATAACTAAATTCATGACCACTATATGCTAATTAGTATAGTAAGTTCCATTGTGTTTTTTGGGGTTGCTTATTTAGTTTATAAAATAGTTAAAAGGAAGGATAAGTAATGGCAGAGTTTTTAGGTGACATAGCATTTATGGTTGAATTTTTGGTCTTAGGTATTGGTTTAATCGTAATTCACTATGGGAAAAAAGAAGATTCAAAACTTGTAAAGGCAGCTGGTTATATCATGAGTGTTGCTTCTGTCTTTGCATTAGTCTGTACGACTTATTTTTACTTTAAATACTACTTTAACGGGGATTTTGATTCCGCATATCCCAAATACTCTCAGGTTAGAGAAATAAAATAAAAATTGGAGTTTTCTGATGGACAAAGAAATGATTATACCAAAAGTTAGTGAAATAATTGTTAAGAACATAATTGCCTTTCACGCTGATCATTCAACCTCTGATGTGGTTAGAGTTTTCAATGAGCATCGAATATCATCAGCTCCAGTAATTAATGAGTCTANTGAAGTNGTTGGCTTTATATCCGAAAGTGANTCTATGAAATGCATGGGAAATTGTCTATTTTTTGATGAACAGAGAAACCCGACAGTCGATTCAATAATGTCAAAAGAAGTTTATACGGCCAAAGCTGAATGGGACATTTTTGAGCTAGATAATTTCTTCATTGAAAGACACATTAGATCAGCTCCTGTTGTTGATTCAGAGGGGCACTTGATGGGTATTGTTACTCGCAGGGATGCTCTACTTGCTTTACAAAAATTATTAGAGAGTCGATCTGACTACAAGAAGAACCTTAAAGAGCCTGTAAAGCTTAGCATGCATCAAAAGCTNATCATGCGACTAAATAATTTAAGNTAGATATTAATATTCCCAAGGTACTTGAATGAAGATAGGTTTAGCTTTTTATTTCTTTTTAATTTGTTTACTTCAGCATTCACTCGCTCAAGTTTCAGATGAGGAGCACAAAAGCCACCACCCAGAAGTTTACAGTGGCGAACAGTCTAGTGAATCAAAAGATAACTTAGGTAACAGCGCTGAAAGTCATTCCTCCCCAACTGAAATTGAAAAAAGTGCCGAAGGCATGGGCGGCATGATGGGCAAAGGCATGAGCGGCATGATGGGCAAAGGCATGAGCGGCATGATGGGCAAAGGTATGGGCGGCATGATGGGCAAAGGTATGGGCGGCATGATGGGCAAAGGTATGGGCGGCATGATGAAGGGATGCCCTGGAGGAAACTGTGGTGCTAATTCATCTAATACTTGGGATATATACCCGAAAATGATGAATTTAAAAGAACTAACCGAAGACAAAAAAAAAGAAATCGTAGAAGCAGCTAATTTAAGGATTGAAGAAGGTAGAAGACTCATTAATAAGGGAGTAAAAGAGCTTGGTGCCTCTGAGCAAAGTCTAGATTATCCAAAACAAGAAAATGCCCTAGAAGAGATCAGACAAGGAGTTAGTCAATTTGATAGTGGTCTTGCCGCAAACAAAGCAATTGAACAGGGCAAGGCTCCTCAAAATATTGCACTTAAGTGGTTCAAAAAAGAAATGAACCTTCTCCCTCTGTCCTTTGATGCAAAAAATGAAAATTCCTCTATGTTTGGAATGTCTTTTTTTCATACTTCTATCATGACTATATTAATTCTTTTTATGGCTACAATGATATGGATGTATTTCTTTAAAATGAAAAGAGCAGCATTATTGTTAGAAGAGTTATCAAAAAAAACACCTGCGAATCCTGCTAAACCTGAAGAAGCAATAAATGTAGAGACCTCCAAAAAGGAGGTACTGCCAAGTCCAAAGCCTGTCAAACCTGAAAAGAGCTTAGGAAATAAGTTTTCAGGAGCCCTTGAGCTGATTGGTATTTTCGAAGAGGCTCCAAACGTTAAAACATTTCGATTGGCCAACATCGACAATACTCCTCTTTCATTTACATATGAGCCAGGTCAATTCGTCACATTTATTCTTGATTTAAACGGTAAAAAAGTACGCCGTTCATATACAATATCTTCATCTCCTACGGAGAAAGACTTTGTTGAAGTGACTATTAAAAGAGAAGATAAAGGCCTAGTCAGTAGACATTTTCACGACAAACTTAAAGTTCACGATAAATTAGAAGTAAGTGTACCCAATGGGAAGTTTTATTTTAATGGTGAGCAATCGGATAGTATTGTCTTAATCTCTGGAGGTGTTGGGATTACTCCAATGATGAGTGCTGTTAGATATTTAACTGCAAAATGTTGGCCTGGAGAGATATATTTTCTTTTTTGTGCAAGAACCAGCAATGATTTTATTTATCAAAAAGAACTGGAGTACCTTCAATCTCGTTATTCAAACCTAAATGTTCTTGCCAGCATGACCAGAGCGAAGGGAACAAGCTGGATGGGACCGCAGGGAAGATTTACAAAAGAACTTATTGATAACTTTATTCCAGATATAGAGAAGAAACGTATCCATATTTGTGGACCAGTTCCGATGATGGATGCAGTTAAATCAATGCTCTCTGATTTAGGAGTTAGCAAAGAACAAATTAAAACAGAAGCTTTTGGTGGTGCTAAACCAAAAGAAACTAAAAAAAATCCAGCTAATGAAGAAAAGGCCTACAATTTAACATTTACTGGATCTAATAAAACAGTATCACTTGGGGAAGAACAAACTATTTTAGAAGCCGCAGATGAAGCTGGAATAGAGATTGATAATTCTTGTCGCTCAGGAACCTGTGGAATGTGCAAGGTTAAACTTCTCTCGGGCAAAGTGACAATGGAGGTAGATGATTCTCTTGAAGAAGATGAAAAAAACAAGGGGATTATTTTAGCATGCCAGGCTAAGGCCAGCGAAGATGTAAGTGTAGAGGTCTAGGCACATGAATCATCAGGAACGCCATACCGTAACAGGATTAGTAATATTGATGATGGTTCTTTGGGGAGGATTTATTCTTCACAAAGCACCATCTTTTCCTGGAAGTTTTGTCGGAAGTATCATTGGGATCATTGCTACATTTTTTATGTTTATTCCTCTTCTTTACATGTTTGTTAAAAGATCAAAGAGATTAAAAGATAGATTTACAAAATGGATGAAAATGTCCACTTTCTTAAAGTGGCATATCTATGCAGGAATCATTGGTCCTATTTTAGCATTGATTCATACAGGACATCGTTTTGATAGTTTAGTGGGCATTGTCTTAACACTACTAATGTTACTTGTTGTTCTTAGCGGTTTTATTGGTAGATATTTGTTAGCTCAAATCTCAACAGGGATGAGAGAGAAAAAGAAACTTTCCTTTAATCTTCTTGAGCAATACGAGAGTTATTCAAAGCAGGTTAAACCAAGTTTTGCCAAGAATACAGCAGCTTATCTTCCCTTTTTCTTCAAAAAGATGTCTCTTGCATTTGCAGGGGCCTCATCAGAGGAAATGACGTTGTTAAAGCTTGCTGATTCTATTTCAGATGTTGAGTATTCCATTAAAATGCATGAGACAGTTAAGCTTTGGTTTAAAAGGTGGCTTAAGTTTCATATCGTTATTTCAATTATCCTTTATATAATTATTATTTTTCATATTTTTAGTGAATTCTATTTTGGGCTGAGGTGGTTATGAAAAGTTTTTTCTTAATCATTCTAACTTTTACCCTAGCCTATGTTTCAGTTGATCACTTTCTTCTTAATCCAACTCATTTTAAGGAATCAAAGCTAAGTGGAGTTATCTGGAATAAGACAGTTAGTCCTGGAAAACTCTCGCAAGCACATTCTTTTTTGGATAATGACTGCATGGCATGTCACAATCCGATAAAGGGCGTTCAAAGAGAAAACTGTGTTGTTTGTCATGCTAATGATATAGATATCTTAGAAAGGCAACCCACTTCATTTCATGCAGATATTTCGACTTGTCTTGGATGCCATACTGAACATTTAGGACGATCAGACAATATCACCAAAATGGATCACAACTTTTTATCCGACACTGGAATGAAAATGCTTAGTAAAAGTAAATCGGCAAACGATGAAAAGGCCCTCGTTCATAACTACATAATGGAGTTTAGTGGACGAGAAAGAAAAAAGGATAGTCCTTTTCTACATCCTAAAATCTCAAAAAAAGAAGCACTACTAAACTGTGCAACTTGCCACTCTAATGATGATAGGCACTTTGAGCTTTTTGGAAATGACTGCGCTCAATGCCATCGAGCAGATATGTGGAATATTGCTGAGTTTAAGCATCCATCTCCTAAATCAAGAGATTGCGTTCAATGTCATCAGGCACCTCCAAGTCATTATAAAATGCACTTTAATATGATGTCACAAAAGATTCCAAATAAGCCTAATGCAAGAGTGCAAGACTGTTTTAAGTGCCATCAAACAACCCATTGGACTGATATTAAAAATGTTGGAAAGTTTAAACATCACTAGGAAATAAATGGAAGGGATTATTAGCAACTCAAATTTGTTTAACTCAATAGCCATAGTTGCAACATTAATATTTGGATTATTTCTAATTAGAAAGAAAGTAATCAACTCAGAGTTATGGGGTGCTACTGTAACACCTTTAGCTTCAATTATTGGAAGTGGTTTTTTAATAGTGGCTCCTTTACTGCATTCAGTTTTTGGCAAATGGGCACCGATGGGAATCATTGTTCTACTTGTTCTAGCTTATGGTATTGGTCGTGTTATTCGCTTTAATATTTTACATGCTGAAAGCTTAGAGTTTTCTTCTCATCCATTTAACTTGAGGCTAGAGAAACTTTCACAAATTGTATTAGGGATTGCTTATGCTATTTCAGTAGCATTTTATATCAGCTTGTTCACTTCATTTATTTCAAGAGAGTTTGGAATAGATAATACTCAAACGATGAAATGGATTACCACAGCTACACTTTTAAGTGTGATGGGAGTTTCTTGGTGGAGAGGAACAAAGGGACTTGAGAGAATAGAGCTCATAGCAGTAACTATTAAGCTCGCAGTTATCGGAGGCGTTCTCGCTGCCCTTGCAAGTTTTGATATTGCCACTCAAACACATTGGTTTGGGCATGATCCAATTAAAAAACTTACATTTTTTGAGAAGATGGCAATGCTCGCAGGAATGTTGATGGTAACTCAAGGTTTTGAAACCACAAGATTTATGGGAGAGCATTATTCAAAAAATATTAGGATACAGGCCTCAAGGAACTCACAATGGATAGCAATTGCTATCTACATTTTATTTATAGGATTGACCTGCCCAATTTTCTTAGATTTTCCAATTGTTGAGCTTAATGAAACAACGATCAGTCAAAGCTTAGGAAGAGCTGTTAGCGTTTTACCACTTCTTCTTTTAGGAGCTGCAATAGCTAGTCAACTAAGTGCTGCTCTTGCCGATACAATTGGTGCAGGCGGACTCTTAAAGGAAATTATACCAAGCTCTCTATCAATTAATCTTTACTATATGATTGTTATTGGTTCGGCCATTTTTCTTATATGGTCTGCAAATGTTTTTGAAATAATCAATCTTGCCTCAAAGGGGTTTGCTGGTTTTTTCTTTTTACAAATTTTAGTTGCATTGAATCTCATAAGGCAAAAACTTAATGGATCAAAACAATTTTTCTCAATTTTGGGTTGTTTGATTTTGGAAGCGGCCCTTATATTTGTCATCTTTTTTTCAATACCAGCACCTCATAGCTAAATTCAGGAGAATATATATGAATGGAAAAACAAATGAAAGAATTGAAAAGTTTAATAACTGGATTGTTGAAAGAAATCCTGCTGAAATTGAATTTCATCAAGCTGTTAGAGAATTTGCAGAATCCGTTATGCCATTTGTTGAGTCTAACCCCAAGTACGATGATGGGCATATTCTTCAAAGGATGGTTGAGCCAGATAGAATAATCATTTTTCGAGTTTGCTGGGAGGATGATCATGGGCATATCAACTGTAATAGGGCTTGGAGGGTCCAATTTAATAATGCCATCGGCCCTTATAAAGGAGGACTTAGGTTTCATTCGAATGTAACTCAAAGTGTCCTTAAGTTTTTAGGATTTGAGCAAGTGTATAAAAATGCTCTAACAGGGCTTCCTATGGGGGGAGCAAAAGGTGGAAGTGACTTTAATCCTAAAGGTAAAAGTGATCGAGAAGTTATGCGTTTTTGTCAGTCTCTTATGATAGAGCTATCGAGGCATATAGGAGAGGATACTGATATCCCGGCAGGTGATATTGGTGTAGGCGCTAGAGAAATAAGTTATCTTTTTGGACAGTATAAACGTCTAAATAATCGGTTTGTTGGAACATTGACTGGAAAAGGTCTTTCTTATGGTGGGAGTTTAATCAGGACAGAAGCCACTGGTTATGGAGTTGTTTATTTCTCATCATATATGCTTAAAAATATTGGAGATCGGTTAGAAGGTAAAACAGCACTTATTTCTGGATCTGGTAATGTTGCAATTTACTGCGCCGAAAAGCTTTTACATGAAGGTGCAAAAGTCTTAACTTTGTCTGATTCAAGCGGCTTTATCCATGACCCAGATGGGATAGATGAAGACAAGCTTAGTTGGCTCAAGGAACTTAAATTTACTGAAAGAGGAAGGATAGGTGAGTATGTGACTAAGTATCCAAATTCTAAGTTTTATGAAGATGAAAAACCTTGGAATATAAAAGCTGATCTAGCATTCCCATGTGCTACCCAAAATGAACTCGATGAAAAAGATGCTAAAGCTCTTATTGCAAATGGTATACAGCTAGTTGCTGAAGGAGCAAATATGCCTAGCTCTTTAGAAGCTGCTAGAGAATTTCATAACTCTGGTGTTTTATTCGCCCCTGCAAAAGCCGCAAATGCTGGCGGTGTCGCGGTGTCTGGACTTGAACAAACACAAAACTCTTTAAGGCTTCCATGGACTAAAGAGGAAGTCGATGATCGACTTAAACATATAATGCAAAATATTCATAAGCAATGTGTGGAGTATGGAAGCGAAGATGCTCAAAGAGTTAATTATGTAAAAGGTGCTAATATCGCTGGATTTGTTAAAGTTGCTGACGCCATGCTTGCTTATGGTATTGCTTAGGAGATTTATGAAAAGTTATATATTTATTTTTATGTCATTTTTACTTGCTAGCTGTGCTCATACTTTTATGAGAGGAACAGTTGCTAAAAAAATAAATTCTAAAAAAGCGGTTATTTGCTTGGGAAGTAACGAAGTTAAGGTGGGTGATATTGTAATATTTCAGGAATCGGTATGCAGTAGTTCCACAACTCATAATATAACAATGCATGAAAATGCAGAATTAGGTGGTGTCTCAAATCAAACCGGGTACGGGGTTGAAAAATGTGAGCTAACTTCTTTAGGATTTGGCACAGTTTCAGAGCTACTTAATGATCACTATTCTATGGTTGAAACAAAAGGAGACTTTGTATTTAAAGAATCAACACAAGTCGAAGTAAAGAAATAATTTGTTTAATGTCTGAGTGGGAACAAATGATTATGAGTGATAAGGAAACGAAGCACGAAAGTGAATGGGGAAAATGTTCATGTGATAAAAGTGAAGCACTTCTTTTAGAGCCGAAGTCTTCTTTGTTAAAAGATTGTTTTAGAGTTGGTCGGATTTTATGGGAGATTGTTAAGGGCTTTAAAACTATGAGAAAGTATGGCCCTTGTGTAACTGTTTTTGGTTCCGCAAGGATTAAAGAAGATAATGATTACTACTTAGAAACGGTTGCTCTTGGTAAAGAGCTAGCCAATGCAGGTTTCTCAGTGTTAACTGGTGGTGGTCCAGGTCTCATGGAGGCAGCTAATAAAGGTGCTAAGGAGGCATTTGGCACTTCTATAGGCTGTAATATACGTCTTCCAATGGAGCAAAAACCAAATCCATTTCTAGATGATTTCTTAGAATTTAACTATTTTTTTACAAGAAAATTAATTTTAGCAAAGTATTCATATGCTTTTATTGCAACTCCAGGCGGCTATGGAACACTAGATGAAATGTTTGAAGTTATGACGTTAATACAAACTGGAAAGATGGAAAACTTTCCAATTGTTTTACTAGGAAAGAAGTATTGGAGCCCACTAATAAGCTTCATCGAAGACACTTTAGTAAAACAAGGCACTGTAAGTATATGTGACTTAAATCTTATTCTTATTACGGATAGTGCTGTAGATGCTGTTAATTACATTAGAAATGTTTTTGGATCCAAATTGGAGAATAAGCTTATTCAAAAGTGTTAGAGCTAACGCCACTAATCTTAGCTTTATCTATAGATCAATTATTAATACCACGTTATCTACCCCCCAGGGGTAAGTAAATAATTCACAGGTATTTAATATAAGTAGATTTTACAGTAGCGAAATGACACAATGAGTCAACTTGGCTTTATGGAGAATCTTATGTTTCGTAATTTCAGCAATTTATGCGCCTTTATTTTTTTGTTTCTTTCTTTGCAGGTATCAGCAGCAGAAAGGTTCTATGACTTAAGAATTAAAAATATCACTGCTAACTTTACAGGTGTTGATGTAAAGCATGCTTTAGGGATCTCTCAGACTTGGCCTGCGCCAAAGGAAGCTGCTATTCCCGCCCCAACTCTTAGGTTTAAGTTGGGAGATGATGCAGTTATTACTGTTCATAATGATACTGATGAGCCTGCGACACTCCACTGGCATGGCCTTTTGGTTCCTTATTAGCAAGATGGACCTCAGTTTTCAAATACAAAAATTATTGCTCCAAACTCTAAACATATTTTTAGATTTCCTATTAGGCATACAGGAACTTATTGGTATCACTCACATACTCAACTTCAAGAGCAGAGGGGTCTTTATGGAGCTATCGTTATCGAGGAAGATCAGCCGATAGAAGAAGTCGATCATGATTATGTGTTTGTTATGAGTGATTGGGTTAATGAGCACCCAATGGATGTTCTATATAACCTTAAAAAAGATGGACACTATTACGGCTTAAAGAAAAGTGATATGAAGAAGGCAGTTGTAAAAAATTATGTTGAAAGTCTTTCGGAGGAAGAACAATTTAAGAATGCAGATTTATTAAAAAAGGATTTTCTTGGAACTGTATGGGGAGCCTATAAAAACGGAAATCTAGATAAGTATATAGATGGTGAATTATCTCGAATGGGACCGATGGACTTTAGTGATGTAGGTTATGATGCTTATTTAATAAATGGAAAAATTAAATCAATGCTTAAAAATGTAAGGCACGGAGAAAAGGTACGATTTAGAATCATTAATGCTTCAGCTTCTACTTACTTTTACTTTAATATTGGAAATAATAGAAATTTTAAGGTTATTACAAAAGATGGAATGGCAGTTCAACCTGTTAAGGTAAACGAATTATTGGTAGGGATTGCTGAAACATATGATGTTGTTTTTGAAGTACCTCATATGATGAAGAAGTTTGAAGCCAAAATTACAGCCCAAGATAGAACAGGTTCAGCAAGTCTAATGTTTGGAATGGGTGAAATGGAAATGGCACCTGTTAAAATACCTCTTTCTACTTATGAAATGGATCACGGTGGAATGGATCATGGAGGAGGTCACGGTGGTGGTCATGGCGACGAGCCTGGGGATGATGATGAACCAGGTGACGATGATGATGAACCAGGTGACGATGATGATGACCACGGAGATCATGGCGATCATGGGGGGATGGATCATGGGATGAACTCAATGGGTGATGATCATGATATGCCAATACCTCCAATGGGTAAGACTAAGCAACTCAAGTACGAAATGCTGAAGTCAGTGGAACCAACAAATTTAGATGACTCTTTAGTAAGAGCGCAAGTTATAGATCTTGAATTATCAGGTGATATGGAGAGATACACCTGGTATATAAATGGTAAACCTTTTTCTGAAGATAAGTACATTACTATCAGAGAAAATGAAGTAATTACTTTTAGATATATCAATAAAACGATGATGCACCATCCGATGCACCTACATGGACACTTTTTTAGAGTTCTTAATGGGCAAGGAGACTATGCTCCTCTTATGCACACTGTTGATGTTGCTCCGATGAAAACTGTAACAATTGAATTTCATGCAAATGAACCAGGTGTTTGGTTCTTACATTGTCACAATCTTTATCACATGAAAATGGGAATGGCCCGACTGGTAAAGTATGAAGATTTTGTACAAACTCCTGAATTAGAAGAAGACCAAAAAAAATGGGGTTCTTATATGACTAAGGATACTGATGCTTTTTGGAGAACTGAGACAAGTCTTAATACGAATTCTGCTATGCTAGATGTAAGAGTTAATGCTGGTCGCTACCAAGTTGATATGGAGCTTGAAGTCGATGAGTATGATATTGATAATTTTGAAGCAGAGGTAATGTTTAAAAGATATCTTGATAGATTCTTTGCAGTTGGTACAGGTGTCGTTGTAGAAGATCAAAAAGTTTATGCTGCTTTAACTGCTGCTTATAACCTTCCTGGAAACGTTGAAATGGAAGGTTTTTTAAGAAATGATGGAAAGGCCATTGTAAGACTGAGGAAGTCAATACCACTAGTAGAGTTTAGAGGACGACCTATTGTTTTAGATTTGGAACCAGAGGTAAGTTATAAAGATCAATTTGATTGGAACTTTAGAACTGAAGCCAATTATGTATTGTCTAGAAGAACTAGTATTGGTTTAAACTTTTCTACAGATAAAAATGGCAATAACTCTGTTGGTTTTGGAATTAAAATTAGATTTTAATCTATAAATCAGAGACATGTAGTTAGCATGTCTTTTTCTTTAATAGTCTTACAATTAGAGAAAATTTTACAATA
>PASP01000020.1 GCA_002712005.1 Halobacteriovoraceae bacterium
ACTTGTCACATCAGAAGAGTTACTAATTTGATCCCAAGTCGCTGTGACATCGTTATAAACAATCCAGTCTCCTTGAGACCACGAACGAGAGTTACCATCTCCTGGATCAGACACTCCATCATTGGAAACAATATAATACTCGCCCCCAACAGCGGAAGGATTGGGATTTCCTCCAACGGAAGCATCCCATGTTCCGGCGTAAGTGAGAGCATCTAAATCAGATGCCACCCACGAAGACCCATTCCATCTTAAAAGTTGACCTGTAAGTGCTCCCATGGAAGAGAGCTTTACCGAAGTAATCGCTCCATCAGCAATCTTCGCCGTTGTCACTTGATCATCCCCAATCTTTGCCGTACTCACGGAAGAGTCGGGAAGATTAAAAGTCACCTCAATAACAGCCGCTCCATAAGCGTCTTCGAGAGTGAGAGTCATGAGTGTATTGAGTGCGAGCGCGACTTTGGAAGAAGAGCTAAGAATGAGCTTAGTTGCACTTTTTGAAACTATAGATAAAAGAGAATCACTTCCCGATTGAGTAACCTTTACTTTTGTTACACCATCGAGGTCAGTTCCCGTGATCACGATTTCGTCGTTAACGAGAGAAACACTAGCTACAGAAGCTTGGCCTTTTTTAGAGCGATCTCTCGCCTCTTGATCCTTGGAAGAAAGATTCAGAGAGACCTTTCCTTTTTCACTAGGAAGTAAGCATGAGCTAAGCCCAAGGAACATAAGTATGAATAGAGATTTTTTCAATACATCCATAAATGACTAATAAAAGACCTGTTTTTTCTCCCCTAAAATCACTTTATCACCTCTCCTTATCGGCAAGCTTTCAACAAATAAAAGCAGTAACTTACCTAGTTTTTACAACGGAATATATTTCCAACTTGCCATTAATTTGTGCCAAATATGAGGTATTTATAGGTTTCTGTGAGTCTTTAGGAAATAGATTTTATGGAGTGAAAATAAAGAATTCGGTAACAAGCCGAATAAAGAGAGAATGAAAGGACTTATATTTTTCTGGGTTTGAAAAAATTCTTTTAGGGATATTAATCTACAGCTTTCTACGTATAGCTTCGAATTCTTTATATTTCGCTTGGATTCAAGCACTGAAGATAGGCGAAACTTCTCCCTAGATTTGCGATTAAGAATTTTTGCTAAGACGCTTGGATAACTTAGGACGATTAAAGTATCCGACCTAAACTCATCTATTTCTTGAGGAAAGAGGGAGATTTTAATTTGATCGAGGTCATCAAGATCTTTATATTTCTTTCTTACAAGGGAGAGCCAATTATCATTTTCTTTATGAATACTTAGACCTTGCATTTCCTTATATTTATTTTCTAGAGGCTCTAGAATTTGCTTTGTCACTGAAAACTTTGAATAGAAGCTGCTTAACGAAGATCGCTTCATACTTTCATCTATTTCATTGGCATACAAGAAAGATTCGTAGAGATGCTCAAAACAAAATTGAGTTCTTGTTTTACTTTCAATCTCCTTTAATATTCCTCTTAGCACCCTCATAAAAGGTGCACTTATTTCGGGATTAAAAGTTTCTAGTTCAATGATTCTCTCAGAAATTAATTTTTTCAAAGAAGGGTCATCTAAAATATAAGGGCTCAAGAGTGTGGCATACCCACCAGGTTTTACCAATCTCACACTCAGACTCTCAGCTTGATCTTCAAGAAATTTCAACAAGGGCAATAGATCAATTATTCCGGGAAGCGTAAGGGTTATATCAAAACATTTAATATGAAATAATCCGGAGTTTCTTATATATTCAACATTCTTTACAAATTTATTCCAGCGCAATCCATCTCTAACAAACTCTCCGGTCCCTTCAGCTGCATCAATACTGATACTCAAGTCTATTCTCTTAAACTGTTCTAGAATACTTTTGTGGGCCTCTATTTTAGATAAAGGAAATTGAAGATTTGTATTATATTCTAATAAAATTCCAGGAGCTCTATTTTGCCGTACGAGTTCGTTAAGAACATCCCAGTGATCCGCTTGAATAAAGGCTTCACCGGAAGCAAAATAAAGTTCATCGCATTCAAGCTGATTTGAAAAGATCAATTCTTTGAATTCATTCTTATTGCTATTAACTTTAAAGGCCACGGGCTTGGCTTGACTTTTCTCTAGCGCTCCTTCAATTTTAGAAGAATATTCAGGTCCACATGTCCTACAACCTAAATTGCAAAGGTTGTTATTCCTATAATCAAGAAATGTGGGTTGCCCACTGTAATGGCCGTGGTTTGTTGTATTTTCTATGATATTTTTTGCTCTATTTTCTGGAAGAGTAAAGCGTTGATAAATAGGTGCAGAATGATTTCTTCCCCCTATGCAGGCCTGACAATATTTTTCAGGA
Source organism: Halobacteriovoraceae bacterium (assembly GCA_002712005.1). Lineage (GTDB taxonomy): Bacteria > Bdellovibrionota > Bacteriovoracia > Bacteriovoracales > Bacteriovoracaceae. The sequence continues at coordinate 2,366 of PASP01000020.1, forward strand.
AGCCGTCCTTGAAGCATGACACTTCTCACTTCCTTCAGTGAATCACTATTCCAGTATTCATCAAAATCACTTATATCGCTTTCGAAAGGAGTAGCTTCACAACATAGGGCCCTTTGTCCCAGAGGATTTTTATAACTATGTATCCATGGAGCAAAACAAATCGGCTTTTTCATAGATACCCTTTGCTCCTTTTCTTGGACTTATGCTTAATCTCTATTTTTTAATGAAGTTTGAATATGTTCTCGACCCTTTTCACTTAATTCTCTACCTCGAGGAGTACGAATCAAAAATCCCTCTTTAAGCAGATAGGGCTCAAAAACATCTTCTATTGTAGATCGATCTTCACCAAGAGTTGCACATAAGGCTTCAATCCCTACAGGACCTCCGCCGTAATATTCCTCGATGACTTGTAGTATTTTTCTATCCATTCTATCTAGGCCTAGAAAATCGATTTCCATAAGATCTAAAGATTTATGAACTTGCTCTTCTGAAATTTCATTCACTCCATCAACGAGGGCAAAATCTCTTACTCTTCTTAAAACTCGATTTGCAATTCGAGGTGTACCACGCGCACATCTTGCGATGTGATCACCTGCCACTTCATCCATACCTATTTCTAATTTAGATGCATTGTTTTTTATGATTTTGGCCAAATCTTCCGCTTCATAATAATCAAAGTGAAGATTTCCCATAAAGCGAGTTCTTAAAGGATTACTTAGTAGTCCTGATTTGGTCGTTGCTCCAACCAATGTAAAGGGAGAAACATCAATTTGCATCGTTCTCGCGCTAGGACCTTGCCCGATAACAATATCTAATCGAAAGTCTTCCATTGCCGAATATAAAATCTCTTCTACAGAAATATGCATTCTATGGATTTCATCAATAAAGAGAACATCTCTTGGTTGAAGATTCGTAAGGATTGCCGCCAAGTCCCCTTTTTTCTCAATAGCTGGGCCAGAAATTAAATGGAGTTCACTTCCAAGAGATTGAGCAATTAGCATAGCTAAAGAAGTTTTTCCTAGACCTGGAGGTCCAGAGAGCAAGCAGTGATCCATGGCCTGGTTTCTTATGTTAGCCGACTCCACCATAACTTTGATATTGTCCACAACCTTCTTTTGACCAATGTACTCATCAAATCCCTGTGGTCTCAATCTATTTTCATACTGAGAATCAGAGTTTGCATGCTGTGCTGATAAAAAACGATTTACTTCCAAAACTAAACCTCTTTAAGAACAAGATGAACAAGTTGTTCAGCTTTCTTAATTTCATTTTCAGATAATATTTTCTTTGCCATTGGCATGACTAAATCTTCTTTAAATCCTAATTCCTTACAGGCCATAATCGCTTCTTCTAAAATGGGTTCATTCATCATTGCAAGTGAAGAAGATTGAATAGAAGTATCCATCTCTGTCTGCTGTCCTAGAGAAATTGGAGCATGAGTCGTCATTGTTTGATTTTGTCCTGAGTACATCTGCACTCGTTGAATCTTGTCGCCAAGATCAAGACAGATTTGAGCAGCAGCTTTTGCTCCTACTCCTGGTGCTTTCGTCAGTACTTTTTTATTTTCAAGCTGAACTGACTGAATGATTGTTTCTGAACCAAGAGCAGAGATTAAGCTATAAGCAGACTTTGGTCCAACACCTTTTACGCTACAGAGTAATTCAAATAATTTCTTTTCTCTCAATGTTTCAAAACCAAAGAGTTCCTGTCCTGCATCTTTGAAAACATGACTTACAAAAACCTCTGCTAAAGATCCTTCAACAAGAAGACCGCTCATATAAATCTGATAACCTATTCCATCATTAGTTTTTATGATCAGTTCTTTTCCATCACTAAAGAGAACTTCACCTACTAAGTACCCAATCATTATTTCTCCAAATGTTTAAAAGCCTGCTTTAACGTTGACCCCTTTCGTGCTCCGGCATGCCCCTTATTACTCACAGGCATCCCTCTTAGCATGGAATGGCAAACAGCTATGGCCAAGGCATCTGATTCATCATGACGTTTAAATTCAATCCCACCACCAAATATCATCTTCAAACTTTTCTCCACTCCCTCTTTTCCGGTATGGCCATGACCTGTAACCGAATTTTTAATGAGATTAGGAGAATATTCGAAAACTTTTCCCTGATGGGTGCCCATAAAGCCTGCAATCATAGCCCCTCTTGCTTGAGAGAGCTTGGCCAAACTTGGAATTGACTTCACATAGATAAGAGATTCAAACGCAACTTCATGGGGCTCATACTTTTCAGAGAGCTCTACACATGAGTTATAAATTAAGCCAAGTCTATCAATAAAGTTATTTACTTTATCATAGACGAGAACTCCAGAGTCAATGTAATTTATTTTGCGACCTTTGACCTCAATGACGCCATAACCCGCTTTTCTTGATCCGGGATCAATTCCAAGAAATCTCATTCTTTCATTGTAGCTTGATTAGAGGGTGTGCGTCTATCGAGTATTCATCGCACCTAAGTAATTAGAATAAGTCTTTAAGAAATACTAAGACTCTCCACCTTTAACTTTAACAAATTGACCAACATAGAAAAGAAACGAGCCACCTACCAGTTGAACGAGTTCTAATTGGCCATAATCGCCTTTATTTATTCCAGAGAATAGACATAAACCTACACTGGCAAATCCTATAAGTTGCATACCAAGTCCAATGTAGAAAAACATAATCTCTCTCCCTTTAATCCTCTTCCCATAGCGTAAGATTAGATCAAACTTAACATACTTTATAAGCCTATTATTTCAACTGAAAACTTCGCTAAAATATACTCTTTTCCCGTGTTTTTGCCGTAGATAATCGATATTCATTCGTCTATGATGATGGGTAAATCCTAACATCAAAGGACCTTTAGATGGCCACACTTCTTAAGGCAAAGCCTATTGCTTCACGCATTTGTGAAAAACTTAATCAAGAATGTGAAAGCATAAAAAACCAAGGTGTTACTCCCTATCTTAAAGTAATACTTGTTGGGGAACATCCTCCAAGCGTCATCTATACCAAAAATAAAAAGAAATTCATGGAAGATATGGGTGCTAAATGCGACATCATTAAACTTCCAGATAATGTGGACGAAAAAGTCTTTCTCTCTACCGTAAATGAAATTGCTGACAGTGCAGAGGTCCACGGACTCTTTGTTCAATTACCTCTTCCTAAACATCTGCAACATATTGATGTTGGTCAGCTAGTACCATCTGAAAAAGATGTGGATGGATTCCACGCTCAAAACTTATATCAAATCCTTAAGGGAGATACAGGCGAAAATGCACTTGTCTCTTGTACGCCCAAAGGTATCATTACGATGCTTCAGGATGCAGACGTGGACCTTAAAGGGAAAAAGGTCGCCATTATAGGAAGAAGCTTAATCGTTGGTAAGCCACTTTCCATGCTTATGACCAATTATAATGCAACGGTTACTCTATGCCATTCACGCACGGAAAACTTAAAAGAAGTTTGTAAAAGTGCTGATATTATTGTTGCTGCAATCGGTAAAGCTAAGTATGTTGATTCAAGTTATCTCAACAAAAATAAGAAACAGATTATTGTGGATGTAGGAATCAACCACGATGAAAACGGAAATCTCTGCGGAGATGTTGATTTCGATTCAGTTGTCGATCATTGCAGCATGATTACTCCTGTACCAGGAGGAGTTGGACGCATGACAATTCTAAGTCTCGGACAGAACTTGCTTCAAGCAGCGAAACAGCAGAATCATTTAAATTAAAGGAAATAAATATGAGTGAACTTCAAAAAACTGGCCTACACGGAGAGCACACTACATTAAAAGCAAAGATGGCTCCTTTTGCAGGGTTTGATATGCCATTGCAATACTCGTCTGTTAAAGAAGAAATTATCGCTGTCAGAGAAAGTGCAGGTGTTTTCGATGTCAGCCACATGGGCGAATTCTTTGTTGAAGGTGAAGATGCGATTAAATTTGTAGACTTCATGTTAACCAATGACTTTGCTGGTGCAGATATCGGAAAAGCTGTTTACAGTCCACTTTGCCGTGAAAATGGCACCATTATTGATGACCTTATTGCGTACAAACTAGAAGATAAAAAAGTTCTTATCTGCGTAAATGCAGCAAATATTGAAAAAGATTACTCGTGGCTAGAAAAGCATGTTCATCGCTTTAACTGCTCTCTGAGTAATCGCTCCCACGAATATGAACTCCTTGCTCTGCAAGGCCCAAAGAGTGAAGCTATTTTGAAAGAATGTGGAGTATTTCCCCAAGGTGAATTTCCTTATTACAGCGCCAAGGAGTTTGATACTCCTCTTGGACAAATTATTTTGGCAAGAACCGGATATACGGGTGAAGATGGATTCGAAATCTTTGGTGGACTTAAAACGATTCAAACCCTTTGGAATAAGTTTATGGAGCTTGAAGTGACACCATGTGGTCTTGCTTCTCGTGACGTCCTCAGGCTTGAAGTCGCTTATCCCCTCTATGGACATGAACTTTCTGATGACTGGACACCGCTAGATGCTGCTCTTGCTTGGACCGTCAAGAAAGACAAAGAAAGCTTCATGGGTAAAGAAACACTAGAAGACTACAAACCCAAGTATAGACTTATTAAACTTTCTCTCGATAAAGGAATTCCTAGAGAAGGATTTGAAGTATTAAATGAACAAGAAGAAACGATTGGAAGAATTACTTCGGGAACGATGTCAGTAACGCTTGGAAAAGGTATCGGACTGGCCCTCGTTGAAAAAGCAAAGTTTCCCAAGGATAAAGTCTTTAAAATCAAAGTAAGAAAGAATATTATGGACGCACAATTTCATGCAAAAGCGTTTGTAACAGGAGGACATAAGTAATGGCATCAGAAATACCTAACAATCTAAAATATACCAAAGATCACGAATGGGCCTTAATTGAAAATGATGTGGTTACTGTGGGAATTACTGACTTCGCTCAATCTCAGCTTGGTGATGTTGTATTTGTAGAACTACCTGAAGTTGGGACTGAACTTAATCGCGGTGATAGCTTCGGCGTTGTAGAATCTATTAAGTCGGTAAGTGATCTCTATTCTCCAGTTTCTGGTGAAGTCATTGAAAAAAATGACGATCTAGAAGCCAGTCCAGAAAACTGCAATAGCACACCTTATGAGAGCTGGATGGTTAAAATCAAACTCTCTAATAATGACGGAATGGATGAGCTTATGAGTGCAGAGGATTACTCTCCTCTTTGCGAAGAGTAAGTGAAGAATAATTATTAGATAGCGCTTATATAAGGGAGTTTAACTCTTGAACTCCCTTGTAATAAATACAAGTCAAGAGTTATTACTTAAATATATTATATAGATTCAAACAAATTCATATAATTTCTAATCACAATTGTGAAACTTTCTTATTGACCTTTTTAAAGCCGATTCTTTTTTACCTAATCCACTAAAATTTACTTTACGAACTAAATAAAAGGGCTGATACTCCACCATTATCAAAATGGATTTTCATCATAAGGTTACTTTAGAGATGCTTCAAAACCAAGAACTCGTTCAATTGTTAAATACCGCTGTCGTAAAAACGAAAGAAAAGAAAATTGATAGTTCATACGAAGAGAGGCTATCAAGCACTTGTGAAAATCCAGCGATTAGTGCTCTTGCCGTTGCTATCCAACATCTTTCTGAATCTGAAAATATTAGTCGTGATCAAGCGGCCATGCAGATTGTTGAAACAGTTCGTGAACTTGATTCAATATGGTCTGATTATGTGATGATGGAAGGCCTGAGCAAGCTAAAAGATCTTCTTAAAAACTCAAATCTTCAGTAAAAAACGTTTTAACCTTTTACAACAAATCCCCATTGGATTCTTGCATGTCCATTTTTAACCATACCCTTAGGTGGGTTGGGAAAAGGACCTGCCTTATTAAAACTTTCTATCGCAGCCTCATCAAGCTCTCTTACGCCACTTGATCCTTTTACATTAACTCTTACCACTCTACCTTTACGATCAATTGTGACTTCAAGAGAAGTTATTCTATTCTCGCTTGCCGGCATTCTACGTCCTGACTTCCAAAGCGCTCTCGCTTTCTTCTGAATCGAGTTGCCCCAATATTGTTCTAATTTTTGCTTAATTCGATGATAGAAACCATAGTACTTGTATTCAACAGTATTAAGACGAGTCATATCACCAAGTGGTACGTCCTCCACAAAATCATTATTAGCCGAGAGTCCTGCAGCTTTGGCCTTACCATTTTTCAAGCCTAGAGCAGCAAGTGAAGGAGCTGGTCTCTTGCGCATAACTTCACTAGGGCTCACTTTTGGCGCCGCTAAATCAGCAAGAGATACCTTTTTTCTTAATTTAGACTTATTCTTTGTTTTCTTCTGGGCAACTTTCTTCTTGGTCTTAGCCTCTGTTTTCTTAACCAGTTTCTGAGGAGTCTTTTCCTTTACCTGTGAAGCGCTCTTTACTCCTTGCTTAGACCCCTTGGCAGCTTTTTTAAAACTACCAACATTTCTAGCAGAAGTTTCTCTTAAGAAGGTTTGTGTTTTTTTTCCTAAATATTTAGCATCTTTCGCTCTCTCTTTAGAATCAGCATCTTCAGAGGTAACGATTTGTTTAGGCTTAGATTTTTGCTTAAGCATAACCCTAAGTTTATGTTCTTTTTTCTTTGCGGGATTGTGTGCTACTTGATCTTTGTACTTACCGAGCCAGTTCACACTTAGAATCATTATGTGAAGACATAAAGAAAGCATTAAGCTCAAAAATATGAACTTCTTCGCTTTTTTAATATTTTCATTATATTGCTTCATTTTACTCCGCTCACCATGGGTGTTAATGACCTATCGTCATTTAGTAAGCGGAGTTTAAGCGTTTTTATTTTTATTTAAGACTGAGCAAATTAATCAAGTTATTGATTAAGATAGTAATCATCCTCTTCTAGTATAGGACCGTTATTATCTTCGTCATCAAGATCCTCATTATCTTCACTTTGAGCACCTGGCTCTGTTCCCTCAACAAAAGATTCTAAAAAGGCGCCTTCTCGTCCAGCACCGATTGGTTTTCCAGAATCTTTATCTATATAGACATTTACAATCCCCATTGGAACGCGGAAATCTGATTCACCATATTTCTTTACACCGGCCCTCATAAACTCTGTCCATGGTGGAAGAGCTGACTTTGCACCAGTCTCCCCCCATCCGAGAGTCTGGTTTTCATCAAAACCTGTCCAAACTCCTGTTACTAAGTTTTGACTAAAGCCGAGAAACCATGCATCGACATAGTTATTCGTTGTACCGGTTTTACCCCCAAGAAACGGAGAAACACTCTTTGCTCGTCTTCCTGTTCCATGAAGAACAACACCTCTTAAGAGGTTCGTCATCACATAGGCCAATCTGCGATCATATACTTGATCTTCGCTAAGCGTTTCAAGAAAAGGATTTGGTTTTTCTTTTTCAGCCTCTTCACCCGCTTTATTTTCTTCAGCGGCGAGAAGTGATTCCAAATTTTCTTTATCTTCAGCTTCTTCACTATCTGAGGGCGCTTCGATAACAGGAGTTACATCCTCCGGAGTTTTAAGGTCTTCATACTTTTCATTAAAAACAACGGGATTCCCCTCTCTATCTTTAATTGAGATTATAGATTTAGGAATAACTCTCTTACCCCCATTAGGAAAAATTCCATAAGTTGTCACAATATCGATTAAAGTTACACCAAAAGATCCTAAGGATAGAGATAAATCGTGGGCCAAAGTAGCATTGAATCCAATTCTATCTACAAAATTTAAAATCTTATCAACACCCAGATCATAGGCCATCTTCACTGTAGGAACATTTCTAGAGTGCTCTAAACTATCCCTTACAGTCACTGGCCCTTTAAACTTTCCATCGTAATTTCTAGGCTTCCAGTCGAGCGAAGCATCTACCCCACCTAAGGTTTCAGGACTATCCATAATAATCGTAGAAGGTGTATATCCATTTTCCAGAGCAGCGGCAAAGAGAATAGGTTTAAAGGCTGAACCAGGTTGTCTCTTCGATTGTAGAGCTCTGTTAAACTGACTCTTCTCAAAGTCTTGACCACCAACAAGAGCTACCACATGACCTGTTTTTGGCTCAATTGAAACCAAAGCCCCTTCAACATCTGGCTCTTGATCTAGCATCAGCTTCATATATTTCTGCTTATTAATTAAAGCTGATTGAGACTTCGGTTTTTTGTCTAGATATTTAGCAAACTGATCGGTAACGAGATCTTTTAGTCTCATATTAAAGTTTAAAACTCGAACGTTGATTACATCACCTACACTAATAAGGTGACTAGGCTTTATAAGATAAGACCAATAGTGCCTCTCCTCACTAATATTTCTTTCGTGTGCCCATCGAAAACCTGAATAAGGGATAATTCCATATTGTCCACCGATATTAACATGAACGGCTCTGGCCCAATTATCCACATATTCTACAACTCCTTTATAGTTCTCCCCTTCTTTAATATATTCCGCAAATTTCGCTTCTTTATTAAAGCCAGGATAAATTCTTTTATCAGGAACAACCTTTCTAAACTCTTCAAAGTAGAGCTTTGAGTCTTCTAATTCCTTCTCATCAAAAATGACTTCGTACTCTTTTTCATTATTTTCTAATATCGTGAAAAAAGTTGATTGCTCTTTGTAATATTCGGAAAGGAAAGATTTATGAAAATCATCCCATTCCTCTTTCTTAAGCTGCTTCAAAGGACCTTTGTATCCCTGTCTCTTATCTACGGCCTTTACGTTTTTCTTGGTTTGTTCTTCAGCAACTTTTTGAAGTTCCCAATCTAAAGTTGTTTGGATTTGATATCCTCCGGTAAGAAAGTCATCTTCTCCTACTAAGGCCACAACTCTTTGTCTCACCCAGTCTGTAAAATATCCCGCTTTAAATGGTGTGGGCTTTCTTATATGAAATTTTATCTTTTCTTTAAGAGCAGCCTCATACTCTTCAGTCGATATTTTTCCCGTGGCATACATCCTTCCAAGAACATAGCCTTGACGAATTTTTGCTCTCTTTGGATTTATATAGGGAGAATATCTTCCTGGGGCTACTAGTAGTCCTGCTACCATACTCGCTTCTGCTACAGTCGCTTCAGAGAGATCCTTTTCAAAGTAGCCTCTAAATGCTGCCTTTACTCCATAATAACCTCCACCCAGATAAACTTGATTAAGGTAGAGAAACAAAATTTCTTCTTTACTAAATTTTTCTTCAATTCTTTGGGCAAGTATAAAGTCTTTGATCTTACGAGATATAGATCTTTCACTTGTCAGTAATAATGACTTAGCAACCTGCTGAGTAATTGTACTTCCCCCTTGAACAACTCGTCCTGCTTTGAGGTTAGCTATTGTAGCTCTGAATATCCCCCAATAATCGACCCCTGTATGCTCATAGAAAGAATCATCTTCTGCTGATAGGAAAGCATCAACAACCCTTTTAGGAATCTCTTCCATGGTTGCAATATCTCTTTTCTCTTTTCCAAGCTGGGCCAATACTGTTCCATCTTTTGATAAAATTACAGAAGGAACTGCTGGTTCATAGTCATTAAGGCTACTTATTTTTGGCAAATCAAATGAAAAGTAGATAAAGATGGATACAGCAACCACACCACCCATAACTGCAAGACTAATTAAGGTAACAAATACTTTAGTGATAATTGATTTCATATTGTGACTCAGTTTTGATTAGCGTTTTCTGTTTTATTCTTTGATAAGATATACTCGCTAATCTTCTTTCTTGATAATTCTTTACTCTTATATAGAAGGTCAGCAACTCCGCTTAAATCATCCAAAGGATAGCGACCTAAAGAATATTCCATAATTACTTTTTCTTTAAATTGGACTTCATCTAAAAGTTGCGAAGTCTTTTGAAAGTAGCCGTTTAATAAACCTCTACCTTTTTTCCAATTAATTCCGTCTTTAAGAAGGTTCACAACCATTACTTTGCCAATACCTAAATCAGTTAAAGCTTGTGGACTTAAAATTTCTTGATAAAAAGCCGGTTCGTATTCAGAGGAGATATGATCAAGTAAATCAACATTGGCCATAAGGGCTTCTGTGAGTTGACCTCTTTTTAAATAAGTGACCTTACCTAACTTCTTAGAAAAGACAGGGATCATTAAGGTTAATCTCCCTTCCTCGATCTTCTTACCAAGAAGATCATCAATAAGAACTTCTCTAACGACCTCTAGCCATGCTTCAGAATATATTTCTAAATCTTTCGCCTTCTTAGTGAATTTAAAGAACTTCCACTCTATATAATCTGACTTATAACCAAAGGCGAAGTAGGAGGCTACAATGGCACCCATCCCATGTCCCATAAGCAAGTGAGGTTTTTCGTTTCTTAATTTCAGCTCTTTTAAAAGAGAGAGATAACCAAGGGCCCTATAACCACCAGGACCTAGAATTAAGGCCATAGGAACGACAGTATCATTGGAAATTACTTGTGTTGGTTCTTCGGAGGCAACAGGACCATAAAGACCACTTTGAGTTGCCTTTTCCTCAATCTTTGGAACGACTCTTTCGTTGCTGCTATTCCAGTCAACAACCATAGATCCAGAAACATTGCTGTAGTCTTTCGACTTCTGAGTTCCACAGGAAACTAAGAAAACCAGCAAGATTAAAAGTTTTTGTATTTGATTATTCCTCAATCAGTTCTTCTTCCTTGAGACTTTCTGAAAGTTTTGAAATTTTCTTTTCTACTTTCTCAAGTTGCTTTTTACAGTCTTTATATAGCATGACACCTTTTTCAAACATTTCAAGGCTTTGCTCCAAATCTAAATCTTTTGACTCAAGTTCTCCAACAATCGTTTCTAGATTATTTAGAGCATCTTCAAATTTTTCTTTTTTAGATGTGGCCATAACTCCTCCAACGCGGTGTCACATAAATGACAAGGACAGCAACTCTTCCCGCTTTTCTTTAAGAAAAATATGCCCTATCTCTTGGGAAATGTACACAATTCCAAGCCTTTACGCAGGGGGATATTTTTGCCCGTGTGAAGCAATTGGCACCATTTGATACAGTTAAGGAAGAAACTAACAACACCAGGAGGGTGTCGTTGAAAGAATTATGGGTACCCCTCTCGGGTGCAAAAGCTCAACAAAGACGAGTGGAAACCATTGCCAACAATGTGGCCAATGCCAACACGACTGCGTTTAAAAAAGACCAAGCCGTTTTCAAAGAGCATCTCACCGCCTATGAGAAAGGTACCGATATTGATTTACCGAATAAAGAATGGGCTCCTGAAGACTTCTATCGTTCTTATGGAGCAGAAAAAGCTCACGTTAAAGTAGACGGAACTTATACGAAGTTTACTCAAGGTCAGATAAGCCCTACTAACAACCCTTTTGATATTGCTCTTGAAGGTAAAGGATTTATAGAAGTCCTCAGTCCCAATGGTATTCGTTATACTCGTAAAGGTAATTTATATTTAAATAACGAGGGCGAATTAGTTACTGACGGAGGCAATCGAGTTCTTTCTTCACTTGTCATTCCAGAAGGCACTCCTGAAGAAAGACAAGCAGCTCTTGAAAATGCTCCCGATCCTAAAGATCGAGTTATTCGCGTAGGTAACCAACCTTTAAATATAAATCAAAAAGGTGAACTTCATCAGCAAGGTAATCTCGTTGGAAAGATAAGTATTGTTGAATTCAAAGACCTCACCGCCCTTCAGAAGGAAGGCAATAGTGTTTTTGTGAATAAGAGTGTCGACAACAGAGCTGACAAGTCCTCAACTCTCGTCCACCAAGGGTCTCTTGAACTTTCTAATGTAAATCCCATTCAAGAGATGAGTAAGTTAATACAGGCCCATCGACAACTGGAAAGCATTCAAAGAGTTATTAAAACTTACGACAATATGGCCGGTAAGGCCTATAACGAAATAGCAAAATTCTAGGAAGGAATTATATGCGTCTTTTAATTTTTATTTCATTTACTCTGTTATCAACCTCTAATTTTGCCATTATGAGGGCACTCAATACTGCAGCAACAGGGATGGCCGCCCAGGAATCACACGTTGATACCATATCTAACAATATCGCTAATGTTAATACGACTGCATTCAAGAAACAAAGAGCGGAGTTTGAAAGTCTTCACTATCAAACGATAAAAGAAGCGGGAAGCAGAACAGGCTCAGATACTATTCACAATGTTGGACATCAAGTGGGTAGTGGTGCTCGTGTAACCGGAACTTCTCGCGAGTTCTCACAGGGTGTTTCCCAAATTACAAATAATCCTTTTGACCTTATGATAAACGGAGACGGTTTCTTTGCTGTTCTCGGTCCGAACCAACAAGTTTTTTATACAAGAGATGGTAGCTTCAATGTGAATAGCCAGGGAATTGTTGTTAACAAACAAGGACACGTCCTCCTTCCCAATCTTCAATTTCCTCCCAATACAAATACGGTAAGCATTAGTGAATCAGGTGTAGTTGAAGCTTTTATTAAGAATCAATTACAACCTGTAAACGTTGGTCAAATTCCCGTCTACACTTTTGTAAACAATGCTGGACTTAAAGCGCTTGGTGGAAATAACTATATCCCCTCACAAGCAAGTGGTGCTCCTATCCAAAATATCGCCGGACAATCAAATGCTGGAAACATTCAGCAAGGAGCACTTGAAGCTTCTAATGTCAGCATCATGACTGAAATGACTGACCTTATTAAGGCCCAAAGAGCACTAGAGATGAATTCTAAGGTTATGAAAGTGGCTGATGAAATCTTACAAACCGTTAACAACATCAGGTAATTAATGAGTCGTTTATTTTTATCATTTACTCTAGCTTCACTTCTTATAGGACTCTGTCAGTCCTATATCTATGCTTGTGAAATAAAAGCTCCCAAAGCTATTATTATTACAGATACTGTTGAAAGCTATGAACTCAAGTCCGCTTTCAAATATCAAGACTGTACCAATGAGCAAGTTAAAGCTTTCAATCTACTACTTACTGATTACTCGGGTACCCTTAACCAAAGGGTTCTCCACGCTGAGCTCAATGATAACCGCATCAAACTTAATCAACCCTTTCATATTTCAACTTTAGTAACTGCTATAAATGATCGAATCACTCTTCCTAAAAACTGGAAAATCGTTGATCTTAAAACAATTGGACAAGGTTCTAGTTTCTTTTCTTTAAACAACGAAGAGCATCTCCAAGTAGCTTGTAAGAACTGCAATCATACCGGTACTAAAAATATTAGTTTTAATATTGTTGATCCCATTTCCAATACTAAAGAGTCTTATTGGCTCACAGGCGAAGTTGCAATTGCTGTTGAAGCACTTGTCAGTAAGAAAAATATATCTATTACAAATCAACCTTTAGATAAGAACCATTTTGAAATGAAAACAGTTTATTCAGCTCGCCCTGAAAACTTCTTCACATTCACCGACAAGCTTCCCTACTACAAGGCCAATCGTCCTTTAAGAGAAGGACAAGTCGTAAAGTTTAACGATATTGGCCCTCTCAATCTTGTTAATATTGGAACCCCTGTTCAAGTTAAACTGAATAGCCATGGACTCAAGCTCCAATCGATTGGGATTCCTACTCGCTCAGGCAAGCTTGGTGAAATCATTCAATTAAAAAATCCAAAAACCAATAAAATAATTGTCGGAAAAATAACAAACTTTAATGAAGTGGAAGTTGAACTATGAATCTTTTTAAAAACCTGCCTATTGCAATCATTCTTCTTAGTCTTAGCTCTTGTGCTAATTATATTGCTCAAATGCATAGTGAATTTGATCGCGCCAATGGTATTGAACAAGCCCCTAAACAATCCTCAAACGATAAATTTAAAATGTATCGTCAATACCAACAACCAGCTTCCAATTCGGTAAATTCCGCAACAAAGCCTTACATGGAACCCGCAGTAAAGAGACAATATTCTAACTCTACCAACGTAAGAAAAAGATATAAAGCGAACGATTTAGTTGATAATCAAAATACGGGTAGCCTCTGGGCAGGTGAGCAGGCCAAGGACAACTACCTCTTCACAAGCAATAACCATAAAACAAATGGAGATATCATTCTCATTAAGGTTGCTGCCAAAATGAAAGATGAAATCACTGCGGAACTCAAAAGAGCCTTCCCTTCCCCTTCTCCAACTCAACCTTCTGCCCAACCAGGTTCAACGACTCCGGCCAATAACAATGGTCCAGCTCCTGCTTCTAACCCTGCTGAAGATAACGAAAGTGCAGAAGTTATTTATGATCGCATTTCAAGTGTTGTCGTTGAAGAGATCAATAAAGACCACCTCCTTCTAAGAGGGCGCAAAAATGTTCTCTATAAAAACAGAAAACGAGTAGTTGAAATTCAAGCCCTCATTTCAAGAAGAGATATAGCTTCCGATGACACTGTTTTAAGTGACAGGATCATTGAAAATAACATTAACGTCATTAGGTAATTTATGAAAAAGATCTCATTAATCATTGCAGCTATTTTTACTCTAAGTTCTCCCTATGCGAAGATGAGTCGTCTTAAAGACCTTGTTCATTTTAAAGGTGTTAGAGAAAATCCCGTTATCGGTTATGGACTTGTTATCGGCCTAAATGGAACAGGTGATGGTGGAGGAGAAATTGTTGATTCATCTTTAAAAAGAATGTTTCAAAAACTTGGACTTAATCCACAACAAGAGGTTTCTAGTAAAAATGTAGCCTCGGTTATTGTTACTGCAAAACTGCCTCCTTTTGGAAGGCTTGGTCAAAAAATAGATGTTACCGTTTCAAGTATTGGTGACGCCGCATCTCTCGCAGGAGGAACTCTACTTGTTACTCCTCTTAAGGGTGGAGACGGTCAAGTCTATGCCGTTGCCAATGGTCCCCTCTCTATTGGTGGACTAACCAAAGGAAAAGCCTTTCCTACCACTGGCCTTATTGCAGGGGGTGCTACTATTGAAAGAGAAATAGATTTTAACTTTTTTGAGAAGAAGTCTATTCGCTTAAGCTTACATAACCCTGACTTTACTACAGCTGCTCGTATCGAAAAAACGATCAACCAAGAACTTGGTGGAAAGTATGCGACCAGTAAGGACGCAACAACGATTGATTTAATTATTCCCGTTCACTACCAAAGAAAAATTGTCCAGCTTATGGCCATAGTAGAGAATTTCAAAGTTCATTCCGATCAAAAAGCTAAGATAATTATCAATGAAAGAACGGGAACCATTGTTGCTGGAGGTGATATTCAAATTGCCCCCGTTGCCATTAGCCATGGTGACCTCTCCATCCAGGTCGAAGGTGAAGGCGAAGATAAACCAAAAAACGTTTATTTTGTGGATAAGGCCACAACACTCAATGATCTCGTAAAAAGTTTAAATGCTTTTGGTACTACTCCAGAAGACTTGATTTCGATATTTCAGGCACTTAAGAGAAATGGTGCTCTTATTGGAGAAATTGAACTGATCTAGTAAGAAATATTTTCGTCCTTTTTCCCCATTGGGACAAAAAGGGAAAAAAATGCTAGAATAAGCATATAGTGTGCTCTTCGAGGATTGAAGGGCCAAAAAAGAGGCAAAGGAAGGCCATGGAAATCCATCGCAGCCAAATTAAAAACCACAAGGTTGCTCAAAGTGAAAAAGAAAAGCAATCCAAACATCGTGTAAGCGATGAGTTTGAGCATATTCCTGAGCCATTTAAAAAAGCAGCACGCGGAATTGAGCAACAATTTGTTGAATTTATGGTTCAACAAATGCACAAGACAACGGGTGCCGCTGCAGAAGAATCAAACACAGCAATGAATTATTACAATGACCTTCTCTACAAAGAAGAGTCTAATAAAATGACTGAGCATAAAAATGGTTTGGGAATTCAAAAACTAATTCTCGATCAAATTTATCCTAAGAAATTTCGTAATGCTGATGCTTTAGCTGCATTTAATGCACATAACAAGCCTCAATTCACAAAAGCTCAGCAAATTGAAATGGAAGGGCCAACTCAAACAAAAAAAGAAATAAAAATGGGAAGTCAGTCCCAAATAAACCCCGTAAGGGAGGATCGCCATGAGTAAAGTAGATTCAAATCCAGCAAGAACAGGATTTTTTCCACGTAGTAGATCGGCTGCCGATTCTAAAGTTAAGGCAAAAGGAATCAATACCGGTTATCTACAAAGAAATGCACCTTCAAGAATGAAGGAACTTGAAAATACAACAAAAGCTCATGCAAAAGTGGATATTCCCAATGCTGTACGTGACTACGCTAAAATTAAAAAAGCTGTAGACCAAGCTCCTGATGTGGATAACACAGAAAAAATCGCAAGGCTTAAGCAACAAATTCAAAGTGGCTCTTACTCTGTCGATTTCGACAAATTAGCAGATAAGATTCTTTCTTCTGAATACTAAGGACGAGCAGATCTATGAACAATCAACCAGCAACTCTAAATGAAAAGCTTCAAGTTCTTTACTTCAAAGTAACCGATATTTGGAAGCGTTTTTGCGAAGAGCACACTTTACTACTTGATAAAACATTTGAAGAATATTCCCTTCTCTTAGCAAGTAATGTCGATGCTATCGAAGAGCTCATGGTTGAAAAGAACGATATTCTAAGTCGTATTAATTTTCTGGAGAATGCAAGAACTCGTGTCATTGGAGAACTTAATACGCTTCTTAAAGAAAATAATCAAAAAGAAATTGAAAGTGTATCTGAACTTATTTCTGTGATGGGCGCCTATGAAAGTGTAAACAATGCCCATCACCTACGTCGTTTCAATGCACTACTCATCGATTTGATCGAAAAACTACAAACGCAGAATAAGAAAAATCAACTCTTTCTCAATAAGGCCATTAATAACCTTAGAGAGATTAGAGAAGATGCTTTAGGTGTAAAATCCTATTCAACTTATAATAATAAAGGTCTCTCAAAGAGAGCTGCTCGCTAGAGCAAAATAGAAAAGGTCATTTGTGGCGAATATACTAGGAATAGGAAATTCAGGGTTAATCGCAGCCAAGAAGTCTCTTGAGACGACTGGGCATAATATCGCGAATGTGAATACAGAAGGCTATTCACGTCAACGAGTTATGCAACAATCTAATGTCCCTATTAATCACTCCGGACTTATTCAAGGAACTGGGGTTCGTGTGAGAAGTGTGGATCGTATCCACGATAAGTTTGTAGAACAACGTCTTCAAAAAGCGACCTCTCAAGAAAGTTTTAGTAATCATCGTTTTGAAGAGTTGACTCAAATCGAAAATATTTTCAATGAACTCGATAGCGATGGTTTAAATAATATTATCAATAAATTCTACAATGCTTTTCGAGAGTTATCCGCTCAACCCGACAATGAGACAATGCGCTCAGTAGTGAGGGATACTGCAAATCTAGTCGTAAAGGACTTCAATCGTATTCGCTCATCTCTTGATGGTTTATCTCGAAATATTGATGCCAAAATTGATGGTGAGATTACCGACATCAACGCTATCGCCAAAAATATTACTCAGCTCAATGTTAAAATTGCTGAACTTGAAGCCGGTGGAAGTGAAACGGGTGACCTTCGCGACCAACGTGACATGGCCATTCGTGAATTAAGTAAAAGTTTTAAAATTCATACTTATAGTGATGAAAAGAATAATTTCATTGTTGCTGCTGTTGGAGTAGGTACGCTTGTTGCGGGTTCCCAGTATCAAGAACTTGCTGCTGCAGGAACAGCTCTATCAGATTCTTCGAGTGGGATGGATGGTTCCGTTGAAGTTTTCTTTAAGTCCAGACCTGCTCATAAAATCACCCATAAATTTAAAAGCGGTCGCTTAAGTTCACTTATCAAAGTGAGAAATGAAGATATAAGAAAGAATCAAGAAGAGATTGATCAGATTGCCTTTGACTTTGCAAAGAGTGTCAATGCTATTCACAACCGTGGTTATGTCGGCCGTCCGGTTCAAGAGTTTGAAGATGGAAGAACGGTAGCCAGCGACGCAAAAGGTCCTGTAACCGGAATTAATTTTTTTAAAATCAGCTCCACAGCTGATGGTGCGGCACAATCTCTCTCTTTAAGTGACGAAGTAGAATCAGATATCAGTAATATTGTTACTGCATTAACACCTAACTCTCCTGGGGATAACCGTATCTCTTTGGCCATCTCTAAACTTCAACATGAAAAGTTTATGGCAGGTGGAACCGCAACTATCGAAGAACAGTATTTAAAAACGGTCGGTAATGTTGGGGTTGAAGTTGGTAAGGCCAAACTAGATGCCGAACAAAATGAAGGTATTCGAGTTCAAGTAGAAACAATTAAAGAGAGAACGAGCGGTGTCTCTCTCGATGAAGAAGCCGCTAATATGGTTAAGTTTCAACATGCTTACGATGCAGCAGCGAAAGTTATGCAAACTGCTAATGAAATGTTTGAAACCGTATTGAGTATTAAAAGGTAATAGATGACTAGAGTTTCTGAAAATTCTAACATGCACGCTATTAAATACTCCCTTGGTAAGACAAAGGAGAAGATGGAGAACTTACAACTTAAGGGCTCTACACTGCGTTCTATTACTCGTCCTAGCGATAACCCTATCAGCAACGTTGAGGCCCTGAGTTTAAAGTCACGCATTAAGGATAATAACCAATATACTCGAAATGCAGAGTATGCCGAGCTTCATCTAACAGCTACAGAAAAATCAATTGAGCAAATAACAGAAATTCTTAACAAGGCTAAAGAAATTGCGATTGCTCAATCGAGTGATTTTTACGATGCAGATATTCGTAAAAATGTGGCCAATGAAGTAAGACAATTAAGATTCCAAGCCTTGGCCATTGCTAATAAGAGAATTGGAAATAAATATCTATTCGGTGGTTTTAAAACCCTAAGCAAACCTTTTGATGAGTCTGGTGCTTATCAAGGTGATAAAGGTAAAATTACTCTAGAGGTCAGCAAAGACTTCTTTGTTCCCATTAATTTAACAGGCCATGAAGTCTTCTACTCGTCAGAGGATACTTCTAGTCGCCAACCTAATCCCTTTGAGCAGGTCTCCCCTAGTGATGCTAATCCCTCACTTGACGGTGAGGAGATAAGAGAACGTCAGATCAATCGTGACCTCGCATCCGTAAACGAGCAACCGAAACCAGAAGAGGATTCATTCACGAGTCGCTCCAATGTTTTCTCCCTACTCGAGGGACTTAGCAACTCTTTAGAAAATAACGACCCAAATCTTACTCAAAGTCTTCTCGAAAAATTTGATGACTCTATTTCGCGACTCGTTACAATGAGGACTAAAGTAGGTTCTGTTATGAATAGTGTCGACACTTCAAAATTGACAAATGAAGACACAGCCCTTGACGCAAAGACCCGTAAATCATCCCTGGTTGATGCCGATGTGACAGAACTTTTTAGCGACATCACGCGTCAGCAAAATATTCTCAAAAGTACCTATCAGGCCAGTCAAGGTTTGATGAATAAAACCCTTATTGACTTTCTACGGTAAATTTTACATCTTCCCTTCCCTAATAAGTTTTTTGAAGGTAGATACCTTCAAATTATTTTTTTTTACTTGCTTTTAAGCATTGCAAATATTATATGAAGGTTTCGGACCGGAACAGGAAGGTTCAGGAATCCTACTGAGGTAACAAGTATGTTAGTTTTGACACGGAAGCTGGGTGAAAGTATTGCAATTGATGACCACATCAAAATTGTTGTGGTGCAGATAAAGGGTAAGCAAGTTAGACTCGGCATAAAAGCACCTAAAGAAACCAAAATTCACCGCGAAGAGGTCTATCAGGCCATTCAAGATCAAAATACAGAGGCGTCACAAAGTGATTTCAATAGCTTGTCAGATCTATCTGCAGAGCTTAATAAGAAGGACGATTAAGCGCCCTTAGAACTAAATTCCTACTTGCTTTCTCGATTCTTTGACTGCTAGAATCAATCATCAGGCTGCAGGAATGGTCCTACGGTCTAGGAGGCAGGCACGTGAAAATTAACACAACAAGATTCGGCGAACTAGAAGTAGATAAAAAAGACGTTATTGTTTTTAAGGAAGGACTATTAGGTTTTGAAGACCTTAAAAAGTTTTTCATAGTTGACCCAGGCGATCAGACATTGATCCTTTGGTTTCAATCAGCAGAAGATCCTGCTACTGCTTTTCCAATTCTTGAACCTAAGATTTTTAAACCTGACTATATTGTTAAGCTATTACCTGCCGAGCTTGCAAGTCTAGAACTAGAATCAATTAATAATGCTAGTGTTTATACCATTCTTACTATTCCAAAGAATGTACAAGAGATGTCTGCTAACCTTAAAGCTCCAATTGTAATTAACAATAAAACAAAAGTGGCGAGACAAATTGTTCTTCAAGACAGCAAACTTGAAGTGAGATGTCAGATGTACAAAGAGCTTAAGAGATATATCGTAAACTACAGCTCTGATGATACTAAGAGAACTACGGCCACTGAGCCAACAGTTGCAACAGAAGCTGCAACGTCTTCAAATGAAACTTCAACAGAACAAGTTGCAGTTAATACAAAAGAAAACGAAGCCTAATTAATATTTAAATTAGATAAAAAAAAGCCTGCTCTAAAGCAGGCTTTTTTTTGTCTATTTTATATCTATTAAATTGTTGTTTCAGTCGCCGTTCTAGAAAGATTAAGATACATCAAAGCTTCTTCATTCTTAGGATCTTTTATTAAAACTTTTTCCCACTCGGCTTGAGCTTCTAAAATTTTACCATTTCCATAATAGAGTACACCTAATGCAATTCGAGCAGGAGCGTAGTTTGGCTCCTCTAGCGCTAAAGATTTTAATTCGTCAAAAGACTTATTAACAAATCCCTTCTTAGCATAAGTTTTTGCAATTTTAATTCTTACTTCGTGATTAGAAGGATCAAGATTACGTACTTTAGTATATTCAAAGAGGGCTTCATCTAAGCGGTTATAAGTAAAATACATCTCAGCTAATTCAAAATGCTTAGCTGCAAACTTTTTATTGATGTGACCATCTTCTAAGAAGTCTTCACTCTGACCACTTTTAACTCTCTTATTGGCCGTCTCAAAGATTCTTGTAGCTTCTTCATATTGACCAATATCATTGTATAAAACAGATAAACTGATCGATGCATCAGTATGAGAAGGATCTAACGAAAGACACTTATTAAAGGCTTTTATGGCCTTACCTACTTCTCCTCTTATGTGAAATATATTTCCCATTAAAAAGAATACTTTCGAAAGAAGTTCTTTATCATCTCTTTCAGTTTCAATGATATCGCTTAAAAGAATTTGAGCTTTCTTATACTCACGCTTTTCAAATAGCTCTTTCGCTTTTCTATAATCTTCACTCTTTTGTAAGGATTTCACCAATTATCTCCTCGAGATTAGTCTTTTTTATCTTCGTCTGTTTTCATCACGACTTCAGTATTTAAACACTCGTCGTAAGCAGAAGTTAAATCTTCTAAGTAGTCTTCAGTAACCATTTGCTTGTAGAACTCGTTATGCTGTCTACAATAAGTTTTATCTCCCATTTCGGCTGAAGCTAGGAATGAGCGAACCATAGCATGAGATCTCATTTTAGGCTCTCTAAACTCTTCAATAATACTCTTGTAGCGAAAACGGGCAGCTTTATAGACCTCTGTCTTGAAATAGAAATCAGCTATATACTGCTCCTTACTTCTTACCATGCCTTCGCACTCATCGATTCTTTTTTGAGCTTTTTCTGCATACTCACTTGAGCTATGAACTCTTTTCAACTCTTGAAAATATTTAATTGCTTCAAATGCTGGACCTAAGTCTCGGTCATAAGTATCAGGAATTTGATTATAGAAGGATTCACCAATTCTATACATTACATAGGCAGCTTTTTTATGCCTAGGGTGAAAGTCCTTAAAAACAATATATGCCGCAGCAGCCTCTGCGTAATTTTCTTGTTCATATAAAACATCAGCTCCCATCAACTCTGCAAAGGTTGCATAATACGAATAGGGATATTTACTTCTAATCTGATTGAGCTTTTCTGTGGCCAGAAGGTAGCGACCCGATTCACTCAATTGCTGAGCTTCTTTATATAGGATTTCAGCCTCTGTTTCTCCTGAAGGTCTTGGCGTCGAACAGGAATTAAAGGCCAATGAAGTAAGCATTGCTAAAATTATGAGATTAAGTTTCATACAACTATTTTCCACGACTTAATGAGAATATTCTAACCCTAATATTAGCAGGCTTTAACAAACATCGTCAAAGCCTCATATTCTCTAAGGGCGCTTAAACACTCATAAATTCAATGGCTTAATCATTCAGTTGTCTTGATAAATTTCTTTGTAGACCTCATCAAGGATCAGCCTAAATGCAGCTGCGACAGGTATGGAGACAATCATCCCTACTATGCCCAACCACTGACTTCCTAGAATAACAGAAACAACAACGGTTAATGGGTGAAGGTCGACAATTTTGGAAACCAAAATGGGAAAGACAAGGGCCATATCAATGGCATTGGCAATGAGATAGAGAGTTATTATTGCTCCAGATGTCGTACCGTATCCATATTCGGCAAAGGCAAAAAGCGACGCAGGTACAAATCCTAATACGGGGCCAACATAGGGAATGATATTTGTAACTGCTGCAATGATTCCAAAAAGTAGAGCAAAGCGAACTTCCATAATGAGAAGCCCTGAAGTTATGATCAGGCCAACGATGGAAGCCTCTACAAACTTTGCAAAAATATAATCCCCAAGCTTTCGATTGAATTGATAGGACAAATGATAGAATCTTTCGAAGACACTATTGGGAATTAATCTTAAGAAACTTCTTTTAAAGCTTCTTCCATCTTTCAATAAGAAAAAGACGATTAAGGGAATGAGAAAAATCCACTCCAAGAAAGAAGCTAGAAAATTCGGAACATTAAGAAGAACACTCCCAGAAGTATTCTTAACCCAGTCCACAGCTTCATAGAAATACTTATCATCTATTTCATAACTTGTTTTATCTTTTACTTCATATTTAAGTTCTTTATATTTCTTTGTTACGAAGCCTTCAATTTTAGGAACATAGTATTGAATATTTTCAACTTCAGAAGAAATCGTAGGAACAATTTTGATAAAGGGATAAGTTGAAAAAAAGATCAAGGACGAAAAGACAATTAATATGGAGCCTAGCCTATTTACACCAAGCTTCTCAAGGGCAGGCACAGCAGGATTAATAATAAGATATATCACATAACCAAAAATAAGAGGTGTCGACACTCGAGGCATCAATAGCAAAAGAAGAGTGAAGATAATTAAGATAAGAAAAAAGAAGACGAGTTTTATCTTTTCTCTTTTCCCTGTTTGATTAACTGCTGGCATTGTTCTCCATTGTGCTAATTTTATATTTTAGCTCTTGCACTTCTCTCGTTAGTGAGAAGAGTCGATTAGCAACAATAAGACTTACTGACTGTAAGAGCTTCGCAGCTATCAAGGGATAGATATTTATAAGTTGATCCACATCTGGCTTAAATAGTCCAAGAAGGTCACATCCCTGTCTACTAATGGCCGTGGCGTTTCTCGTACTATTTTGTTGTAAGAGAGCCAGCTCTCCAAAATAATCATACTTCTCTAATGTAATGATGTGCCCAGGTTTTCTCTCTCCTGTCGCTTCATTCTTGATCTCTTCTCCAACGACAAGATCTGTGTATCCGCTATATATAAAATAAAAGCCTACACCTAATTCACCTTGATTGAAGATCCTCTCTCCAGCATTAAACTTTCTTAAGTGAAGAAATTTGGCCAGAATTCTCAGTTCATTCTCTGTAAAGTTTTTTAAGACTTCAATTTTTCTCAGAAACTTTGGAATACTATCAACCTTCTTACCCATGATCGGATTAGATTGCCAAAAGTACTTAAGCACAGATATCTCTAACTTCTCTGGAAGAGGTTCATTCTTATCAATTTTTTCTGATATTTCTTTTTCGTAACTCATCCTCAACCCTTAATCGTAGAAACCGAGATCACTCTTTTTAACCCATCCCGATTTATTTCGAGGTGAAACAATATAATACCAATCATCATAGAACTTTCCGACAATCACTCTACTACCGGCTGCAATACTTCCATAATCTGGATAAATCTGAGATGGCCCTTCATGGATAGAGAGATCCTTCAAGGCAACAGCAAAGTTATGACCTTGCTCGTAGGTATAACGTGCAATAGGGGGAAAAACTAAGAGCAAGATGTAAAAGATCATGAGTAGTTTATTTTGAATCCACTTCTTCTTTAAAAGAAGAAGAAATAACGAGAGGCCTAGCAAGAAATAGAGAAGATAAAAACTCATTGGAATATCGATAGCATTAGCTATTGTATAATCCTTCCAGTTCTTACTATAAGTAGGGTCAGCGACATCTGGTTGTAATTTTATATATTCAAGATTATTCCAAAGCATGGGATAACTGAATCCATCTTCCTTGGCCTTTTCTAAATGAAATCGTGCTGGTCCAAAGTCATTTAATTTCAGATAAATGGAACCTAAATTATAGTGAAATAACCCTGAATCAAGATGATCCTTATTCTCTCTTATTATTTTTAGCGAATTTTCATATTCACCTTTTAAATAATAATCTTGGGCTGCCTTTAATATCTCTTGCGTGCTATGATTTGCCATAAAGGTATTATCATTCTCATGAACCTTGAGTTCAAGTCTTTAAAATTAGGTAAAAATGACTTCCCTAGACGATCAACTTTATCAACTATTTTCTCAACTTGTTGTAAATGCTAAAGCTCAAACAGATACAAGTGAGCTTAGCTTTGACGCTCAAGCCTTAAAAAGAGGTGAAGGACCTATTGAAGTCGCGGCCAATTCGCCTGATAAGTCATATCAGCTTGGCCCTAGAAGCTCTATTATTGGTCTTGGACACCCTCTTATCTATAAGTCACGGCTTATTGGCTCATTGAGTCCTGAGCTTTTTTGTAGTGAAGCAGAGCAAGATAAATTCTTCTCTGAGCTCTCCAGTTTCCTTACTCTCCAGGCAGGATTTCCTATTTTTGCTTACTTCGGTCAAAGTGGAACAAATCTATCAACTGAGTCGGGAAGACATCCGCAGTTCTTTGACCCGCAAAGTATAGAGTCACTCAAAAATAATAGTACGATTACCGTATATAATATTTTCCCCTTTGCCATAACCCTATCCAATCAAAAAGCCGAACATTATGGCTATTTGACTTATGACCACCTCATTCAAGCAAAGTCCATCTTCAAACTTTTAAAGTTAGGGGACTTCTATGGCAAAACTGGACATATACAACGAATGTCAGAATCCTTGGCCAAAAGTCTTAAAGGTGTTAAGGAAGTGACCAAGGTTGAAGGATTGCTAATTAGATTGGAGCAAGATAAAAATTATTCATTCTTAGAAAAAGGGCAGTCCACAATTTATCTGCCTCTATTTTTTAAACCTTCTTTTTTAGAAGAACTTAAGAAACTTATTACGGAATAGTTATGTATATTTTAAGAAATGCTGTCGAAGAAGATCTCGATCAAATTTTAGAACTCAGTCAGTTAAAAGTATTTATCAATCTTCCCAGCGATCGCAAGGTCCTTGAAGCCAAAATAGATAATTCTTTACGTAGTTTCAAAAATCCTTCATCTCAACTAGAAGACAACCTCTACGTTTTTGTTCTTGAAGATATTGATACTCATCGAATTCTTGGCGTCTCTATGATCCATGGTAAGCATGGAACAGAGTCTGAGCCACATTTTTATCTCACTGTTTCGCAAGAAAATAAATATAGCGAATCTCTCAACACTGGTTTTATCCATGGAACTCTTAAATTTGGCTACAACCCAGATGGTTACACTGAAATTGGGGGTCTAATACTTGAACCTGGACATAGAGGCTCCCCTTTTAAACTAGGGAAGGCCCTAAGCTACGCTCGCTTTCTCTACATAGCTCAGCACCAAGAAGAATTTACAGATGAAATTCATGTTGAACTCATGCCTCCCTTTGATAGCAATGGAAACTCTCCTCTATGGGAAGCCATTGGAAGAAAGTTTTTGAATATGGACTACACGGAAGCCGATGTTCTTTCTCGTAAAAATAAAGAATTCATCCTTTCTTTGTTCCCAACTGGTACCATTTACGAAACTCTTCTTCCCTTATCTGCGAGGGACTCTATTGGAAAGGTGGGTAAGGAAACGATGCCCGTAAAGAAAATGCTCGAGTCAATTGGCTTTCAATATACAAACGAGGTCGACCCCTTTGATGGTGGTCCTCATTATCGAGCAAAGAAAGAAAATATATCACTTCTTAAACAAGCAACCGAATATGAACTTGAATTTGAAGATGTAAGAGGTAAGAACGCTGACGAGAGGAAGCTCTTTATGGTTAATATGCCCCATAAAGATTATCAGTTTTATACAACGATTCTTTCAGCTCGTCCTGATGGCAAAAAGCTCTTTGTTCCCCAACGTTTTCAAGCTCAATGCCCAACAAATAAAGGAACAGGTTTTAACTACTGAGGTAAATTATGAAATACGAAATCAAAGGTAATTATTTTAATGGACGCTATAATCCTTCAAGCTCTAAAGGCCCAGAAGGTGTTGAGCATTTTATCAAAAGAGAATGTCCAGGTGATACTTCTCTTGTTCTCTGGGAAATGCCAATTGCGTATAGTCAAATCGAAGAAGTGGTCGCCAGTGCTGTAGATGGTTTTAAATTTTGGAGACGTCTTCCTTTAAATGAAAGAATTAACTTTTTAAAAAAGTATCAAGAACAGGTTATTGCTAAACAAGACTTAATCGCAGAGGCCATTGCTCTTGAAAGTGGAAAGCCACTGTGGGAAGCCAAAACAGAGGTTGCTTCAGTTATAGGAAAAGTCGATGTTACAATCAATGACTCTCTTCCAAGAGTAGCTGATATCAACATAAGCGAAATTGCTGCTGGCACAAATGGTTCTGTACACTTTAGACCTCTTGGACCAAGTTTAGTTATTGGACCTTTTAATTTTCCATGCCACCTTGCGAATACTCAAATTTTAAGTGCTCTAATTACTGGAAACTCATTCATTTTTAAACCTTCTGAAAAAGTGGCCTATAGTGCACAACTTATGATTGATTGTTTTCATGAAGCAGGCTTTCCCAAAGGTGTTGTAAACTTATGCCAAGGGGACGGAGAAGTTGCTCGTCGCCTAACAGGTAGCAAAGATATTAAAGGTGTCTTCTTCACGGGAAGTAAGGAAGTTGGACTTAATATCCTAAAAACAACTCACACTGATCTTTCCAAGCTCGTGGCCCTAGAACTCGGTGGGAAAAACTCTAGTATTATCCATAAAGATGCGAATACAGACCTGGCTTTAGAAGAACTTCTTAAAGCATGTTATCTCACTGCCGGTCAGAGATGTACTTCAACAAGTCTAATTCCAATTCATAGAAGTGTGATGAATGAGTTTATGGATAAATTTCATAATCTTAGTAAAAAAATCATTGTCGATCATCCTACTGACCACGAAAAGACACCTTTTATGGGTCCTTTGGTTGATCAACGCTCTCTTGATCAGTATCTACTTTTCATGGGCATGGCCAAACGAGAAGGTTTCGAAGAAATTATGCGCGGTAAACAACTTACTCGTAAAACAGAGGGATACTATGTGAGTCCTTCGATACACTTTGCAGAAAAATGGATTGAAGACTCTCACTTTCTACAAAGTGAAATCTTTGGACCTAACACTACATTCATTCCATACGATGATATTGAAGAAGCTATCCAAATAACCAACTCAACAGAATATGGACTTGCTGCCGGAGTATTTACTGCCGATAAAGAAGTATTTACAAAATGTTTAGAAGAGATTGATAGCGGATTAGTGAATCATAATCGATCAACTTGTGGAGCCAGTGCAAAGCTTCCTTTTGGTGGAATTAAAAATTCTGGAAACTACCATCCAGCTGCTGTTGCCATGATTGATGCTTGTGTTTATCAAAAGGCAAGTCTTCAGTGTGAAGATGCAAAAGCGACAGGGCTAGATAAAATAACGGGTCTTGAACTCGACTAAGCTTGCTTTTTATTGACGAGAACACCTAGGGAAGAACTATGCCCTAGGTCTTCCTTATTTCTCTTTTGTGTTTGAATATCTACGTCTGAAGTATTCTTATAAAGAGACATGACTTCCATCTTCTTTATCATCGAGTACGAGTTATATAGTTTTTTCTTCTCTTCTATTATCATTGTGGAAGTTTGCTTATTATTCGCAGAACTTGCTTTCTTAGGAAATCTCTTTTGTCCGAAGATATTCTTATTCATTTTCTCGAAGGTACGAGCGTAGGCTTCTAGTAACTTAAGAACTCTTTGTCCGCTTTGAAAGGTGAATCTCTCCCTTGGAGCTTCAGCTAAAGGAATTTCCACCGCCTTTTCAGGGTCTTCATTAAACTTGAGAATTTTTGCACCTTCGTCTGAACTTTCAGCAGCAGCTTCTTCTCTCTGTTTCTGAATAATGTCTTTATAGCTCTTCCCCTCCACATCTGCAGATAAGAGAACCGATAGCGGAATTTTCTTCTGCCCGGAATGAGAAGTCGTAAGCTTAGATATTTCCTCTGGAGTGAGAATTCTAAGCAAAGACATAATAAGATGACCTTTAAACTCCATTGAGCCTCCGAATTTCGTATCGGATACCTGATCATTTTACTTTAGTATTAAGTTGACCATACGTAAAAACAGACACTTAATAGGAAAAAACTTCCCTTTTCATTTTCCCTCTAGACAGAAGGTACGCTCTTCATTATAAATGGAAGCTCGAAATAATGGATTGGAGTGTGGCGCAGCGGTAGCGCAGCGGACTGTTAATCCGTTGGTCGCGGGTTCGAATCCCGCCACTCCAGCCATCTTTCTTAAAAAAGCCTCGTTTTAACGAGGCTTTTTTATTTCCTTTTTCCCTCTCCCTTTCACTTACGTTATTCTTTCTTCACCAAGGGATTTTTTATGAATGAAAAAGAATATCTTCAAGAACTTACACGCTCTATACCTGTAACCTCTAGTCTTGATATAGAAATTCATCAACTCACTTCTACGGGAGTTAGCCTCAAAGCACCTCTCAATACTCATATCAATTACGAAGGGACAGCTTTTGGAGGCTCTTTAAATACCTTGTGTGTCTTGGCCGGCTACTTAAGCGTTCACCATATGTTTAGCAGCAAGAAAATCTCCTTTGATTCGTTAGTCATACAAAATAGTTCTATTAACTATCTCAAACCTGTAACAAAAGACTTTATGGCCCGTGCAGAAATACAGAACCCTGAAAAAGTTATTGATCATTTCCAAAGAAGATCAAAGGCCAGAGCTGAACTCAACTGTACCGTCACCCCCCTTGAGACTTCTCAAGAAGTACTATGTAAATTTACCGCACGCTTTGTTATAAGCTCGCGATAATCCTTGCCAAGAAAGCCTCTAGGCCATAAATAGAGCACATATTAAAATCACTCACGCTTAGGAATCTCGAATGTTTAATTCTTCCTTTATTGCAGATAAAACTCAATCTTCTTCGTCTCAGTTTTTAATAGATTCCTACGAACAATTTCTCTCTGAAATTAGAGAAGATGTTAACGAAGGCGAGACCTCTGAATTCTTAAGTGAAGATTTCCAAGAAGAATTTCAAAAACTAGTCGCAAGGCAAGAACTTGATCAGTTTAGTGCAAAAAACTTCTATTGGTTAAACCTTATTGACTCCCTCGTTGATACCCTTTTCCTTCTAGAAGAAGGCGACTATTCTGCGGAATCCATCATTGAATACTTTGAAGCTTCTGAGTTTTTAGGGTTTATAATCACCGAATTAGAAATGGAGCAATCTCCAGAAGAAGTCATCAACACCATTAAAGAAATTCAAGAATTCCAAATCGTAAGTTTTTTTCATCTACAATTAAGTAATAAAAAATGGAATCCTTCTGGCCCCGTAGCGTATCGTCCAGTTCCTGAACTTGGAGAAGGATCTTTTGGCATTTACCTTGGAAAAAATAATGACTTCTATCCTTTACCGGAGAATATAGAAGCATCCGTTCTTCCTGTAATTAAATACAATCCTCTTGATCAATTTATTCATATAGATCTTGAAGGAGAAATATTAGAGATTCGCTCGGTTGAGATTCATAAGAATCAATTCAATCAATCTCCAGTGCTGCTTATGAATGCAGAACTTTATAATCATTCTCAAAAGCAAATTCTGATTGATAAATTTGTTAAGGCCAATCAGATTATCTCAGAACTTTGTCCAAGCCTCTATACGAGACTTCTTCAATTTACTGATTACGTTGTCCCCTTAGAAACAGAAGAGCTTGTAAGCTACTCCATGAAAGTTCTCCCTAAACATTCCATGATTAATCTATTTAATAGAGATCTTGTCGACCTCGTGGATGATCTTCTTCACGAAAATGGCCATCACTATCTTAATGGCTTACTTGAAGGTGAAGAAGAGCTTATATTCGAAGACGATGAAAAGATTTTCTTTTCTCCTTGGAGACGATCTCTACGTCCTATTCGTGGTATTTACCATGGTGTTTTAACTTTCTATTGGGCTTATCGCTTATTTAAAGAACTAAGTCTTTCTGATCAACTTTCTGAATATTTTAGTTCTGAAGAAAAAGATAAGATCTATTTTCGTCTTTTAGAAGAAGAATTCTTATTAAATGCTTGCCAAGAAGAACTCGATAAAGCTTTTCAGATGAATAAAATCACAGACTATGGCAAAAGTTTTTACGAAAGCATTTATGAAGAACTCAATGAGGATCGCTCACTGTGTGAAAAAATAGAAAGCAATCTTGATAAAGCTTCACTTGATAAACTGAACTCACTTAAGCAAGATGTCCTCTCTAAGAAAGATCTTCAGGCCTAAGATCTACTTATTCAAGATTATTTAAAATCTGTTGCATCTCATTTGCAGGCATGAGGTCACCTTGAAGTGATGCCTGTTCAATACCTTTCTTCAAAGTTTTCTTAGCTGCATCTTCATCGTTTAACTTTAGGTAAGTCTTACTCAATAAAACGTAGGCAACAGAATATTTTGAATCAGCACTGAGAACAGACTCAAGAGCTTGTCTTGCTTCATCAAATTTAGCCTTTTTAAAATAGATATCGCCCATACCAAAATTGGCCAATGTATCTTCAGGGTCTATTTCTAGTACCTGCTTAAACATTTCTTCTCTTCTTTCAAGCTCTTTGATTTCATTTTCAAGCTTCTCTTCTTGTGCTTTCTTTGCTTGGGCTTCTTTCCCAAACATGGAAAAGGATTTTACAGTTGCTTGGGCTTTCTCCTCTTCTGCTTCCTCTATTTTCCCCATTTTCATATAAAACAAACTTTTATTGGTGTGGGCCATAATAGAATCAGGGTTGGCCTCAAGAACCTCATCCATCAAGGAGATTCCCTTTTCGAAGTCACCAAGCTGTCCGTAAATTACACCAATTGTCTCTAGTGCATCTTCATGATTGGGAACAATCTCTAAAATTTCTTTAAATATGGGAAGGGCCTTTTCTACGCTCTCCTGGTGAAAGACTTTAACCCCTTCCTCGTAGAGATGATTTACCCACTCATCGTGGGAAAAATCGCCTCCAAATGGAATATAGTGAACTCTAGAACTTACATCATCGAGATGCATACGCATCTGATCGACGCGAAACTTTCTCACAGAAGATATTAGTAAAAACTTACGCCCCTCAAACTCCGTAGCGCCCAAAACCTTCCCCATTCTTTCTTCATTCACATAGATATTTTCACCTAATGTATAATGAGGAAATCTTTCATCGCACTCAACTAATATAGGAAAGTGAGCACCGCCTCTACGTGATTCGATTTTAGAAACTGTTTCTTGTCCTAGATAACAACCTTTCTTATGAGATACAGAATTAAGGTTGAGAATGGTATCTGTAACCAGCTGATCTAGCGCTACATTGAGGTTAAGAAGTGGAATCCCTCTTAATAGAGCAAGATCTCTATATTCTTTTTCAGATAAGGCCTTCCCCTCAACATCGTTACTTTCTAATATATAGCAGGGTAAGCCTCCATAAATTCCTTTAAAGAGAAAGGACTTTGGCCCACTGTAACTGAAGACCAAGGAGAGCTCATTATTTTTAAAATTAAGCTCTACATCATCCATGATGATGTATTTATCTAAGTCTTCTTTTAGAAAATCAATTAGCTCCTTTTCTCCAATGGCCAAAAATTCTTCATCGTTTTTCTTCGCTAGAATAAAAAAAGACTTCACTCGTCCTGTTCTATCTAGACGAGCACTCTGTTGAAACGAACAACTCTCAAGTGCATCGACATCAGATGTCAGTTGACCATTTAGAAATCTTTGGGCGTCAGGACCTTTAATTTCAAGATATGAAGTTTCTATGGATTCTCTGTTTGAGAATGCAATATGAGTATGATTAAATTTTTTAAAGGGAAAGTTGCTAAAATTCATTAAACTGAAAAAGACTCACCACAACCACAGGTATTACTTGCATTGGGGTTAGAAAAGACGAATCCCTTCCCGTTTAGTCCATCTTTAAAGTCAAGAATTACATCTTTCAGGTAGATAGATGATTTAAGGTCTATATAAACTTGAAAATCACCATAGTCTTGAACATTATCTTTTTCTTTTTTCTGATCAAAATCTATTTTATAAGATAGCCCAGAGCAGCCACCGCCAACAACACCGAGACGAAGACCCATTCCTGGTCCTTTATCTTCAGAAGCAAATATCTGTTTAACTTGCTCAATGGCCTTATCTGTTAGCTCTACAACTTGTTTATTTTCACTCATTTTTGGCACCTCTTATATAAATAGGTCTTTTTTACACGTATTTATAACATATTCATTATACTGGCAAATTTATCCGATTCTGACAGATTTTTGCTCTACATTCACAATTTAATTTATAATTGTAGTAATTATGGCAATTTACTTAAGAATAACAGAAGAAAATAAAAATCAGCACATCAGAATTGGTGCTCGCCCTATATTTATAGGCCGCTCCAGTAAATGTCACATCACCTTAAAGGACAATATGGTCAGCGGAAAGCATTTGGCCATTAAGATCAATGGTGATGGTCACGTGGTTATTAAAGATCTCGATACCACTAATGGTACCTACTTAAATGGAAATAAAATTGATGAAAGTCTTCTGTACTTAGATGACTTTATCCAAGTTGGTCGAATTAAAATGTCTCTTGTACCTAAAGAGATGACCTCTCAAGAGCTTAAAATCCATCAAAGAGATTTTGAAAGAACAAATGTCACTTTTGTTAATTTAGGCAACCAAGTTACATCAAATGATGATTTCGAAAGCGATAGCGGGCTCAATAAGCAAAGAACTCTATTGGCAAAAATTAGAGAAAAAAATAAACAAAATAAAAATAATGATGCTCAGTCAGCTCAAGAAAGTCCGGCCACTCAATGCACAGAGAAGGCTGCCTCTCCTAGCATAGTTTTTGACAAGGATTCACCAGAAGGCACTCCAAAACCCTCCAAACCCCAAGCGAAAAAGAAAGAATCACAAGTTAAACAACCAGCAGTGCCTCCTCCATCCATTGAGACTGATGAGGATCTCCATGAAGACCTACCCGCTGCAAACCTATCTGACGAACCGGAAGTGGATGCTCCAGATCTCTCTACGTTAAATGACGTTGTCGATGATTCTGAAATTGAATCCCATGATCAAGACGAAGAAGATGAGGAAGAAGAATACGAATACGAGTATGAATACGAGGACGAAGACGAGTCTCCAGGACTTGTATCAAAACTTAAGGGTCTTTTTAAGCGTTAACTTTTTTGTGGGATCCACATAATTTCATCTCTTCCCTCTTTCACATTGATATAGCGAGATAAAACAAAGAAATAATCGCTTAGACGATTTAAAAACTCTGCTGCATTCTGTGGAATTTCAACTTCACCTTCTCTATCAGCAAAGCTCACAAGCTTCCTCTCAACCCTTCTACAGACCGTTCTACAAATATGTAATGAGGCTGATGCTTGAGAGCCACCAGGGAGAACAAAGGATTTAAGCTTAGGGCATTCTGCGTCGAGCAGATCCATCTGCTCTTCTAATTTATCAATAGAAGATATTTTAATTTGGGGAAGCTTAAACTCTCCTCTTTGAGCAGGCTCGCAAGCGAGGTTGCTTCCCAAATCAAAAAGAAGAGATTGAATTTCTTTTAGATGATCAAGTTCAGCTTCATATCTTCCAAGTAGGTCTATATGAGAAGCACTCACCCCTATGTGTGAGTTAAGCTCATCAACATCTCCATAGAGATCTATGCGGTGGTCAGACTTATTCACTCTTTGACCACCTACAAGACTTGTCTGTCCCTTATCTCCACTTTTTGTATAGACCTTAGACTTATTTGCCATTATTGCTCCTACATATTCCTTCTATATCGTCCACCGACTTCAAAAAGAGCATGAGTTATCTCTCCCAAGGAGCAGTAATTAACTGTAGAGAGAAGTTCTTCAAATACGTTCCCATTATCAATTACAGTTTGAATAAGTTTATCCAAGGCTTCTTGTGACTGATCTTTATTGCGCTCTTTAAAATTATTGAGTCGATTAATCTGCTCCATTTTCTCTTCATTTGAACAACGAGAAATTTCAATTTCCATACCCATTTGTTCTTCAATATTAGGAGCAAGATAAGTATTCACACCAATTATAGGAAGCTCTCCGTTATCTTTTAATGTTTCATAATGGAGAGACTCTTCTTGAATTTTTCCTCTTTGATACATACTCTCCATAGCACCCATGACCCCACCTTTATCAGAAATTCTTTCGAACTCACAAAGGATGGCCTCTTCAACGATGTCTGATAATTCCTCAACCAAGTATGATCCTTGTAGAGGGTTATCTGTTTTATTCATACCAAACTCACGATTAATAATCATTTGAATGGCCATCGCCCTACGAACAGACTCTTCAGTAGGGGTTGTAATCGCTTCATCGTAGGCATTAGTATGTAAGGAGTTACAGTTATCACTTAGAGCGATAAAGGCTTGAAGCGTAGTTCTGATATCATTGAAATCAATTTCTTGAGCATGGAGTGAACGTCCAGAGGTTTGGATATGATACTTAAACTTCTGAGACTTTTCATTCGCTTGATACTTATCTCTCATCGTTACAGCCCAGATCTTTCTTGCAACACGACCAATCACTGTGTATTCAGGATCAAGTCCATTACTAAAGAAGTAACTTAAGTTAGAGGCGAACTCATCAATCTTCATACCGCGACTTAAGTAGTACTCTACAAAAGTAAATCCATTGGCCAGAGTAAAGGCTGTCTGAGTAATAGGATTCGCTCCAGCTTCTGCAATGTGATAGCCCGATATTGAAACCGAGTAGTAATTCTTAATCGCATTTCTACAAAAATATTCTTGAATATCACCCATCAATTTCAAACTGAACTCAAGTGAGAAAATACAAGTATTTTGAGCTTGGTCTTCTTTTAGGATATCAGCCTGAACTGTCCCCCTAACCTGCTTCATAATTTCGATTCTCTTCTCTTCATTCCAAAAGTCATCCCCATTAAGCTTTTGTTTAATGGCCGTATTCATAAATAGGGCCAAAATAATAGGAGCAGGACCATTAATGGTCATGGAAACAGAAGTTGAAGGAGCGGTAAGATCAAATCCACTATAGAGATCCATCATGTCATCTAAAGTAGCAATAGAAACTCCGGCTTCTCCAATTTTACCAAAGATATCTGGTCTTTCATCTGGATCTTCTCCATAGAGAGTTACCGAATCAAACGCCGTAGAGAGTCGCTTTGCAGGATCATCTTTAGAAAGGTAGTGAAAACGCTTATTGGTTCTCTTAGGTCCACCTTCACCAGCAAACATTCTCTTAGGCTCTTCATCTGCCCTTTTGAAAGGAAAAATCCCTGCCCCAAATGGGAAGAATCCTGGAGCATTACATCTCCTTTGGTATTCATAGACACCAGCATAGGTATCAATTTTAGGAAGAGCTACTTTAGAAATTCTGTTATGAGAAAGAGAGGTATAATTCGTCTTGGCCTTTATTTCTTTGCCACGAACCACATAACTGAAATCATCGTTATGATACTCTTTTCTCAAAGTCTTAAATTGTTCTATTTCTTTAAGAATATTTTCACCAATATCTTTCTTAACTTCTTCAAATTTTTCTTTAAGATCTTGGTTCTCAGGTAGAAGTCCACATGCCTTCTCTAAAGACTCTAAGTCCTTTAGTTTTTCCTTCACCCTTTCCGTTTCATCATTATAATTTCTAAGAGTTCCTGCAATTTCTCTTAAGTATAAAACTCTTTCAGGGGCGATGATTGATTCTTTTACCTCAGGATTTCTACGAGCAGGTATTTCTCCAATACTTTCCATTTTAAAATCAAAAGTTTTGGCCAACTCTAAAAAGAGTGCATTAACTCCAGGGTCATTAAACTTTGAAGCCATCGTTCCAAAAACAGGTAGCTCATCATCTTCTGGTGAACCAGGATGTCCCGCAAACAATTCATGATTACGACGATACTGCTTTCTAATGTCTCTAAAGGCATCCTCAGAGCGTGGTTTTTCAAATTTATTTAAAACGATAAAGTCAGCAGACTCTAACATTTCTATTTTCTCTAACTGTGTTGCGGCACCATATTCAGGAGTCATCACATAGATACATTTATCTGCTACTTTTGTAATTTCATCTGAAGCCTGGCCAATACCGGAGGTCTCGACAAGAATAAGTGAGAAGTCCTGACCTTTTAAATAGCTTACAACATCTTTTATCTGTGGACTTAATTCCGTTTTCGAATCTCTTGTAGCAAGTGAGCGCACGAAGAATTGATCATAAGTGGAGCTACCAAGACGAATTCTATCTCCGAGTAAAGCCCCTTGAGTTTTCTTCTTTGTTGGATCAACAGAGATAAGTGCAATCTTTTGTTCAGGATAATAACGATGAAAGCGTAGTAAGAGTTCATCAATTAAAGAAGATTTACCAGCTCCACCAGTTCCTGTAATACCTAGAACGGGAACATTTCCTTGTCCTAAATCAAAAGGTGCGCTCCCACTATCTTCAATAGCACTGATAACTTTAGAAATTTCTGTAAATGAGTTTTTCTTACCTTTTAAAGTATCAAAAGAAACTTTTTCGGTTGTATCGTGCTGGGCTTTTGAGATCATGTCATCAATGATTCCAACAAGTCCTAACTTCATCCCGTCTTCAGGGGAATAGATCTTATTAATTCCTTTTGAGTGAAGCTCTTTAATCTCAGAAGGAGTGATTACACCACCTCCACCTCCGAAAATACGAACATCACTAGCTCCTGCTTTATCTAGTAGCTCACGGATATAGGTAAAGTACTCCATGTGTCCACCTTGATAGGAAGAGAGCGCCACGGCGTGAGCATCTTCTTGTAAGCAAGCATCGACAACTTCCTGAGCAGAACGATTATGTCCTAAGTGAATAACCTCCACCCCTTTTGACTGAAGAAGCCTTCTCATAATATTAATTGAAACATCATGCCCATCAAAAAGACTGGCGGCCGTTACAAATCTTAACCTTTTCATGCGGATCCTCTCTTTGCCTTGAAATAAGCTTATTCAAGCTGGCTTAGTGATAACCTCGGCCATACTTGCCCTCGACAAGCCTATTTACAACAAAATCTATTTTATCAACCATTTACAGTTCGGGTAATATAGCCTAAAAAGAAAACTCAAGCAAAATTGCAACAATGCATGTATAATAGTCCTTAAATTTGGATTTTGTTTTTGGTTATTAAAGATGACAAATCAAGCTAGTGATATGAATGAAATTGACGAAAGAGAAGTTCTTGTTGAGAACCCCTTTCATACAGCAAGACTAAAGCCTAAGAGAAAGGGTAAGAAACCCCCTAAGCTTATTGCTGTTGTGCACCAGAGCGGTTGTACAGGATGTGAAGTTTGTATTGCCGGCTGTCCGGTTGACTCTATTGAGCTTGTACCAGGACCCGATGCATCAAACCCTGGATTTCGCCAAATGGTTGAAATCGATATTGCACGTTGTATTGGTTGTCAGAATTGTTCTCAAGACTGTCCTTGGGAAACGATTACCATGTATGAGCATAATGATTCATTTATTGCTTGGGGTAACGAGACTCTAAAATCAGAACTCTACGTAAGCCAAGGCGCTCTTGCCGATGTTCTTGAAAGAGAGAATCTTTCTTTAGAAGCTCCTGCTGAAACTGATGAAGCTGATGAAGCTGATAATACTGAAGAAGCTGATCAACAGAACTAGGCATTACTCTTCCCAAAATTTAAACCCTTTTCCGCTTCATTATAAAGACACTAGAAGTGATAAGGATTATGGCGAGACTTATCCACTGTGAAGTGGCTAGACCTGAATACAACCCTCTAATTTCATCACCCCTCAAAAACTCGTTTCCAAATCTTAGAAATGAATAACCTATCAAATAAAGATAGATGGCCTTAACCTTCATTTTTCTCTTCAGGAGATTTCTTGAAAAAAAATAGAGAATGAATAGGCCAGAGGCTTCAATTAACTGAACAGGATATCGCTCATGTCCATGAAAACTAACGGCAATTAAAGAGTCTGTTTCACTGCCGTAGCAACATCCTGCTAAGAAACATCCTATCCGTCCAATCCCATGTCCCATAGTTACTCCTGGAACCAAAAGGCCGAGATCAGAGTAACTTAATTTTTTATTAAATCTAAAATAAAGAAGGGCGAAGGCCAAAACGAATACGAATCCACCATAAAAAACAAATCCACCGCCTAACCAGAAGTTTACTTCTTTTGCATAATAGAAAACCTGATCAGGCGTTGAAAAGATTAAGAAGAAGACCTTTGCCCCGATCCATCCAACAATAAATGAAAGCAGAGTAAAGATTTTCAAAGACTTTAATTCGTGATTATAGTCCAGCCACCAAGTTACACATAAATTATAGGCCATTCCCCAGCCGACTCCCATGAGCAAGGGATAGCTATAAACTGGAGAATCTCCAATATGAAAGAGTACTGGCCACATCCTATTACCCTTTACTTCTTTCTTTTAAAGTAAAGAAGGTCAAACCCATGATTCCAATAAAGAGATAAAGGTCAGCTATACTAAAGCTAAAGTTCTTTGTAATAGCGAGATAGTCGAGAGTGTGTCCATGGAGGTTTCGATCTAACCAACTTGAAAAGAGCGCTGTTAGAATTAAGGTTAAGCACCAACCCTTATGTGGTGCCCTATTTCTCCATTTAACAATCCACCAAATGGCAGGAAAGCATAACAATAGATTTAAATATTCAGATATCTCATTAGACCAAGAACTACTCAATCCTAAGTCGATTCCAAATATAAAAAAGGGATTCGCTAAGCGAGTTAGATAAACCTCAGAAAATAAAACGGAAAAACCGCCCAAAGTTGGTATCAAACTCTGTGCGGTTCCTTTTATTAACTGATCAGCAATTACAGTAAAAGAGAGGACTAAGGAGTATTTCCAAATATTATTCATTTCTAATAATAGTCTTTTGGATTAATCTCATACTTCTCAATTTTTCTCAGGAGTGTTTTCTTGGGGATATTCGCTTTCAAAGCCGTTTGATTTATTTTCCCTTTATTCAATCTTAAGGCCTGTTGAATAAATTCTTTTTCAAAGAGATCTTTAGCGACTTGAAAGTCCATCTTGATATCGTTCTCACCTGTTACTTGAGCAAAAGTAAATTGATACTGACTCAAATCTTCATCGGTTACATCTTTATCAAGTACGGATTCACGAATTCCTTTGAAATCAATTCGTGATGTTTCTTCGTCATTAGATGTACTTGTATCTTCGGTCGTTTTCCCAGCTCCACGTTTTACACTATCTGGAAGAGAACCAGGCTGGATATAATCGGATGACTCAATAATAAAGGCATGTTCAATCACATTTCTCAACTCACGAATATTTCCTGGCCAGGCATAACCCGTTAGAAGCTTGAGTGACTCTTCATTAACACCTTTGATCTCAAGATTATGTAGACTATTAAAGTAATTCACATAGTAATCAATAAGATGAGGGATATCAGAGGTTCTTTCTCTTAAGGGCGGAAGATATACAGGAAGAACATTTAAGCGATAGAAAAGGTCTTCTCTAAAAGATCCATCCTTAATCATTTCTTCGAAAGGCTTATGTGACGCTGCAATCACTCGCACATCGACAGAGACATCTCTATTTGACCCAACAGGAGTAAAAACTTTCTCTTGTAAGATTCTTAAGAGCTTAACTTGCATTGTCGCAGATATATCACCGATCTCATCAAGAAAGATTGTTCCTCCATCTGCATATTGGAATTTACCAATCTTCCTTTCTGTTGCACCTGTAAAAGCACCTTTCTCGTGTCCAAAAAGTTCGGATTCAATAAGGTTATCGGGAATTGCCGCTAAGTTAATGGTAACAAAGCGCTCATCTTTTCTTGGTCCATTATAATGAATTGCCTTGGCCACAAGTTCTTTACCTGTACCTGATTCACCTCGTATCAATACTGGTGTATTAACTTGAGCAAGTTTAGAAATGACGTTGAAAACTTTAAGCATTTCATCAGATTCACCCACAAACTTATCTTTATTACCAAGACTTAAGGTTGGTGCAGAAAATTTTGATGTCTCTACAAGACTTCTTGCTTTTAAAGCTCTTTTAATAAGGGCTACTAAATTCTCTGATGTTATCGGCTTTTCTAAGTAATTGAAGGCACCTAGTTTTACTGCTTTAACAGCATCCCCAACATTGGAGTACGCAGTTAAGATAAGAACAATAATGGAAGGGTTAACTTTCTTAATTTGCTCAAGTGCTTCAATACCATCCATTTCCGGCATATTCACATCCATAACAACAAGATCATAATTCCCTGTTGTTACTTTATTGAGTGCTTCACGACCATTATCTGCGGTTTCAACAAAAAAGTGATGAAACTCTAAAGACTGCTTTACTGAATCCTGTAAAACTTTGTCATCATCTACTACTAAAACCTTATGCATTTTTATCTCCAGTGCCTTTTATTCATTCTTTAATTTTATCTGAAATTTGGTTCCCTGTCCTAATTCACTTTCCACAGAAATCATTCCCCCATGGAGTTCAACGAAGTATTTTACCAGATAAAGGCCTAAGCCTGTACCCTTAATCGAATGACTTGCATCATTCTTTACCCGATAAAACTTCTCAAAAATATTTTCGATATCACTACCAGGTATTCCTACACCATTGTCTTTTATTTCAATATAGACCCATTTATCATCGTCCCAGGTCTTCACCTCAACCGTTGTATTTTCACCAGAGTACTTGATTGCATTTTCAATGAGGTTAGACAAAACCCTATTCATTAAATTTAAATCATATTTAATTGGATAAAGTGGTCCTAACTCTGAAATCACTTCAACATGCTGGGACTGAGCTTCAAAGCGTAGGTTTTTAACAACATTTTCTACCGTATGATTTATATCCTTACTGATCATATTGAGGGTTAAATTACGCGATTCAATTTTAGTGAGGTCTAAAATACTTGTAATAAACTTATTTAACTCTTTAGTAGAATCAATAATCGCCTTAATATTTTTCTCACCATCAGCTCCTGCAACTTGCCTCTGGTTGAGCATATTATCTGCAAGTCCAGCAATTTTAGCGACAGGGGTTTTTAAATCATGACTCATGAGAGAAATAAAGTTTTGCTTTAAGTTTTCTACTTTCTTAAGAAGCTTTGTTTCTTCTTGAATCGCATAACGTCTTTGATATTCACCAATCGCTCGAAACGGGACCCAAATGTAGTACACGACAAAGACAGTTAATACGAGATGAGAAACATAAATCCATATTCCGGCCAAAATAAAACTTAAATATGAAATAATAAGACAGCCGAGCATGATTCCTACCGTAATAAGAAGCCCATGGGTTGGCTTTAATCGTGAGATCATCAAAGATAAAAAGATTGCAAGGATGATACAAAAACCATAAGTGATATTTTTTGGTAATTGGTAAACCGTTTTTTCTTTTATTAGAGATTCAATAATCAAAGCATGCGTAGCTAATTTTGAACTTCTATAGTTTTCTCTATCATAAGGGCTTAGAACGTAGTCACTTGTATTAGAAATATAACTGGGACCAATTAATACAATCTTATCTTTGAAGTAGCCATCAGGAAAATTCCCTACTCTGACCGAGTGGAAGGGTACTTTTTTGATTTTAGGATTTCCCTCTAGAGGAGAGGTGGCATAGCGAAACAAGGCAAAGGTCGCATCTGCTTCTCGCAAATAATAAGAACCTTTATAGTCTTTAGCAGGCATCTCCTTTTGGCCAAGAAGCTCCCTATACTTATTGGCCGTCCATAAGTGAAGACTATCTTCTCCTGCTAAATTTAAAATCGCTCTTCGCACGACTTCATCCTTAGCGAATACAGAGCCATCTACATATATTCCACCTAGAGAGTGACCAAATTTTCTTAGATCCCTAGGAGGTAATTGCTCTCCCCAAGAATCAAGTTCTGTCCCAAATCTAAAAATACCACCTGCTGTCGTATAGTTTTGAATGACATCTTTAAATTTGCCCAAATTTTGTCGATCAAGAGCTGAATCAGGCTCTTGAAGCTCAACTATATAGTTAACGATCTTCGGTTTATCGAGTGAGAGCTTTTCAAAAAGATGATAGTGACTTGCATAGGTATAGGGGTATGTTTCCCCAAGAAATTCATCTGACTCTTCGTCCATAACGATGAGTATAATCTCTTCATCAGTACTAATTCCGTAGTCGTGCTCTACTCGAAGATCATAGAAAATAGATTCAAGTGTATTAAATGAATATTGAAAAAGAATAATAACGAAAATGACAGTAAAGAAGACCGGATAGTATTTTGAAAAATCTATGGATTTACTGGTTTTCTCTTTCATCAAACCTTTCGTGGTTATAACGGTTTATAGTTCTGCCATAGCTATTAAGAAGAACTTCCCATAATCCACTTTCAGTTCGTTGATAAAGGGCTAAATCTTTTCCCAGATCACTTAAATAATTGGGTGAACTCGATTTAAACTTATCTAAATAGTAGGCAACTTGCGTATCGTTATCTAATTCTACCACAGTGCTAGAATTTTTGATGGATTGGCCTACAACAAAATCTTTAATATATTCAAAAGGAAAGAGAATAAAAGCATACAAAAGCCCTACACTTTTCAAACCTATAACCTCAAATAAATATCTTGGAGTCATAAGTAAGAATTGAAAGAAACTCACAATATTTGAAAATCTAGATTTTCTTGACTTCACCTGAGCAACGGCACGGTAGAGAACATTGGATATCATCTCTTCGTCGGCCTTATCGAAGAAGTCCATAGAGAAGATCAAAGCTGGAGGACCAAAAATAGGATGCAGGATATAAACATTGGCAGGTAAATAAAAAGTTTTATAGAGTTTGATCGGGCTTACTTCCATGCGACATGCTAGGTTTTGCAAACGGCTATAGATATCTTCGTACTTCTGCCCAACTTCCTTTGCCTTCACGAAAACGAGAAAGAGCCTATCTCCGATTATCGATAGAATTAATAAAGCTGCGATCGTTAAGAGCGGCCCTAAGAATTCCAACTCTAGACCAAAGATAAAGAAGGTCAGTACAGCTGACATTACTAAATAAAATAAAATTAAGGTTAAACCTGCTAAGTACCTGATAACTACACCAATTACGCATCGCGTTTATACAATTAACTCGATTCTGGAATGATTATAGACATTGTGGGCCATAAACGCTATAAAACCGACTCGTCACAGTGCTTAAATTTACATTTTTCTAGTCCAACAGGCTAGATGTAAATACTCTGGACAGATTTTATTTACACACACATGGAATCCTAATGCAGGGGGGTTTATGCGATTTGACCGACTTTTATTCGGGACAGCAGGTGTGCCTAATAGCACCGCAAAGAAAAACAATCCTATCGAGGGTGTAAAAAGAATACACGAACTTGGTTTAGACTGTATGCAACTAGAGTTTGCACACGGTGTTCGTATGAAAGAAGAGGTCAGCTCAGGACTTCGTAAAATCTCTTACGAATTAGGAGTTCCGTTAACAAGTCACGGTCCTTACTACATCAATCTCAATGCACGTGAGCAAGATAAGATTGACTCATCTGTAGAGCGTATCATTCAAACCGCTAAGATCTCTGATCTTTGTGGGGCAGAATCTATGACATTTCACGCTGCTTTCTACATGAAGGATTCACCTTACGATGTATTTGATCTTGTAGAAAAGTCTATGAATGTAATTGAGGAAAGACTCAATCGTTTAGACATTGAAATTGAATTACGTCCAGAGCTTACTGGTAAAACAAGTCAGTTTGGTAGTCTAGAAGAGCTTATCTCTCTTACTAAGAATGTTTCAAGTTGTCGCCCTTGTATGGACTTCAGTCATCTCTATGCAAGAACAGGTAAATACAACACGAAAGAAGAGTTTAAAGAAGTTCTTGGTGCTCTTAAAGAAGAGCTTAGTGAAGAGGCTCTTGGAAATATGCATATTCATATTTCGGGTATTAGCTCTAACTCTAAGGGTGATCTTAAGCATATCAATCTTGAGAAATCAGACTTTAACTGGAAAGGCCTTATTGAAGCCCTTAAAGAAGAAGACTGTCGTGGTTACATTATTTGTAACTCTCCAAATCTTGAAGATGATGCTAAAATGCTTAAAGACTTTTACATGGCCCTTTAAGGTTTTAATTCTCAAAAATTCAGATAATAAAAAAGCCTGCTTAAGCAGGCTTTTTTTATGCAGCTTTTTTAAAATTTACTTCATTTAGTCTTTGAATATCACTCCAAACCTTTTCTTCGTAATCACTATTATAAAAAATAAGATGGGGATTATGATCGTGAAAGAAAAGCATAGCTTTATCCACTTCAACAAAGAGAAAGTCGGAAATAACTTCTTTAAAGGTTGGATCAATTATATTCATCTC
Organism: Halobacteriovoraceae bacterium; assembly: GCA_002712005.1. Lineage (GTDB taxonomy): Bacteria > Bdellovibrionota > Bacteriovoracia > Bacteriovoracales > Bacteriovoracaceae. The sequence continues at coordinate 47,108 of PASP01000020.1, forward strand.
AAAAGTTTCATACTGATTCCAATGCTCAAATACTTGGTCTTCATTATGGAAAAATCTTAATCCTCTTGGGATATCGACGGGATTACCGTGCTTAAAAGAAATTCTCATAAATTTAGAGTAGATATTTACAGGAAAAGCTTGGAAAAGACTGTCTTGCAAAGAAAGGATGTCATTTGCACATAAGAGTTCAGATTGAGAACTTTCTCGATTCTCAGCAATTGTCTCTTCCATCAATTTTGAAATGAAATCTTTTTCGTCCGTCATATATGTCTTATCGGACGAAAATAAGATAAGTAAAACTTAAATTTTAGCTGAGTAAATTACTCTTCTTCTATTTTAAGTTCTTTCTTACTTTCAATATAGGTCTTCACGTTAGAAACATCAGAAAGTAACCACTTCTCTTCAACTTTATTCACTTGAGCTATTTTCTTAACTTCAACGCTATAATCTCTGGGTGTTTCATTACCCTTCACATACCTGAGTACATAAGTCAGATAACACGTATCTTCCTCACAATTTTTAATAAGGACTTTAAGCCTTCTCTTACTGAGATCCTTAACATCCGTAAACTTTTGCAATTCTTCTTCAGTTAGAGAGTTTAGCTTTTCATATAAGGGACCTGTCGTCATCTCAAGGATGTCTTCTTTACTTTGGCCAGATTCGAAGCGGTAGTTAATAAAATCTTCAAGAGCAGACTCTGGAGTTGATTCTTTATTACAGCTGAACATAAATAGAAGAAGAAAAACACTTAATATTTTCATAAGAAATACCATTCCTTGGATTTTAATTGGGCTTATATCCTAATTCGTTAATAATACCATAAAAGTCTACCCAACCCATCTCAGGGATCAGACTTTTCCTAATGCGGACGCCAACCCCTCCGCTGACTCTGGAAACGACAACTCCTTCCGAGTAGAAAGTGTGCCCATTCATAGTCACCTCAACTTCTACACTACCCTTAGGGGTCTCACTTCCTAATAACTTACAAAAGAATCCGTTTGATCCCCAGTTCGTTAAATGAGCTTCAAACTCTAAATTGTTTTTTCTTAGCTTTATTGGAATGAGCTTATTTTTATAACTTGGAATAATATTTAGAGGAAAGTTTGGATTATAAAAAGGTTCTTCGAGCTCGAGTTTAAGAAACTGGTAGAAGTTGTAACAAAGAACGAGGTAAAAGAAGCTTAAGATCAGAATTAATTTATCAAAGTCTATCGTAAAATAAATAATCGATTTATAGAGAGCAACTATACAGAAGCCCAAGAAGAGACTTGGTCCAACGGAGCTTAAGAAAAAGGTCGTAATAAAAGCAAGCCCCGAAAAAGAAATCAGAATTTTATTCTGCTTTAGAAAGCTAAGGAAACCTTTAACATCTAAAGCTGACACTCCTTCCTCTAAAGACTCCAAGACAGATAGAAAAAATAAAGAAAGTAGAATAAATACCAGTGTATTTATCACTACAGCAGATCTCTTTCTATATATTGGTGCTAGACCCAAGAATCTATCCCTTATTTGGAGTTATAAACAGGAAAAATAATACCTTATATCGCAAACTAATAAAAATTATTATATCAGGTTATAATAGTCCAATGGAACCTAAACTAGAAGTCAACACACGCTGTATTTCTTGTGATGTATGCCGCATCATATGCCCAGAGGACAGCATACTCTTACTTAATGGTAGTTATCATATTGAAAGCTGGTCTTGTACAGAGTGTGGTCTCTGTGTTGAGCTTTGTCCTACAGATGCTATCCAATATAAAGAATAGCTCTTAATCAATAAGTTCGACCTTTTGAGAAGAAAGATCAATCCTCAATTCTCCCACCTCTAAAGTGCTGCTGGACTCATCTTTATACTTCTTTTTTGGAGTTAATGAATTAAATTGGCTTAATGTTTGAAACATCCTCTTCGCTTCATCAGAAGAGGACTCAATAATTTTCAAATGATTCTCTATATAAAGGGATAAGGTTCCAAAATCCCAATAATGATTTACGTCTTGCTCTATTGTTTCTGACATATAGATTTTTGTTCTATTCATTTTCGGATTTACAACTGTTTCAAAAAATGAAGACTCGCCTTCAACCCTATCAAAGCTCTTTAAATCAATGACACCAATTCCCGAGTAAGTAATATATTCTCGTTGATGATTTGGCCCGTTTACTCGTTCAAAATGGTCATCTCCATTTTTAATAATTTCATTATAGGCTTCTGAGCGTTGGCAAAAAATAGGCATCAATGTATTGTCGCGATCCTTTTGTTGTGAGCTACTTAAAAAATTCATCCATTGCTCATGCGACAAATTATAAAAGACATCGGGGTTTGCAATCAGCACTCTTTCCAATCCAGGGAAAGACTTCTTTAAATTATGTAAACTTCCACCACTTCCTAATAATACGGGCTCTTCTAAAATCGAAAAATTCTCAATCTTATCTTTTAATGAATGAAATGAGTCACTCAAATGATGGGTATTAATGTAAAAATTTTTAAATCCAATTGATTTAAAAAAGTTAATCTGAAATTCGAGAAGAGTGATATCAAAAATTGGCCACAGGGGTTTAGGAATTGTTTTTCCCATCTCTCCCATTCGCGTTCCCTTGCCTGCACATGGAATGAAAACGCTATCAATACTCATAATAGACTTCCGCTAAAAGCGTTCTTAACTCAGAGTACTTTTCTTCTTTAAAAAGTAATGATTTGAGCTGCTCAAATGAATAACCAATATATTTAAGGTATCGAATATCTTCTCGAAGTCTAAAAATATAAGCAAAAGATCCAAGAGCCTTAAAGGTGCGTTGTATGGCCATTTTATTATAAAGAGAACAAAAGCCACCCCAGTCAAGTTGAGCTTCACTGGTCAAAATATTTCTTTCAATCGCTTTTTCCCAATAGTATTTCTTCAACTCATCTTTAATATCTAAATTTATCTGATAATAACAATCCTCAAGAAGAGAGACCAAGTCATATTGAGGTAGTCCTAGTCGCATATCTTGAAAGTCAATAACCTTTGTATCTCCACTCATCATCATTATATTTCTTGAATGATAATCTCTATGGGTCAAAACCATTGGTTCTTCAGTAATTTCAGCAACAAGCTTATTAAAGAGTTGTTTTATTTTTTCTTTTCTTTTCTTTTCAAGTTCGAGATCAAAAAGTCCATCGATCAAATGCTTTATTGTAAAGTCGACTTCACTCATTAATTTTGTTTCATCAAAAGATCTTTTAAAAAAAGTTGTCTCATTCTTTTTGATCGATTGAATATTTAAGAGTTCATCTATGGCCTTGAGATAGAGATTCTTTTCATCCTGCTTAGACTTGATTAAGGAGAGCTCTTTTAGAAATGTGTGATCTCCAAGATCTTCTTGAAGAACGTAACCTTTCTCATGATCGATATCAAAAATATTTGGAACATTGACTCCGTTATTTTTAAGAATATCTTGAGCACTATAAAAGTCGACCTCTTCTTTCTTTTTAAGGGTAGTGAGAGATTGATCTAAACATGCAACATAAGATCGCTTGTGGCCCTCAATTCTAAAATAAGAGCGGCTTGATGCATCCCCAGTCAACTTACTTATCTTTACCTCGCTCAATGGATCAATTTTTGAATTACGAACTGATTCATTAAAAAGAGAGTCTATTAATAGTTTTTCTGTTTTTATATCTGTATCTGTACTCATCTATATTCTGTCTTTGAGATAGTAGAATTCTTTTGTAGAATTCTCTGTTGGTATTTCTGCATTTGATACTCCTCGCCCCGCTAAGAAACTTTTAAACTCATATTCTTCACGAGTAACGACCCTGGCATCTCCAATCATCCAATTAAAATCTAGAGTATTCTTATTCTGGATCTGAATCCAGTTTAAAAGAGCAGCGGCATCATATTCGGCTCTTCTTAAAGCAAAGTAGGTCCACTTATATATTTTCATTTTATCTTCTAAGCCTATTCTCACTAAAGATATCATTCTTTGGATATCCATCACACCTGTTGGAATGATTTTAGATTTATAATAAATTTCACGTTTAGATTTAATTATCTCAAAAACAAGGGCACTAATAAGAAGAGACTCATTCTTAAAATATTTTTGGATGAGTCCTTTGGATATAAAGAACTGGTTCTTAGGTAAGGAAAAGATAAAAGGCATAGAGTGCTTTATAATATAAAACTGCGGCTCATAGGTCTCATCTTTTTTTAGAAGGAGCTCGTTATTCGATACCACTCGATTAAATACATCATTTAAATACTGTTTTATTTTTCCATCAATTCTTACGACATCAACCTTAGGATTATCAATTAAAGCTGCTGAAAGAGAGGCTAAATGGTCTCTATAATCTTTATTCAGCATTTTAGGGATATCATCATTTGAAACAATGATATTGCGATCGTCTTTTTTTAAAAGACTACAACTTGATGCAATTAAAACTGCACACAAAAAAAACGCCCTCAAAAGAGGGCGTCTATATAATGGTAAAACTTTTTGTTTCATTCTTTTACTCAGAAGCAAGATCTCTTTGTTGAATATAATAAAGCGTAAATCCAGCAAAAATCAAATTAGGATCTTTAATAAGTGGTCTATTATTATCATAGATACTTCTCCACTTAGCTGCTGTTCCATACTTGTCTTGAGAAATTGTAGCTAGAGTATCACCTGACTTAATTAAGTAAGGAAGTCCTTCAGGGTTCCAAACAAATGGAGTAACAGGCTTTTGATAACGGATCGTAGCTCCAGCAGCAACTCTATCACCTTGAACCCCATTCAACATGGCCAGATCTTTCCACTTACGATAGTCACCGTAAATATTGAAAGCTACCATCATAAGGGTCTCGCCTTTTTTAACCGTATAAGAACCTTCATCAGTTCCTAATTCAATTGGTGAATCAGAAGATGCTATAGGCTCTTCTAAAAGAATAGGCTCACTTCCTGCACCATCGGCTAAAAGTGGCTCTTCTTCGATAATAAGATCTTCATCTTCCGCATCTACAATGAAATCCGCTTCATCTTCAGTGAATTCCATAGACGCTGTTTCATCTTCAACTTCTGATGTTCCTTTTGAACAAGATACTACCGTTAATAATCCGGCTAATAATAGATACTGAAACAATTTCATTTTACGCTCCTAAATATTGTTTTTTTCAAGCATACGTCTTCTCGGATTATTTTAACCCCTTCTTAAGTTGATTCTAATAAATTAAAGAACTTATGAATTCCTCAATGAATTTAGCTATTTACACTAGGCTAATCCTGCCTATCCCTTCTCTTGCCCCTTTTTCGATGGCATTATAATAAAAGACTAATAATGTCGGTTACTTAGACTAGACATGAATATCTTTAAGGAGATAGCATAGTCCTATGACAAAAAAGATCTTATTCCTATTTCTTAGCCTGCTTTTTAGTTCAGCTTCAATCTACGCTCAAAGCATTATCGATGAGATTGATTCTTCTAATTCTTTTAGACCAACAGCCCCAGAGCTAGTAACTGAAAAAATTGAGAAGATAAGTGCAAGCGGCCGCATCTTTATACTAACTAATAATTCTGGTGGTTATGGAAAGGGTGATTTCATCTCCTTAGTTTTAGATAATCAACTTATCAACCGCGCAATTGTTGCTAAAACCGTTAATGGTTCTTCAGGAATCAAAATCATCAAAGTTTACTCAGATAAACTCAATCAGGTCTTGCGTCCAGGTATGGAAGTTCAAGTGATTCGTGGGGATGATAGCTACTTTAACCTTAAGCAAGAAAAAGTTGCAGATACTGAGGCCGCTCCTTTGATTGAAGATGAAGATGAGCTCTTTGACGAGACTACTCTCTTAGAAGATGATTTAAATTTTGATGAAAATAAAAAAAGGGCCATCAAAACAGATAACCTCATCTCTGTTTACCTAGGTTACGTAGAAGGAAAAGATACGGCCGGTGAGACCACTCGTTATCAACAATTTTCTGCTGCTTGGGGATATCAGATTGATGACAATATTTATACGGAGTTAGGTGTAGGTAGAAATGTAATTAATGACTATCCTTCAGTGAATCAAACAACAGGTCTTGATACCACTTTAACTTCTATTGTTTTTAAACTTAAATACACTATTTCCGCTCCGTTTTATTCATTTATTCAGCCCTACCTCGGCTATCAACTTCTTTCCGCAAGTTATAGCGCTGATTCCGATGGGACAAGCGATGAGCAAATTGAACTTGAAAATGAACAAGTAGAGGCTTTAAATAAGAACCAAGTTGTTGCAGGTGTCACTATTTTGAAAAGATTAGTACCTGGTTGGTTTGCGCGTGCTGATATTGGTACCGACGCCCTTAATATTGGATTCTCTCTTGAATTTTAAAATAATCGCTCTCTTACCTTTTTTAATTCTTTCTTTTTCACGTTGTGGTGTTAAGTCAGACCCTGTGCCTCCACAAGATACGCTCCTCCCCTCAGTAGAGTCTCAATATCTAAAGCAGCCAATGGAAATGACTCATCAAAAGAATGAATCCTCTGAAAAAAAGCCTGAAGAAGAATTAGAAAAAGAATCAGAAGAGAATTAAATATGTCCCTTGTCATCTCTACAGGAAGTAACTTAGGAAATCGAGAATCTAATCTCCTTGCTGCAAAGAGTGAATTGTCCGATATCTTTAAACTGATTGAAGAAAGCCCTATCTACGAGTCACCAGCCGTTGATTATTTAAATCAACCTGATTTTCTTAACCAGATACTCGCTTTTGAGATTCCTGAGCAAAAACCAGAAGAAGTTATAGAATCTATACTCAAACTTGAATTAAGTCTTGGCCGCAAAAGAGAAATTGATAAGGGCCCAAGAACTATCGATATCGATATTCTCTTTTGGGATCAAGAAACTATCGATTTACCTCAATTACAAGTTCCCCATCCTCGTCTTTTCGAGAGAAGCTTTATTGTACTACCCTTAAAAGAGCTTCAAGTTTTTGATTACCTAAGTAAAGCATTCAACTTTCCAGATCAGTTTCCAAATCAAGCTTGGCCACTTAATTCTCCCTCCAAGTAGAAAACTCCTCTACAATCTTAAATATCTTTTTTTCACGTAGCGCAGTTTTCATATTCTCCCTATAATAAGTTGAATTATTTATTTCTGTGCCAAGTAACACTATAGGGTTTCTATGAACTTCGAACTATCTTCTGAACAAAAAGAAATTAAAGATCTTGCCTTTAAATTCGCGAAAAATGAGATGTTACCTCATGCTGCTCACTATGATGAAAAGGGTGAACTTCCTTTTGATATTCTAAAAAAAGCTTGGGAGCTTGGGCTCGTTAATACTTGTATACCTGTTGAATTTGGGGGCACCGGATTTAGTACCTTAGATTCAATCCTTATTACAGAGTCACTTTCCTATGGCTGCCTAGGTATGAACACTGCAATTATGGCAAATGACCTGGCCCTACTTCCCATAGTCATTGGTGGAAATGATGAACAAAAGAAAAGGTTTCTTACCCCCTTTACTGAGTCTTATAAAATGGCTGCCTTTTGCCTGACTGAGCCAGGTAATGGAAGTGATGCTGCTGGCATCAAAACAACTATTAAAGATGAGGGTGATCATTATCTCGTAAACGGTCAAAAGATGTGGATTACTAACGCTGGCTTTGCAGATCTTTTCACCGTCTATGGCACTTACGACTCAGGTTTAAAACATAAAGGTATCTCGGCCATTGTTATTGAAAAGGACACTCCCGGTATTGAGATTGGTAAACCTGAAAAAAAGATGGGCCACAGTTGCTCAGACACAAGAAGCGTAACTTTTAAGAATGTAAAAGTTCCTAAAGAAAATTTACTTGGTAAATTGGGTGACGGTTGGAAAATAGCGATGAAAACCTTAGACCACTCGAGGCCCATGGTAGCAGCTTCAGCAGTAGGTGGGGCTCAATGCTCTTTTGACTATGCAGCAAAGTACTCCACGGAAAGAAATCAATTTGGAAAACCACTATCTGGTCATCAAGGCATACAATTTATGCTTGCAGAAATGGCAATGAATATCGAAGCTGCGCGTCTTTTAGTCTATAAATCAGCCTGGCTTCTTGATCAAGGTCAAAAAAATACCCAATTGGCCTCTTCTGCAAAGGCCTTCAGTGCGGATATATTTATGAAAGTCGCCACTGACGCGGTTCAGATTTACGGTGGCTATGGTTATAGTAGAGAATACCCTGTTGAAAAACTTATGAGAGATGCGAAACTAATACAAATCTACGAGGGCACTTCGCAAATCCAGAGGCTAGTAATAGCTAAAGAAGTAATATCAACCCTATAATATCGATATTTTTACTAAGGAGAGGGAAATATGAATATTTTTGTCTGTGTTAAACAGGTTCCTGATACCGAGACAAAGGTAACTCCAAACGGAGACGGAACATTTATTGAAACTAATTCTATCAAATGGATCATGAATCCTTATGATGAATTTGCTGTAGAGCAAGCTCTACTACTTAAAGCAGCTGTAGCAGGTTCGACGGTTACCGTTGTTCGCGTTGGGTCTGTGCAAGATACTGAAGCTTTAAGAACAGCTCTAGCTATGGGTGCAGACGAAGCTGTACTTGTTGAGTCTGAAGATAACTTAGATTCATACATGATTGCTAAATCACTTAAAGGTGGAATTGAAAAGTCTGGAAAAACTCCAGATATCATCTTCACTGGAAAGCAAGCAATCGATGATGACTGTCTTCAAGTTCCTCAACTCTTAGCTCAAATGCTAGAGATGCCTTCAGTTTCTGTTGTCGTTGGTTTTGAACACGCTGACGGAAAAGTAACGCTTAAGCGTGAAATCGAAGGTGGAGCTACTGAGGTTTATGAAGTTAGCGCTCCAGTACTTGTAGCTTGTAACAAAGGTCTAAACACTCCTCGTTATGCTTCTCTTCCAGGAATCATGAAAGCAAAGAGAAAACCACTTCAACAACTAAGCCTTGGTGATGTAGGTGTTTCTGCTGATGACAGAAGAATCAAGTATAGTAACTTTCAACTTCCTCCTGAGAAACCTCCAGGGAAGAAATTTGATGCAATGGATGAAGGTAATCAAGCCTCTGTTGTAGCTGAAGTTGTGGGTCTACTTAGAAACGAAGCCAAAGTAATTTAAGGAAATTTCTTGGAGATTGAAGGTTGATGACCTTGCACGCTACGCTTATCGGTCATCTCTATATCTTTAAGAATCTCCAAGTCATTTACTTTTAAGTGTTTTCCCGCAGGGAAAACCATTTTAAGGAGAAATAAATGTCAAAAGTACTTGTATATTCAGAAGTTCACGGAGACACAGTAAAGTCTGTTGCTCTCGAAATTCTAGGTAAACTTGCTGGTCAGGAAGTAGACGTTGCTGTAATTGGCGACCTTCCTGAAGCAGGTGTTAAAGCGCTTGCCGAGCACGGTGCCGCCAATATCCATAAAATCTCTGGTAACGGATTAGATAACTACTCTGCAGAGGGATATTCAAAAGCTCTTAAAACATTAATTGATAAAGGTGGTTACGACTACGTAATGGCCGGATCTACATCTGCAGGTAAGGATCTTATGCCTAGACTTGCTGGGATGTATGATGCAGGAATGGCGTCTGAAGTAACAAACTTTACAATGGACGGTGGTACTTTCGCAGGAACACGTCCTCTTTTTGCAGGTAAAGTTCTCGCAAAAGTAGAAATCGATGGTCCTAAGCCTCATTTTGTTACAGTTCGTCCAAATGCTCTCGGTATGCCTGAGTCGGCTACAGCTGGCGCTGGTAATGTTTCAGAAGAAAGCGTTGATGTAGGTGAGATTAAAGCTGCTATCAAAGAAATTATTAAAGGTGCTTCAGAGAAAGTTGATTTAACTGAAGCAAATATTATTATTTCTGGTGGTCGTGCTATGAAAAATGCTGAAAACTTCAAAATTCTTGAAGAATGTGCCAACGTTATTGGTGCTTCAGTAGGTGCTTCACGTGCTGCTGTTGATTCAGGATTTGCTGCACACTCTATGCAGGTTGGACAAACTGGTAAAACAGTTGCTCCTTCACTTTATATTGCATGTGGTATCTCTGGAGCTATTCAACACCTTGCAGGGATGAGAACATCAAAGGTTATTGTTGCCATCAACACTGATCCTGATGCTCCAATCTTCACAAAAGCTGACTACGGTATTGTTGGGGACCTTTTCCAAATTGTTCCTCTTCTTACTGAAGAATTCAAAAAGATTATGTAATTCTGTACCCCTACAGTCTCTACTGTAGGGGTTCTTTTTCTTTATAATAGATTTCCCTACCAATTAAATTAATTTTCACGTTAGAATAGCTTTATGATCAAATGGCTATACTCCTACCAACCCGATAAGGAAAAGTTTCTTTATCTTGAAGAAAATATTTCTGATGAGCTCAACGAGCATAAAGTTCGAATCCGACCGATACGTGTTGGCGTTTGCGGCTCAGACACTAAACAGATTCTTGAAAAAGTAGACCAACCTAAAATTGGTCACGAATGGGTTGGAATTGTATTAGAAACAGGGAGTAAGGTATCTCAATTTTCTAAAGGTGAAAAAGTTATTTCCTTGGCCCATACCGCTTGTGAAAGTTGTAAGCATTGTTTAGCGGGCTCATTTAAAGACTGTCTATCTCCTCAACTACTTGGGGAAAAATCAAAGAGTGTTCTTTCCTCCCATATCGACTTATACGAGTGTGACCTTTTAAAAGTTCCTCAAGAGCTTTCTTTTGATGATATTTGTCTATTCGAAGTGGCCTTCATTGGTGACTCAGCCTATGAACGGGCACATTCTATAGGCTTAAAAGAATCAGATGAATGCCTCGTCTTTGGAGCTGGCCCAATTGGCATCTTCACAGCTTTGGCCCTAAAACATAGAGGACACAAAGTTTCCCTTGTCGAAAAGAAAAAAAGTAGATTAGAAACGGCCAAAAATATTGGTTTAAATTGTCTCTCATTAGCCGAAGTCATTATTGATTCTACTTACCATAATAAGTTTGATGCTGTCTTTGATTGTACAGGTGATAATGAAGGAAATGGTGCGATTAAAATGATACCCTTCTACCCGAAGGTTAAAGGAAAGGTTGTCATTGTAGGAAAGTATCAAAATGCTCAACTTAACGAACTTATTTATTCTGGAAAGGCCTTAAGAGTTACCTGGGTTTCTCATCATGAAAAAGAGGTCTTTGAAAATACAATAAAGTTTTGGTCTAAATTGATTCCTCAATACTCAGATCAACTCATTACCCTTTACGATAAATCTCAGATAGATCAAGCCTTCCGAGATGCAATAGATCGCGTTCACCTAAAGAATATGATTAAGGTTAATTCCCATGAAGATTCGTAGAGATGATTTTCCTAATGATCCCTGTGCTGTGAGCATGTCTTTCCTAAAAGAAAGAATCGAATCTTTTTTTAATGAATATGTTAAGGACTCAACCCAACGTTATTATCCTGAACACGACATTTATATTAATCAGAAGTTCGACCCTGAAAAGGTTTTAGATGTTGTTCTCTTTGGTAATAATATTAAAAGCTTTTTCCAAAGCGGTCTGTGGCCGAATACTCAATTTAGAATTTGGACACTTTCCCCATCCCATAAGAAATTTTGGGATGAGGTACTTCTTGCTACTCTCAATCAAAAAATTAACCTGATTCCTAGAAGCTTGATTACTAAAAAACCAAGTAAAGAAGCCCAAAACTTAATTGGTAATCTAGAAAAACCTGCAACCCTTATCTTTGCTGGTCGTCTTAGTGCTCAAAAAAACATCACTTATCTTCTTTTACTATACAAAGAGCTAGAAGTATTAAATTTACCAGTCACACTTAGACTTTTGGGTAAGTTTGATGATCAATATGATGAAATTTATGGTCGCAGAAATCACGAAAACTATAAAGAAGAAGTCATCAATCTTATTCGTAAATTAGATTTTGATAACCCTCCCATTATAGACGAGTCTCTTGGACAGAATGATTGGCCAAATTTAGATATAAAAAATCCAATTTTAATTTCTTTGAGCACCTATCACTGCGAAGACTTTGGTGTATCTGTAACTCAAGCTCAAGAAAAAGGCTGGCCCCTTATTTTAACCGATATGTTGGGACACAAGGGCGTATCTGATCAGCAACTCATGCTTATCCCTAGTAAATTTCATATACGAGAACATCTCAGTATGGATCTCAAACGAATTTTTGCGAAGGAGCTCGCTTCTTATATTAACAAAAATTCTTTTTCTTCAGTCGATAGAGAAACTAAGGATATCTCTTGCGAGAGAATAAGTGCTTCAGATCTTAGTCAAGCCCGTGCGGATATTATTCATAAGAGAGGTACTCATTTATCTTTAATCAATGCTGAAAATGTTGGATTATTCTATGACACTCAAGTTGGACTTCGACTCTTTCTTGATTTTGTAGAAACGACCTATCCCAACAGAGAGCTTATTGTTTATGTTGTGGAAGATGCTGATCACAAAGGGATACCTTTAGAAGTTCAAAATATTTTACATGACTCTCTTCAAAGAGATGACTTCTATCCTTATTTCATTTCATTAAAGAATCTATTTAAAAGTAAGGTCGAACTTGAGCTCTTAACTCGTGCTTCACAAGTTGTTCTTTTGCTCACTAAAGACATTAGGGAATCTACTATGACGAAGCTCGTTGATCATTTAGGTATTCCTAAAGATAGGGTTCATTAGAATTTGAACCCTACTTTCTTTATTTTCTCACTAGCAGGAAGACGTTGAGAATTCTTGCTTACATTTGATATTCTTTCAAAACCATCTTCGGTAAAGTTGCTATCTTCTTCATAACTTCCTTCATCGCTCTCTTGATAGTTTTCGTTGTAACTTTCTTCGTAGCGATCTTGGTTTCCATCCTGATAATCTTCTCTGTATTCTTGTGAATATTCATCGTCATACTCTTCTGTATATTCATCTTTGTAATTATCATTATAAGCATTACCCTCATATCCATCATTGAAGTTACTTTGCTCCACCTGCTGTCCACCATCGATGTCAGACTCTTCAAATGACTGTTCAGGTTCTGTTTGGTACTGATCTTCTACTTCATCTTCGTGTAGAAAGGTAGTTCCGCTATTGTCGACTGGAGTCAATTCTTCAAGCTCCGTACCGACTTCTCTTCTCTCACCTGCATCATCATTTTCTACAGGATTTGCTGCTTTAGATTCTACTTGTTGAAACTTTCTTTCAATCTCCTGCTTTTTATCATAAGTAGCAAAGTTTAATAGAGCACCGGCCAATACACCTGTAGAGAATCTTACCTTAATTTCTTCTTTCGAAGTAATCGTAATAATTCCCTGATTACCATTTTCATCATTAAATGTTCCATGAGCTTTTACACGCATTTCTGTACTTAATGATTCTGTTTGGTTCTGTGTCCCAAGATGAAGCTGTACTCCTTCTAAGATAAGCTCACCATTTTTTAAGTATGCAAAACCTTCTACTGTTCTCCCTTTCAATAGATCTTTATTTCTTTTCGGATCTACTGCTGAAACTAAATAGAGGTCATCTCTTATATCAAACTTATTTTTCTTCTCATCTTCAATACGAGCTTGTACTTCTTCTCTCTTCTTCTCTTCTTTGGTCACTCGTCTTGCTTCAACAACTTCATATCCTTCGCCAAACTCTTTAAATAGAGCTATTGTTCCATTCTCCGTTAATAGCGAAACCATATAAGTTTGTTCGAGATCATCATTAATGCGCACCATACTTGTATCAATCATTCTGAAATCAACAACTACTTCAGCATCTTTATCTTCAACTTTATTAAACTTATCAAAAACTACTTCTTCTTTATCTTCAAAGAATTGGCTTACTCTTGTAATCATCCAGTCACCATTCACAAGAGCATTATTTTTCATTTCTATTTTATGAATTAACGGGAGGTCCTTTTGCTTTGAAGCTACGACCCTTTTCTCCTCTCCAGCATTAATATCAATTCTCACTTCATCAACTTGATCCATGAAGCTTGCTGTATAGAACTTCTTATCGTAGTACGTTTCTGCAACGGCAACAAACGATACAATAGTAAGTCCTATTGTCATTGTCTTAATAATCGCTTTCGCTGCACTCATAACTCTCCTCCATTTATATGAGTTATATGCTGCAACGAGTATGCCAAGTACTAACTATCGAAAATCATGAAACTATAGACCTAAGTCTCTGAAATAACATATCTACTTCTATTGTCTATTTTTTGAGAATGATGAGATCTAAACAGGTGTATAAACTTTAATCAATTTAAGGGAATTATTTCACTATTGTTGAAAGACTATACGGCTTTTTTTGTAAAGTAACCTAACATTATAGCTAAATCAGACTTTCATTGGTTATTTCGCGTTTCATTAGACACCCTATGAAGATCTTTATTTATGTTTTTAACGAGATTTCGAACTCCAGACTCCTCTATTTGCCTTAAGCGAGTATCTTCATTTTCTTGATATAAGTCGTGATTAAACAAGCTTTCACAGGCAGCACTCTTAATTTCTTCATCTAGGCCAATTTGATCAAAACAACAAGCTTGAGTGAGATACACAATATCAGGATATTTTTCTTCAAAATGAACAGTGTCGGTCCAGTGAAGCATTTCATGGATTACAAGAGACATAGGATTCGATATGTAATGATAAGCAGGATTAATTTCTCCAGGAATAATAATATCAAAAGGTATTCTTCCCCCATAGAAATTAAAAGTATTCTCTCTTTGTTGCTCAGTCATCCCTAAAGGAAAGTTACCTGAGACACGATTTGTATTAATGATCATTCCAGGATGTTTCTTTATTTGTGGATATCTTACAATCGAATCTGAATTTTCATCAGTGGTAGCAATAGCAATATAGCTGTTGGCCATTTCAAAATTACATGTAATGTATTTTTCAACTTCTTGATCGGACAATATTGAAACTAATTTGTTCATCTTTCCATGAACATAACTGGGGACATTTTTATTTTCAAAACATTGCCCTAACTTCCTAAGGCCTTTTTCAATAGACGTTACAAGCTTCTTCGAGCTACTGCCTTCTTGACCAAAATAAGGAAAGCTTTCACAGCTATTTAGAGTTAAATTCACCGCCCTTAAGTTTAAATTATCGCTATCATAAGAAACTTCTGATTCTTCAATACTTGTCGATATCTCTCTGAATTCTTGAATAAAATCAAAACGAGAGTATGAAGATATATTGGTGACAAGTAATGTAAACATTAGAAAACCTATTTTTTTCATAGTACTACTCTATTAGATTAGGAGTCATGAGGTAGGTTTTTTATAGAAATTATAGGCATGTGAGAAACCTAACACGCTCAAAAGCGTGCTAGGTCATTAGAATTACGAATTAATCATAAGATCTTCAAAGACAGTCAGACCTGCTTTTGCCCCCTCTCCCATTGATATTATAATTTGTTTGTAGGGAACAGTTGTCACATCACCAGCAGCGTAGATACCTTTTGTTGAAGTCTTACACTTTTCATTAACAATAATCTCACCAAACTTATTGGTTTCAACTTTGTTCTTTATAAAGCCACTATTAGGTATTAATCCAATTTGAACAAAGACACCATCCAGCTGATGTTTCACGACCTCACCTGTTGTTCTATCTTCTACTTCGATTGCTGTAACTTTATCACCATCTCCAATAACTTCATTGGTCTTAGCATTTTTAATGACTCGAGTATTAGTTAAGGACTCTAGCTTCTTTATTAATACCTGATCCGCTTTTAATTCACTTGCAAACTCAATTACAGTAACTGATTTTACAATACCAGCAAGATCAATCGCAGCCTCTACACCGGAGTTACCACCACCGATTACAGCGATATCCTTTCCTTTATAATAAGGACCATCACAATGGGGACAAAAGGCGACACCTCTTCCAATATATTCTTTTTCACCAGGTACATTTAGCTCACGCCATTTAGCACCCGTAGCGACAATAATTGTTTTAGTGGATAAGAATTCTGGTGAGTTAAGTTTTAATGAATGACCAATTTCATGATCTTCAACTTCCTCTACTCTCCTATTTTCTAAGACTTTAATATCATACTCGCTCATATGTTTTGCTAAATGACTTGAGAGCTCTGGACCTTCAATATAAGGTATCGATATCAAATTTTCGATCCCCTTAGTATCTTGAACTTGACCCCCAATTCGTTCAGCAATAACTGCAGTCTTTAATCCTTTTCGGGCTGTGTATATTGCAGCAGATGCCCCAGCTGGGCCACCACCGACAACAACGACGTCAAATTGACCAAGATCCTCGGCTTCAGCTTCTTCTGCACCAAACTTAGTTTCAAGCTTCTCTATTAATCCAGCTAAATTATTCTTACCTGAACTAAATAATTCGTTTCCGTGCATAACACTTGGTACGCCTTGTATCTTTAATTCTTCAATTTCATCTTGAAAGAACTCACCATCAACCATTTCATGCTGAATATTTTCATTATAAATTGCTACTAAATTCATGGCCTGAACCACTTCAGGACAGTTTTCACAAGATAGCGAGATAAAGGTTCTCAAGCTAATAGGACCTTTAATATTTTTAATTCTTTTTATAATCCCATCATCAGGAAGCTTCCCCTTATGATCAGAATTTAAGATGGCCAATATGAGTGATGTAAATTCATGTCCACCGGGTACACCTACAAAACTCACTCCATTAGGCTTACCTTGATATAATATTCTAAACTTAGGGGCCTTAGAGCTTTCCTCTATTTCCTCAAGTTTAATTTTATCGGATGTTGTCGCAATTGATTCCAACATCTCTTTAAGTTCAATATTTTTCTCATGCTCTGATTTATAAATTTGAAGAACAATTTCATTTTCTAATGCAGAATAAACGCTTTTTAATTGTTCAATAATATTACTATCCAACATGGGTTCCTCCATTTGTCGTTATCTTTTCTGGTTATAATCATAAAGCATTCAATCATTAAAATCTCATATTATTCTAAGATGACTCAATAGTTTTATCCTATTGTTTTTTGAACAAAAAAAAAGCCGCTTACTAAAAGCGGCCTTTCTTATAAAGAACTTATTTAAGCTTAAGCTTAGATCTTACCTACAAGATCAAGACCTGGCTTAAGAGTCTCTGAACCAGGCTTCCATTTAGCTGGACATACTTGATCAGGGTTAGCTGCAGTAAATTGAGCAGCTTGTACTTTTCTTAGAAGCTCATCAGCGTTACGTCCAATTCCTAGGTCATGGATTTCAGCAATCTTAACTTTCCCTTCTGGGTTAGTTACGAAAGTTCCTCTAAGAGCAACACCTTCTTCTTCAATCATTACTCCAAAGTATCTTGAAAGAAGACCTGTTGGGTCTGCAAGCATTGGGTACTTGATTTTCTTAATTGTTTCAGAAGCATCATGCCATGCTTTGTGAACAAAGTGAGTATCTGTTGATACAGAATATACCTCTACACCAAGTTTTTGAAATTCTTCGTACTTATCTGCCATATCTCCAAGCTCAGTTGGACATACAAATGTAAAGTCAGCTGGGTAGAAGAAAAATACTGACCACTTTCCTTCTAGGTCTTTGTTAGTAACCGTTTTGAAGTCACCATTGTGGTAAGCTTGTACTGAAAATTCTGGTGCATCCATGTTGATTAGGTTTTGCATATTTCCTCCGTTTAAATAAAATGCTCATTGGCATCCGTCATTAAAATTACATCTACTATATACAAGTTTTAGTAAAGTTACTCATATTGTTTCCATATCAAACCATAGTTTTTTACTATCGTCTAATATGCTTAAATCATTAATCTTCTAGCAGGTATTGGTCTAGTCTATTTTTGTTCATGACGACATTTTTTTTATGCTTCACATAAAAGTTTTTTACCTTCTCTTTATTCTCAGGCTCGCCCACTACCACCAAGCCCATCATTCCCATGACTCCATGATTTGCACAATCATAGAGGTAATAGCCAGGTTTATTAAACTCAACAATAATTTCCTTTGAGTCTTTACCTTCCCAAGCTTGAGCTCCCTCTGGGACAAAGAGAGATTTTGAAGTGTGCCCCTCATCGGTAGGTTCAAATTTAACTTTATCACCAACTTCTATCTCTAAAAAAAGCGGAGAAAAAGTCATTGAAACACCTTTTTCAGAGTCAGATGTCTTGACCACAAAAGTTTTACCAAAGATTTGTGGTACTAATATCAAACTAAAAATGAGTAAAAGTTTTTTCATGTCATTCTCACAAAGGACCTACCCAAAATCAGGGTAGGTCCACTGAGTTATTATTTTAAATCAAAACGATCTGCTTGCATGACCTTCACCCATGCATCTACGAAATCATTTACGAACTTTTTACGTCCATCATTCGCTGCATAAGCTTCAGCTACCGCTCTCAATTCTGCATTTGATCCAAAAACAAGATCTACTGGAGTTGCAGTCCATTTCTTAGTTCCTGTTTTTCTATCTAATCCAACATAAACTCCCGGCTGATCTTTTGATTTTGTCCAACGTGTCGACATATCAAGAAGATTTACAAAGAAGTCATTACTTAATGTTCCAGGTTTTGAAGTGAATACTCCATGTTTTACACCTTTTGCATTAGCATCAAGTACTCTCATACCAGCAACAAGAACCGACATTTCTGGAACAGAAAGTCCAAGGAGGTCAGCCTTATCAACAAGCATAAAGGTTGGTGAACGATCATTATCTTTTCCAAAATAATTTCTGAAACCATCTGCTGTCGGCTCAAGATAAGAGAATGAGTCAACATCTGTTTGCTTTTGAGTAGCATCAGTTCTACCAGGTTTGAAGCTAACGGATACTTTCTTATAGCCAGCTAACCATGCCGCTTTTTCAATTGCAGCTGCACCACCAAGTACGATCGTATCTGCGAGAGAGATTTTCTTCCCACCAGAAAGTCCTTTATTATACTTTGTTCTGATGTCATCTAGTTTAGCAATTACTCTAGCAGTTTCTTCTGGATCATTTACTTCCCAGCTCTTTTGAGGAGCTAATCTGATTCTTGCCCCATTTGCTCCACCTCTCATATCAGTATCACGGAAAGTGGAAGCAGATGCCCAAGCCGTTTTCACTAACTCTGAAACACTAAGTCCAGACTTAAGAATCTTCTTTTTAAGATTTCTTGCATCAGCTGCCGAGATCAATTTATGATCAACTGCTGGAACTGGGTCTTGCCAGTCTAGTGTTTCCTTTGGAACATCTTTACCAATGTATCTGGCCCTAGGTCCCATATCTCTATGAGTTAGTTTAAACCAAGCTTTAGCAAAAGCGAGTTCAAATTCTTTTGGGTTGGCCAAGAATCTTTTTGTAATTTCTCTAAATCCAGGATCTCTTTTTAGAGCAATATCTGTAGTAAACATCATAGGAGGATTTCTCTTCCCTTTAACATGAGCATCTGGAACTAAATTATTTGCTGCTTCTGATTTAGGTGTCCACTGATGTGCGCCGGCAGGACTTTCAGTAAGCTCCCATTCAAAACCATAAAGATTTTCTAAATAATTCATCGTCCACTTAGTAGGAGTCGCTGTCCAAGCTCCTTCTAATCCAGAAGTGATTGTATCTTCAGAATGTCCTTTACCACACTTGTTTTTCCAACCAAAACCTTGATTTTCAACAGGGGCAGCTGCAGGATCTTCTTCTAAACATTCAGCTGGCTTATGAGCACCGTGTGCTTTTCCAAAAGTGTGTCCACCAGCAATTAGAGCTGCTGTTTCTTCATCATTCATAGCCATTCTTCCGAAGGCAATTCTAATTCTCTTAGCAGACTCTAGTGGATCTGGCTTTCCATTAGGTCCTTCTGGATTCACATAAATGAGACCCATATGAGTGGCAGCTAATCTCTTTTCTAGATTATGTTTTCCATGCTTAAAACGTTCTTTATTTCCAAGCCACTTCTTCTCAGCTCCCCAGTATACGTGATCAGCTTCCCAATCATCTGTACGTCCACCAGCGAATCCAAATGTTTTAAATCCCATATCTTCAAGAGATACATTTCCTGCAAGAACCATTAGGTCTGCCCAAGAAATACTCTTTCCGTATTTCTTTTTAATTGGCCATAGAAGTCTTCTTGCTTTATCTAAGCTGACGTTATCAGGCCAACTATTTAGAGGTTCAAATCTTTGTTGTCCGCCAGCAGCACCACCGCGACCATCCATTACACGATATGTACCCGCACTATGCCAGGCCATACGAATAAAGAAAGGACCGTAGTGTCCCCAATCAGCTGGCCACCACTCTTGAGAGTCTGTAAGTGTTGTTCTTAAATCTTTTTTTACCGCTTCTAGGTCTAATTTCTTAAAAGCTTTTTCGTAATCAAACTTTTCCCCATAAGGATTTGATTTTTCCGCATGCATACGTAAAGGCGATAGGTCTAATTTATTAGGCCACCAAAAACTCATGTCACGAGCTTCACCTTTTTTAATCTCCATTTCTTCATGTGAAGAATTTGTTGAGCAGCCGGTAACTGCTAACAAAGAACTTAAGACAAGTACCTTTGTTTTCATGTTCTAACTCCTTTTTAAATTTACCCGAAGGCATCCCTCTTAATCATAATGATTAAAATCTTATTCATGATCGATGAAAGTCAAAAAAAAAGATAATATATTTACGCTATTTAGCTATAGGGAAAAGCTATACAATTAGACGAGTGTTTTAGGGTGATACTATTAGACGCTATAGGCTAGATGCAGCCTATAGCTTGGATAAAATATTTAGATTTCTTTACATTAAGATAGCGGAGTTTTTCCCATGTAGTCACCATGTGAAGCTCTAAATCTTTTAAGAGCTGTAACGACAAGATCCTCTATTGGAATATCCGTTTTCTTTGCCATTAATTCAAAAGATTCTACAACATCTTTTTCAATCTTAACTGTTAACTCTTTGAGTTCACCTTCATTGTGGACTTGAGATTTCATATTTGCCCCTTATTTCTTTTTGCCAACTACTTTTAGTGCGCCTTTTTGTCTTAAACTAACTAAGGCATTGCTAACTTGGTATTCTAATAGTTTCGATTCATTAAATATATCTGAAACTCTACTATAATCTGAAATTGTACTCAATAATTCAAATTCTACGTAACTCAGACTCTGACCCCTTGCAATAAAGTCAGGATCAATCATAAGTTTTATATGACCCGGAGGTCTAAATTTCTTTGATGATTTATAAGCTTGAAAGATTTTCTGACCTTTATCGACAAACTCTTGGTAGTCCAAGGTGAAGATAATTTCATTATCCCCAACGACTTCGGGTTCAACTGCAAACTTGAGATTTCCCTCTTCTAAATCTTCAATTAAGCAGTGATAAAGTGAGGACTTTCCAATTCGTTCTTTGAATTGAGTAAAAACGATAAGCCCATCTCTTAAAGTAATCCGACCAAGATATTTACCTGTTTGCTCAGTTAAAATATTTATTCTCCCCGTAAAACCGAGGTGAACTTGATCGGAAATTGTTTTAATTAGTGACAAATAAGCCTACTTGAAAAGTTTTTTGAATATACCTTTTTTTTCTGTACCTACAATTTTAACCACATTTTCAGCAATTTCCATATAGGAATTCCAGCCGGCTTTTGTTTTATTCTTATCGTTGGCCATATAAGGATGACCCTCATCAGAAGATTCACGCATCCCCATTTCAAGAGGGACACCACCAAGAAATTTTACATCTTGCGAAGAGGCTGCATTCTTCACACCATCTTTTCCAAAAATATAATAAGTCTTATCTGAATCCTCTGGAGCAAAGTAGGACATATTTTCTACCATTCCAATGATAGGAATGTTGACTTGTTGAAACATCTTCAAGCCTTTGATGGTATCGGCAATAGCTACATCTTGAGGAGTAGAAACAACGACGACTCCGTCCACCTCTGTATTTTGCACAAGAGATAATTGAGTATCTCCTGTTCCAGGAGGGAGATCAACAATCAAGTAATCCAACTCACCCCAGTCAGTGTCAAAGAAGAATTGATTTAAAACCCCGCCTAACATTGGTCCACGCCATATAACAGGATCTTCCTCATTAATAAAAAGGCCAAAACTAATGAATGACATACCGTATGCATCTAAAGGTCTAATCTTCTTATCTTCAGTCGCTTGTGGCTTAGCACCTTTCTTATTCAACAATAATGGCATAGATGGGCCATAAATATCTGCATCCAAAATACCAACTTTATTTCCAAGCTTCTGCAGAGAGAGTGCTAAGTTTACAGACACAGTACTCTTCCCAACTCCTCCTTTACAGCTTGATACAGCGATAACTTTCTTTACATTTGGAATACGCTTTTTATTACCTTGAACGCCATGGCCAACTTTCAAGTTTGCATGGGCAGACGTAGGTTTTTCTTGAGAGTTATTTGGTGCTGTTTGTGTACTCTTCTTTTCGGACACTGTCTTGACCAAGATCTTATCCTCATCATAGCTTCCTTTAAGAGCAGAAATAATATCTTCTTCTATTTTTCTTTTTTGCTCAGGTGAAATACCCTCTCTTTGATAAGTAACAGTTAATTGACCTTTTTCGTCAGCTTCTGCATTGATCCAACGATCTTCTTCACTCATCGATTTCCCAGTAGCTGGGTTTATAACACTAGATAGCATTTTCAAGGTATTTTCCATTTTGACTCCTCATTTATACTCACTTTTCTAAACCAATAAGGTTAGAAAATAAAGGAATTAACAGCTAGATAAGCGAGTAATTTGCTCATGAACAAACAATGCTAGGCGTGAATTATCTGGCCCTAATCCCTGATAAATATTAACATTATAGAGATAGTATTGCTGTGTCCATGAGGGACTAAGCTCACAAAGAAAGAATGATTCGTGGCCGATTATAAAAGATCTACTTATTTAATTAATCCCAAGTTCCAAATCAGATTCAGCCTGTTTTTTTGTGGACTCATTTTTCTGTCCAGTCTTATCTATCCCCTAACGATTTATGATCTTCTCACAAGTTTTATTGAGTACACATCCAAAAGCTCTCAAATCGTTGCTGCCCAACTCGAAAATAAACGCTCTGGTTTACTCGTGATTTTAGGCCTTTGGCAGCTTGGCTTTCTCCTTATTGTCTTTATTATATCTATTTTCTTTAGTCATAAAATTGCAGGCCCAATGTACAAGCTGCAAAAATTTCTCAGAGAAAAAAAGAACAATACAACTCGTGATAAGCTCTATTTCAGAAAGGGTGACTACTTTCAAGAAGTCGCCTCCGATATAAACGAAGTTTTTGATCAAATGGACAAGGATCACTTTGATGATCTCGTCTACCTAGATGAAGTAAAAAGTTATTTAGGAAATTTGAGCATGGTAATTCCCGAGGATAAACAAGCGGTTCTTCAAGAAATTACTTCTAGGATTGAATTAATTCAAGAACGCTACAATCGTTAATTATACATTTGATGTTCGACATTTGCAGACATTAGGAAAAGGAGTTCTTTTTGTTAAAGCTATTGAAGTACACATTTTTAATTTCTTTCGTTCCTCAAATAGTTTTGGCGAATATCCCGCAAAGTCCTGCACAGGATTATGTCTATCTTAGTGATGGTGAAAAATACCACTCTAAAGATATTAAACAAGCCAAGTATCTCGAAGACTTTTATTGGGCCTTTCGAAATCAAAATCTTTCTTGGATGAATAAGTCTCTTAAAAACTTTAATCCTAAATCTGATCAGTTATTGCGTTATAAGTCTGTCCTCAACCATGGATTTCAACTCGCTCGTCAAATTTCTAATAATAAGATTGATCACTGCTTACAACCGAAGGGATTTGACTATATCTCCAAGAAATACTTCCGTTTATTTAAGCAAATCTGTACCCAAGAAAAAATCACACATATTCTTAATTCCAAAGGGCAAATTTCGGATAACGAAAACGACCAGAACTTCTTACTAAGAAACGACTATATCCTTACTCACAGAAGATATAAGAATTTACTCTTGAACAAAATCAAGTCATCTAATCTACGAGATAAAACTTTCTTCTCCAACTACATAAAACAATATATCTACGAACATTCAGCTCTTCCTAATATCGAGTTTATGGAATATATGGATGTAGATTCTAAAATTACTCTATTCATTCAACAAAAAAGTTTATTCGATAAACAAGACTCTCATTATTTCACCAACGAATTTAAGCGATTAATTTCTGAATTTCGTTCTGACTTTCTTGAAGGAGATACTGAGTCAGCTTCTAACTCCTTAGACAATGCCATTCAGTTCTATACCAACAATGAAGACAAGATTAACAATGCAAAAGCCTGGAAACTCTTTTTCTATAACGGTAAAAAAGTTGCACGCACCATTGTAAAAGAAGAAGAAGCACAGGATCTTGCACTTAACTTATTTAAATTTTCTGAAAAGGTCGCTGAAGAAGAAAATCTCTTTGATAGCAAGTTTCAAAGCCTCATAACCTACTATCAATCTAATCAACTAGGGGAGGCCATAAGTTTCATTAATAAGAATAAGTTTCTACAAGATTTTGATAAACTTACTCCGCAACTTAGGTTTTGGAGTGCCTATATCTACGACAAGAAAAATGAAAAGGTACAAGCTAAAGAACTCTACCTTAAACAGATTTCTCTAAGCCCATTAAACTACTACTCAATACTTGCCCTTAAGCAACTACGTAATATCAATGATAATTATGATTCTGACATCATCATTAAGTCTGATAACTTCAAAGGTATTGATAAGATTGCTTTAACTAAGGAAGCTTCCTCTCATCTAGCTCTTTTTAACATCTTTTCAAATGCAGGTAGCTCTTTTTTAACAAGTCTTCAAGGGCGCCAACTTAGAAATCTTGCCCCTCACAAATTCTTTGCTCTAGAAAATGATCAAAACCATAGAAATAAAAAGAATTTTTTACTTTCTTACTTTAGTCATAAGAAAGAATATCTTCTCTCTTTCAAGCAGGCCTATTCTGCATTGAGACGAGGAGATATTGAGTTAACTCCAACCGTTATCTCTGGCCTCTTTCCTCAAATCTACAAAGACATTATTAAAGAGCAAAAGTCTTCACTGGATCCACGCTTAGTACTCTCTCTGATTAGACAAGAATCGGCTTTCAACCGAAAAGCAAAAAGTGTGGTTGGTGCTCGCGGTTTAATGCAACTCATGCCCGCAACAGCTCGTATGTTTAAGAGAAGACTTAAAACTTATCAACTCTATGATCCAAATCTAAATATAAAAATTGGTACTAAGTTTTTAGAACGTCTTGTTAAACGATACGACGGTAATCTAATGTTAACCTTAAGTGCTTATAATGCAGGAATGGGAAATGTTGCAAAATGGCAGAAATCAATTCCCTTTAGCGATGATATTCTTTTGAATGTTGAGCTTATTCCCTTTAGTGAGACAAGAAAATACGTGAAGTTGATTTATAGAAATCTATTTTTCTATAAATATCTAGACCAAGATATTAACCACCTTGATCTAGACTTAGCTGATACGTTTAAAGTTTCATATAATCTTTAAACATTGAATCTGAAGTGAATGATATCCCCATCTTTCACTTCATATTCTTTTCCTTCAATTCTTAGTTTTCCAGCTTCTTTTACCTTCTGCTCACTCCCTAAACCAAATAGGTCATCACAGTGATAAATTTCAGCTTTGATAAAACCTCTTTCAAAATCGGTATGAATAACACCAGCAGCTTGTGGTGCTTTTGAACCAGCTTTAAAGGTCCATGCTCTAACTTCTTTCTCTCCAGCGGTAAAATAGGTTCTTAACCCCAGCATATCGTAAGCTGTTTTTGTTAATGTTTCTAAACCAGACTTTTCTACGCCGATCGCTTCTAGAAATTCTTGCTTCTCTTCTTCTGTTTCGAGTAGGGCGATTTCAGACTCTAGCTTCCCACAAATAATCAGGGCTTCTGAGCCTTCACTTTTTGCGTAGTCTTTTACCTTTTGAGTATAATCATTACCTTCTGTAGCGCTATCTTCATCAACATTGCATAAGTAAAGAACAGGCTTCATCGTGATTAAATTCAAATCTTTAATCGCAATAGCATCTTCTTCAGATAAGCCAGCATTCTCTGCTCTTATGCCTTCTTCAAGCTTTGTCTTTAAGGACTCAAGAATTGGTTGCTGTATTTTAGCAAGTTTTTGTGCTTCTTTATTTTGTCCTTTTAATACTTTTGGAATTCCTAAAAGCTTCTTTTCAACAACCTCCAAGTCAGCCAATGCCAATTCATAATTAATCGTAGTGATGTCATCTACAGGATCAATCGTTCCATGTACGTGGACAACATTTTCATCATCAAAACAGCGAACAACATGAATGATGGCATTCACTTGTCTAATATGGCCTAGAAATTGATTTCCAAGTCCTTCTCCCTTTGATGCCCCTTTAACGAGTCCAGCAATATCAACAAACTCTACGATTGTTGGAATTGTTTTCTGAGGTTTAATGAACTCTGTAATTTTATCAAGACGAGTATCGGAAACATTCACAATTCCAACATTGGGTTCAATAGTACAGAATGGATAGTTTGCAGCCTCTGCAGGTGCAGCTGTTAAAGCTTTGAATAATGTTGATTTCCCTACGTTTGGAAGTCCAACGATACCACAATTTAATCCCATGGTTTTCCCCTATAATACGGACCTTTTAGAAAAGGTGTTTTGAGCTTTTTTAATGCCATTTTTTAAGTAGGACTCAATGGCTTCAGCAGCTAATTTATGTAAATCTTCTAAATTTATTTTTTCTTCTTCAGTAAATTGACCTAGTACATGGGAGGAAACATCTCCAAACTTTGGTCTTCCTACCCCTATGCGTATGCGATGAAAGTCTTTAGTAGAAAGGTGTTGGTTGATAGACTTTAGTCCATTATTTCCTGCCAATCCCCCACCTGTTTTAACCCCAAGTGTCCCAAATGGTAAATCGATTTCATCATGAACGACTAATAGTTCATCAGGTGTAACTTTAAAAAAGTCCACTGCTGGTCTCACACTTTCACCTGAAAGATTCATAAAGGTTTGAGGCATGAGAAATATGACCTGTTCACCATTGATATTTTTTTGCGCAAATAGACCTTTGAATTTTTCTTTCCAGACAAGATCATTCCAGAAACTTAAGTGCTCAAGAGCTTTCCATCCAACATTATGTCTTGTGTTTTCATACTTAAGACCAGGATTACCAAGAGCTACAATCAACTTTGCCAAAACAACACCAACTTATACAAATAGAGAACTAACAGAATCGTTATTGAATGTTCTATGAATGGCCTTGGAGAGAAGTTCAGCAGTAGAAAGAACTTTTATCTTAGAAATTTTCTGACCTTCCTCTGATAGTGGAATTGTATCTGTCACAATAACTCTATCAAGAACTTCTGCATTTTTAATTCTCTCTAATGCAGGATCAGAAAAGATAGGATGGGTTGCACATGCATAAACTTTAGTAGCTCCGTGCTCCCTTAGGGCCTTACAGGCTTCTATCAAGGTTCCGGCCGTATCAATCATATCATCAATGATGATGCATTCCTTCCCTTTTACATCCCCAACGATATTCATGGCCTTGGCCACATTCTTTCCAGTTCTTCTCTTATCTATCATAGCGATGTCGCCACCAAGCTTCTTAGCATAGTGCCTTACTCTTTCAACACCACCAGCATCTGGTGATACAAAGATAGCATTATCACTGAAGAGTTCTTTATCTATATAGTCTAAAAGAACTGGAGAAGCGTATATATTATCAAAAGGAATATTGAAGAACCCTTGAATTTGTCCCGCATGTAAGTCCATTGTAATGACTCGAGTACATCCAGCAACAGTGAGAAGATCGGCCACTAATTTTGCTGAAATTGGAGTTCTTGGACTAACTTTTCTATCTTGGCGCGAATAACCATAATGAGGAATGACGGCCGTAATTGAATTCGCTGAAGCTCTTTTAAGAGCATCCACCATAATCAATAATTCCATTAGGTTATCATTAACTGGAGTACAAGTGGATTGAATGACAAAGACATCTGCGCCTCTAACATTCTTTTCCATCTCACAGAATATTTCCCCATTAGCAAATCGAACAAGTTGGGGATCAACTAAAGAAACATCCAAAAAATCAGATATCTTATTCGCTAAGTTTTTATTGGAATTACCAGATACAAGGACGATTCTCTTCATTACTGATACCTTCGTTAGGAAGAAAGGTGGTAGGGGTGGTAGGAGTCGAA
Organism: Halobacteriovoraceae bacterium; assembly: GCA_002712005.1. Lineage (GTDB taxonomy): Bacteria > Bdellovibrionota > Bacteriovoracia > Bacteriovoracales > Bacteriovoracaceae. Next base: position 75,186 of record PASP01000020.1, read on the forward strand.
CCTACGCATGGCAGAATCAAAATCTGCTGACTTAACCACTTGTCGACACCCCTATATGGATAATGATGAGACAAATTATATACTAAAACGGACCCATAATGGCAAGATTTCTCAAGAAGTTCTTTAAGTTTTTAGCGACACACCATTTCATTAAACAATTTTCCACGATTCATATAATAGTCTTTGAAAATTAAAAATGCAGAATTAGATCCATAGAGATTGAGTTTTTCCCCATGATCCCTGCCCGACTCAATACCAACCCAATTCATCAATAATTCTTTGCCATCATAACCTATAAACCAATTATCATTACCTTGATTTGTAGTACCCGTCTTACCAAAGAACTTCATTTGTCCTAAATTCTCACCAACTCTGTAGCGAATTGTGGTTACTTTGGGATCAGATAACGCTTCTATAACAGAGGGTCCAACCCCTTCATAACAAGAGCTTTTCAAAAAAGTTCCATATAAATTACCAAGTTCATCTAAGCTCATTTCAATCGAGCCCAGTAACTGAGCAGGATATTCAGCAAGTGGCGTGAGCAATTGAGGTATTATAGGTCTTAATTCTCCCTCCAATTTTTCCCATCCATAATTTTGAGCAGCTCTGACAACGGGTCGATTGAAACTTCTTACAAGAGCTTCCCGATAAGTAATATACTCTCTCTCTTCTTTATGAGCCTCTCGCGGACTCCAGCTTCCAGACTTAAGATTTAAGGTCAGCGGACCTGTTTCCACTTCGTCTTCTAAATTCAACCCATTTTTCACGAGTAACCAATAAAGAATAGGCTTTAGCGTACTTCCTACTTGATGCCTTTCTTTATTTAAAGCTTCTTCCCAACTTCTTTCGTACTTTGTGTAATGTTCGAATTTTCTTTCAATCTTATTTTTATCAACCTGAAATAAAAGTGTTTTGACAGCAATATCTTTCTTGGGAAAGTCTTTTCTTAACTTCTTTCTAAGCTCTTCAATTTCTTTTATTAGAATATAATTCTTAAATTTTTTCTGATTTGAGGATCGAGTTAAATAATAGAGCGATCGGAGATGAACTCTTTCGTTTCTGGTTTTTATGTCTTCTTCCCACTGCTTCCACTTTTTATCGTTCCATATAGCACCACTCTCGGGAAACAATCTCAACTCTTTTAGCTTTTGATATACAACCTGAACCCTCTCTTTCAATCGATCAATATGGGTAATCGGTGAATAGAAGTAAGGGCCTTTTAATAAGCTAATGAGAATACTTACTTCAAAAGGAGTTAATTCTATTGGTTTTTTATTAAAGTAGCCCATCGCTGCTGCAGCAATACCTTTAAGCTTTATCCCCTGAACGCTCCCCCACATCACTTCATTGAAGTACATCTGAAGAATTTGTTCCTTATCTAATTTAAATTCTAAATAAGTACTGACCACCATCTCTTTTATTTTTCGCGAGAACTTCTTCTCCGAAGTATAAAAAAGGTTTTTTACCAGTTGTTGTGTAAGGGTTGAGCCACCTTGTTCCAATTTCAACACTTTAATATCGTGCCAGATCGCTCTCATTAAGGATCTCGGATCTACTCCTTTATGCTCTAAAAACCGATAGTCCTCTATACCTATCAACCCCCTCCACAAGAGGGATGGAATCTCATGGAAGAGCATTCTATGTTGCATACAGTAAACCAATTCACAGTGATTGGTTTCAAGGCTTGAGAGATAGAGATCTTCCTGCGGGTAGATAAATTCTTTTTTTATCTCAATTTTCTTAGCATTTTCTTTAAATTTTATTTCATCTTCAAAGCCCACATCTGATTGATTCCATGTCCAATAGGCGGCCAAATCTTCTTTTATAACCCTGGCCCCCTCATCAATCTGATCCAGCTTCTCCTTTTCCACACTCACAGTAGGCCTTGTCTCTCGTAACTCTTCCAAAGGAAGTTCTTCTATGACTTGATAGCTAAATAGCGCCATGCCCAATACAGCAATTGCACAGAAAGCAAGAAGAGCTAAAATAATTTTCTTTAACATGATCTAAATCCCATTAAACTAGCGTTAAAGCGAAGTCTATTTTGACGAATTTGCAGGCATTTTCTATAGTATACCGCTATGATTCAAAATCAAAGTTAATGAAGATTCACATCGTGGATCTAACTCAAGGAGTTCTCAGTGACACTAAAAAGATCACTACTCATATCCCTGCTTACGCTTTTTTCTGCCCAATCTTTTGCCTTACCCATTGATTGGCACGGAGTCCTTGGTTTCGATACTACAATTATCGATGGCTATAGAAGAGTTGATTCCCCTGTTGATAACTCAGGAGCAGCGGGTAGCCAAGAAGTTGGTCTTCCTACCGGTGGTACTGAAAATGCAAACTGGCAAAACTATGTGTTTCGTCTCATGCCCAATATTGTTATTAATGATTCAGCCTCTATTAAAGCTGAATTCTCTAATGGTTATGGCCGTGGTGGATTTATTGGAAACGACTCAACTCTTTCTCAACAATCAGGTAGGGCCAATCAACTCTATCCTTATAACTTTAGTAGCGGTGGCGATTCTCTAACGGTTAATCAACTTTACGCTGAACTCTACTCAGATACTGCAACTTACGTCATTGGACGTCACTCTCAACACTTTGGTCTTGGTGCTGTTGTCAATTCTGGCGATGATATCTGGGATCGCTTCTTTTACCTTCGTGATGGACTCACGATTAAAGTTAAACTTGGTAACTTTAAAATTGAGCCCTACTGGACAAGGGTTGCGACTGGCGACAGTCTTACTAAAGGAACACGTATTAAAGATTACGGTGTAAGTTTGGTTTACGATAGCATTGAAAGAGATCTAGCTTTTGGAATTCTTTACAATAAAAAACAGACGACAAGTAATTCTTCTGACTACACATCTGATGTCACTGGTACTGAAGAAACACTGGCCAATGGAGATGTAAAACTTACTGATATTTATGTTCATAAATCTTTTGGTAATTTTGATATCGGTCTTGAAGTTCCAATAATGAGTGGAGAGATGGGGAATCTTTTTGGTTCAGGAACAACAAAATATAAAGCCAAAGCTTATATCTTAGAATCTCATTATAAAACATCTGGTTCATGGTCTTTCAGTTTTCTTGCTGGGATGGTTTCAGGTGATGATGGAACAGATAATAGCTTCGATGCAATGTATTTAAACCCTAACTACCAAATTGCGAATCTCCTTTTCCGTTATAATCTCTCTGCAGTTGGTGACAATACAAATGCTAGTGTTTATGACAGTTATATCAACAATGCCACTTATGTTAAGTTTGGAGCTACTTATCAATCTGAAAAGTGGAAATGGGATATTGCTGGTATCTGGGCTCAAGCTGATCAAACAGCACAAGCGGGTACAACATCTTATAACCACGCAACTAATAAAACTTTCAATGCTAACTATGATCAAGAAGATGACTTAGGTTTTGAGCTTGATACTGGTTTCGAATATAAGTGGAATTCAGAAGTAACTGTTGGCGCAAACTTTGGTTACCTTTTCACAGGTAAGTATTTTGGTTATACAAATACGGCAACAGAAAACGAAGTTGATGATACTTATGTAGTACAGCTTCGTACTTCTATTAACTTCTAGTTGAAGAAAGTAAAATTTAAATAAAAAAAGGCCAACTTATGTTGGCCTTTTTTGTGCTTATTTTTCAATTCTTACTTAATTATTGAAACATTAATGGATTTGCCATAAAGCTATTATTACCAGTCATATTGTACATATTATTGGTACCCATTGGAGTTACCCCCATAAAGCTATAGTTCTGGGAAGACATGGGATCACCAGAGCCATAGAATGAAAAGCCTGAACCACTTGAACTAGGCTCTCTACTTTGATTATTTTGCATATAATTTTGATAAAGTCCTAAGTAGTTCTGATAATTGGCAGAACGTTGATTAATGAACTGGGTGTGATTTCCAATAATACTCTGGAATTGTTGCTGTCTTTGTTGTTGACCACTCATCCAACGATTACACTGATACGGGTTCCTTTGTGTTCCTATTATACTAGTACCACAGTATTGCATCGTGTACTTGTACTCATTTTGTTGAAATGTTTGATAGTCTTGCTGCATTCTTCTATAGCGTAACTGAACATCACGAGCTGCATTTCTAAGAGGTTCATCTTCACCATTTTTTACAGCATAAGCTTCTTCCCAACTTTGTAATTCTTTACTTTCAAATTCACGCAGCTTAGATCTAATTTCATTTTCTGCTCTTTTCATAGTTAGCGGGCGACCTCTATTATCATCTTCATCTAGGCCACCTCTTCTATGATAAAGTCTCCCATAGAAATGTGAAGCTAAACGTAGCCCTTCGATATTTCGAGCCTCATCAACGAGACCTTGTTCTTCAAGACGGTCATAAATTTTATCGATATCACCCTTAGATGGATTCGGATTCTCATTAGCAAATCTAGAAATCTTGTCATTCAATTCTTTAATTTGAATATCGATCTCCGCTTGCTCATTATCTGATGCATCTTCTCTGCGCTCAAGTAAGGCTTCAATTCTCTCTACAGATGGCTGAACTACAATTTTATTTAGCTCTAATGCTAAATCCGCATATTCACCACCAAGTTCTTTAATATCGCTACGATCAAGATCTTCTTCATCTTTAAGTTCTTCTTCAATAGCGTCCATTCGAGCATAGATTTCATCGACTCTTCTTTCTTGAGCTTTATCAAATGCTTGCTCTAATATTCTTTCAAGTGCTCTAAAGTTACCCGCACTTGATTCTCTAAGCTTTGATAGTTCTTCCAGAATTTTCTCAGCACTCTCGGTTTGACATGCTTGCATGGCCCTGTCGTAAACTTGATCACGATAGGAAGTATAAAGTCTTTTTTCTCTATTTTGATTGAAGTTCTCATAGACTGTACAACGCCAATCACTTGGATGTGGACTAACATTTCCTGCCGGAAAGTCTTTTGGATACTCTGTTGCTTCCGGTGAGGCATAATAAAGGCTAACGCTTTCTTTTCCTTCACCAACATCTACAGTGAACGGTGAAGAAGTAGTTCCATATACGATTTCACTTCTTTGCTCAGCTTTAGCCCAATCGAATCCACCATTGGCCAACATATCTTTTCCTTCCAGACAGCGATAGTATTTTTCATCGTCAGAAAGTAGACCAATGTCCTCTCCTTCATTTAAATGTATATTTTCAGGAGTAAATTCGTAATGATTTTTAACTCTAACAAAGAAATTATTATCTACTTTTCTAACTTCGAATTTTAGATCAGTACAAGCAGAGAAGTACTTATCCATTTTTACTTCGTAAACTCCAGGAGTTGATTCCTGAATTCTAAGAACATCTGAATCAGGAACATTAGGATCTGTGATATTTCTTAAAAAAGATTGAGAAACATATCCACCTGTATTATTAGCTCTACAGTTACTTGCACTATCCTCTAACATTATCGTTCCAGGCTTTCCTACAGATGGAGTATCTGCACGATCAGCGACTCCTGTTCTGGTAGGTACACTTGTCGAAGAACCCCTATTGGGAATCCTTGCTTGGGTACTTATAACCATACTTAAACATAATGTAGGAAAAATTACTTTCTTAAAATTCATAGTTGATCCTTAACAATCATATGACTTCTCCTACGTCGAATCGGCATTTGACAAAAAAACTTGAGTCTAAACCGCTATTTTTCGCTTAAGAAAGTTGTTGAGGATCTATATCTACTTTTACAGATACACTTTGGTGAAACTTAGAATGGGCTTGAAAAGCTTCCACTGCACCATGCAAACTATTGATATCACTCGTTTTTAATAGGAGATTCCATGTAAATTTATTCGCCCTCTTCTCTATACTGAGTGGCCTTGGCCCTAATATTTCAAGGTCTCCATATTTTTTATTTTTTACATACTCAAAAAAGTTTTTAGACCATATTGCCGCTTCTGAAGCCCTTTCTCTAAAGCGGCTACTAAAATAAAGGGCGCACATTCTTGTAAATGGTGGATAAGCAAGAATTCCTCTAACTTCTAATTCTTCCTCATAGAATTCCTTCCATTCATAATTTTTTACTCTTTCGAATATCTTATTTTCTGGTGATAGTGTTTCTACAAGCACTTGACCTTGCTTATGGGTTCTTCCTGGTCGACCAGCTACCTGAGTTAACAACTGAAAAACTTTTTCATTACTTCTAAAGTCTGGAAAATTGAGTTGCGAATCGATTCCTAAAACGACAACTAAGTTAACATTTTCGAAATTGTGCCCCTTTGAAAGCATTTGGGTTCCAACTAGAATATCAATGCTCCCCTCTTTAAAGGACTTAAGTACACTCTTTAGCTCTTCAAAATTTTTGATATTATCTCTATCAAAGCGGTCTATCTTTTTTTCAGGAATTTCCCTTTGCAGGACATCTTGTAATTTCTCGGTACCAAAACCTTTTTGTAATAACTTCATATTGCCGCAGCTAGGACAACTATCAGGAAGAGGGACTTTATATTCACAAAAGGGACAGTTTAAACTTTCGCTTCGTTTAAAATACTTCAACGAAACAGAACAATTTGGACAATCAAAGCCTTCTCCGCAGGAGCGGCATTGAACAAAGCTTGCAAAGCCTAACCTATTTACAAATACCAGTACCTGTTCACCCTCGGCTACTTTTTCTTTAATTCGTTGTAACCCTTTGTCAGTGAACGGCCAAATATCCTCACTTACTCTTGAGTTTCTATCTCGACCATCTATGATTTCAACTTCAGGCATAGAAATATTCTTTGGTCTTTGGGCCATTCTTATATAAGAGTCTTTTACCGCTATAGACTGCTGATAACTTTCAATTGTAGGTGTTGCCGATCCAAGAATAATTGGAATACCTTCACTATGTGCCTTTTTTATGGCTACATCTCTTGCATGGTAGGGACAGCGGTCTTCTTGTTTAAAACTTGTATCGTGTTCTTCATCAACTATAATCAGGCCTAAATTTTTATAGGGAAGAAATATACTACTTCTTACTCCGACCATTATATAAGGCTCTGAATCATCATTAATGAGATTCCATATTTTATATTTTTCTGAATTAGTAACTGAGGAATGATAGGAAAGAATTTTGCCACTTACGTTCTGCTTCAAGACTTTTAAAAACTGAGGCGTCAAGTTTATTTCAGGCACTAGAAAGAGTACGTTTCTACCTTTTTTCATTACCTTCTTTATTGTTTCACTATATACCGTGGTTTTACCGGAACCCGTTACTCCATGAAGTAATGTCTTATGAAACCTATCTAATTTCTTCTCAATTGTTTCAATAGCACTAGCTTGCTCTGAGGTTAGTTCATAGTCTAATGGTTCATTGATTCCCTCTAGTAATTCAACATTCTGAGGACGCTTCATTGGCTTAGGAAGAACATCAAAGATATGTTGTCCTACTGGATAGTGATAATACTGTGAGACCCACTTTAGAAATTCTAGAAAACGCTCATCTAATCGAGGCAGTCCTACAAAGAGCTCATCGATTTTTTTAATTTTATCTAAGTCGAGTTCAGCTGCGAGTTTTTTGACGTCTGTTATTTTATCTAAAACACATCCCTTCTCTTTTCTATTCTTTCCCAAAGGAACAAGAACGAGATCTCCTGCACAGAGATCCAACTCACTTGAGTAAGTAAGAAGTGATCGATTAAAGGGTGTATTAACAGCTACAAGATAGTAATTCATTAAAGAAAAAAGAAATCGGTACTTTCTGTTTCTCCATTTGATTTTAGCTTTTGAATATATTCATTATATCTTTGCCACATTGATTTACTTCCAAGATTAAGCTGTACATGTGAACTCGTTCTCAGAATAAATGTGTGTGATAAAGTATTCATTTTAATCGTTTTAGGAAGTTCATTATTCCCATTAAAGAGAATATAGTCATCAAGACTAACTGCAAGCTCATCACTTTCTTTTGTGAAATTTAGCTTTTGTAATCTCTGCGTTTTTCCATCAAATATGGCATCCAAAACATCGAGATCAACTTTCCATAAAAAACTTGCATCTTTCTTTTCCAAACTCACATGCGGATCTTTTTGTAAAAATGGTCTTTCTTTAATTTTTTCAACCGTCTTTCTTACTTCTTCATCTTTCGGAGCCATAGGATTATCTAAGCTCTCCTTCAAAGACTCATCTTCTTTTATCAATTTAAGATATTTCTTATACTGATTATAGAGATCTCTCTTTTCTGGATCGATTAATTCTTCATTACTCTTATAGTTGGTAGAAACTTTCTTTAAAAATGCTGAAATCTCTTCACTTCTATTAAGGGCCAAGGAAGAAAGAAGACCTAGCACAAGCCCCTTCCTATTGGTATTTTCGACTACGCCCTTTTCCAAATTCTTATAGTATTTAACATCGATGATATTATCATCATCCATCTTGCCAGGCTTATAGATTACCCTAACTACTTCTACATCTTCCCTCTCGTTAACAGAGAATAGATATTTTAAATTTACTTTCTTATTGATTTGCTCTTCAGGCTTCATGACATCAGCCTCTGAAAGAGGCGAGTCTTCAACAGGTTTCTCAAGTGCTTTTTCATTAAGCTTTTTTTCCGCTTGTAATGTCACCATGACAAGTGTCGCCTGAACATCTGTATTGTTATTATTCCTGAACAAACCTTCTGTTGTCGGTATTGATGCCCATAACGAACTTGTAGCTAAAAAAGATAAGAAAAGTAGAAGAGTTTTAGTTTTCATAAGCAGTAATTTTCTCTTTCATAAGATTGATAATATCGGGTCTCATCTCTTCATCCATCAAAGCAAATTCCATGGTTGCATCGAGATATCCTTTAATACTTCCTGTATCAAATCGTGTTCCCTTAAAAATGTGCGCGAGAACGTTCATCTCAGACGCCATTAGATTAATTGCATCGGTTAACTGATATTCTCCTCCAACTCCTTTAGGTATACGTTCGAGATAACTGAAAATTTCAGGTCCGAGGATATATCTTCCAGGCGTGGCCAATGTCGTTGGTGCCTCTTCAGGCTTAGGCTTCTCCACCATTTTATTCATTTTATAGGTTTCTTTCTTGCTATCAATGGGTTGACCGTCAACAATTCCATATTTATAGGTCTCACTTCTTTCAACTTCCATTACTCCAATTACCGAAGCGCCCTCGTTTTCTCTACTGATCGTTAAAAGCTGTTTTGTTACAGGCTCTTTATTAACCACTAGATCATCGGCCAATATAACGGCAAATGTTTCGTCACCGATAAGATCTTTTGCACAGTTTATGGCATGTCCAAGTCCTAATTGTTCCTTCTGACGAACAGTTGTTACTTCAGTCATCTGTCCAATTTCTCTTATCTCAGTGGCCAAATGAGATTTCCCATTTTTTTCTAAGAACTGTTCCAATTCTAAATTTCTATCAAAATAATCTTCGATCGAAGATTTTCCTGAACTTGTTACAAATATGATTTGTTCAATACCTGACAAAACCGCTTCTTCAACCGCGTAGTGAATCATAGGTTTATTCACAATTGGTATCATTTCTTTAGGAATTTCTTTAGTTGCGGGTAAAAAACGTGTCCCCTTTCCAGCAACGGGGATGACGGCCTTTCTTATCTTCATTATACTTTAACCTACTGTTCTTTTTTCTTAGAGGTAATATGCAATTCAAACATAGTAGATTCTATTTCTTTCTAGCAACAATAGCAATGCTTGCAACTTCTACTGAAGCCGCAAATCAAATACCTCAATTTGAAACAACTCGTATGAAAGGTACAGCAGGAGCTGGTGTAGCAAGTTTACTTATGGATGAAGCAACCTTTTTAAATCCAGCTTCAATTGCTTTTTACAAGAAAGGAAGTGTCTATTATCAACGCTCAGGTATAGACAGTACACAAAGACCAAGTAACTCTTCCGCTAATCCAGAAACCCAAGAATTCAGTTCTACGAGTGTCATTCTAAGTGATGCCAAAGGAAGTACGGGTGGTTCATTTAGCTATAACGACATTGACTACCAGGGTCAATCAAAGAAAAGATTTGCAGCCGCCTTTGCTCATCCGATCGGCAAGAAAAGTAGCCTTGGGGTTACAGCATCCTATATCAAAGAATCTGTTTTCAATGATAATGATATTCTTGAAGAGCGTGACTACAAACAATCCACATTTGGAATTCTTCACGTCGTTGATGAATCTTTAAGTGTTGGATTTACAGTTCACGATCCCTTCCGTGAAAAAGAATCAGAAACTCGTGCAACAACAGGTATCCAATACCTCATGAAAGATATTTTTACTCTTATGCTTGATGCCGGTGCAGACTATAATAGTAATCTCTCCGATACTGTTGTTTGGAAAGCGGCTACCCAAATCAGACTTTTTTCAGACTTCTATGCTCGTTTTGGAACTTTTAATGATAAAGGCCTTAAACAAAAAGGAACTGGAGTTGGACTAGGTTGGATGCAACCTCGCTTGAATATTGAGATTGCTATGAAAAATACAGACCTCTTAGAATCTGAGCAACTTCAGCAGACAAGTGAAGAAATAAAAGAAACAAGCTTTAGTCTCTCTTATCGATTTTAATTATGGCAAATACTCCTAAAGATGGCGACAAAGCTGATGCTCACCAAATTGAGATAACATCAAAAGCTTATAAAGAACGCTTAAAATTATTAAAGAAAGCTCAAGAATTTTCTCAATCTGATGAAATCCCAAAAGCAGTTGAGTATTACGGACAATATTTAAATGCCCTTGCGCTATATTACAAAGTCGATGAATCTAAACTTTCACCAAAACTTTTTGATCCGGAAAAAGATATTGCTGAATTATTCCTCATTAGCCATGCCTATTGGGACCTAGCAAAAGCTTATGACAGAAGCCCTAACCTCCATCTTGAATCAATCCGCTGCTTAGATCAATTTGTTAACTTCACCATTGGATATAAATATCAATACGCAAATGCTCGAACCATAAAGAGCTTTATTCGCAAAAGACTGGCCCATAACCCAGCGGCCTTCAAACAAGCTTATGAAAGAATCCAAGTTGAATCAAAAGGATGTTTCATTAGCACTGATCTCTTTGGTTCTCAACATCCTATTACCCATGAGCTTAGACAATGGAAGTTCTCTATTCAAAATACCAAACTAGGCTTTTTCTTTATAGAGTCTTACTACAATACGCTTTGCCCCTTTTATTTTAAGCTCTCTAAGTTTTCTCTATTTCGACCTATTCTGAGAACTTTATCTATCTATAGTCTCAAATTATTCATCAGGATTAAGAGGTCTTTTTAGATGCCTACTTTAAGAAGTTTAATCATTAAAGAATGGTTTAAGTTCTTCCTTGGAGCTTTCCTAGGCCTTTTACTTTTGATCACTGTAGCAGAGCTGATTACTGGTTTTCTGCGACAAAATGTAACTCCCTTAGAAGTTATCCTTAATCATCTTCTCGAGATCCCAGATAAGTTTAAACTTATCATGCCTGTGAGCTGTCTAATGGCCTCGCTCTTTTCTATAAATAAACTGAGAAATAGAAATGAGCTTACAGCTATTTTTGCAGCTGGCTATTCTCGTAAGAAGTTCTTCAATGATATTGCATCAGCTGCGATTTTTGTTGCTGCCTTTCAATTCAGTGTAAGTGGTTTCATAGAGCCCTATGCTATTTCCAAAAAAGACTTCCTCATCGAAGATGGTCAATCTAAATTTAAAAATCTTCGATCTAAAGGGCTTATGGCATCCACTATCGGCTCTGGAAAAATGTGGTTTAAAAGTAATGATTATTTTTTCAGCTTTTCCACATTTGATGACAAAAAAAATACTCTCTCAGATGTATCGATCTACTTCTTTAAAGATAATAAATTAGCAAAGAAGATTTCTACTCCCCTCATTCAATTTATGAATAATATTTGGGTAGCAAAAAAGAGTTCAATGACTACCCTTCTAGATGGTGCTGGATATCCAACATTTAAAGAAGAAGAAAATATCACTATCCCCATTTTTGAAGACCCCTCTGACTTCAGTGAAATTGAGGCCGATATCACAACGCTGAATTTCTTTGAGCTCTATCACTATATCACTCGCCTAAAAGCGGGTGGGATAAATGTTGATGAGTACTCTGTAATGCTTTATGAGAAACTTTCAACCTGTTTTGTATGTATCATCTTTGCCCTAGTCGCCTCAATAGGTGTCTTTAGTCCCAATCGACGCGGCAACTCTTTTGCAAAGAGCATTGGTGGAGTTTTTGCTTTTGTTATTCTCTACTGGTTAATCAATAGTTACTTTATAGAGCTAGGAAAGAGCTCCAAAATCTCCCCCTTTCTCTCATGCTTCGGGGTCCCCTTGCTTTTCAGTATTTACCTTCTCTACAACTTTTACAAAAATAGATCCTTAAAATGAACTCACAAAAAAACTACCAAACAACAATTAAGATATTTATTTTCTTTATATTTGCCCTATTCTTTTTTGACCTAGGCAATGTAAACGCTCTTAGACAAGGTACAGAAGGCTTCTACCTTCTTATCACTCAAGAGATGTACGAAGCCAAAAGTTTTTTAACTCCACTCATTTACGGTAAACCTCACTGGAGTAAACCTCCATTACAATTTTGGCTCCCTCAACCTCTCTATTGGTTGTTTCAGGGTAATTATCTCCAAATGGGCCGTCTCTCCATTTTGATCTTTTCCCTTATCGCTTCTCTTTGGGTTTCATTTTGGTACGAAAGAGAGCTAAAAAGAAATTGGTATGAGTGCTTCTCTTTCTTACTCATACCCATTTATTTCATAAAGTACTCACGTATTTTTATGATGGAAATGACCCTGACTTACTTAACAACCTTAGGTTGCCTTTATTTTTATTCTTTCTTACGTAAACAGAAATCTTCTGATTTATTTCTCTGTTCTTTGTTTGCAGGATTATCTGTACTTATTAAAGGGCCAGTATCCCTGGCGATGATTTTCCCAGGAACCTTTCTCTTCAGTATATTAAGAGAACGAAAGATTAAGCCCTTTATATTATTTAGTTTGTTCGCCACTTTAATTGGCTCTTCTTGGTTTATAGCTAGCTATCTTGAACATGGTTATGCTTTTATCGAATATTTCTTTATTAGAGAAAATCTTGGCAAATTTACAGCTCGTAATTACCCCATTACATCAGTCATTCAAGGTTTAATCATTTTCACACTTCCTATCAATTTTCTCATCCCATTCATTTGGAAAGGACGAAAAAAACTGAATTTTAATCAAGATATTATTTTCTATCTTGTATTAAACTTTTGTTTTTTCTATTTTCTTTGGTTCTTACCAAAACAAAAATCCCATCATTATGCTGTTCCTGCGATACCTCTCTTTCTTATCCTCATTAGCTATTTCTTCTTTCAGCTACCGGTGCATATTAAGAAAGCTGGTCTCAAATTTCTCATTAATATCGAAAGTTTCTTTGTTTCTTTTGGCATGCTTTTAGTCGCCCTACTTTTTTACTTTCGCGAATCTTTAAATTTTATGGAAAGTAATCAGTACCTATCAGGTTGTTTTTTTGTTACTGCAATCTTCTTTTATACAAAAAGATTCAAAGACAAAAAGCTTCAACTCTTTCGTCTAATCCTCCCACTGATTCTCTTTTGGCAATTTATTTTACCTATGGGAATTCTCCCTGTAGTTCCCGATACGGCCTACCAATTTATTCAGTCTCATAAAGAAAATCGTATTTTTGTCGATTATCGCAAACCCTTCTTTATTGAAGAATCAATTAGCCGAGATATCGAACTTATCAAGAATCACACGATCAAAGAGTCATCTATTCAAAAAGGTGATCTCCTCTATACAAGCCTATTTCATTTCAACAACTACAAGAAATCAGGCACTTACAAGGAGCTTCACCGCTGGCGTGTATGGATTCGTGGCTCCGACTCTAAAGAGATCTTTGAAGCTATTAAAAATCAAGACCTTAGATCGCTTCAAGAAGAGTATATCTTAGTTGAAAGATTAGACTAACGCATCTTGTCCATGGTATAAGCCCCCCATGGAAACTACAAATATCAAGACATCAATCGATCTGTATCAAACAGAGTTCAAAGACTACAAACCTCAGGGCAAGCTGCTGGATATCTACACTTATCCTGCCCCCATTTTGAAAAAAATTGCTAAGCCTGTTACCGAGTTTGACGAAAACTTAAAAACTCTATGCTTGGATATGTTAACAACCATGTATGCCGCCCCAGGTATTGGTCTAGCGGCACCTCAAATCGGTGAAAGTTTACGTATCTTTGTCATGGATATCGACTATAACCGTGAAAAGGTTACTCGTGCAGATGGCTCTAGTGACTATGAGCTCACTCAGTTAAATCCTTATATCTTCATTAATCCCATCATCGAAAACAAAGAAGGTGAAATCCTCTATCAAGAAGGATGCCTATCCGTTCCCGGAATCTATGAAGATGTTAAGCGTGCTGAATCTATTGTAGTAAAATTTCAAGACTGGGAAGGAAACCACCATAGTATTGAAGCTCACGATCTCTTTAGCGTTTGCATTCAACACGAAAATGACCACCTCGATGGAATTGTTTTTCTAGAACGCTTAAGTATGCTCAAACGAAATCTTCTTACTAAAAAGTTTATGAAACAAAAGAAGAAAGGGAAATAAGAAGGCCATGACAAAAAAATACAAAGTCGTTTTTTTTGGTACTCCCGATTTCTCTGTATCTTCTTTAAAAGTTCTCGCTGATCATAACTCTATTGAAATGGTTAATATTATTTCTATGCCAGACCGGCCAGCGGGAAGAGGTAAAAAACTACAGTCGCCAGCTGTAATTTCATTTGCAAAAGAAAATCAACTTCCCTTTTTTCAAACATCTAATATAAATAAAGAAGTCGAATTCCTCGATTCACTGGAAGCGCAAGATATAGACTTCTTTGTTGTTATAGCCTTCGCTCAATTCTTAGGAAAACGCTTACTCAATATACCTCGCCTAGGTGCTTTCAATATCCATACTTCTTTATTACCAAAATACAGAGGAGCTGCTCCTATCCAGTACGCACTCTTAAATGGTGATGAATATACCGGTGTCTCTATTCAAAAAATGGTAAAAAAAATGGATGCAGGGGATATTGTATATGAACACAAGGTACCTATTGATTCAGATGAAACATGTGACCTTCTTTTTAAAAAGCTAGAAAAGGAAGCAGCTCATGGTCTTGAAACTTTTATAAACAATCTGATTTCTTCCAACGAAGAAATTTCTTACAAGAAACAAGATGAAGAAAACGTTTCTTTTGCACCCACCATTGATAAAAAAGATGGATTAATTGATCCTTTCCATTTTTCCTCAGACCAAATCTATAATCGTTTTAGAGCTTATTATCCTTGGCCAGGTACTTTCTTATTTATCAATGAGAATACTCGCCTAAAAATTAAAAAGCTCATTCCTTCCGATAAGGAAATAGCTCCAGGTACTTTCTTAATTGATTCCTCAAATTTATACCTTGGAACAAAGTCTGGTTCTATTCAACTTTTAGAAGTTCAACTTGATGGCAAAAAAGCTGTTAGTGATAAAGACTTTATTAATACTCTAAAATCTAAACAATCTGATCTCATCCTTGATAGGAGCCCTTATGCTTAATCTCGTTTCTCCTTCTATCCTTAGTTGTGACTTTATGAATATCCAAAGCGATTTAGCTCCATTTGAAGGGACGAAAGATCTTTGGATGCACTTAGATATTATGGATGGTCACTTTGTTCCCAACCTTACTTTTGGGATACCCATCATTAAGCAAATCTCTAAGATTTGTAGCGTTCCCTTAGACGCCCATTTGATGGTAACAAATCCAAAATTTCATATTGATGAAATGAAGGATTTTGGATTGGCCAATATCACCTTCCATTATGAAGCCGTCGAAGATGCTTTGGCCCTCACTCAACATGCCAAGAAGTTTTATCCCTCTGTAGGAATCTCCATTAAGCCCAATACTGATATTTCATCTTTAAGTGAAGAATTATTACGAACGGTTGATCTTATATTGGTCATGTCAGTAGAGCCAGGGTTTGGAGGGCAATCTTTTATTGAAAACTCTTACGAAAAAATCTATAAGTTGCATGAATTAAGAAATAAGAATCAATACACTTATCAAATCCAAGTTGATGGTGGTGTAAGTGATGCGAATGCAAAAAAGCTTCGCGAACATGGGGCTGACAACCTAGTAGCTGGTAGTTTTATTTTCAAAAAAGAAAAAGAACAATACCTAAACTTAGTCGAGTCTCTTCGTTCTTAAGTTTGTTAAATTGAAGACCCAAAACATTCTCATTAGGATATACAATGAAAGAAATTTTAATTGATGGTAACTCTCTATCAGTCGAACAAGTTGTAACCGTTGCCTTGGCCAAACAAGGTGAAGTCAAAGTACAGCTTACAGAAGATTCAAAAAAGAAAATTGCACGAGCTAAAGAATACGTTCATGAAATCGTTAATAAAGACAATGCCGTATACGGTATTAATACCGGCTTTGGTGCTCTTTCTAATGTTCATATCGATAAGTCGGATCTAGGACAGCTTCAAGTAAATCTTATTCGTAGTCATTGTACTGGAGTTGGTGAAGCTTTTAATCGTGAAGTTACCAGAGCGATTATGCTTCTTCGTGCTAATTGCCTCGCTTCTGGTTACTCTGGTGTAAACCCGGAAGCTATCGATCTATTAATTGATTTTCTTAATCACGATATTATCCCTTTCGTTCCCTCTAAAGGATCTGTTGGTGCAAGTGGTGACCTAGCCCCATTAAGTCACATTGCTCTCTGCCTCATTGGAGAAGGTCAAGTTACCTATAGCGGTAAGTCTGTTCGCTCAGATTTTGCTATCTCTCAAATTGGTAAGAAGCCTATTACTCTTGGACCAAAAGACGGTTTGGCCTTAATTAACGGAACTGCAGTTATGGCCGCGCTAGGTTCTTTGGCCATTGTTCATGCTGAAAAAATCATGACTCTTGCCGATATTTCTGCTGCCATGACTTGTGATGGTGTGAAAGGATCAAAAAGAGCTTACGATCCTCGTATCCAAAAGTTAAAGCCCCATCCTGGTCAGATAGCGGTTGCCCAAAACCTTAATTCACTTCTTGAAGGTAGTGAGATCATGGACTCTCACGATACTTGTGGAAAAGTACAAGACCCTTATAGCCTTCGTTGTGTACCTCAAGTTCATGGTGCCTGCCGCCAAACTCTTGAGCATATTAAAGTTGTTTTCGATCGCGAACTTAATGCTGTAACTGATAACCCTCTTCTCTTTATTGATGATGATGATGTTATTTCTGGTGGTAACTTTCACGGGGAGGCCCTAGCCTTGGCCATGGATTACTTAGCAATGGGTGTTGCTGAAATTTGTAATATTTCGGAAAGACGTGTTGAAAAGATGATGAATCCTACTTTCTCCGAACTACCGGCCTTTCTAACAGGTAAGTCTGGATTAAACTCTGGTCTTATGATTGCTCACGTAACATCCGCAGCTTTAGTGTCAGAAAATAAGTATCTTTGTCACCCTGCTTCCGTTGATAGTGTGCCTACTTCTACAGATAAGGAAGATCACGTTTCTATGGGTGTGACTTCTGGTAGGAAACTTTTAGAAGTCGTAGAAAATGCTTACGACTGTCTTTCTATTGAGATTCTATGTAATACTCAAGCTATTGAGTTTCAAAAACCACTCAAGACTTCTAAACCTATTCAAGCGGCATATGATGTTGTTAGACGCCATGTCGAACCCATTACAGAAGACAGAGTCTTCCATAATGATATGATGGCCATAAAGAAATTATTAAAGACAGATGAAATTCTTAATGAAGTTAAAAAACATATGGGAGAACTCCAATGACAAATAATCTTGTACCTTTACCCCCCACAGGTCCAGAACTTACTTGCAAAGGTTGGCATCAAGAAGCTGCCCTACGTTGTTTATTAAATAATCTTCATCCAGAAGTGGCAGAAGACAGAGACAATCTCATTGTATACGGTGGAAATGGCCAAGCTGCTAGAAACCATAAGGCGCTTAATGATATTATCGAATCATTAAAGAATTTAGAAGATAATCAAACTCTTCTCGTACAATCAGGTAAGCCTGTTGCAATCATGCCATCCCATAAAGACGGCCCTAGAGTTCTTATTGCGAATTCTAATCTTGTTCCAGAGTGGGCGCACTGGGAACATTTCAATAAATTAAAAGATGAAGGTCTTATGATGTATGGGCAGATGACTGCTGGTTCATGGATCTATATTGGTTCTCAAGGAATTCTTCAAGGTACTTACGAAACTTTTATGGCAGCAGCCGAAAAGCATTACGGTGAAGGCTCAAACCTAAAAGGTAAACTTGTTCTCACCGCAGGAGTTGGTGGAATGGGTGGTGCCCAACCTCTTGCTGTTAAAATGGCCGGTGGTGTTTGTCTCTGTTGTGATACCACTCAATGGCGTATCCAAAAGCGTCTCGATACAAAGTATGTTGATGTTCTCGCTAATGACTTTGATGAAGCTATTGAGATGGCACTTACTGCTAAAAAGAATGGAGAAGCAAAAAGTATTGCTGTCGTGGGTAATGCTGCAGACTTTTTCAATTATGTCTTAGGCAAAGATATTATTCCTGATCTTGTTACGGATCAAACAAGTGCACACGACCCATTAAATGGCTATGTTCCTCACGGGTTTGAAGAAGAAGATCTTGATAAACTAAAAAAAGAAAATCCATCTCTCTATATGGAAAAAAGCTATATTACGATGGCGGTTCATGTTCAAGCCATGCTCGATTTTCAAAAGCGTGGTTCTTATGTTTTTGATTATGGAAATAATTTAAGAGCTGGAGCTCAAAAAGCTGGGGTTGAGAATGCATTTGATTTCCCAGGATTTGTTCCCGCTTATATTAGACCTCTCTTTTGCCAAGGATCAGGTCCTTTTCGCTGGGTAGCACTCTCTGGAGATCCTGAGGATATCCGTGTTACGGACGAAGCTCTTAAAGAAGCTTTTCCAGACAATAAGAAATTAATCAATTGGCTTGATAAGGCTGCTGAAATGGTTTCTTTTCAAGGTCTTCCCTCTCGTATCTGTTGGTTAAAATATGGAGAACGTGAAAAAGCTGGTCTTATCTTCAATAAACTTGTTCGTGATGGAAAGGTAAAAGCTCCCATCGTAATTGGACGTGATCATCTTGATTGTGGAAGTGTAGCTTCTCCAAATCGTGAAACTGAATCAATGAAAGACGGAACAGATGCTGTATCCGATTGGCCAATTTTAAATTTTGCGATTAACACAATGAATGGTGCCTCTTGGACTTCTTTTCACCACGGTGGTGGTGTAGGTATGGGCTTTAGTCAACATGCTGGAATGGTTATTTGTGCTGATGGAACAACAGAAATGGACGAACGCCTTTCACGAGTCCTTAATAGTGATCCAGGCATGGGCATTGTACGCCATGCAGATGCTGGATACGATATTGCTCTTGAGGAAACAAAGAGAACCAATATTAAATTTCCAAGTCTTTAATCTAAACGCAGGATCTTCTTTATGAATAAACTTAAAGGTTACGCTCAAATTTCACAGCTCGCTACTCTGAAAGGAGTAGCTGAAAAAGATGGGCGCAAACCTCTTAAAGAAGATCTTTCCATTATTGAAAATGGTGCTATCGTTTTCAATGAAGATAAAATTCTTTGGGTAGGTTCTTCAGATGATATTCCTACCAAGTATATGGATATCAAATGGGAATCCTTGAAAGGTAAAACACTCACCCCAGAACTTGTTGATTCCCACACTCACTTAGTCTTTGGAGGTAACCGCTCTCAAGAGTACTCAATGCGACTCAATGGAGCTACCTATGCTGATATAGCAAAAGCTGGCGGTGGCATATTAAGTACAATGAAAATGACAAATGAAGCTACTGAAGAAGAACTTTACACTTCAGCTTCTGAAAGAATTAAGCAATTGCGCTCTTATGGTGTGGGAACGATTGAAATCAAAAGTGGTTATGGTCTCAATATTGAACGCGAAGTACTCTGTTCAAAAATTATAGATCGCTTAAAAAAAGACTTCTATCCTCAAGTTCAAATTTTTAATACTTTCATGGCCGCTCATGCTATTCCAAAAGAATTTGCTTCTGGCCGTGATTATATAGATGCAGTTGTTTTACCTGCCCTTAACGAAGTTGTTAAAACCGTTGAAATTGATGCTGTAGATATTTTTCATGAAGAAGGCTACTTTTCTACTGATGATGTTTGTTATTTATTCGATTACTGTAAAACTCTTGGCCTTAAGCTAAAGACTCATGCCGACGAGTTCAAAGACAATCAAGGAGCAGCCCTAGCTGCAAAGTATGAATGCTTAAGTACAGATCATCTTTTATGTTCTTCTAAAGAAGGTATTAAAGCTCTAGCTCAATCAAAAACGGTAGCAACCATTCTTCCAGGAACAGGTTTCTTTCTAGGTAAACCTCAATCAGATGCTCGATCTATGATTGATACTGGGGCTAAAGTTGCTATTGCTTCAGACTACAATCCTGGTAGCTGCCATTGTGATAATTTATTACTCATAGCTTCTATAGCAGCTCCAAATCTAGGCTTAACTCAGGCAGAGCTTTGGAGTGGAATCACTTTTAATGCAGCAGCTGCACTTGGACTATATGACCAAGGCGCTATTACTGTGGGAAATAAGCCAAGATTCTCAATATTCAATGTCCCCAGTCTAGATGAGATTACCTACAACTGGGGTAAGAACTACGCGCTTTAATTTATTCTCTACTTTGATAGATTAGACCTGACATCTCTAATTCTGCAGCAGCTCCACAAAGCGCCTGGCATCTAGAACCAGAAACGACTGATACCTTTAATTCATTAGATAGTGTGGTACTCAATCTAACTCTACAAGAGCTCAAGTCTTTATCTTGATAAATTCCTTCCATCACTTTTTCACCCATAAAGGTACAGCCATGACCGGTTTCTGAATCCTCGTGAATAATCTCTAAAGAGTGATCCCCACCCGTAATCATGGCCACAGATTCTGCATTACCATCGTGTACCTGACTTGGTGATGTTTTAACAAATACCTCCATTGAGAAAGCATTCATTTGAATAAGGCACATGGCCATAAGAATTAATTTCTTCATATATCCTCCTAAGACCTTTAGAGGATATCTCGTATTTTCTCTGGACATGGGTATTTTGTGCTTATTACAGGGGGTGTTTAGACTTTAAACGTATTTAAAAACAGTTACTTATAAATAGTTCTAAATAGTTAGCTCCAAATACCCGATAAGATCAGTATGCTAAAGAAATCATATATTCTTCTATTTAGTCTCATTTTTATCGTATCTTGTGGCCAAGATGTGACTTCAAATATGCTTACAACAGGCTCTTCTTCAAGCGCTGCGAGCTCAAATAATTGTTCTTGCTCAAACCAAGTCGATCCTGTTTGCGCTACGGCGAATGGACAGTATATCACCTATAGAAATGGCTGCTTGGCCCAATGTGCTGGACTTCGCTATACCACTGGCCAGTGCTCTATGGATGATTGCGATTCAGATTCTGGTCCTGTATGTGGAGTTATTGACGAGGATCTCAGCCCAAGAGTGTATTCAAATGAATGTTCACTACTTAAGGCAGGTGCTGATCAGGTTGTAGATAGCGAGTGTAATCTTTAAAGCCAACTTCTCAGATCTTCTTTAAATTCCTCTGAATGAAAGTCCTTCGCACCTTGTGAAACTTCTTGAACCTTTCCATCTACATAAATTATAGATACAGGAATTGCATCAATCATAAATTTATTAACGAATTCACTTCCCTTATCCGCAATGATTGGAAAATTAAGTCCATACTTTTCTTTGATCTTTTTAATTTCTTTAAGTTGATTACTTTCGTCAGTATTAATACCGATAACTTTAATATCTTGAGTACTAAACTCTGATACTAGCTCAACTAATGATGGGAACTCTTCTAGACAAGGAGTACACCAAGAAGCCCAAAAGTTTATAATTACAACTTTTGGTGCTTTCTTAAAGGTAATCTGATTACCTTCTATGTCTACCCCTTTAAAGTCACGTAGAACACTTTCATAGTGGGCATATTGCTTCTTCTGTTTCGCTACAGGGTTGGCCGTAGGGTCACTCAGATTAAATACACCCTGACTCACTAAATAAAGTGAGAATATAAAGATTAGGACAAATAGGGGTACATATTTTTTTATTGTTTTGGCCATAAGCTTCTCTATAATAAACCATATATGAGATTTAATAAAATGAACTTCCCGAGGAAAAAGTTTCACTATTTACCAGAAGAAGAATTTTCAGATTCAAATAGTGAGTCAGGACAAACATTTATCGAGTTTATCCTACTGCTTCTCATTATGATTACGTTATCTATGGGAATGGTAGGTGGCTTTAATAACACAGTCGGCAAGCAATGGCGAGCACTTGTTAAGGCCATCTCATTACCTAATTCTACTAACGACTTCGAAATATAAGGTCTTTCATGAAATATATTCTATCTATCGACCAAGGTACTACTGGAACAACTGCGGCTCTTCTCAAAGCGGATGATTTAACTTTTGTTGCAAAAATCAATCGTGAATTTCCTCAAATTTTTCCTAAGCCTGGTTTAGTTGAACATAATTTAAAAGATATTTGGGCCTCTATCGGTTCAACTGTTACAGAAGTAATAACCATGGCCAATATCTCTCCATCCGATATTGTATCCATCGGAATAACCAATCAAAGAGAAACAATCTGTCCTTTCAATATTGCAGGGGACCCTCTACATAATGCCATAGTTTGGCAAGACCGTAGAACAGCGGAATATTGTAAGTCTCTAGATAGCGAAAAGAAAAAATCAATCAAAAGAAAAACAGGACTTCCTACTGATCCCTATTTTAGTGGTACTAAGGCAAAGTGGTTAATTGATAATGTCGAAGCTGTTAAAGAAGCTCAAGTAAATGATGACCTTCGCCTCGGAACAATAGATACCTTTATTCTATATAAGCTTACTTCTGGTGAGTCCTTTTACACTGAAGCAAGTAATGCATCTCGAACATTACTTTATGATATTCATAAAAATAAATGGTCTACAGAATTAACTGAGCTCTTTGGAATTAAAATATCAAGTTTACCTGAAGTAAAACCCAGCTTTGGAGAATTTGGTAAAACGAGAGGACTCAGTTTTCTTCCTGATGGAATACCCATAACAGGAATTCTAGGTGATCAACAAGCCGCTCTCTTTGGTCAAGGTGGACTTTCTAAAGGTAAGAGTAAGTGTACTTACGGTACAGGTGCTTTCTTTCTCATGAATACTGGTACAGAGGCCATCTCCTCTGAGAATGGTCTTCTTACAACCATTGCTTACCAAGATAACGAAAATACTTATTATGCACTTGAAGGAAGTTGTTATATTGCTGGAGCAGCAGTGCAGTGGTTACGTGATTCTCTACAAATGATTGAGTCGGCACCTGCTGTTGAAACTCTTGCTCGAAAAGCTTCTGATGACTCTTGTGAAAATATCCTTTTTCTTCCTTTCTTTACCGGTTTAGGATCTCCTCATTGGATCAGCAATTCTCAAGCTGCAATTGTTGGACTCACTCGTGATTCCGGAAAAGAACAAATTGCTCGTGCAACTCTTGAAGGAATTTCGCTATCCATAAATGATCTTTTACAAAGTGTAGAAGAAGATAGTGGCATGAATCTCAAAGAACTTAGAGTTGATGGCGGTGCTGTTGCCAATAATTTCTTAATGGAAATCCAGGCCAATATAAGCGGTCTAAAAGTCATAAGACCTGTTGTTATAGAAACCACTGTTTTTGGCGCTGCATGTGCAAGTGCAGTTGGTGCAAATCTCTTATCAAAAGATAATCTTTCAGAAGTTGTTGAAATTGATAAAGAGTTTGAACCCAAAGAAGAACTTCATTATGAATCCAAGAAGAAAGATTTGTGGAATAAATATATTAAGAAACTCTATCTTTAATTGTGAAAGATAAAACCTGTGCCATTCCTTGGAAGTCTCTATATATCCATTCTAATGGTTCTGTTTTTCCTTGCTGTATAGTTTTCAAAAAGCTTGGAAATTTCAATGAATTAAATCTAGAAAATGCATGGAATCATCCAACAATGCTTGAGATTAGAAAATCGCATGCTCAAGGACTTGAGTACCCAGGCTGTAAGTCGTGTTGGAATAGAGAAGATAAAGGCCTTTCTTCACGTAGAAATTCTTTTCAATTAGACTTAGAAGAAGCTGGGCTCACAACCCATTTTGAAACACCTTCTCACGCATCACTTGAAGATATTGTTCATTTTGATATTTCATTTGGAAATCAGTGCAATCTAAATTGTGCTTTTTGCTCCCCAGATAAATCTTCCAAATGGGAACAACTTGTTAATGATCTTCCTTCCGAATCCACCTTCGACTTTTATAGAGATCGAGCTAAAAATATTTCTTCTATTAATTCACAACGCCTTATCGATTCAATTTTAATGCTCCCCTCTTTATCGATACTAGAAATAAAAGGGGGTGAACCTTTTTTTGCAAAAGGTCACCAATCACTCTTAGAGAAATTAATTAGTGCAAACAGAGCAAAGAATATTTCACTTTGGTATTCAAGTAACTTAACGATTCTTCCCGAATACTTATTTGAACTTTTACCTCACTTTAAATCAGTCCACATATCTATTTCTCTCGACGGTGTTGGCGAAGTTCAAGAAAATATTAGAGGTAAGAAAGCATCTTTTGATGATGTTATTCTTCCCAATGTTAATAAGATTCGCATGCTACCCAATTTATCGCTCTCTACACATACTACTGTTTGTGCCTATAACTTTATCCATTTAGAATCCATGCTCGAATATCTTCACTCGAGTAAAGTCTCATTAAGATCAAATGCATTTGGCCTTGTTAGAAAACCAGCCTTTCTCTCTCCATTTGCACTTTCTCAATATTCCGTTAAATCAAAACTTTTTGAGTTCAAAAATTCTTCTTTTAAAAAACTTCGAAAATTTGCACAAAATATTAACATTGAAGACTTTAATGAAGAAACTGATCCTGAGTTTTTATCATTCAATCAATATTGGAGTTCTGTTTATTAAAAGCTAGAGATAGCTTTCTAAATCTTTTGCTCTCTTAATTCCAATGAGCTTTAATTTTTTAAATTTATCTTTGAATTTTACTGCTGTTTTTAATGAGGTATATACAACTTCATAATTGAGTTGTTGTATTTCTTTTAGTCTAGACTCTATCATTGGCACACTTCTAACCTCTCCAGTCAGTCCAACTTCACCTAGAAAGATCTCTCCAGTTTTTATAGCTCTACCTTTATAGCTTGATAAAAGACTTGCAATAATACTCAAATCACTTTCTCTAGATGAAAGCTTAAAGCCACCTACAACATTGAGATAGATATCATTGTAACTTAAAGGTAGCTCAAAATATTTTTCAATAATGGCCACCATCATAGATAATCTATTTTGATCTATCCCCTGTGTTGTCCTTCTTCCATTTCCAAATTTGTTCTCAACAACGAGAGCTTGAATTTCAATAAATAAAGGTCTTGATCCTTCTAAAATGCAAGTCAAACTTCGACCGTAGGAGTCTTCTAATTGATCGTCTAAAAAGTATTGGCTAGGATTGGGAACTTCTTTAAGCCCCGCTTCTTCCATTTCAAAAATACCCACCTCATTCGTATTACCAAATCTATTTTTAATGGCCCTTAGTATACGATACTGACCAAACTGATCCCCTTCAAAGTAGATTACTGTATCTACCATATGTTCTAATATTTTCGGCCCTGCAATATTTCCATCTTTTGTTATATGACCAACTATAAAGCATGTAATTCCTTTCGTTTTAACATGATTCATAAGTTCATAGGTTACTTCTCTGATTTGACTAACTGTCCCAGGTGCTGACTGTATATCTTGCGACACTGTAGTCTGTATGGAGTCCACAACCAGAAAACTTGGCCTTTCTTTTTGTATGACTTCTAAAATATTTTGCCATGAAGTTTCATTTAAAATGAGTAAGTTTTCTGAACTTACTCCCATTCGCTTTGCTCTTCCAGCTATCTGAGATTCCGACTCTTCTCCAGATACATAGAGAATTTTCTTATCCTTATATTTCGATGATAGTCGTGACATTACTTCTAAAAGAAGAGTTGATTTTCCAATTCCGGGTTGCCCACCTATTAGACTTAAACTACCTGGAACGAGCCCACCTCCTACAACACGATCAAACTCATTGAGGTAAGTTTTTGTTCTTTCAATATTTATGGCCGTGATTTCAGATATTGTTTTCGGGTCTTTCAATGATTTAGATCTTCTTGTACCAGCACTACTTGATTGTGTAATTGGTGCCGACTCTTCCAAAGTATTCCATTCACTACATTCTGGACACTTTCCTAGCCACTTTGGAGATTCATAATTACAATTTTGACAAATATAGACCGTCTTCTTTTTAGCCATTCTTAGATCCTAGTTTTCTAATTTTTCAAAGAATTCATCCTCTGAAATAACTGGAATTTCTAGTTCTATTGCCTTTTTGAATTTGCTACTTGTTGGCTCTTTATCATTTGTGATTAGAAAGTCTGTTGATTTAGAGACTGAAGAGGCTACGATTCCTCCAATCTCCCTAATTACTTTTTCTATTTCTGAACGTTTTCTAGTTAACGACCCTGTAATACAAATTCTCTTCTTAAGAAAGATTGTTTCTTGATGGTTAATTTCTTCAAAATGAAATCCCAAGGCCAAGAGATTATCTATTAGATCAAATTTACTCTTTAAACTATTTAAAAATTCAGTCGAAGACTTTTCTGCAAAGCCTTCTATCTCTTGCATCTTTTCAGGTGTTAAGGATTTTATCTTTTCTACAGTATTATATCCGGCCATGACCACTTTTTCACACTTATTATAGGCACCGCCCTGGATGCCCAAAGCACTTAAAAATGTGGGGAAGTCTACAGTTTTGGACTTATTTATAGAATTGATAAGCTTATTGGCCAACTTATCTTTTACCTTATCTAAGGTCATAAGCTTTTCTACATCTAGTTTATAAAGATCTTCTATTTCTAATACGAGTTCTGCTTTGATGAGTTCATCTAACCTTTTAGAAGAGAGATCATCTATTCCAATTTTTTGAATAAAGTTGAGTATTGTTTCTTTAACCTGAGCTGGGCATTTCGGATTTTCACAGATGAGTCTAATCTCTTTTTCTATTACAGCTTGCTTACAACTAGGGCACTCTTTTGGAATAACATATTCGTCTTTTGATGACTCAATGACATCCATAAACTTAGGAATAACTTCGCCACTTCTTATAATTTGAATTTCATCATTCTTTTTTAATTTAAATTGCTTAACCATTCCATAGTTATGAAGCGTAACACGTGATATCTTCGCTCCTGATAGTTCTACAGGTTCAACTTCTGCTATTGGTGTTAAGATTCCATTTCTTGACACTTGCCAAGTCAATTTTCTAATCTTCGTATTCTTAGCTTCACCTTGAAACTTAAAGGCCATTTTATATCTTGGATGGTGAGCTGTTGCACCTAACTCTTCATGAATAGACAAATCATTATAGCTGAAAACTACTCCATCTATTTGAAATTCGCCTTCAGACATAAACTCTTGTGCTGACTTAAGAACTTCCTCAATTTTCTTTTCATTCTTATGAAGAACAACTTCTGGTATGAGAAATTTCATTTGATTCAACTTATCAAACTTCTCCATTTCCGTTTTTAGGTTGATACTCTCTTCGATGAGATCAAATGCACAAAATCTTATGTATCGATTTAATTCTAAATTATCTTTTCTACCAATAAGTCCAGCAACTATATTTCTTTGAGAGGTGGGTTTATCCAACCCAATATTTTCCATTTCATCTGAAAGTTTGAAGAAGTCTTCTTCTGTACAATAAATTTCACCTCTTATCTCTAGTCTTTCTTTGACATCAATTGTCGTACTAATACCCTTCATCCAAATTGCTTTAGAGGTTATATTTTCACCAATTGAGCCATCACCACGTGTCTTTGCCATGCTCAAACTTCCATTTTCGTAGACTAAGCTACAACTCACACCGTCGTACTTAAACATAGAGACGACTTCTTTTCCATCTATCCAACTAAGTAAGTCTTCTTCCTTATATGTTTTATTGAGGGAGAGCATTTTCGTGTCATGAGCGACTTTATCTAAACCTGTTGGCGCAGAACCCACGATATCAAGAACTCTATTATTGGGGCTTAACGTGCGTAATTCATCTTCTAGCTTATCGTATTCGATATCCATAATTTCTGGATATCCTTGATAATATTTAGCCTTATGATACTTGATCAACTCTTCTAGCTCTTGAATTCTGTTCATTTTAATCTCGTATTAGAAAGTAAAGGTCGTACCTAATTTGAAAGTAGATTGCTTAACTGTAATACTTTTTTCTGGATTGGTAAAACTGGCCTTCGAAGAGTTCACGCCATAGGATAAATCAAATGTCATATTTGGTGCGTAAAGATATTTTCCACCAAATTCTAAGGCATAATTTCTTGCTGAATCTTCTTCTCCAAAAACAGCTCCCTCTTCATCATATGAAGGATTAAATAGAAGAGATAATTCCATATATAATCTAACTATTTTTTGTACTGGAATACTTCCTCTAGCTCCCATTAAGATACCTTTAAATGAGACCTCAGTCATACCATCAGCAGGGGAAGAATCCAGTCCATAGGTATATGACCCATAACCAATAAACGCATCAATTTGTGGACCGTAGAAAAATCCCATCGGAAGATATTTATATCCAAACTTCAAATTAAAAAGTGAGTTACTCATGTCATTCTCACTTCTTGAAAGACTACCTTCTTCTGAAGAAAGACTTCCAAAAGTTTTTCCTATATCTAATCCTACCCAATATTTTCTCGTGATCCAAAGAGAAGTTCTGAGATCTACACCTAAAAGAGTTCCACCTATTTTTTTAACATCAGGATTTTCTGATGTTGCCGATCCTTTCCCAACATTAAATAGAAGTGATACCTCTCCTAGTTTTCCAAATTCATAAGGGTTATCTTCCTCATACTTTCTTTTTTCAACAAGATTAGAGTCTTTATTTCTCTCCAATAAGACCCAGTCTCCAACTCTCAATCTCTTTTTTGTTGAATAACTTAGGATATTTCCTTGTGCCTGTGTATCTGAACTATGTATGACTTTCCCTTCTCCAAGCTTTTCTGTTTCCCAGTCTACAATTTCTTTAAGAAGTGGGTGATTTCTCTTCCCTAAAGGGCGTAAGACAACAACCTCATTGCCTTGGAACATACTTCTATTTGTCCCAACATCTAATGTGAATTGATTCCCTAATACACCTGTTATAATTCCATCATATGGAATTTGCTTTTCATAAACGACTAACCAATTCTTTATCGTTTGAGATATTACTTTATGCTCTTCTGTGTTAAGTCTCGTACTTTCTTTGAAGTAAATATCCTCGCCATTTTTACCAATGACTTCGATTTCTACATTTACACCCTTAACTTCATTTTCTACTTTTACTTTAATCAACGACCCAGTATTTGTTTTTTCACTTATTATTTTTAATACTCTTGGGTTCTCTAAAACCTGATCTAAATTTTTCTTATAATTAGCTAAAATATTTAAAATTTCACTATTACTTGTATAGTAGCACCAGTCTGAATCTCTTAAGTATCTTTCGACATCTTCAAATACTTTAAAGCCTATTGCTCCTCCAACATTATCCTTCACAGGCAGAATCATACATCGTCGCATCGATGCCTCTGCTGTAAAGATTGTGCAAAAGAATATTACAATTAAAATTAATTTAGATTTCATTAGGCAACTCAGGTAATGGAGGAGTATTTCTTTTATCGTTTTCATAGATTTGAACTAACATTTTCAGGTCATTATTCTCTTCTTCAAGCTGACGTATTCTTGATTCAAGCTCTACCAATCTGAAACGCAATTCCATTTCTTCTTTTTCCAAAGACTGTTGCTTATTTTGATAATTCTCATCAGATACAAAAATATAGTACTTACCTTCTTCAAGTTTATATTTAACTCTTTCTGATTTTATATATCTTCGAATTGTAGAAACTGATTTATCCCGATAACTAGAATACTCGGGTATTGTAAGCCAATGACCTTCCATAGTTCACCTCTGCCTTTATTCTAGTCAATAATCAATTATTTTCAAAGTTCATACTCGACTTCTTTGTTAAATTTCCGATAAGTTAAAGTATGAGACGTGTAGATATTGATAATTTTAAAGGCAAGAAAATTGCTCTAGTATTAAGTGGTGGCGTAGTTAAGGCCTCTGCCTGGCATATTGGTGTTGGTCTTGCCTTAGATGAACTTGGATTTTCCCTTAAGTCTAATCACTCTGAGCCTAGCCCATTAGAAATTTCAACATATGTTGGGAGTTCTGCAGGAGCTTTGATCAGTTTGTATTATGCTTCTGGTTATAGCCCTCGTGATATCATTAATGCTCATCTTTATAAAGACAAGAATGTTCTCGCACCAGTCACCTATAAAGACATGCTATCGCTAAAATCGGATACTCCTCGTCCACCTAAGGGAAAATTCTATGAACCCTTTTCCGAGTTCCCGTTCTTTCTAAAATCTATACTAAATCCCCTTCTTTCCTTTAATGGTCTTTTCAGTACTACTGGTTTGAAGCGTTATCTTGAACGAGAAGTTCTTATCTCAAATAACTTTCAAGACTATAAATCTGATGTTTTTGTAATAGCCACTCAGCTTGATCACTCTCGAAAGGTTGTTTTTTCAAAATATAAATATCCTAGTCCCTATCATGATAAGACAGTTTCTTATTATACCAATACACCAATCTCTGAAGGTGTTGCTGCCTCCATGAGTGTCCCTCCTTTCTATTCTCCATCTCCTGTAAAAAATCCCGTAACGGGTAAAACAGAATATTATATTGATGGAGAAATTAGAGAGACTCTTTCTACTCATGTCGCAGTAGACAATCAATGTGATGTCATTATCAGCAGCTGGACCCACACGCCTTATCATTTTCACAATGAGATAGGCTCGCTTGTTAACTACGGTCTTCCTGCTATTGCGACTCAAGCCATCTATCTCATGATCCAAAAGAAAATCGTTTCATCACGGGCCAAAAGAGCTGCATCTGCAGATATCATTGATACGGTTAATGAGTATTGTAAGGGCCATCGAATCGATGAGGTTCATAGAAGAAACCTTCTTCAGATTCTCGAAAGAAAGCTTAATTATAATCCCAATATCCACTATATCGATATTTTTCCGACCCATGAAAACTATGGTATCTTCTTTAAAAATAGTTTTTCTTTAAACCCAAATAATATGAGAAGCTTAGTTAAGCTCGGGTTTCAAAGAACAATGGAAATTTTTAAAAGGCACGAATGGGAAAGTTAATTTTATTTTTTTTTCTTATAAATATCTTATCTGTTAAAGCATTTAATCCTGATAATATCTTTCAAGACGATCTAACTCTTTTTGACTCACTGAATATTAACTTATCAGGCCAGGCGCATTCTGTTCGTGATAAAGAAGACTTTACTCTCTTTCTCACAGATCCTTCGCAAAAAGTTTCTGATGACTTTGCTGTACCAACAGCTTTAATGGATCGAGTAAGATTTTGGTTTAATGTATACACTAAATACACTAGTCATTTTTCTGTAATTCACGACATTGATAACCTCGGAATCATTTATGATGTGATTGATTTCTCCGATGTAGTTTCTAATATCTCTAACCGTAATACTCGCTATGCGATACAAAATAAGTCTCTCAAAAGTATCATTAAAGAGTACAAGTCATCTTTCTCATCCCTTTCTAAAGGAAAGTGTAATACTGAAAAGTGTTTGCGTATTTTATCCGCACTAGATAAAGCCAAGGTCAAGATTCCTAAAAAAGGACGGAAGCAGTTCTTCCTTAATCTTAGAAATAAAGTTCGAACACAAACGGGCCAACATGATCACATTAGACAAGGTCTAGTGAATATCGATGGTTACAATGAGAGTATAGAGCACCTCTTTAAAGTCTTTGATTTGCCTCACGAACTTCTCGCCGTTAGCTTTCTCGAGTCTTCTTTCAATATCCACGCCGAATCCAAGGTGGGTGCAACTGGACCATGGCAATTTATGCGCGTTATTGGTAAACATTTTATGAAAATTAATAGAAATGTAGATCAAAGACGCTCCGCTGTTCTAAGTACAGCTGCAGCCCTCCATCTTTTGAAGCAAAATAAAAAAATTATGAAAACATGGGATTTGGCCGTTAATGCCTACAACTCTGGAACCGGTCTACTAAGAAGAGGTGTTAAGTCTCTTTATAAGAAAGGTTTTAAAAACCCTCGTGTTGAACATCTCATTGACCATTTTCAACATCGCAACTGGGGATTTGCCGCTAAGAATTTCTATTCCGAGTTCTTGGCCCTCGTTTACACACTAGCCTATAGAGACGAAATACTTCAGCAGAAGTTCAATTTAAAGGATGGCGATTTAGATATTTATTTAACAAAATGTAAATTGCCGCTAGTGAAGCTGATTTCTACATTAAAAAGTTCAAAGCATAATATTCTTCGCGTAAATAATCACTTAAAACGCTCGAGAGCAACCTATCCTAAAGGGACCGTCCTCATATCTGATGTTAATCTAACATCACGCAAATACTTAAAAATTCCCCATAACAAGCTCAAGAGCTATTACCCTAAAAATCTATATAAACTAGTTGCTAAGGAAAGATGTCGATAATTCTTTGATTATAGCTGTTCAAGAATATAGCTACCTGGTGAGCAGTAAGTTCTAAGATAATCTTTCTTCCCATCTGCATACTCAACAAGTATAGGAAAGATTCCCTCTTCATTACCTAATATAAATAGTTTACCCGACATAGGTGAAACATATTTTGTGAATACACCATCTTTATCTAGGAAGTTTTGTTCAAATGTCATAGGTCCCTGAGCACTTTCTCCTCTGAGGCTAACATTTACAACTTCCTTTTTATCAAAATTAACTTGAACGAGACACTCTCTTTCATTTAATCCATCAATTTGAAAGCTTCTCATAATTTCTTGTACAAACTCTAAACTCGGTAATTCTAATTTATTTCCACCATCTACACCGACAAAGATTGGTGACTCAAGATGGTTTACTTCAATATAGGTTCTACTTCCTTTTGTTCCCCAAGGAATATTGAGACTATACTTTCCTGAAGATGTTTTCACGGGTTGTACCGCACCAACAAATGTTGTCATCTTTTGAGTATTCAAATCTAAGGGTACATTCTGTACTCCTAGAGTATTTTTTAAAGTAAGATCAAAATTAATTTCGTGACTAGGCCTAGATGTAGCTATATCAAATGTCATTTCATCTGGGGCAACAAATGTAATTTTTGAGGCCTCGATTCGATTGGCTCCTAAATATTGAACACGGATATTTCCAGGAATGACTCCTAAGAAAAGAATATATCTATAATCATTGCCAGATTTAACAATTTTAAAATTCTCATCCAAATACACTCTTTGCTCATAGCTATATTCTGTATTTTGATCACTTGATATCTCTACATCTTCAAAGTACTCACCCAGATCAACTAAATAGTAACCACCATAACCACTTAATTCATTCTTATCCAAGTAGTCTTCTATAGACTTGATATCAATCATTGGGACTTCTACATTTGAAAACTCACCAGATAGTGGCGCTTCAATCGTAGTTCTTATATAAAAATTCTTAACTAAGGTTGCTCTTAATATTCCTGAGTATCCATTTAATGAGTACTCATATTCAATCTTTCCTGAATTATAATCTTCATAAGCTTTATTATTATTTGAAGCTGAGTACATTGAAAATCCATGAAGATTTTCACTCATTTCTTTATCAAGCTCAGTATGGATAGCATGAATAGTCAGTTTAGATTCTTCTTCAATTTCTCTAGTTGGAGCTGCTAATCCCGTTGTTATAGGATCATCTTTTTTAAACTCTTTTAATAAAGCTGCATAACTTTCAGCTTGAACTTCCGTCCT
This sequence comes from Halobacteriovoraceae bacterium, assembly GCA_002712005.1. GTDB lineage: Bacteria > Bdellovibrionota > Bacteriovoracia > Bacteriovoracales > Bacteriovoracaceae. The sequence goes on from PASP01000020.1 coordinate 109,111, forward strand.
TGCCTTCTGTCCACCCATCTCTCTATGTATAACGCTTTGTACTCTGTCTGAGATATCAGCCTTAGATACTTCTTCTAAAGAGCTTTCCATGGCCATCATTGCTTCTGCTCTTGATAATTCTGTAGCATTTGCATCTGTGATTTTTTGAACATTATTATTGAGTGAATCTTCTATCTTTATAGTTTGTTCAATTTTTTGATTAGGTTTTATTTCTTCTTGTGTATTTTCTATCGCAAGCTTCTCTGTGTTCTTATTTTTTTCTTCTTCTGTTTTCTTATCTTTTGAGTAGTCAAAGAATACAAGGTCGTCATCTATGGCCTTATCTTTCGAATTGGAAGCTTCCACTAATGAAACGATATCTTGTAGCTTTTGTTCTTCGAAGTTTTCTATGGCTTCTTTACTATTAGGATCGATTTGATTTTGTTGAGAAGACTTACTTGCTATCAAGTCGTTCGTACTCTTTTTGCCTACTTGAGCTAGCTTTTCTTTCATATTTTGAAAGTGTAATTCATAGGCAGCAGTCATACTTTCGACTGGTAGTTTTTTTAGTTCAAATCCATTGTGCTCAATATACATACTCAAGGATAGGACAGACCCATCTGTTTTAACTTTGTTATTTGTTAGTTCCTTAGGTCCATCTTTTAAACTTTTGAGCTTATCGCTCTTAATTTCTTCTTGAATATTGAAATCATCTTTTGCGATAACTTCAAGCTCATCTATATTCAATGCTTTCGTCTTTCTTTCTATTTTTATCTTTTCGATCAAACGAGGAGCTTTAGATTGTGTCTTAACAGCTAGCTGTTTAGCAGAGTTTTGCTCTATGGCCTTTCGGTAAAGATCTTCTTCTGGGATATTTGAATTGGTCTTAGGGAGCTCTGTATCAGTGATCTTTACGATATTAGGAAATTCAATGGAAGGTATTTTTATCGTTAAAAAACTAGGTTTATTAGCTATACCACTACAGCCCTGACCCAATACGATCAGATAAAATACGTAAGAAATGTAGAGAAAAAATTTGTTTTTCACTATCTTAATTTTCCTACATTTTCTAAAAATTACTATGGTTTGGAGCTTTTTACCCCTATTTTTTGACTGGCCAAAAACAAAAAAGCCCATGCATTAAACATGGGCAATTTGAAAATCTAATTTTTTTGAGTATTCATTTCTACTGGCTAAATAAATCTCTTTTTTATTGATTCGTTTTGGCCAATTGAATTCGAATTTGAGCACGTTCAGCTTTATTTCTGTACTGCTCAACTTTAGCATCTGATAGTGGCTCTCCACTATTTAGTTTTTCCTGTGCATGTTCAAGAGCTCTTTCAGCTCTTTCTAAGTCAATTTCTGTATTCTTCTCAGCAATATGAGTCATTACAATGACCTTATCGTTAAGAACTTTACAAATTCCACCAGAAACTGAGTAGTCAACATCAGGATCATCTGCTCCACCAAAAACTGTGAGTACCCCAGTCGCAAGTTCATTAATGATATGCGTGTGATTAGGCAGAACATTAATTTGTCCGCGCACACTTGGGATAAGAAGAGATTCCGCTGGAATCCCTTCTGCCACTATTTTTTCCGGAGTTAAGATATCAACTGTAAAATAGTTCATCTTTTAGCCTTTAACCGTAGTTATTATTTTGAACGAAGTTCTTGAGCTTTTTCGTAAACCATATCAAGGTTTCCTACTAAGTAGAAAGCTTGCTCAGGAAGATCATCACACTTACCTTCAAGGATTGCTTTGAAAGCTGCAATTGTATCTTCGATCTTAACAAATTGACCTTCGATACCAGTAAATTGCTGAGCAACGAAGAATGGTTGAGAAAGAAACTTCTGAACCTTACGTGCACGAGCAACAATTACTTTATCTTCTTCAGATAATTCATCCATACCTAGAATGGCGATAATATCTTGAAGCTCTTTATATCTTTGAAGAATTTGCTGAACAGCACGTGCTGTTGCGTAGTGCTCATCTCCAACGATTTCAGGAGCAAGAATCGTAGATGTTGAAGTTAGTGGGTCAACCGCTGGGTAAATACCAAGCTCAGCAATAGGACGAGATAATTCTGTAGTCGCGTCAAGGTGAGCAAAGGTAGTTGCTGGAGCAGGGTCAGTATAGTCATCGGCAGGAACATATACGGCCTGAATCGATGTAATTGAACCATCATCTGTTGAAGTAATACGCTCTTGCATAGCACCCATTTCTGTAGAAAGAGTTGGTTGGTAACCAACGGCAGAAGGGATACGTCCAAGAAGTGCAGACACCTCAGAACCAGCTTGAGTAAAACGGAAGATATTATCAACGAAGAAAAGTACGTCTTGTTTTTCTTCATCACGGAAGTATTCAGCTACAGAAAGACCTGTAAGAGCAACACGGGCACGGGCACCTGGTGGCTCATTCATCTGTCCATATACCAGAGCTGTTTTATCGATAACTCCAGACTCGCTCATTTCGTCATAAAGGTCACGCCCTTCACGAGTTCTTTCACCAACACCTGCGAATACTGAGTATCCACCGTGTTGAGTAGCAATGTTGTTGATAAGTTCCATAATAAGAACTGTTTTACCAACCCCGGCACCACCGAATAGACCAATCTTTCCACCTTTTAGGTATGGAGCAAGAAGGTCGATAACTTTAATACCTGTATAGAAAGGCTCTTTCTTAGTCGATTGCTTTTCGAAAGCAGGAGCTTCTCTGTGGATATCGTATGTTTTAGTACACTGTACTGGTCCACGCTCATCAATCGGGTCACCAGTTACGTTGATAATACGACCAAGAACGTCTTTACCAACAGGTGCTTGAATTGGCTTACCAGTGTTAAGTACTTCTTGTCCTCTTCTTAGACCCTCAGTTTGGTCCATGGCAATTGTACGTACAACGTTATCACCAAGGTGAGAGGCAATCTCAAGAACAAGATTGTTAGCTTCTTCACTAATAAATGGGTTTGATACACGAAGTGCAGTGTTGATTTCAGGAAGGTTTCCTTGAGGAAATTCCACGTCAACAACTGGACCCATAACTTGTTTAACTATTCCAGAATTTGCAGACATTCTAGGCTCCTTAACCGTTGAGCGACTCAGCACCAGAAACAACTTCAATAAGTTCGGTTGTAATCGCTGCTTGTCTCAATTTATTCATTTTAATTGTTTGTGATTTAATAGCTTCTTTACAGTTCGTTACCGCATTATCCATAGCGGCCATTCGCGATCCATGCTCAGATGCAATTCCATCTAGTAAACTTGTATACAAACTCGTTGAAAACGTTTCTGGAATTAATGCATCCAAAATTTGTTTCGGCGTTGGTTCATATTTAAAGTCAAAAGGAAATTTTTCTTCAAGCTCTTTTCTCTCTTCAACATCAAGTGAAAGAGGAAGAAGTTGCTTAACCATTGGAGTAAAAGAAATAGCTGAGTTGAATTGGTTATATGCAACTTTAACTGTTCCTACTTCTCCAGAAGTGAAGAGTCCTGCAAGTTCTTTTCCTACAGTTTCCATCTCAATAAAGGTTGGATCAACTTTAGCAAATGTATAGAACTTACCTACGTTCACTTCTTTTTGAATGAGTTCTTTTACTTTTTTACCAATAAAGAAAACTTTAACCTTCTTATCAGTTTCCGCTAAGTATCTTCTAACTTCTTTAGTTAACTGAGCATTGTAACCACCACAAAGTCCTTTATTTGAAGAAATAACTAAGAGAGCTTCTGTCTCATTGTTACCATTTTCTTCTAAGTACTTATGTGAGTAATTCTCAACTAAAGCTGAGATTGTTTTAATCGTCAGCTCTAATTCATTAGCATAAGGTCTTGAGCTTTGAATCGCCTGTTGAGCCTTAGCTAATTTTGCAGCAGAAACCAATTTCATCGCAGAAGTAATCTTTAGCGTTCCCTTGGTACTCTTAATTTTCTTTTTAAGGTCTTTGATATTCGCCATTTCAGCTACCTGTCCTTAAGTTTTATTAGAAGTTCCTTGATGCCAAGAACTTGTTTACTGTTTCAGTTAACGTCTTTCCGTTTTCATCTGATACAGCTTTATCATTTCTGATAGATTCAACAAGGCTTGAATGCTGTGAGTGCATATGCTCAAGAAGTTCTTTCTCAGCTTCACCAATTTTTGCAGTTGGAACGCTATCAAATAGACCTTTAGTTGCCGCATAAATTACGATTACTTGGTCAATAACATCCATTGGTACATATTGTCCCTGCTTAAGAAGCTCAACAAGTCTTTCCCCACGAGCAAGCTGTCTCTGAGTTGCTTCATCAAGGTCAGAACCAAACTGTGCAAATGCTGCAAGTTCACGATACTGAGCAAGATCAAGACGAAGTGTACCAGCAACTTTCTTCATTGCTTTAATCTGTGCAGAACCACCAACCCTTGATACGGAAAGACCAACGTTAACAGCTGGACGAATACCTGAGTTGAAAAGATCTGATTCAAGATAGATCTGACCATCTGTAATAGAAATAACGTTCGTAGGTACGAAGGCAGAAACGTCACCTTCTTGTGTTTCAATAACTGGAAGAGCTGTCATTGATCCAGCACCTAGTTCGTCAGAAAGCTTACATGCACGCTCTAGAAGTCTTGAGTGAAGATAGAAAACATCTCCAGGATAAGCTTCACGTCCTGGAGGACGACGAAGAAGAAGTGACATCTGACGGTAAGCATTTGCTTGCTTTGTTAAATCATCATAACAAATAAGAACGTGCTTACCTGCATCTCTATAATGCTCACCTAGAGTTGCACCAGTAAATGGAGCAAGATACTGAAGTGGAGCAGAGTTAGAAGCTGTAGCTGAAACAACTGTAGTGTATTCCATTGCTCCGGCTTCAGTTAGTTTTTGTACAACCTGACGTACTGTTGATTGCTTTTGTCCAACAGCTACGTAAATACAAATAACGTCTTTACCTTTTTGATTAATAATAGTGTCCAGTGCAACAGCAGTTTTACCTGTCTTACGGTCACCAATAATAAGCTCACGTTGTCCACGTCCAATTGGAATCATAGAGTCGATAGCTTTAATACCCGTTTGCATTGGCTCATGAACAGGCTTACGAGCGATAATTCCAGGTGCCTTCACTTCTACGTTACGTGTAGTTTCAGACTGGATTTCACCTTTACCATCAATTGCTTCACCAATAGCGTTTACTACCCTTCCAAGAAGAGCATCACCAGTTGGAACCTCAACGATTTTTTCTGTTCTCTTAACTGTAGTTCCTTCCTTAATTGAAACATCGTCAGCAAGGATAGCTACCCCTACGTTATTCGTTTCAAGGTTAAGAACCATACCTTTTGTACCACCATCGAACTCTACAAGTTCTCCGGCCATTGCGTTTTTAAGGCCAAAAATACGAGCAATCCCGTCTCCAACAGTTAAAACAGTTCCTACTTCATCTACTTGTAGTCTGCTTTCAAAGTTAGCAATTCTGTCCTTAATGATGCTTGAAATTTCTTCTGGATTGATAGACATCACTATACCTCTTCTTTACTAGGAATTAAGTATTTCCGATTTTAATTTATTTAATTGGTTATCAATTGTTGCGTCTAACTGAAGGTCTTCAACTGTTACTCTATAACCTGCAGTTAAATTTTCATTCTTTTTGTAAGTTAATACTGGCTTTGATCCTACTTTTTCAGAAAGGTAAGATACGATCTTCTCAGTAACTTCAGGACTAGCTTCATCTTCGCGACCTTCAATTACTCCGCGGATGAATCCTTTCTTATGATCATCGATCACAACAAGTTCTTTGAAAATTAATGGTAAGATTCCCATTCTTTTTTCAGTCATTAAAAATGCAATTACATTTTTAACAAGTGATGATGTACCTAGTTTCGCTAATACATCTTTTAGAACAGCTTCTTTTTCTTCGTATGAAAACACATCTAGAAATAAAACAGTTTCAAGATCATTATTTTCATTAATAACTTCTGTAAGCTTTGTTAGCTCAGCCGTTACATCAACTTTTTGCTCTTCACCTAGAGCATAGATCGATTTTGCGTAAGCTCTTGCTACGATTGATTCTTTCATCTTCTACCTATTATCTAATTTGTGAAATGAGTTTTTTAGTTACTTTTTGACTTAAGCTAGAGTCACTTCCAATTTTATTTTTAGCTTTAGAAATAACTTCATCCACTAAATTCTCTTCTAACTTTGCAACTCTAGAAGTTCTTTCATATTCTAGTTTGCTCTCAGAGTCAGACTCTAATCTTCTTAAATAATCTTTTGATTCTTTTTCAGATCTAGCGATAAAATCATCAGCTTCTTTCTCAGCAGCTTTCATGATTTTATTTTTTTCACCTTCAAGATTACCCATTTTTTCTTTTAGAGCTGTAAGTTTGATACTTGCTTCTTTATCTTTTTTCTCTGCGTGCTCAAAAAGATATTTCACATCATTTGCATTCTTTTCGAACATTTCTCTTAAAGGCTTTTTCACTTTCCATACTAGAAAGCTAGCAAGAATTAAAAAGTTAATTGCTGGCCACATTAAATCAGCCACGCTTCCGTGACTTGCACCACTTCCTGCTGCGTGAGCAGTACCTACAAGAGCAATCAAAGTCATTACTACTTTCATCTTATACCTATATTAGTTAGTGATTTTATCTACGAGTTTTTCAGATAGTTCATCAGCTTTAGAAAGAATTTCTGATTTGCTTGCTTCGATTGAAGCTACAACTTCAGCTTTTTTACTTTCAAAGTTATTCAAGATTCTTTCTTCTTCTGATTTCTGAACATCTTCAATATTTTTAAGAGCATTTGATTTTTTTTCAGCCATTCTTTGATGAACAACTTCATTTGTTTTCTGAACCTCTTCATCAAATTCTCTAGAAAGCTTATCTGCTTCCTTCATTTTATCTCCAGCACCGGCCTCTAACTTTGTTGTCTTAGACTCACGTGTTTGTAAAACAAAGAGTAGTTTATTGAAGAAAAGGATTTTTAATAGGAAAAAGATGACGGCAAAAATTGCGAATTGGTAGAAAATAGATTGGTCGACACCTAATTTAACAAAGATCTGGATGATTTTATCCATAATTACTCTATCTCCATGACAGCGTATTTATTCATATAAATACACACTTGTGCAAAAGCTATAAATTGAACCTTATATGTAGTCATTGGGGGTGAATTTGTCAAAGTGTTTCGACGCTCAAACGAACCTTTATAGGGTAAGCGAAACTTTTACCTGCGCCCTGCGCTATTCTGTAAATAAACTACATTTTTGTTGTACCGTGAAAGATAACCCCTTCTTCCACAATTAGACTAGGCGTAGTTATTGTTCCTTCAAATCTAGCAGGCTTGATAATTTCTACTCTACTACTGGCTTTAATATTGCCCTTAACAGTTCCACTAATAAGGATAACGTTTGCATTTATATCGGCATTAACCACAGCGCCTTCAGAAACAATAACTGTATCATTTGAAAATACGGAGCCGTTAACCACACCTGCGATTCTTGCGACTCCGTTAAAACTTAAATTTCCTTCGAATTTACAGCCCTCTTCAATGATGGCAGAAATTTCACCTTTTTGTCTCACTGCGACAATCTCCATGGATTAGTGGTCCCATAGGACCACTTTATTATCTTTTTAAAAGATATTCGTAGATATCATTAAATTCAGCTTCGTTAGTAAACTTTATCACAAATTCACCTTTTCCAGCTTTTTTTGATTTTATATCAAAATGATATCCCGTTTTTTGTTCCAATTTATCTTTAAACTGGTTTAGTTTTTCATTAAAGAATTTATTTTGCTTTTCTTTAGGCTCAGTAATTTTCTTCTTAAGGAGTTTTTCAACTTCTCTAATAGAAAGTTTTTCTGCGATTGCTTGGTTAGCTACTCTAATACATTTTTCTCTGTCTTTTTCTCCAGCCAAAACCTTTGCATGTCCAAAGCTTAATTCTTCTTTTTGTAATAATTCAATTACTGGTCTAGGAAGCTTTAAAATTCTTAAAAAGTTTGCAATCGTTGATCTTTCTTTACCTAATCTTTTTGCAACTTCTTCTTGTGTTAGATCATATTCATTCATAAGTTGGTAGTAAGCTAATGCTTCTTCTACACAATTTAAATCTGATCTTTGAACGTTTTCAATAATGGCAATGACCATCTTTTCACGTTCAGTTATTTTCTTTATAACAGCTGGAACCTTTTCTAAGCCAGCCATTTTAGCTGCTCTTAACCTTCTTTCACCGGCTACAAGTTCAAAGCCTTTTTCAGCTTTAACAACTACTAAGGGTTGAATAATACCATTTTCTTTAATTGAATCAGATAATTCACTTAAATCTTTTTCTTTAAAAATTTTACGTGGTTGATTTGGATTTGCTTTAATTTCATTGATATCAATTAAAGCTGGACCCGCTTCTATACTTACTTCTTTCTTTTCTTTATTTACTTCTTTTTTCTCAGCTTCTTTATCTGCTAGTGACGCTTTCAAGATTTCATTAGGAGAATCTTGAATGAGTGAAGCTATACCTTTACCAAGTGCTAGTTTCTTTGCCATGACCTTTTACTCCTATTGAATCGTTGGTTGATTATCGCTTCCTTTATTACCCTTATATTCTTCAGGTATTTCAGGAATCGTAAAATCAAGCTCAGGTTGATCTTTAGGGGCCATAACTCTATCTTTCATTATTAATTCTTTTGCTAGTGCAAGATAGGCCTTACTTCCTTTCGACTCAATATCATAAAGTATTATTGGCTTACCGAATGAAGGACTTTCAGATATTTTTACATTTCTAGGTATAATCGTTTCAAAAACCTTGTCACCAAAGTGAGTTTGAACTTCATTGGCAACTTGCTTATGTAAAGATGTTCTTGAATCAAACATAGTAAGAAGAATTCCTTCTAAATCTAAGTTTGGATTGAGTGATGATCTTACTAATCTAATGGTATTCAATAATTGTGCTAAACCTTCCATCGCATAGTATTCTGTTTGCAATGGAACAATCACACTATCACAAGCTGTAAGAGCATTTACGGCCAATACATTCAATGACGGTAAACAATCGATAATAACGTAGTCATAATCTCTTTTTATAGTATCGATAGCTGCTTTTAGCTTATGTTCCCTAGCGAACTCACTAACTAGCTCAATTTCTGCACCAATAAGATCTTGGTCTGCAGGACAAACGTCAAAATTAGGTAACTCTGTCGGATATATACAGTCTTTAAGTGTCTCTTTACCAATAATTGCATGGTAAATATTCTTCTCTCCAAATTCTTCTTTATCCAGGCCAACACCAACACTAGCGTTACCCTGCGGATCAAGATCAATTAGTAGAGTTTTTTTCTCAGCTACTGCTAGACACGCCGCAAGATTAATTGCTGTAGTAGTCTTGCCAACGCCGCCTTTTTGATTAGCAACTGCAATAATTTTAGACATTTAGAACTCCAGGTGGTTTATTGTTGCACCCAAATTTTTAATGAAGTTCTGATAGTTTGACAAGATTTTTCTTTGTTCCACGTGGAACATTTTGTGCTTCATACGCAACAAAATGCCGTATATGACCACTAGGGAGCTTATATTCAGATAATAAAACTTTCTTAAAAATTCCAACTTTTTCTGGACTTGTCTCAAGCTCTAAAAGGTTTGGTCCTTTATAGAAATAGACCTTAACTTTGCTGCCGGCCTGGACATTTACCTTATTGAGAAACTCTTTAATCTTCCCTACTGCCTTAAACGTAATCACGCAATCCTGATCAATTAATACTGTCTCTATTCTATTATGAAAGGTTTTTACCTTTGATAATCCTAGCTTTAAGGCTATGGCCTCTACAGCTTCAGCTTTCTTTCTTCTAGCTTCGAATCCAATTGAATCAATGCCAGGTACAGATGCAGCAATTGGCAATAGTGGAAATCCTCCACCAAACCCAACATCTACATGTAGACCTGTTGTTTCTATTTCGTTTTTGAAGCTTTCATATATTTCTAACGGATATATAGAATCTACGATTTGTTTTTCGTAAAACTCATCGGGCTCTGAGATTCTAGTTAGGTTCAATGTGGCGTATTCACCAAAGAGTAAATTTCTGTATTGTTCTGAAAATTCTTTCATTAAATATTACCTGCTACAAAAGCCAAGGTGGCTGGCCTGATACCTTTTATCTTCTGAAGTTGACCAAAGTTTTCTGGCTTAACCTTTTCAATTCTTTGCTTACACTCAAAGCTTATATTTTTGTTTTGAAGTAATTCATTCCAACTAAGTGGTTTATTCTTAAGTTTCATCCATTTTTGAAAATCAGCATCACTTCTTTGAATATAACCACGATACTTAACCGATATAGCTGCAGCTCTTAATACTCTTTCCTCGATTTTGATTCCAGTTATATTAAGTAGCACTCTCAATGTTTCGATAGGATTATTTTGACTACGTTGTAATATTTCTGCAATGGACACCTTATTCTTTATACCACCAAAGCCTAGTTCGCTTAAAAGATTGATATTCTTCTCTGATTCTTTAAAAAAGGTTTCGTCGATAATATCAATAAGGTTGTTATAGGCTTCGATAAAGTTTGAATTATAGTAATCTACTGAGTTTTCTAATGATAATCTTGATCTATACTTTGCCATTCTTAAAACAGTATTATCTTCTCTAAGCTGTAACCTATTTTCCGCTCTAGCAGTAAAAAGCCTATATGGCTCATCACGATCATTCGCCGTAAGATCATCTATCATGACTCCAATATAGCTTTCATCACGATCTAAAATTAAAGAATCCCTACCTAGATAAGATAAAGCTGCATTTACGCCAGCAATATAACCTTGTCCAGCGGCCTCTTCATAGCCAGAAGTCCCACAAACCTGTCCCGCAAAATAAAGACCTGGAATATCTGTATATTCCATTGTTTTATTTAAATATAGAGTATCAACCACATCGTATTCTACTGCATAACCATATACCGCTATCTCAGCTTGCTCCAAGCCTTTTATAGTTCGAATAAAATCAAGTTGAACTTCCTTAGGTAATGAGGTTGAAATTCCATTAGGATAGAAGGTATCAATATCAAGACCTTCAGGCTCTACAAAGACGTGATGAATATTTCTATCTTCATAGCGATAGGCTTTATCTTCAATTGACGGACAATATCTTGGCCCTACACCTTGTATTTGACCATTAAAAATGGGACTCCTCTCTTTATTTTCACGAATTATGGCCAAAGTTTCATCATTAGTTCGGGTTAAATAACAAGATACTTGTTTAGCTTGCCTATAATCGACATCATGGCCAAAATGGAAAGAAATCGTACCTGGATCACTAGGCTGCTCATCCATTTGGCTAAAGTCTATAGATTGTCTCGTTAATCGAGCAGGTGTACCTGTTTTGAACCTTTTCTTAAGCTTTGAGACTCCATCAAATAGTGAATCTAAGCCTTGCGAAGATCTACATTCAACTCGTCCGCCAATAGTAACTTCTTCTCCAGTGTGCATCTGACCAGCTAAAAAAGTACCCGTAGTGACAATAAGCTTTGAACAACTGATGACTGTTGAATCATCAGCGATCAACTGAAATCTATCACCAGTCTTACTTACCTTTTCTACTCTCTTTCTAATCACTGAGATATTTGAACTTTCAATATAATATTCAGCCCGAGAGGAATATAAATTTTTATCGATTTGGATTCTGGTACTTTGAACCGCATAACCCTTAGACTCATTCAAGGTTCTAAATTGTATACCAGACTCATCAGCAAGCTTGCCCATTAAGCCACCAAGAGCATCAAGCTCTCTAACAACTTGTCCCTTCCCGACTCCACCTACAGCTGGATTACAAGGGGCACTTGCAAGAGGAACCTCTGGAATAGTGACTATAGCAACTCGAAGAGACTCAAACTGGTGGGCAATCCATGCAGCTTCAACACCAGCATGACCACCGCCTAATACAATTAAATCAAAACTTAAATCGTTCATAAAAATACCTAATGTTCCACGTGGAACAAATATATACTCTAATTGAGAATGTGAATCTAGTTTTAAGGTAAGGTACTGTAAATACTACTTTCCTATACAGAAATTGGAAAAAATATTATCAAGAACATCATCAGGGCTCGTTATGCCTACTAACTCGTCAATATAAATCCCTAAACTATTGATTTCATGGGAAATAATCGCGATATCCTGATTATTAAATATATATTGTTTAACATGTGTAAATCTATTGTAAATATCTGTAATCACTTCTCTATGTCGTGAAATAGGAATAGGATTAAGGCTCGACTTAGACCTGTAAGTATTTGAAATTAATGTATTTAAGGATAATACTGGTCCCATAGGACCAGTTGATTTCAACGAATCTGCCCCCATAGGACCAAGTTCATTGTAGAATTCTGCCCCCATAGGACCAGGTGAAAACAAAAGTGGTCCCATAGGACCAAATTTGAAAGAAGTATCTGGTCCCATAGGACCAAAAGAATCCCCTGCCCCCATAGGACCATTTTTATTATAAAGTGGTTCTATAGGACCAATCTTAGAATCTGCCCCCATAGGACCAGAAATAAAAATCGGTTGTTCAAGAGATGATAACCTAGATTTCAAACTTAAAAGTTCTGTATCGTTTAATAAATCAACATGAGTAAGAATATATGCAGAAGGCGTGATAGAAGGCAGTTCACCCTTCCAGGTTTTGATATTAATTAGATAGAAACGTAGAAAACATTGTTCTATTAAACGTTTACCACGAGAAATCCCCTCTTGTTCAATAGTGTCACTACTAACACGCAGACCTGCAGTATCAATTAATTGATAAGCTTGGGAATCAATATAAATATACTCAGATACGAAATCTCTTGTGGTCCCATGAATATCAGAAACAATGGCGCGATCCTGACCCACTATTTGATTAAAGAGAGTACTTTTTCCTGCATTTGTTTCTCCATAGAGGCCAATTTTAGGAGAAAGAAGACTATTAATATCGCCTTGAGATCTTTTGAATAAATTATTAATAATTTTATCAATATGATGAGTTTGAGAAGTTATTAATTTCGAAATCTCTTCCTCTCCAACATCTTCACTGAAATCTATAGCTAACTCAATAGATGAGCGTAATGAAATATAACTGTCTCTGAGAGCTGTATATTCCTCAAATAGCTCATTATTCATAATTTTAGTGGCCTGACTTAAACCGAAAGAACTAGAAGCATTTAAGAGTAAATCAAGACCCTCAACTTGCGTAAGATTCATTTTTTTATTTCTTAAGGCCCTATAAGTAAATTCACCAGGAAAGGCCTTCTTAAATCCATATTGAGAAATAAGAAGAGAAATAATTCGTTCTAAATTAAACGGATTTCCATGCACCTGAAATTCGATTACATTTTCGCCAGTAAAACTATGGGGCGCTTTAAAGAAAAGCAATACACCATCATCTAAAACATTTTCAGAGTCTTTTATAGAAACATAATGAGCATATCGGGGTTTTACTTCGGATAAACCACATAAGGGTTTTAAAAAGGAAAGATCTTTGAAGCCAGTAATTCTGATGATCCCAATTGCAGCCTGAGATTGAGTGCTTGTACTTACAGCTACAATAGGGTCATCACGAAAATACTGATTCATAAATTAATCTACAGTCTTATAAACGAAAAGTTGCTGGGTAATACCAAATACTGTTGAAACAAGAATATAGAGATTTAAACCTGCAGGAAGGTCTTTCATAAAGAAAGTAAAAATAAGAGGCATAAACATCATCATCTTCTTCTGCATAGGATCAGCAGTAGTTGATGGATTAAGCTTTGTTTGAAAGAACATAGCTATCCCCATAAGGATAGGAAGTACGTAGTATTGGTCCTTTGCGGAAAGATCAGTAATCCAAAGCATAAAGGGAGCATTTAATAACTCTACCGAATTGAAAAGAACTTGATAAAAAGCAAAGAAAACAGGCATTTGAAGTAAAAGCGGAAGGCAACCCCCCATAGGATTGGCACCATTTTTCTTAAAGAGTTCCATCGTCGCTCTTTGCATCTTTTGAGGATCATCTGCGTGTTTTTCTTTTAGCTTAGCTAGCTCAGGTTGGAGCTTTTGCATCTTCTTCATACTTTTGAAACTTTTAAACTGAAGAGGAAATAAAAGCGTTCTAATAAAAATAGTAATAAGAATGATAGCTAAACCATAGTTGGGAACATACTTATAGATAAACTGGATTCCCTTTAAAATTGGAACCGCAATAATACCAAACACACCAAAATCAACGGCAAGGTGTAGCTTACTACCAATAGCTTGGAGCTCATCATGACCTTTTAAACCATAGAAAGAAAAACCTGAAAGAGAGGTCGTACTTTCGATAATTTTAGTATCTAGGTTACCAGAGGCAATTTTAATAGAGCTCATAGGTTTACCGTTAAATACATTAGCAAAGAGATGATAATGATAATCGACGGCCATCCACTGTAGAGGTCCATCATACTTTTCATCATCGTCTATATTAGTTCTTTGCGTATCTTTTAAAAGTGTAACGTATTGACGAATTTGTCTCCCCTCACCCTCTTGTTTTTCTGACTGCATACGCGTGAAATATTGGTAAGGCTTAGTTGAAGATAAAGTCCATTGGAATAGACCTTTTTCATCTAAATAGGCGTTAAAATTGATATTAAAGCGAGAATCTGTACCCGAAATTTCACTTTCTGATGTTTTACTAAGATTGAACAGAAGAGGAGTAAGAGATCCATTATTAACAATAAAGAATTGAAAAGGCTTTTTAACACCTACAATATCAGTGAAAGCATCTCTTTCTTCCTTTAAAGGCATAAAAGACTTAATAACAAGCTCATTAGTTAAAACGACCTTAGTAACACTATTAGAAAGAGTGTAAACACTTACAGAGGGAGCGACTGTCTGCTCTACAGGTGCCTGATTAGAAGTTCCTTCAGCAGGCAGCTTATCGACAGCCACGGCCTTTTCGTGCTTTGAATCTGCTTGCGCGACAGCCTGTTTATTCTTATCAAAACTCCCCTTCTCGAACTGATTTTTGGGAGCAAAAAAGTACTGCCAACCAAAGAGAACCAGAGCTGATAAAGAAAGAGTAAGAAAGAGACGTTTTTGTTCTGAGGCCATTACAAGCATCCTTAATATAGATTAATTACCTTTTGGTTTCAGGAATAGGATCAAACCCACCTGAGTGAAAAGGATTACATTTTAAAATTCTGACAAGTGAATACCATAGAGCCTTGTGGGCTGGAAAGTGTTCAAGACATTCTTTAGCGTAACAACTACAAGTTGGAGAAAATCGACAGTTTCTTCCGAGAAATGGGGAAAGAAGATATTGATAAGTCTTAATAAAGAAAAGGAGTAAAAACTTCATGAAATAGAAAAACCCCTATCAGAGGAGCCCCTAGATACCGCTTTCTCTAAAGATGAGTTAACCGCATCTTTAAATTCATTGCCTTTAAGTTTCTTTAACCTTGGGGAAGCAATCACAAGAATATCAAGAGATGAGCTACGCAGAAAGCTAGTTCGAAAAACTTCGCGCACTCTTCTCTTGATAAAATTTCTGTGGACGGCATTACCTGATTTCTTTGAAATACTTAGGCCAAGACGTGCATGACCTAGGTTTTTATCTTGAGACTTCTTAAAATAAAAACGCAAAAAAGGGGTATCTACACGAGATGCCCCTCTTCTTAAGTATTGAAAATCTTTAGGCTTTAATAATCGAAACTCTTTATTAAAAGAGAAATCCATTTAAAACCCTAAGTAAAAGATTACTTTGTACCTGTAGAAACAGTTAGTCTCTTTCTACCTTTTGCTCTACGAGCATTAATAACCTTTTTCCCACCAGCAGTGGACATTCTCTTCAAAAAACCATGCACACGAAGACGCTTCTGTCTTTTTGGTTGCCACGTTCTCTTACTCATATCAACCTCACGGAACAAATCACTTTAACGTAAAAAAACTAATTAGGTGCGAAATCTACATAAACACGAGGAAAAAAGCAATGGCCAATTGCACAGTATGAATAAAAAAATGGATAAAAATGTGGTAGTCAAAGAAATGACAGGATGTAAGAAGAGTTCAGAATAACTGCACACTGCGTAATATTGATTCTTTAACTTCCTTTCGGTAATTATATTGCCCCTAACAACGAGAACATTAAATTTACACACAACGATTGCCCGTGGAGAGACGTTTAACATGACGACAGACTTCCCTTTTGAAAGGTTTTTAAATACTAAGAAAACTTCTGGAAATAGCACGCCAACAATTAAAGAAAATACTAATAAAAATAACCATTTATTAGATGATATCTTTGGTAGCAGCGTAGCGAAAAACAAAGTAGAAGAAGTATCCCCAGTAGATCATTCGGATATTTCACCATTCAAACCAATAACAGATGCTATTTTTGCGAGTCTTGAAGGCCAAATAGAGCCCATCAAATATAATACATTCATAAAAAATAAAATCTCTATTGAAAGCTTGAATGAAGAGAAAGTTGTCTTTTCAGCGCAAACTCAATTTATTTTGAACACAGTGAAAAGCACCTATCTTCCAGTAATAAAATCCATACTTAAAGAACTTATGGGTGAAGATTACGAAATTGAGTTCATCATAAAGGGACAAAAATCCCCCAACGGACAATCACATAGTGAAGAACAAGCAATAGATGGACCGCCTTCGTTTAGCCAATTTCTCGAAGAAACTGAGCTCAATCAGAAAAAGAATATGGATCAAGCTAAGAAAAAATCTTCTTTTACACTTGATCTAAGTCCTACTAAAGAAGAGCGCCAGGAAGAAGCAAAGAGTAAATATATAGAACATATGAAAGAAGGCGAATCTGGTGAATCAATCGATCCAGCAAAAACATTCGATAACTTCATCGTTGGTCCATCAAATAACCTAGCATTTGCTACAGCTTGCGCAGTAGCCGATGATCCTGGAAAAGCTGGTAAATACCCTTGTGTTTATTTTTACTCTGATTCTGGATTAGGAAAAACTCACCTTCTTCATGCAGTGGCCAATGGAATTTACAAAAATCATCCAGAGCTTAGAATCTGCTTAATCTCAGCAAGAGACTTCATGAAAGAGCTTATCAATGCCTACAAAGATAAGAATCTCGATAAATTCCAAGCTAAGTATACTGAATATGTAGATATTCTAATGATCGATGATATTCACGAATTAAAAAATAAGAACTCAACCCAGGAAGAATTCTTTCATATTTTCAACTTCCTACATGATAAGGGTAAACAACTCATTTTCACTTCTGACAAAAGCCCAGATAAAATTACGGGAATTGAGGAAAGAATAATAACAAGACTACAGTGGGGATTAGTAGTTGATATCCAAAAGCCAGATTTTGAAACTCGTACCGCTATCCTTAAGAAGAAGGCCATCGATCTCGATCTCTTTATCCAAGATGATGTTCTTAACCTCATAGCCAGTTCAATTAAAACCTCTATTCGCGAACTAGAGGGCTCACTCATTAGACTTCAAGCCCACGCTGAACTTATAGAGGCAGAAATTGACACAGAAATGGCCAAAGAAATTTTGAAGCTTCAACCTAGTGATGAGAAACCAGCATCTACCCTAGAGTCAGTATGTAGAGCAGCCTCTCATTACTTCAAAATTCCCGTAGCTGATTTAAGGTCAAAAGCGAGAAGTAAAGAAGTCGTAAAAGCACGTCACATCTCATGGTACCTAAGTAAAAATATTGTTGGGGCAACCTATGAAGAAATTGGTCAATACTACAGTAATAGAGACCACTCTTCAGTTATCCATGGAGTCAACAAGATATCAGATCAATTAAAGAAAGATTCCAGCATATCTAAAGATATTGTCTATCTTGAAAACAATATTTAAAAGCTAATCAAATTTAATGAATACCAAGGCACTCGCATGAGTGCCTTTTTTTTATCCACAGAATCCACAAAGTAATCAACATAATAGATAAAGAAGCAAAGATCTTTGCTTGAACAAAAATTATAATCCACAGAAAGAAGAATTGAATGTGAATAAGGGCCAATAAAAAATGACTAGTCACCCTTATCCACGGCCTATCCCCGGCCAAATGTGAATAACTTTCAAAGCTAATTATCTAAAATTACATAAAATAAAAATAAAAAAGAGAGTTATCAACAATTGTGGAAAACCAGTTATCCACAATACTCACAATGTTGAAAAAAAGTTATCCACATGTTGATTAAATTGTGGATAAAAGAAAGCAAAAAACAAAATATGCAAAAGTAAAAAATAAAATTACATGGGCCTGTGGAAAACATGTGAATAAACTGTGGGAAATCGTCAAAGAAATGTTTATTAATAAAGAATATACGAATTGAGCAATTGCAAATAAAGAGTTTATTAACAAATGTCCACAACTACGAAAACGAATAACATCAATGATAGACAATGATAAGAAAGTTATCCCCTTTTCCACATCCTATAATATATAATAAAAATAATATAATTATATATATATAGATACAGTTACTCAGGAAGATTCTTGTCTATTCCATCTAAAATGCGATAAAAAAATTGTATTCAAGGAAATAAACTATGCACGCACAAGTTAGTACAGAATCTATCAGAGAAGCCATTAACAAAGTTACTTCTGTAGTCGATCGGAAAAATACGAGACCTATTCTAGCCTATACACTTGTAGAGGCCGCAAATGGGGAGCTAAGCTTTTCTGCAACAGATTTAGAGGTATCGGCTAAGGTAAAAATAGAAGCGATTACAGAGGTACCTGGATCCTTCTGTGTAAACGCAAAAAACTTTTCTGATATTTTAAGAGAATTACCTAACTCAAGTCTTGAATTAAAAATCGATGATAATGAGAATACATTAAAAATTGATTGTGGAGATATTCACTTCACTCTACTCATTTATAAAAATGAAGATTTTCCACAATTAGTTTTCCAGAATAAATCCAACGAATTCTCAATTAAAAGTGAACAAGTCTTAGAAATAATTTCTAAAACGAATCATGCAATTTCTACTGATGAAACGAGATTATATTTAAATGGAATCTACCTCCAAGAAACTGATTCCAAATTAAGAGCTGTAGCTACAGACGGACATAGACTTTCTATGATCGATACAGAACTTGAAAATAGTAATATAGAAAATTTAATTAATGGAATCATTGTACCTAGAAAAGGTGTAGCAGAACTTAAAAGAGTTGCTGAATCTAATCCAGGTGCAGATATCAACATTAGTGTGGATGACTCATTCATGTATGTGAATTGTGAGGAAAAATATTTTCTTAGCATTCGATTGATATCTAGAGAATATCCAAAATACCAAGCTGTTATTCCTCAGAAAACAACATTTACCTTAATTGTAGACAAGGCATCAGTATTTGATGCTCTTAGAAGAATTAAGATTATGAGTAATGAAAAAAGTAACGGAGTTAGAGTAAAGCTTGCTGAAAATGAAATGATTCTAATGGCCAATCATCCCTCTCTAGGTGATGCAAGAGAAACTATTCCTGTAGAATATAACGGTAGAGAAATGGAAATTGGTTTCAATGCAAAGTACTTAATTGATACTTTAGCGACATTTGAAGAAGGTGAAATGCGCTTTGAAATCAATAACGAATTCAGCGCTGTAGTTTTAAGGGAAACCAATTTACCACACCTCCTTGGTATCATTATGCCGCTAAAACTATAGTCGATGCTGCCAGCAATTATAGAAAAGTTACAAATACAGAATTTTCGTAATTTAGAAAGTGAAATCATTCCCTTTGGACCCAATATCAATTGCATCTTTGGTGAAAATGGAAATGGTAAAACAAATATTTTAGAAGCAGTATATTTTCTAATTAAAAGAAAATCATTTCGTAAAAATGCGAGTTTTCCACAAATACTTGGTATAGATGGGGAAAACCCTGAAATATTATTTTCATCTCTTTTTAAAAATACAGCTGATGAGAAGCCAATAACCTATTCGGGTAAACTTTCATCTGATGGAAGTTCTTGGCATAGAAATGGTTCAAGTACGAATAGAAAACTAGATATTGGTGTTCTCTTTATAAATCCATTTGAAAGTCATGGCTTTCATACTTCTGCTTCTTTTAGAAGAAGCTGGATAGACGATCAACTAGGACAGATAGATCAAGATTATAAAAAATCTCTTGGTCGCTATAACAAATCCCTAAGATTTAGAAATAAACTTCTTTCTACTAAACCACCTCAATTTCAAAAACAAATTGATGCCATCGATAAAGAATTGGGACCATTATCTTTGATGCTAACTAATAAGCGTTTAGAGTTCCTAGAAGATATAAAGCCCTTTGTTAAAAAAGCTTTCCACGAATTATTTTCAGAAGAGCATGATTTAACCATTACACTCGATACGAAAATAAATCCTCAACGCCTAGAGAGCTACTACGAACTGGCAGAAAAAAACAGGCCAAAAGATGAAGTTCTCGGTCATACCCATTATGGAATTCACAAAGATGACTATGTGCTTCTTTTTGACGGATTAAACTCTTATGATTACTGCTCTCTAGGGCAACAAAAAATGTCTTATTTGAGCCTCTTATTTGCCTATATAGAGCTATTTAGGTATAAATTTAACTCTTTTCCTATTGTACTTTTAGATGACGTTTCAGGAGAATTGGATAAGTTCAGATGGTCACGCTTGGTGGAATATATAAAAAATAAAAATTTCCAAGTTTTGATTACAACTGCAAACGACAATTTTAAAAAACAATTGGATGAGATTGAAGGGGCCAACAAGATTCAAGTCACTTCAGGAATGATTAAAGTTTTATAAATTTTTAAGTAAAAAAACTTAAAGAAACACGGGAGTTTCTACTTGGAAAATCAATCACCGTCTATCTCAAAGGTAGGTGAAAAATACACCGCTGATCAAATTAAAGTACTCGAAGGTCTAGAAGCTGTTAGAAAAAGACCTGGTATGTATATTGGAGATACAGCTTTTAGAGGTCTCCATCACTGTGTGTATGAAATTGTAGATAACGCCGTTGACGAGGCTCTTGCCGGATATTGTACAGAAATCAAAGTTCTTATTCACAAAGATAACTCAGTAACTGTTGTAGATAACGGAAGAGGTATACCTGTTGATATGCACCCTACTGAAGGTGTTTCAGCAGCTGAGCTTGTTTACACTAAACTTCACGCTGGTGGTAAGTTTAATGAAGAAGGTGGAGCTTATAAAGTTTCAGGTGGACTTCACGGAGTTGGTGCAGCTGTAGTGAATGCCCTTTCAACTTGGGTAAAATTAGAAATTAAAAAAGCTGGAAAAGTTTATTCAGTAAAATTTGAAAGAGGAAATTCAGCAGGACCACTTAAAGAAATTGGTACAGTTGAAGATGGTACAACTGGAACAGCTGTAACGTTTAAACCAGATGCAGAAATCTTCGAAATACTAGAATATAACTATGAAACTCTTGCTAATCGTTTTAGGGAAATGGCCTTTTTAAATAAAGGATTAAAGATTTCTTTGAAGGATGAAAGAACAGATAAAAAAGAACTTTTCCATTATGAAGGTGGGTTAATAGAGTTCGTTGAATATCTAAATAGAGCAAAGAGTACAATTCATAAAAAACCTATCTATATTTCTCAATCACGTGAAGATTATGAAGTAGAAATTGCATTGCAATGGACTGATTCATATAGTGAAGTTCTTTCAGGATATGCAAACGCAATTGCCACACCAGGTGGAGGTACTCACCTATCAGGATTTAAAACGGCTTTAACAAGAGTTTTAAATGCTTATGCTAAAGATAATAATTTATTAAAGGGAATTAAAAGTAATCTCACTGGCGATGATATGCGAGAAGGGGTCACTGCAATTATCTCTGTTAAATTACCAGAGCTTCAATTTGAAGGACAAACCAAAGATAAACTTGGAAACTCTGAGGTAGAAGGAATCGTTAACTCTTTAGTTGGTGATGGTCTAAAATCATACTTTGAAGAAAATCCAAGTACTGCGAAAACAATTATCCGTAAGGCCGTTGATGCTGCAGCTGCAAGAGAGGCTGCAAGAAAAGCAAGAGAATTAACTCGAAGAAAGTCTGTTCTTGAGACAGGAGGTCTTCCAGGTAAAATGGCTGATTGTCAGGAAAAAGATCCAGCTCAATGTGAAATTTATATTGTGGAGGGTGACTCTGCGGGTGGATCTGCCAAGCAAGGTAGAGATAGAAGAACTCAAGCTGTATTGCCTCTAAAAGGTAAAATTCTTAATGTTGAAAAAGCTCGTTATGACAAAATGTTAGGAAACGCAGAAATTAAAATGCTTGTTCAAGCGATGGGAACAGGGATTGGAAAAGATAATTTTGATTTATCTAAATTGCGCTACCATAAAATCGTTATTATGACGGATGCTGATGTTGATGGGTCTCACATTAGAACACTCCTATTAACTCTATTCTATCGTCAATTTCCTGAATTAATTGAAAATGGTTATATCTATATTGCACAACCACCACTCTATAAATTCAAAAAAGGTCGTTCAGAAAGATACTTAAAAGATGAAAAATCTTTAGAGAACTTTCTCATTGAAAATTGTGTAGAAGGATCTACAGTTAAAATCGACGGAGAGAAAATCTCTAACGAAGAAACGGTTAAGTTAATTAATAAATATATTGGTTATCATAAAAATATCGATTCATATGATAATCACTTTGATTCTTTATTATTAAAAACAATTATTCAGCAATCAGATATCAGAGAAGAACTTTTAAAAGACAGATCTAAACTAGAAGTAGAACTCGAAAAAGTATCTAAAATCTTAAAAGATCAAGAACAAGAAACTCTTAAAAAATACAATTTCAATATTGTTGAAGATAAAGAGCATGGAAGTCATCTGATTCAAATCGAATTGCAAACTACGGCAAGAAATAAGAAATTGAAACTTTCACCTTATTTCTTCGAAAGCAGTGAATTTTTTGATCTTATCAATGGATGGGATGGAATTAAGAAATACAGAACTTCTAATTTCGAAATTACTAATGAAAAAGGTAATAAAAAAGAATTTGAAAATTTAGATGATTTTTCTAGTTTCGTAATTAGTGATGGAAAGCAAGGTGCTTATATCCAGCGCTATAAGGGTCTTGGAGAAATGAACCCTGAGCAACTGTGGGAAACAACTATGAATCCTGAAAATAGAACACTCCTTCAAGTTAAAATTGAAGATAGTATCGAAGCAGATCAGGTTTTTTCTGTATTAATGGGTGATAACGTAGAGCCTCGTAGAGAGTTTGTTGAAAGTAATGCTCTTAACGTTAGAAACTTGGATGTTTAATTAACTCACTAGGATTTATCAATGTCAGATAATAATGAAAATACAACACCTTCAAATGTAGCACCCGTTTTCATCCAAGATGAAATGAGAAATTGTTTTCTCGATTACGCTATGTCTGTAATTATTAGCCGTGCTCTACCAGATGTTAGAGATGGATTAAAGCCCGTGCATAGAAGAGCTCTCTATGCCATGCACTCTCTAGGAAATTACCATAATAAACCATTTTTAAAATCTGCAAGGGTTGTGGGTGATGTAATTGGTAAGTACCACCCACATGGTGATTCGGCTGTTTATAATACTATTGTTCGTTTGGCACAAGATTTCTCTATGAGATATCAGCTTGTTGATGGTCAAGGTAACTTCGGTTCAATTGATGGTGATAGTGCAGCTGCAATGAGGTACACCGAAATCAGGATGAAGAAATTAGCAGAGGAAATGCTAAAAGATCTTGATAAAGAGACCGTAGAATGGAAACCCAATTACGATGACTCACTAAAAGAACCATCAGTTCTTCCTACTAAAGTTCCTAACTTACTTATTAACGGATCTGCTGGGATTGCTGTTGGTATGGCGACAAATATTCCTCCACATAACCTAACAGAAGTTATGAAAGGACTTCTTCTTCTACTCGAAAATAGAGAAAGTACCATTGATGATTTAATGAAGGTTATTCCAGGCCCTGATTTTCCAACAGCGGGAACAATTCACGGAACGGAAGGAATAAAGTCTGCATATCATACTGGTAAAGGTGTTCTTCAAATTCGAGCCAAAACAGATATTGAAATGTTTGGAAGAAGTGGAGATAGAGAAAGAATTGTAGTTACGGAACTTCCCTATCAAGTTAACAAAGCGAAGTTAATTGAAAAAATTGCAGATCTTGTAAATGCAAAACAAATAGAAGGAATCTCTGATATTAGAGATGAGTCCTCTAGAGAAGGGATTAGAGTTGTTCTTGATTTAAAACGTGGTGAAATCGGATCTGTAATTCTTAATAGACTCTATAAGCAGACACAGCTTCAAACTTCGTTTGGAATTATTTTTCTAAGTATCTCTAATGGTACTCCTAAGGTTATGAATCTTAAGGAACAACTTCTAGCTTTTGTTGATCACAGAAGAGAAGTGATCATCAGAAGAACTGTTTTTGAACTGAAGAAAGCTAAGGAAAAAGCTCATATCCTACTTGGATTAAAAACAGCTGTAGAAAATATTGATGAAATAGTTGAACTCATTAAAAAATCGGAAGGACCAGCTCAAGCAAAAGCGAGCTTAATGAGTAACTACAGTTTATCTGAAATTCAGTCTCAAGCAATTTTAGATATGAGACTTCAGAGATTAACCGGTCTTGAACGAGATAAAATTATTGCTGATTACGAAGCAATTATGAAAGAAATTGCTCGTTTAGAAGGAATTCTCAATAGTGAAGAACAAATTAGAGGAATCATCAAAGGCGAATTTGAAGAAATTCTTGAAACTTACGGTGATGAGAGAAGAACAGATATCGTTGCAAAAGCTGATGAGATTCAATTAGAAGATTTAGTAAAAGAAGAAGACGTTATCGTTACTATTACCCATAAGGGTTATATTAAAAGAATGGCCATGGACACCTACAAAACTCAGAAAAGAGGGGGAACAGGTGTTAAGGGTGCTAATAGTAGTGACGAAGATTTCTTTACCAATATTTTTACGGCCAATACGCACTCAACATTATTCTTCTTCACTAATAAAGGTAAGGTCTTCTCTAAAAAGGTTTACACTATTCCAGAAGGAACTCGTACGAATAAAGGACGAAATATTGCCAACCTTATTCAGGTTCCTCCAGGTGAGAAAGTTAAAGAGATTATTTGTATTCCAGATGAAAATGATATTGATGGTAAGTACCTTTTATTTGCTACAGAACGTGGATTAGTAAAGAAAACTGATCTGGCTGAATATAAGAATGTGAAACAAAGTGGATTGAAAGGGATTAAAATTCTTGATGGTGATAATCTACTCAACGTTCGAGTAACAACTGGCGAGCATGACGTACTTCTCTGTTCTACCTCAGGTAAAATAATTCGTTTCTCTGAGGAAGATTGCAGATCTATGGGTCGTGTATCTCAAGGGGTAAAAGGAATTACAATTGATGAAGAAGAAAGAATCATCGGTATGGAAATTATAGATGATAATATGGAGATTTTATCTGTAACTGAAAATGGTTATGGAAAAAGAACTCAGGCTTCACAATACAGAAAACAATCTCGTGGTGGTAAAGGAATTCTTGCTATGAGATTAACAGATAAGAATGGTGAAATTACGGCCATCAAACCTGTTAAAGAAGATGAAGACTTGATGATTATCACAGATAAAGGTCAAGTTATTAGGACTATGATCTCTGGAATTAGTCTAATGGGTCGTGCAACTCAAGGTGTACGAATTATTAGATTGAAAGATGGAGAAAAGGTAGTTGCAGTTGAAAGTATTGTTGAAGACGACGACGAAAGCGAAGAGTAATTTAATGAAATTAGGGGCCCTCATTTTAATGGGGGCCCTTTTTTCATGTGACTTCACTCCCCCACTGAATAAAGAAATTCTAAAAGCTCAGAGCTATATCTCAAAGCAAGATTACCGTTCGGCCATAAAGAAATACCAAAAGATTTTAAAGAAGAATCCACCCAAAGACATCCAAGTAAAAATAAATTATCAATTAGGAGATTTATACTCTATTTATCTGGCAGAGAATAAACAGTCCGTTAAATACTATAAAGAGATATCTAAGATTACAGATGATCCTTTGTGGCTAGTTAAAACACAGGAAAGATTAGGAGAAATTTATTTCACCTATTTGAAAGAATACAAGCTCTCTGAAAAGATTTATGAGAAATTGAGTAATTTCAGACCGAGGCTTGCCAAGCAGGATTTCTATTCCTTTCGCTACGCTTTGAGTAGCTATGAAAATGATAATCCAATAAAGTCACTCGAACTTTTTAAAAATATTAAGAGAAATAGAAATCACGAATATCAAATAAAGTCTTATTATTACGAAGGATTAATCTATTTTGAATTAAAGAATTGGAAGCTTGCTGTCTCATCTTGGAATGAATACCTTAAACGAGAAACAAGAAAGGATAATATTGTGCAAACGAAGTTCTTAATGGCCAATGCATATGAAACCATGGAAGAGCTTAAAAAAGCCTATAATCTCTACTATTCGATTCTAGGTGAATATCCAAATACAGAAGTTATTCAAAATAGATTAAAGGCCATTTACGATCGTAGAGTGGCGAGGAAAAGATAGTCATGAAGATACCTAGTAATTGGTGGTCAGCAATGGGAATTGCAATGTCTATTCCCTCCACTATCTTTGTTATAGCTTGGTTTTCGATGAAACTCGTTGAATGGGGATATCTTTCAAAGACATGGGGCGTTGTTTTATTTATAACAGTGATTATTAATAGTTTTGTCTTATTGGTGTGGAATGGAATTAATAAAAAAAATTGATCACAAATTATTTTGGCCAGTTTCGCTAATTGTAACTCTAGCCTTTTGCTTTCTAGCACAGGGAAGAGCAGAAATTTTTGTAATTATTGGAGTTTATACAGCTACACTAATTAGTTTGTTTTTATTGATGTATATAATGCATGTGATCATTTTTGATCAGCAAGCTTTAAAAGAAAGAAAAGTAGATAAGGTGAAATTATTTCTCTATATGATGCTTCACATACTTTTTCTCTTTGGTTCTATAGGTTTAGGTGTACATTTCATGGGTAATAGGATAATAATTCCCGTATTAAATTATGTAGCACAAATTTTTGTATTAGCTTTTGGCTTACGCAAGAACTTAAAAAGTTAGGCAAAATAACCTAATTAAGGTGACTTATAATGAGAAAACTAATTGTTTTGCTTCCCTTTCTTCTTACTACCTCTGCTCACGCTGAAGGTGGATTTACATGGTTAGGTGGAGTTGCTCACTCACTTCATATTCCAGCGCACACATTAACATTTGTTCTCGTTGGACTATTTATTTTAGCTGTAGGTCTTGTTTATAGATCAAAAATTTCTTCAGTTTCTAATATTGTAATCCCAGATTCCGGCGTTACATTGAGAAACTTTGTAGAGCTTTACGGAAACTTTATCTACGGACAATGCAAAAGTATCATTGGAGAAAAAGAAGGACCTAAGTACTTTTCTTTCATTGCAACTACTTTTCTTATGATTTTAGTATGTAACCTAATCGGACTTATCCCAGGTTTCTTACCACCAACAGAATATTTATCTACAACATTAGCATTAGGTGCTTTTGTATTCATTTATTACAATATTCAAGGTTGTAAAGAGCAAGGAACTTGGAATTATTTAAAGCACTTTGCTGGTCCACTTTGGTATTTAGCATTTTTAATCTTTCCAATTGAAATCATTTCAAACTTTATTAGACCACTATCATTGGCCCTACGTTTGAGATCTAACATGATGGGTGACCACATTGTTCTTTCTCAATTCTCAAATCTTGCACCTTGGTTTGTTCCAATTGTGTTTATGATTTTAGGAATTTTAGTATCTTTAATTCAAGCATATGTTTTTACAGTTTTAACTATGGTTTATATCCAAATGGCGGTTGCTCATCACGATCATGATGAAGATCACCACTAAGATTTAAACTTTAACTTTTTAACCTAAAATGGAGATGGTTATGAAAAAATTTATCGTTGCTCTAGTTGCTCTTTTCGCTGCTTCTGCTGCTTTCGCTCAAGATGGTGGTATGACTACACTTATTCCTATGAATGAGTACACAAAAATTCCTATGTACTTCCTAGCTGTTGCTTTCGCTGCTTTCGCAGGTACACGTGCCCAATCTGCTGCTGCTTCTGTAGCTCTTGAAGGTATGGCTCGTAACCCAGCTGCTGCTGACAAGCTTTTCGTACCAATGATTCTTGGTCTTGCACTTATGGAATCACTTGTGATCTTTACACTTATCACAATCTTCCTAGTATAATTTTATTTCAAAAATAAAATAGTACATATAAGGGCTTCTTTAAGAAGCCCTTTTTTTTTATCTAATAACTCCACCATCCAAAAGGAGTTAATAGATGAAGAAAATTAAAAAATGGTACTCAGGTCAAACAACAAGAGCAGAATATATTAAGTACATGGTTGCTACTGCAATTTTGTTTTTAGTTAACTATGCACTTTTTTTCTTATTGTTAAGTATGGAAAGCGCAAGTTTTCTTCAATTTACAGAGATACTATTTAATCCTTTCCTGGCTGCAATCTTGGCCGTCCCCCTCTTTATATTCTATTCAGGTCTCTATATAAGAAGAACTAGAAATATGATTAACTCTAGCAGTGAAACAGAAGTTTATCTTATGGCACTTTTGTGTTTTATATTTAGTTTCTTACCAATTATTTCGACTGTATTTTTATTGGGATACTGTTTTCTACCAGAAGGTATTGATAAGAGCAGTATTTATAAGCAACATATAAAGCCAATTTTAAATAGCTTGAAAGTGAAAGTTTGCGAAATTAAATAAATTATAAAGAGATTTATTTAAATCTCTCATAGGTGTATCATTTTTCGAAATGATACACTTATTTAAAATATTGAGAATAAAAGATTGGTTCTATCCTTGTATCGGTCTTATTCTTTTTGCCTATGTCGATGCATCTCACGCATCGCTTATTGAGGTAATTAAAGCAGTCATAATCTGTTCGATTTATCTTAGTTACTTGGCCATCCATAATAATGCAACCGATATAGAAGAAGATAATTTAGAAAAAAATTATTTTAAGAAGAATAAAATTAAAAAGAGAACAATTCTCATACTTACCTATTCTACAGGTTTAATGTTTTTAGGATTAGGTATATATCACGATTTTTATCGTCCAAGCTTATTGGCCATAATTCTAAATACACTCTATTCGAATCGACCTATCCGGTTGAAGAGATTTCTGATTCCTTCATTGATAATTAATATTTACCTTTTCTTATATATTTACTTAGTATCGATTTTCCTATTTGAAAAAAGAATAATGTGGGAAAACCTGAAAAACTGGCCATATATAATTATGGCCTACTTTGTATTGCAATATATTCATTTCTTAGAGCATAAAGAAGTGGAAGGGTTAAAAATAAATAAAGCAAATCATTATTCTATTCCATTACTTATCTCTCCTATTTATATATATCTTTTATTAAATCCGATTTACGGAATATTTGATTATATGATCATAGCTCTTTATCAAATCGGTATTTATTATGGATTAGAGAAATCGAAGGATTATACTCAAGCTAGAAAATATGGCAGAAATATAACTTCAGTAATGGGAGTCGTAATTGTTACGAAATCTTTCATTTAAGATAATAAATGCATTACCCGGTATATTAATCACTTTAGTCATCGGTATATTTTATATCAATAAAGGATATACAAGTTATGATGATACATTAACATTACACTTCGTAAAATTAAGTCATAGTGATAATCCAATATGGCTTACAAAAGATCTACATACCCTACTTTATAACTTTTTACTTTATCTAATAGAATGGATTGTTCCTTTAGATTTAAGAAAAATTCATTTCATTAATTTGATATTGAGTTTGGCTAGTGTTTTGGTTTTTTATGAAATAGCGAGAGATCAAATTACTAAAAGAGTAATATCAAATATTGTCACAGCTATTTATGGAGCTCTAGGAATTATTATTATTTATGGAGTACAAGGAAGATCCTATGCACTTTTTATTTTAATGAGTCTAATATCTACCTACTATCTTTTAAAATATAGTAAAGATGAGGGTAAATTAAATAAATACTTATTGAGCTCTGTAGCACTAATGTATTCCCACTTAATTGGTTCATTACTGGTATTCATTCAAATGATATGTTTATTAGTGTTTGAGAAAATAGGATTTAGAAAGTTATTTAAAATATTATTTATATATGTACTAGCACTAGTGCCAATAGCTGCATTACTTTTATATTACTACGATATTGGAAATCTTGGAGAAATATATAGTTGGGTTGAACAACCTAGTTTTTATAAGACGTATTCTTGGTTCAAAAAATTTTCATTAGATAATAAAATTAATCTATATACACACCTAATAATGATAGGGACAAGTGGATTTCAGATTTTAAGATCAAAAAATGAAAGAGAGAAAACTTTAATAGTTTATTTATTTTCTTGGATGCTAATTCCACCAATAATACTTTACTTTAAGTCTATACTCTTATTTTCGGTTTATTTAACTAGAAGCTATTATTCATCAATAATCCCCTTCACTCTTTTAACTGGATATGGTGCTAATCTGATATATAAAAAAATGAAAAATAAAGTTTGGAAAACAATCCTTCTGTTAATGATGGGTTACTTATGTATTTCACAAGCTCATGAAAGTGGAAAAAGACCTCAAATATATAATTTAATCATTGATCAAGAAGTAATAAATACAAAAGATAGAAAAGAGATATATTACTATCCAAATAATTTTGCACTTAATATAGCCGCACTTAAAGCGCCTCATTGTATTGGTAAAAAGTTTTATAATGAATGTTTAGAAAGTGAGAATATATTTTCTCTTGAAAAATTAATGGAATTAAAGAAAAAAGAAACGATCTATATTTTTAAAGACGATAAGGATAAAAATAGAGAAATTGAAAAAATGATAAAGCAGGCTGAAGTTATTGAATATGATGATATTTCAAGACTGTATAAAATAAAATTAGGGCCCCAGAAGGAGCCCTATAAAAATTAGAGTACTAAATCGACTTCGGTACTTTTACTTAATTCTTGTTCTGAGTCTAAGTTCATAAATTTGTTTTTATAATCTAGAGAAATATCAACTTTAACTTTGAACTTTCTACCTCTTAGTTCTACTCCAAGTGCATCAAGATCAACTCTTATTCTAGATTGGTTCGGCTTTTCAACAATTACGAATTCGTCTTCAGATAGTTCTTTATCAAGAAATACAATTTCTCTGCGAGGTCCATTATTTTCAATCTTTAAGCGGACACGTAATTTCTTAGGATGAAATACCTTACCAATTGAAAATGCAGTCAATTGCTGGTTAAGAGTTACATTGCGAATTTCTCTTGAAACAGGTGATAATACACGTTCTTTATTAAAGAATTTAAAATTGATTTCTCCAGATACTACTGACTTGTTTGGTTTTTCAACAAGAGATAAATCTTTAGAGTAAGAGATTAGTTTGTCTTGTGAAGAATAATCAGAAGCAGATACTTTCACTTCACCATCTTCAAATAAAGAGAAAACAAATGCTGAATCAGCTGTATTTGTAGCACCACTATATTTTACATCAATATTGGCAACGACAGGTTTTTCGAATTCATACGGTTCTTGGATTGTTTCGTTACAAGCATATGTTTCATTTCTATATCTTGTAACATCGTTACAAACATATTCTTGATAAGGAACGTTAGAGCAAATATTCTCACCTGGAGTCGTATGGCAAGATTGTCTTGGTTCTTGATTACAAACTCTTTCTGTATAGGGAACATTGTTACAAACTTGACGAGGAGGTCCATCTTGGCAAATTCTTCTTGGGGGCTCT
The DNA here is from genome assembly GCA_002712005.1 of Halobacteriovoraceae bacterium. Classification (GTDB taxonomy): domain Bacteria; phylum Bdellovibrionota; class Bacteriovoracia; order Bacteriovoracales; family Bacteriovoracaceae. The sequence continues at coordinate 140,836 of PASP01000020.1, forward strand.
ACTCTACATCGACCATTTCTACAAATACGTTGTGGTCTAGTCATGTGGCAACGTTGAGAACCTGGTCTTGCACTACACTCTCTTCTATAACGAGTTTCGTTTCGACAAACTCTCTCATAGCGAGTTTCACAAACATTACGTCCTGGCTCATACCGACACTCTCTACGGTGTCTTGTTTCGTAACCACACTCGCGATCTTGATAAGGAACTTTTCTTGTACAAGTTCTTTGGATTACACGCTCGCGAAATCTAGTTTCAGTTTTAAATGTCTTCAGTTTTAAAAAATCCTCAGCTTGACCATCAAATTGAATAACTTGTGAGTCAACTGCAAAAGTAAACTGAGAAATCAAAAATAAAATCAATGCACTCATAAAATGTTTCTTCATCTCCATCTCCACTCCTTTTCTGTTAAGAAGATATTTAGCGAAACATGACATTAATCTCATGCTGCTTTGCAGAAGAAATGGGGAAAAAAGCTCAGATGTGAGTAATTTTATGAAAAATGTAAGAAATAAAATACGTATAGAGTCAAAATGACCTATGCTATAGGGCAAGTATTATAGAAAGCCCAAGTCTATAGATGAGAATGCTTTGTTCAAACTCGTTACCATTTCTACTATTAAAATCAATTGATTCATTCCAAAACATTTTTCCTATTGTGAAGGAAGGCCCAAATTGCAAGATAGTATTATATTGGTACAAAAAAGCAGAATAATGCCATAACTCACTGATAAAACTACGATTGTAATTAAGTGGTATGGCCAACTCGAATTGATGCAAGGTAGTCCAGTTTTGAAACTCAAAATTTAATATACCGGCCTTATAGAAAAGAGTGTCCTGATCATTGAACCAATTTCTTTGTAAACTAAGTCTGTTCTTTAGAATACCCCTTCCTTTACCCCAAGCGATTTGCTTATGTTGAAGAAAGGCTGAAGTTAAATGCTCACTTCGATCTGAAGTATCTTTCCAGGCCCATGGACCTGAATCTTTATTCCAGTCTTCGTTATGCCTTAGGCCATAAGCTCTTTTAAAAAGGATACCTACGCGCCAGTTTCTGTGAAGTGTATAGCGATAGCTTAAAGTTGCTAGGCGTTGTTGAAACTGCTCTGCTTGAGACAGATAAGTATAGTTGAAGTATAGCTGATGACCGTCAGAGAGTTTATAAAAGGATGAAAAGTTAAACTCTTGATCAAAACTATTTTTATCTTGGGGTTTTACTTGGCCGTAACAAAGATAACTATTAATTAATACGAGAAAAAAAAATATGATCCTCATCTAATCGTAGTCCTGTGTAAGAGGATCACCATATTTTTCTTGGATTTTGGCATCATTTTCTAAGTTTTTAGCACTAGGGTTAAGAGACCAATTTAGATTTTTTGTCCAAGGTAGAAACTTGGGACGTGAGATCTTTCTTTTGGAATTAATATTAACCCCTTCTCCTTCATTAACAATAATAGCTTTCTTCTTATCAGAACTCACCCATACACTTCCCTTATTAACACACATAAATACGTCATCTTTCTTGTCTTTTCCATAAGATACAAAGAATTGTGTACCGCGAACACCCATTGAAGCTACCCTTGTTTTGACATTGAGTTTGCCTTTAACCTGAGGATCTTTTTTAAAAAAAGAGCTTCCTTTAAGAAGATGGATTAAGGTTTGATTTGATTTGGGTTTATAGACAGCTATCTTAAGACTAGAATTCTGAGCAATTTTTATGGTTGCGCCAGAAGAAAGTTTCAATAATACCAATGAGTTTTCTTTAGTAGAAATAATGTCATTTTGCTCAATTACTGATGATCGAGTGAGCTTATTTCCATTAATAAGGGCCTTACCCTTAAGATGAAGGACTTTGCCACTGGCAAAGATAGTGCTAGATGTAAAAAATAAGATAAGGGCCAGTTTCATTAAATACCTCATAATTGTCATATAAATAACAATACTTTTTAGATCTATGAACATCAAGCATGGGTAAAGCTGCGATGCGTAGTGCATATGATGAAAATATTCTAGATGCCTATCAATAAGTGACGAGGGCCCTTGAATTTATGCGTCAAAAAAGATAATCAAATACAAATTTTCAAATAGTTGTACAGTGAAAACAGAACCGATTAGTTATATGAGAAGAGCGCTTGAATTAGCCAAAAAAGGCTTGGGAACAGTTGCGCCAAATCCTATGGTCGGGGCTCTTTTGATCAAAAATAATAATGTTATTGGCGAGGGCTACCATAAACAAAAAGGTGGACCCCATGCTGAAGTGGCGGCAATTGAAGATGCAGAAAAGTCTGGGGAAAATATAGAAGATTCTTGGTTATTCTGTACTCTTGAGCCTTGTTGTCATCTAAATAAACTAACTCCCCCATGCACTGACTTGATAATAAACAAGAAGATCTCAAAAGTTTTTGTAGCTTGTCTTGATCCAAATCCAGAAGTTGCAGGAAAGGGAGTTCAGAAGCTAAGAGATCATGGTATTGAAGTTGAGGTTGGTTTACTTGAAAAAGAAGCTTGTGATCTCAATAAGGTATTTTTTAAATATATAATTCATAAAAAACCCTATCTCCATTTAAAAGTGGCGATGACACTTGATGGGAAAATGTTTAGTCAAACAGGATCTTCCAAGTGGATCACTTCGGAAGTAGCTCGAAAGGAAGTTCACGCTTTAAGAAAGCATTATGATGGAATTTGGGTGGGAATGAATACCTTACTCAATGACGATCCCTCACTGAATACCCGTGATGGCGAAAAAGTTATAAAAGAAAATAGTAAGGTCATAATTGGAGACATCCAAAAATTAAGAGATTCAAAACTCAAAGTTATGAATCATAAAGATAAAGTTTATTTTTTAAATACAGGTTTTGAAGAACGAAACGACATTAATAGTTATAGTTTCAATAATGATTTTAATGAAGCATTAGATTGGCTAGGAGCTAATGGAATAACATCTCTTCTTGTAGAGGGGGGGTCAAAACTAATTTCTGGTTTAATTGAAAATGACATTTATGATGAAATTTCAATTTATTTAGCACCTAAACTAATTGGTAACGGCAGCTCTCTTTATGAAAGTGAAATAAACTTTGATATGGAAAGAGCAAAAGAGTTAAAGGGAGCCTGGAGGCTTTTGGATTCAAATGAAGCAGTCTTTGAGGTGAAAAAATAATGTTCACTGGATTAATAAAAGAACTTGGAAAAGTTCAAAATATAGAGCGTAACTCAGAGGGAAAGAAAATGACTTTTGCCTCTGATGAATTAATTCATCACATGGATATTGATGACTCTGTTGCTATAAATGGAGCATGTCAGACTGTAATTTCAAAAACAGCAAATACTTTCACAGTACAAGCAGTTCATACTACATTGGATAAAACAACCTTGGGTGAACTAAAGTCAGGTGACTTAGTAAATATGGAGCTGGCTCTAACATTAGCTGATAGGCTTGGAGGTCATCTCGTACAAGGTCATGTAAACGGAATAGGTAAAATATCAGACATCAAAAATTACGGTGAAAATTATGTAATGAACTTTTCTGTAGAACCATCTTTAATGAAATATATGGTTAAGGAAGGATCGATTACTCTTAATGGTGTTAGTTTAACCATAAGTGATATCTGGCGAGAGAAAAATCAAGCTCAAGTGTCGATCATACCTCACACATGGAACCACACAATCTTTTATAAATTATGGATTGGGGACAAGATAAATATAGAAGTGGATATCTTAGCAAAATATGTGGAAAACCTCCTTTTATATGGGAAGGAAGCATCTCAACAAGATAATACAAAAAAATCAAATATAACTGAAGATTGGTTAAAATCTAAAGGCTTTTAGCATGTTCGATAAAATAGAAGAAGCAGTTGAAGAAATTAAAAATGGCAAAATGGTCATTGTTCTTGATGATGAAGACAGGGAAAATGAAGGTGACCTGATTATGGCCGCTGAGAAAGTTACTCCTGATGATGTAAACTTCATGATTAAAGAAGCGAGAGGCTTAATTTGTGCCCCTTTAACAAGACAATATGCAAAGAGATTAAACATCAGTTTGATGGTGAATCAGAATGACTCTGTACATGAAACAGCTTTTACAGTTTCAGTTGACTGCAATAATGGTGGTACTGGAATTTCTACTTCAGATAGAGCTGAGACACTAAATATACTTGCTAGCGAGGAAACGAGGCCCGAAGATCTTGCTAGACCAGGACATATCTTCCCTCTTATTTCTAAGCCAGGCGGGGTCCTTCAGCGTGCCGGTCATACTGAAGCTGCTGTAGATCTGTCTGTTTTAGCTGGATTAAAACCAGTAGGCGCAATTTGTGAAGTCTTGAATGAAGATGGAACCATGGCGAGAAGAGATTCTCTAATGGAGATGGCGAAAAAGTTTAATTTAAAAATTATTACTGTTAAAGATTTAATTGAATATAGAAGGAAGCACCCTTTTCCTGAAGACTTAACACCTGCAACGCTTGTTGATCAGACTGCGCAAATAGCTTTTCCAAATAAGTTTGGAGAATTTAATCTTCATATGTTTGAAACACACGTTGGAAACCAAGTTCATCATGTTGCTTTAACAAAGGGTGAAATTGATCCAGAAAAACCTGTCTTAGTAAGAATGCATTCCGAATGTTTCACTGGAGACATCTTTGGTTCAATGAGATGTGAATGTGGAAAACAATTAGAAAATGCTATGGAAGCTATTGAGGCTGAAGGAAATGGAGTATTGGTATATCTACGTCAAGAAGGAAGAGGAATTGGACTTCCAAATAAGATTAAAGCTTATGCACTTCAAGACCAAGGCTATGATACGGTTGAAGCAAACCATAAACTAGGCTTTAAAGATGATTTAAGAGAGTATGGTGTAGGAGCACAAATCTTAAAGCTTCTTGGAGTTAAGAAAATGAGATTACTAACGAATAATCCACGAAAGGTTATTGGGTTAGAAGGTTTTGATTTAGAAATTGTAGAAAGAGTTGCATTAGAAATTGAGCCTAATGAAGTTAATTACGAATATTTAAAAGCAAAAAAAGAAAAGATGGGACATATCCTTAAAAATATTAAATAGGAGAATAGAATGACGACAATGTTTGAAGGTCATTTAAATGCAGAAGGTAAAAAATATGCACTAGTGGCAGGAAGATTTAATGAGTTTATTTCAAGTAAGCTTCTTTCAGGTGCTCTTGATTGTTTAAAAAGACATGGTGCAAATTTGGATGACGCTTCTGTTGCTTGGGTACCTGGTGCTTATGAGATTTCGCTAGTTGCTAAAAAGTTAGCAGAAACAAAGAAATATGATGCTGTAATCTGCCTTGGAGCTGTGATTAGAGGTTCAACGCCACACTTTGACTTTGTTTCAGGTGAAGTTGCAAAAGGTGTAGCTAAAGTTTCATTAGATACAGGTGTACCGGTTATTTTTGGTGTTATCACAACAGACAATATCGAGCAGGCCATTGAGAGAGCTGGAACAAAAGCTGGAAATAAAGGCTGGGAAGCAGCGATGTCTGCAATTGAGATGTCTACTCTATTAGGAACTATCGAATAAGATTTAGTTTACGTGACCAATCGCTTGCGATAATTGCGCAAGCGATGGAAGCATTATAGTGAAGAACACCTGTTGTAACAGGGATCTTCACTTTTTCTTTAGCAATATCTAAAAGATCTCTTTGGATCCCATGACCTTCACTGCCAATCATAAAGGCAGAATCTAAAGAAGGCTTTGAATCATAAACACTATAAGCACCTTCTTCATTAGCCGCGTAGTAAACATTAATACTCTTTTCTAGAATCAGTTCTTTTAAATTTTGAGTTCTATGAATATTAAGGAAGTTTATATTACCCATAGAAACACGAATGCATCTTCTTAGGTAAGGGCTACAAGTTTTTCCGTCTATGATTAAAGATTTAAACCCTAAACCGGTTATCGTTCTAACAATGGATCCAATATTTTCAGGAGAGCTTAAGCCATTAAGAATGATATAGGGGGGCTCGAGTTCTTCAAAGGTAGAAAAGGTTGGTTTTTCAAATGTAGCAAGAACACCTTTTGAGAATTTGTATCCTGAAAGACCTTTGAAAATATCATCGTCAATAACAATAACTTTCTTAAATGACGATTCGTGGGAGAATTTGTTCAGAAATGACTTTTTAATAAAGAGCGATTTTGGTGAAAAGCGATTGGCTGCAATGAACTTATTAATAAGCTTCTCTGAGTCTACAATGACTTCATCTTCGAGTTCTCGAAGGTTTTGAATAAAGTCTATAACCTCATGGTTTGGGTCATCTATATAGCTATACATATTTTTTAAGATACTTTCCTGTATGGGATGCTTTAACTTTTGCGATTTCTTCAGGAGTTCCCTTGGCAACAATAGTACCACCTCCTGATCCACCTTCAGGACCTAAATCAATAATGTAGTCTGCACTCTTAATGATATCTAAATTATGTTCAATGATGACAACTGTATGACCTTGTTCAACTAGATCATTTATCGCCTTGAGAAGGACTTTAACATCTTGAAAGTGAAGGCCGGTTGTAGGCTCATCTAAAATATAGAGTGTTTTACCTTTTGTCTTTTTAGCAAGCTCTCTACTTAGTTTTAACCTCTGTGCTTCTCCCCCACTGAGAGTTGTAGCAGGTTGACCTAGTTTCATATAGCCAAGACCTACAGAGATAAGGGTACTTAAAATACGGTTGAGCTTAGTGTGATTTTTAAAAAACTGAAAAGCATCTTCTATAGACATATCGAGTATGTCAGCAATATTTTGACCTTTATAGAGAACACTTAATGTTTCATCGTTATAGCGTCTTCCCTTACATTCTGAACAAGTGATAAAAACATCGGGAAGGAAGTGCATTTCGATTTTCTTTACACCATTACCTTCGCATTCTTCACAACGCCCACCTTTGACGTTGAAAGAAAAACGACCTGGCTTATAACCACGAATTTGAGATTCTTGAGTACGTGCAAATAGCTTTCGTATGTCGTCAAACATATTCGTATAAGTCGCTGGGTTGCTATGTGGAGTACGGCCAATTGGTGACTGATCGAGTTCAATAATAGATTTAATAGATTCTAAGTTAGAAATAGAGTGGTAATTCTTATAATCGTAGAGTCCACCCATAGGGGTGAGATAATTTTTACATGCAGGTACAAATACATTATGCAATAAGGAAGACTTACCTGAACCACTAACGCCAGTTATACATACCAATGTTTCTAAGGGAATCTCAATATCTACATTTTTTAAATTATTATGTTTTGCACCTTTTAATTTGATAAAAGAATCAGAAATTCTACGGTGTGAGGGGATGTCGATTACTTCATTCTGATTTAAAAATCTAGCAGTTAGAGAATCTTTATTTTTAATAAACTCTGAAGTCTCTTGGGCAGCTATAATTTTACCCCCATGGCGACCTGCACCTGGGCCAATATCCACAATATAATCTGATTCGGTCATTGTCTCTTCATCATGTTCAACAACAATGACTGTGTTTCCAAGGTCACGAAGAGATTTTAATGTTTTTATAAGTTTGGTGTTGTCCCTTTGGTGAAGACCAATAGAAGGCTCATCAAGAACGTAGAGAACACCACTTAGGGCAGACCCAATTTGAGTTGCAAGTCTTATACGTTGCCCCTCTCCTCCGCTCAGTGTATTAGCTGCTCGATTTAGGGTTAAGTAGCCTAGGCCAACATCAGTGAGAAAAGAAAGTCGTGAATAAATTTCTTTAACAAGTTTTTCACCAATGATTTTTTTATCACCTGATAATAAGTCTTTTTTAAAAAATTCATAACATTCTTCAATACTTAGAAAACAGAGGTTCATGATATTAGTGTCACAAATTTTAACATTAAGGGCATGCTCATTAAGTCGATTCCCGTTACACTTGTTGCACTTATTTATAACCATGTAATCTTCAAGGCTTTTTCGAACCTTTTCAGATGAGCTTTCCAAATACTTCTTTTCCAACCAATTCAATATACCAGGAAATGGTTTGCTGAATTCGAAATGGGAGTTTTCAGATTTAAATGAATATTTATAGACTTTATCAGTACCATTCCATAAAGCATCAAGATCTTTCTTTTTGATCTTATTTAGAGGTGTAGTGGCACTATATCCTTCTTCTTTTAAAAAGCACTCTGTCATTTTATGCAAGAAATTATTTTTCTTGTGAAGTGGTTCAATAGCTCCCTTGAGAACTCCAAGGTTTTCATCAAGAACGACAGTAGACTTAGTAAATTCTTTTGAAATACCTAATCCTTTACACTTCGAACAAGCGCCAATAGGACTATTAAAAGAGAAAAGTCTTGGTTCTAAATCAGGAAGGGCTTCTCCCGTATTGGGGTCAAGCATATGTTCACTATAGGTTAAGCACTCATGATCATTGACAAGAATTTTAATAAGTCCATTACCTTCTTTTAATGTATGCTCAACACTTTCGGTTAACCTTTTTTGTACACCATCTTTGATCAAAATTCTGTCGATCACAACTTCTAAAGATATATTTTTAGTTTTGGGTAAGGTGAATGAATCATCTAAGGAAACAATTTCATCATTTAATCTAACTCTCGAGTAGCCCATGGTTAAGTACTTTGTAATTTGCTTACTTATGTCAGATTTATTTTTATAAGGGACGGGAGCTAAAAGTTGAACTTTGGTCTTTTCAGGATATTGAAGAAGCTCTTTTACTATTTGAGGAGGTGTATATTTTTTTAATATGATACCCGATTCAGGATCGATCATATCCCCTACTCTAGCAAATAAAACTCTTAGGTAATCATATATTTCTGTAATCGTACCTACTGTTGAACGTGGATTTTTTGTAGTAGATTTTTGATCAATCGCAATAGCAGGACTCAAACCTGAAATTGATTCAACGTCAGGTGGTTGATATTGACCTAGAAATTGACGTGCATAACTTGAGAGGGATTCAATATAACGCCTTTGACCCTCTACATAGATGGTATCAAACGCTAAGGATGACTTTCCGGAACCACTTGGCCCAGTTACCACAGTCAGTGTGTTCTTTGGGATTTTTACGGAAACTTCTTTTAAGTTATGAACCTTAGATTTAACTACATTAATTTCATTAATACTCATATTCTACCTATTCGAATGAATCTTAAATGCTTCATTGAGAACATATAAACATCCTGAAGAGGATGCTTGATTTTTTCCGTAAAGAGAAAAAGCTGTTCCATGGTCGACACTCATTCTTAAGAAGTCGAGACCCATAGTTATATTTATACCAAAAAGACCATACTTATCTTTAAAAAACGGTAGACCTTGATCATGAAAAGCGTAGACGAATAATTGTTTCAATTGATCGCTTTTGTGGAAGTGGAGTGTATCACCAGGGAGAGGTCCTTGAAGCTTAATTTTGGGGAAGGTCTTATTGAGATCCTGGATAGATGAGCTAATGACAGAGTCTTCATGACCGAGTACTCCGCCCTCACCTGCATGGGGATTAATGCCTGAAATAAGAACTTCATTTATATCTAATTTAAAATATTTTTTAATAGATTTTAGGGTGATTTGAATTTTTGAAGAGATAAAATCTTGATTGAGTTTTTTAGTTACTGAAGAAAGTGGAATATGATCCGATAATAAAAGAACAAAGAGGTCATAAGATTTAAAGATCATAGAAAGCTCATCAATTTGATAAAATTTTCTAAAAAACTCAGTATAGCCTGCGCAGTTTTCATCATTATGAATAAGCTGATCTTTAGAAGTTGGAAGTGTAATAAGAATATCTTCTTTTTTAATGATTTTAAGTATCTCAAGAAGGCTTTTTGAGCTTTCGGTTTCATTCTTATCGGCATTGATATCGCAATAAGAAAGTTGTTTACCACAGACTACAATATTTGAATCTTGAATCTTGAAAGGAAGATTTAAAGTTTTAAGAGTATCTCCAATGCTTTTTGAGTTAGCATAGAGAACGAAATGATCTAACGTATTCTGTGAAAGAGACAATGTACTTTTAAAAAAAACTTCTAGGCCAATCCCTAGTTCATGGCCTTGAGAAACGTAAATCATCTTTAGAAAAAGGTTTTAACGTAATGCTTTTCCATTTCAGTATTAAACCATGAATCAGAAATTGACTCGATAGCCTTTTGGAAGAGCTCAGAATAGATTTGATTTTTTTTATCGAGATAATCAGAGGACTCAACAAGATCTTTCTTTTTTACATAGAAAACGTGATAAGAGCCACCAAGAGAAATTGGTTCTGAAAATTCACCTTCATTTGTTGAAGCCAGAGCTTTTTTAATAGGTCCAATGAGTGAATCTTCAGTAAGATTACCTAGCTCATTGGTAGAAACAGTAGAATAAGCTTCAGGTAAAACTCCATTTTGTTGAAATTCTACTAGAGTCGGCTTTAATGCTTTTACCTGGGCACTATTCAATGCGCTCTCATCAATAGAAAAATCTACAAGATTATAACTAAAGCTTAGAGACTTATTAGTTGAATTTTTTTGATAATAAGCATTTTTAATATCTTGTTCGGTAATCGAGATTAGGGGTTGAATAACACGTGATACAAATAATCCATATTCTTGAGATTCACGAATAAGCTCGAAGTACTCATCAAAAGAGAAGTCATTATTTTTTAAAAAGTTAAGAAGAGCTGCACGATTGAGTCCAAGCCTTTGTTCTGTGCTTTTAATACTTGCCTCAACTTGATCATCGCTGACGATATAACCCATCTCATTTAATTTAGCTCTGATAAGCTTTGAACGAATTCTCATTTGAGCTAGCTCTTCAAGAGAATACTTGGCCTTACTAAATATTTGAGGAGAAATATTTCGACGTGCTGGAATATTGGCCTTAATTCTTTTTAGTTGGGACAGAAGAATAGGCTGATCATCATAGATGGCCATTATTTTATCGAGTAGCTCAGCACGAGAATCGAAGCTAAAAAGTGAAGCGAAAGTAAAAAGACAAATAAATAATTTTTTCATTAAAAAACCCACTATTGAAAGTGGGTTTACATTATCCAATACTATGTAATATTTCCAGTAAGGAATGACTACATCGAATGTATTTTAAAGGATTTACTTTGGCTGATCGGGCTTAAGATACTTGGTTTGAATCTTAATATCAGCACCTTTGCGCAGTCCGGCAAAGTAGTCTTCTAAAACTTTATCTCTTTTTCTATCGTATACGATTTTTTTATACTGACCCATGTTAATGGTATCAAAGTCTTTCTTAGCAAGTACTTTAATGATGTGATATCCAAACTGGGTTCTTACTGGAGGCGTAATGAAGTCATTTGGCTTACCTTTAATCGCTTGGAAGTATTCAGGAGCCATGCGAACTGCCGGCTGAAAGCCCATATCTCCACCATTTGGAGCTGTAGCACTTTGACTGTAGCGTGATGCCATTTCACCGAACTTATCTGGGCTCTTTTTCAGCAGTTGGTAAACTTTCAAGGCTTGCTCTTGCGCTGCAAGTACCTCATTTTTTTGAGGAGCAGCTTTTACACGAAATAAAATATGAGCAGTTCTATATTCTGGATGTTCCGAATAGTACTTTTTTACTTCTTCATCGGTAACTTCAATCTTTTTCAGCTCACCTTCAAGATCAGCTGAAATTTGTGCGTGATAGAGAACATCTTCCATTTTGGACTTAACGACAGGATCTTTATCTAGACCAGCTTTCTTTGCTTTCTGGATTCCTAAAATTTTATTCATGAGATCTTTGAGGACTTTTTCTTTTGTTACAACTTTATCAGAAACATAAAGCGTATTTTGATAGAAAGCTTTATCGAGTTCAGACTTATTAATTTCAACACCATTAACAGTTGCTACAACAGGGTCTTCTTGTGAAAAGGTCGTTGGGGCAAAAAGTAACGAGGCCAATAAAGCGGTAGTAATCCTTCTACTCATATATTCTCCAATAGTTTGCTTTCTTTATAAATAGAAAGCACCTAAAGATGACTATATTCAAGTGGACATTAACGATTAAAAAGTTAAGACCTTACTGCCAGAATATAGTATCCCTGACTTTGTTTTTAATTCCATTATAGCAAATTATGAAAAAATGTTAGTAAAAACGCTAACATGGAACAATTTGCTCAGCAATATCCTTACAAAACTGTAGAAATCCTTCCTGATCGATATCTTTCTTAGGTTTATACAGTACTTTGTAATCTGGACTAAATTGGTAGATTTTAGGTCGCGAAAGAAAAGTATTGGCAATATTGGCAGCGAGTTCGGGATTTGAATCAAGAATATCTTTATCAAATTGAATACTAATACTATGAGCATTTGCCTGGATAGACTTCACCCCACATTTTGTTAAATAAGTTCTAGCAGTTAAGACACTATGAAGGTTTTTCATTTCTATTGGATGAGGGCCATAGAGATCAATAAAGTCATCAAATGCATCATTAAGTTTATCTGAATCAGAAATATTTGAGAGTGTCTTATATTGTTTTAATCTTTCAGCAGAGTCAGGAATATAATTATTGGGAATATAAGCTGGATATGGGGTCATGATCTCAACATTTTTATTCATAACTCGCTTTTCACCTTTAAGTTCGCTAATCGCATCTTTTAAAAGTTCCATATAGAGTTCGAGACCAATAGCTTCAATGTGGCCAGATTGATGAGCTCCTAATATGTCACCAGCTCCTCTAATTTCAAGATCACAAGAAGCAATATTGAATCCTGAACCCATTTCAGCATAAGTTTGTAAGGCCTTAAGTCGTTTTTCTGCGACATTGGTTAAACTGCGATCATTCGGGATAATAAAGTAAGCATAGGCTTTTTTATCCGAGCGTCCAATACGTCCTCGAAGTTGGTGAAGCTGACTTAAACCATAAGTATCAGCTCTATCAATGATCATTGTGTTGGCATTAGGAATGTCGATACCAGATTCAATAATAGTCGTCGCAATTAGAATTTGATATTCACCATTATAAAAGGCCTTCATTCTCTTTTCGAGTTCCTTTTCAGGAAGTTGGCCATGTCCAATGACTATCTTTGCTTCTGGAACTAAGTCACGAATATGGGAAGAGAACTGTTCAATATCTTTGACTTTGTTATGCACGATAAAGACTTGCCCTCCCCTCTTTAACTCTTTTTTTATAGCAGACTGTAAAGTTAAAGCGTCATCTTTAATAATATAAGTTTTAATCGATTGGCGCTTAGGTGGAGGTGTTTTGATAAGACTTAAATCTCTCAACCCCAAAAAACTAAGCTGAAGTGTTCTAGGGATAGGAGTTGCTGTCAAAGTAAGAAAATCTACATTTGATTTAAGAAGTTTTAACTTTTCTTTATGACCAACGCCAAAGCGTTGTTCCTCATCAACAATGACCAAACCAAGATCTTTAAATTTAATTTTATCAGAGAGTAGTTTATGAGTACCAATTACAATATCAACTTTCCCCTCTTCTAAGGCGTTGAATATCTGAGAAGTTTCTTTTGCAGTTTTAAAGCGACTTATGAATTCCAAATTAACAGGAAACCCCTTTAATCTCTTTTTAAAAGAATTATAATGTTGGAGGGCAAGGATTGTTGTGGGTACTAAAACAGCAACTTGTTTGTTATCCAGAACAGCTTTATAAGCAGCTCTTATAGCAACTTCAGTTTTACCAAATCCTACATCGCCACACACAAGGTGATCCATAGGTCTGGACTTTTCCATATCTTGGATAACTCGATCGATGGCCTTTCTTTGATCGGGTGTTTCTTGGAATTCGAACGCAAGTTCAAATTCTTTATAGTCGTGATCTGGTGGAGAAAAAGCAAAAGCTTCAGAGCTTTCTCTTTCTGCTTGAAGCTTAAGTAAATCAAAAGCGAGCTTTTTAACAGACTGACTGGCGCGTTTTTTTAGAACAGCAAATTTATTAGTACGTAAGCTATCTAGAGATAGTGTTGCTGTTGAACTTGCGTGCTTTTGAATAAGGTTCATCTTGTATACGGGAACGTAAACCTTATCATTTCCGGAATATTCAATGACGAGAAAGTCTGCTTGATCTTCTTTTAAGTCTAAGGACTGTAGCCCAAGATATTTACCTACTCCGTGATCACTATGAATTACATAATCCCCTACTTTTAGGGTGGCGATTTGTTCAGCAAAGAGGTCCAAGTCTTTTTGAGTAACTTTTGTATTAACCTTGGACTTCTTTGCTGAAAAGAGATCACCCTCAGTAAGGAGCAATAGCTTTTCTGTTTGATAGAAGAAACCTCGATCTAGTGGAAAATTAGAGTATTTTATTCTTTTACGTATGGAATCTTTGAAATCAAAAACTTCAAGAAGGTGATCAAATTCATCTTTTGCTGATTGATGTGAATAGAAGAAGATGATCTCACCTGTAAGCTCAAAGTCTGATTTTAACTTTCTAAAAGTTTCATTTAAAAAGTCTGAGCGAGACTGCTTCTTTCCAGAAGTTTCTTCTAAGTATTGATTGATATGAGTTTGTTGAATTTGAATGAAATCATTGTCTTCATCAAGATCAAGTTGTGCAGTTATTTGCACTTCATTGATATTGATGGATTTCTTAGAGGGAATGCGAGAAAAAATGTTTTCAAAATAAAAGTGATCTGGACTTGGAAGAATAGAATCGTTTTCAGAGTCTTCTTCGATAAATTGAAATGAATCTTTTAATTCATTGTAATGAGATTCCCAATGAGATTGGATTTTGAAGTCATTGAAAAAGTGATAATTTACATCGAGGTCATTTAAATAATCGAGAATTGAAATAGATTCATCACAAAAAAGAGGAATATAAACGGGATAGTTTTCAAAGAGATATCCATCGGAAAGTCTTTTTAGGATATCTTTTCGTTTTTCAAATTTATATTTTTGAGATGGCGGTGGCATAGGAATTTTTGAACGTAGATTATTTGCGTATTCTGGAGAACAAAAAATTCTTGGTGATATCCCTAGGGAAACTTCGGTATGAGTTTCTTCTTTAATCGTTTTTAATGTTTGAGAATCGATGGAGTAAATTTCTTCGATCATATCGTCGAAATAAATCAAACGAACAGGTTTACCATTGGTCGGATAGATATCAAAAATTTCACCTTTGTTACTAAAGGTTCCTGGTTCTTCAACAGTAATGGAATATTCATAGCCTCTTTCTGATAGAGCAGTTTTAAGTTGATCAGGAGAAATAATATCGGACACTTCAATTTTGTATTGGTTTTTTTCAATGAAGCTTGGTGTAGGAAACTTTAAGTGCAGGGCTTCTGCAGTAGTTATTAAATTAAAGGGCTGAGAAGATTTTCTGAGTTCGGAGATTTTTTGCAGAGTGTAAAAGCGTTCGATAAGAGATTGTTCTGACGCAATATGACCTTCGAATATATTAAAATCATGGCCAAGTAAAAAAAGGTTATTTGATTTTTTAAAATGATCCTCGGTGAGGTCAAAAAATTCTTCAGCTTCATCGTTGTCTGAAAATATAAAAACATTTGATTTACTCTCGGACTTGAGCGATTGGGAAAGCTCCAGGTATAACGCGTATTGTAAAGGAGAGAAGCCCACTAGCGTAGCTGTTTTTGGGTTTTCTTTTTGAGACTCTGCGAGTCTTTTTTTAAGAGAATTAAAGTAAATCATGTTTTGACTCATGGTGTCTGTGAAAAATTAAAAGATAGATATTTGTTCAATAATAGCATCTGTAATGCAAGAAGATTAAAAAAGCCATTTCAAAATGTTTCCAATATGTTAACATTCGTGTACTTATAAGTAGCTAAACATTCCCTTAATTAACGGAGCTCATGCAATGGCGTCATACACTTTAGACGTATACATGCCAGTTGTAATCCTAATGGCCATAGGTGTACTTCTGGTTCTCGTATCAGTTTTTCTTGCTCAAATTATTAGGCCCTTCAAGCCTAGTGCATTGAAAGAGCAAGCTTATGAATGTGGTGAAGATCCAGTCGGTACGGCTTGGGCAAACTTCAACGTGCGTTTCTATGTTGTATCTCTAATCTTCATCGTCTTTGATGTTGAAGGTGCACTCATGTTTCCCGTCGCTTCTATTTTTAGAAGATTTGTTGAAATCGGTGAAGGTGGTGTTCTTTTAGGATCACTTCTTATTTTTATAGCTGTACTCGTTTTTGGAATAGTTTATTGCTGGTCTAAGGGAGATTTGGACTGGGTTCGTTCATTTCAACTATCACAAGAACAAATTAATGAATTGAAAGGTGTGGAGGATAAGGCATGAGTCCCACTTTATATGATTATGTAAATCAATTTGAAGCTCATCAGAAAGCAGTTGCAATGCTTAATGAGTTTTTTGGAACAGATGTTACAGGTTATGTAACTTTTCTCGTATTTCTAGTTGGTGCATTAATTGTTGTTGGAGTTATGGCAACAATCGGTGGTCTTGGAACTTATGCTGAAAGAAAGATTTCAGCAGATATTCAGATGAGACAAGGGCCAAACAGAGTTGGACCATTTGGAATCCTTCAGTTTCTTGCTGACGGTGTAAAAATGATATTAAAAGAAGATATCTATCCTGCTCAAGCAGATAGACTTCTCTTTAACCTAGCTCCTATGCTTGCTATTGTTGGTGTTCTTGCTACATTGGCAGTTGTTCCTTTTTCTTCAGGACTAACATTAGCTAATTTAAATGTAGGTGTTTTCTTTTTAGTGGGAATCTCTTCACTCGTTGGGGTTGCTGTATTTCTTGGTGGTTATTCAGCTAACTCGAAATGGTCAATGCTTGGTGGTATGCGTGGTGCCTCACAGATAATTAGTTACGAAGTACCTATTACGATCACTACACTAACTATCGTTCTTCTTTCTGGAGGACTTAGTTTTGGAGCCTTTGTTGAAACTCAGGGTGGGTTGCCTCATCAATGGTATATTTTCCACAATCCTTTTACCTTTATTGGTTTCTTTGTTTTCTTTATTGGAATGCTAGCCGAAACAAACCGTGCACCATTTGATTTACCAGAAGCAGAGTCAGAGCTTGTATCTGGTTATCACACTGAATATACGGGTATGAGATTTGGTCTATTCGCACTAGCTGAATATATTGAAATCTTTGTTCTTTGTGGTGTGGCAGTAGCTGCTTTCCTTGGTGGTTATAAAGTACCTTTTGATTTAGGATCAGGTGTTATCTTTGTAGAAAAGCTAGGCCTACCAGCAATTATTGGTAAAAATATTGGTCAGGTCCTTCAACTTGGTTCATTTGTAACCAAAACTCTTGCTCTTTATTACGTTGTGATTTGGGTAAGATGGACATACCCAAGAATTCGTGTTGATCAAGTTATGACAATTTGTTGGAAATATCTAACTCCACTAGCACTCTTTAATCTTGTTGGTGTAACGGTTTGGATGTATCTAACTCATAATCAATCAATTTGGGAATTATTCTCGCACCTATTCGCTGCTGCTGGCAGTGGTGGTGGACATTAATTAGAGCAAACGAAAGAGGAGCTGAGTCGTGTTTCAGGACATATTATTTATCTGTTCGGCTATATTAGTAATCGCAGGAACACTTGGAGTTGTATTTTCCAAGAATTTAATGCGCGCATGTACATTATTACTTGGGACATTGTTCGGTGTTGCTGGACTTTATGCTGTTCTAGGAGCTGACTTTTTAGCAGCTTCCCAGTTGGTTATCTATGCTGGTGGTGTGATTATCCTCATGCTTTTCGCAGTGATGTTAACAGGCGGATCTGCTGATAAAGCTAATAAATTTGGAATTGAAAAAATTATGGGAATGGGAAGCGTGAAAACATATGTAATCGCTGGCTTAACTGTTCTTGTATTCTCACTAACGATTATGAAACTCCTTGCTAGTTTTCTAAAAGGATATCAAAAATTAGATGAGCTACCTGCTTTCACAAGTACGGTAGATAAAATTGGAACCATGTTAGTAACAGATCATGTACTAGCATTTGAAATTTCATCAATTCTTCTTCTCGGTGCTCTAGTGGGAGCAGCGGTGATTGCAAGACCACGTAGAGGATAATGGGGCGAATATGATTTCTTTACCTTCTTATTTATTTTTAAGTTTCATCATGTTTATTGCTGGACTTGTAGTGATGGTGGCCCGTAAAAACATTATTGCCATCTTGCTTGGAGTTGAGCTCATTTTAAATAGTGCTGCTCTAAACTTTGCTGCCTACACTCGATTCATTAACCAAAATTTAGAGGGAAATATTATGTCCCTTTTTATTATTGTTATTGCAGCTGCAGAAGCGGCCGTAGGTCTTGCAATTGTAATTAGATTTTTCCAACTCAAAGAAAG
The DNA here is from genome assembly GCA_002712005.1 of Halobacteriovoraceae bacterium. Taxonomy (GTDB): domain Bacteria; phylum Bdellovibrionota; class Bacteriovoracia; order Bacteriovoracales; family Bacteriovoracaceae. The sequence goes on from PASP01000020.1 coordinate 159,029, forward strand.
TGTTCATATTGATGATGCAACACAATTACAGGCTTAAGGATTAAAGAATGGATTATACAATTAGTACTGTAGCTCCCATCGTCTTACTCCCCTTCTTTGCATTTGCGATTAACGCATTTATCGTAAAGAAATTTACAAAAGTAGCAGTCTTTTTAAGTTGTGCTGCCATTCTAGGATCATTTTTCTTCGCTTCTAGAATCTTTTTCGACTTTTTAAATGTATTTGCCACTGACTACTATATCCACAAAACATTTACATGGTTTGATCTAAGTTATGGAGAATTTCCATTTAAATTAGATATGGGAATCTACATAGATAATATGACAGCTACTATGCTCTTTATGGTGACAGGTGTAGCTTCTCTGATTCATATTTTTTCGACCTATTACATGAAAGAAGATGCCCGTTATGGTCGCTTCTTTGTATATGTATCTCTGTTTACAAGTGCCATGCTTGCACTCGTTCTTTCAGAAAATTTAATCTCAGTATTTATCTTCTGGGAGCTCATGGGGTTCTGTTCATACTCACTTATCGGGTTTTACTACGAAAAAGAAGGTGCTGGAAACGCTTCTATGAAGGCGTTTATGACAACAAGAGTGGGAGACGTTTTCTTCTTATTTGGAATATTGGCCATTTGGTCTGTTGTAGGTAGCGTTTCTTTTGTTGATATCTATGCAGCGTTAGCAAATGGTGCATTTGATGGTCAGTATGCTCTTGGAATTTCATTGGCCACGGTAGCAGGACTTGGAATCTTCATGGGGACAATTGGTAAATCAGCTCAGTTTCCTCTACAGGTATGGTTACCTGATGCGATGTTTGGGCCAACACCTTGTTCGGCTCTTATCCACGCGGCAACAATGGTTGCGGCTGGTGTTTATCTCTCTTTAAGATGTTATCCGTTAATGGAAGCTGGTGGACTAACTTATTTCATCGCTTGTATTGGTGGGATTACAGCATTTGGAGCGGCAACTATCGCTCTTGTACAAACAGATATTAAAGCAGTTCTTGCTTATTCAACAATTTCTCAACTTGGCTACATGGTATTAGGTGTAGGAGTTGGGTCTTACAATGCTGCTTTTATGCACTTGATTACTCATGCCGTATTTAAGGCGTGTCTATTCCTAAGTGCTGGGTCAGTAATTCACTCATTACACGATCATCACACTCATGCTCACGTTCAAGAAATGCCAAGAATGGGTGGACTGAGAAAGAAAATGCCATTTACTTTCTTAGCGATGCTTTTCTGTACTTTGGCCATTGCTGGTATTCCATTCTTCTCTGGATTCGTATCTAAAGATAGAATTTTAGGAGATGCGTTGGTAGCAGCTACACATGATGCAAAATATTGGATTCCATCTGTACTAGGTTTTGCTGGTGCATTTTTAACAGCATTTTATATGTTCAGAATGATGTTCTTAACTTTCTTTGGTGAGCCAAGAGATAAGGACCTTTATGAGCATACACACAAAGAAAAGCTAAGTTGGAATAGAAATGTGCCTCTTCTTATTCTTTCAGTTTTTACTCTAGGGGTTTTCTTTTCAGGTTCTTTAACGGGACAAGGACTCATTAAAGTAGCTGATAAAAAATATGAATGGTTTCAAACACTTATTGAGAAGCCACATATTGAAAATTTCACAAATAGATCTAAGCAGGCATTTGGGTTTACAACCGAAAAAAGCACAGAAACATTTGAAGCTTCTCACTATGATGCAAATCATGGATTAAGCGAAGAGGAAGCTCATCATGTACACCATATTCATCACATTGGTGCACTCGTTTCTATTGTGATTGCATTCTCAGGTGTATTTATTGCGGCAATGATGTATTTCTGGAGATCTTGGAACCCTGGATTTTGGGTATCAACCTTTTCTAGATGGTATCGTGCCCTACAAAATAAGTACTATATGGATGACCTTTACATTAAGGGTATTATCCAAAAAGGTTTAATACCTTTTAATAATCTATTGGCCTTCATTGATATGGGTCTTTATGACAGATACGCAATTGATGGTTGGGAAAAAGTAAACCGTGCTCTTTTTACTGTTGCAAAATGGGTTGATAACTTAATTGTTGATACTGCAATGGTTGATGGTACAGGAGCAAGTGTACGCTTTTTCAACGTGATTTTGAGAACCTTACAATCAGGTAAAATACAGTTCTATTTTATTATGATTTTTTTGGTTTTAGCTGGTTATATTTGGACATTAAATATATAAAACTTTTGATAAAGAGATATTAAAGGAGAACATCCGTGCAGGCTTCGTCAAATCTACTGAATTGGATACTTTGGATGCCGTTTATTGGTGTACTTGGAATTTTATTTATTCCAAAAGCTAAGGAAACTGCGATCAGAGTATGGTCACTAATCAACACTACTGTTACTTTTGCACTTACATTAGTTCTGTATGCAAAATTTGACACAACAGTACCAGGAATGCAGGTACCATTTAATATCAGCGTTCCTTGGATTAAGAGCTTTAACATCTTTTACAAGCTAGGTGTTGATGGAATCTCTTTGCCAATGATTGTGCTAACAGGATTACTCTTTTTAATCTGTGTACTCTCATCATGGACAGTTAAGAAACAAGTTAAGGCTTACTTTGCACTATTCTTATTTCTACAGTCGACAGTATTTGGAGTTTTCTTCGCAATGGATTTCTTCCTATTCTACGTTTACTGGGAAGTGATGCTAATTCCAATGTTCTTTCTTATTGGAATTTGGGGTGGTGAAAATAGAGAATACGCTGCTGTTAAATTTTTCCTTTATACATTCTTAGGATCGATCCTAATGCTAGTTGGTATGGTTGCTCTTTATTATGCTTCTGGAAAAGGAATTGATAGTTTCGATATTCTTGCTCTACAAGGTGGTAAGTTTAGTGACTTAACTCTAACTATCTTTGGTGCAACTTTTAGTTTTGCAAAACTTTTCTTTGTATTCCTCTTTATTGGTTTTGCGATTAAAGTTCCTGTATTTCCATTCCATACATGGCTTCCGCATGCTCACGTACAGGCACCGACTGCAATTTCTGTAATCCTTGCTGGTGTTCTTCTTAAGATGGGTACATACGGATTTTTAAGAATTGCATTTCCTATCTTTCCTGAAGCGACAATCTACTTTAGTGACGCGATTGCATGGTTAGGTTTAATTAACGTAATCTATGGTGCTTTTTGTGCTATGGCTCAGACAGATGTTAAGAAGCTTGTTGCGTATTCTTCAGTATCACACATGGGATTTGTAATGCTTGGGCTTGCTGCTCTTACAGTAACAGGTGTTAACGGTGCCGTTCTTCAGATGTTCAACCACGGTACATCAACAGCGATGATGTTCCTTATGATTGGTGTTCTTTATGAAAGATCTCACCATAGATGGATTGTTCGTCCAGATGGTTCAAAAGGTTTTGGTGGTCTTTATACTCAATTACCAAAGTTTTCAATCATCTTCATTATTGCAATGTTTGCTTCAATGGGTCTTCCTGGACTATCAGGATTTATCTCAGAAGCACTTATCTTCTTAGGGATTTACGAAAGATTTACTACGATTACAGTACTTGCTCTTCTTGGACTTCTTCTTGGGGCTGCATACCTTCTATGGATGTTCAAAAGAATGTTCTTTGGAGATGTTATCGAAGAATGTAAGTCATATACAGATATGAACGCTAGAGAGATCTTCTATATGCTCCCTCTTTGTGTAGCCGTAATTGTATTTGGTATTTACCCATCTCCAGTTCTTGATGTAATGAGAGCTTCAGTTGGGAATCTAGTGAGTATGCTAGCAAAATTTTAATAAGCTTCGCCGGAAATTATTCCGGCGAGTTTGTTTAATTGAAATAAAAGGTTTTAACCATGGGTTTAAATTATTTAGCGAGTTTAAGTCATTTTGTTCCAGAACTTCTTGCCTGTGTAACGATGTTTGGGCTGATTCTTATCGAAGCTACTTATAAGGAAGAGCATAAAGAAAGAGGCTTATTCTTCTTTGCTGCATATATTGGATTTGCTTCAGTGCTTACATTTTTATGCTTGAACTTAAAGCATGAGGCAGTGGCTATTTTTACAAATTCTGCAGTAATTGATCCGTTTTCAACTCTTTTAAAAATAGTGATGGTTCTTGGAACCATGGGAGCTACATATCTAGTAAGTCAAAGTAAAGATATTGAAGGGAACCTAAGACCTGAGTTTACTATCATGGCCACTGGTGTTCTTGTTGGTGGAATGCTTCTGTCATCAGCGAACAATATGCTTCTTCTGTATATAGGTATCGAAACCTTATCGATCTTATCTTATGTACTAGCTAGTTTAAAGAAATCAGACGATAGAAGTTCTGAGGCAGGTCTTAAGTATTCATTATATGGCGGTATTTCAGCGGGTATAATGCTCTTTGGAATGAGTCATATCTTTGGTGTACTCGGTACGATTAACTTTACTGAAATTGGTGTTGCTCTTCAGGAGTTAACTACTGTTCAGGTTGCTATCTTATTGCCTTCATTTCTATTATTTTTAGCAGGTCTTGGATATAAAATTGCTTGTGTTCCTTTTCACATGTGGTCACCAGATGTTTATGAGGGATCTCCCATACCTGTTACTACTTTCTTTAGTGTTGTTCCTAAGGTTGCTGGATTAGCTGCTTTGATTAGAATTACAACTGTATTTTTCTCACACGAAGGTGCGATGAATATGGGATGGGTTGGAATCTTAAGTGTTATAGCAGCATTAACCATGACAGTTGGAAATATCAGTGCGATCGGACAACGTTCAGTTAAAAGAATGCTCGCCTATTCTTCAATCTCTCACGCAGGTGTAATGCTTTTAGGGATTTTAGTAATTAGTGAAGTCGGAATTAGAAGTGTTGTTTTCTATGCGATTACTTATCTTTTCATGAACTTAGTTGCTTTCTATATTGTATCCTTTGTTAATGACAAATATGGAAATGATCACTTTGAAAGATTTAACGGATTGATTTATAGATATCCTGTTATGTCTATAATGATGGCGATTACTATGTTTAGTCTTGCTGGACTTCCTCCCTTCTCAGGGTTTGTTGCAAAATTTCATATCTTCAATGCTATTGTCATCAAAAAATACTATGTATTAGCAATCATTGCAGGCTTAAACTCTGTGATATCTATGTACTATTACATGAAAATTATTCGTTTGATGGTTCTCAAGCCAGCAGAGAGTGAAGAGCAGATTTCAGGATTTAGCTTATTGAATCAAGGAATTATTGTTTCATTAACTGTTCCAGTGCTCTTTTTAGGAATTTTCTGGGAAAAGATCATGTTAGTAGCAACTAACGCAAAGATCTTTTTGGAGTAAATGACAGTCAGCCTTACCATTGTTGCAATTATACTGGGCCAAATCTTTTTGGCCCTTTTTTACTTTTCTAGACCTAAAAATAAACAAGTCGTAATCAAGAAAAGAAGTAACTGGCCAAGGAACTTAAAGTATTCAATTCCATTGCTAACATGGCTCATCTATCTCAATCTATTTGGAAGTGATTATTCATTCTTAGTGAAGTACTCTAAAATAATCTTTATCGGATTAGTTTTTTTTATAATTATTCTCAAATACTTAAAACCTTTAAAAAAGCGGATAGCTGAATGAGTTTAACAACTGAAATTATTCGCGCACTCCACTTCATACTTCTTCTATTTAGCTGCTTTAGCCTAATGTTGTGGGTACAGGAAGAATTCGAATCGATATTGAAAAGAAAAAAAATTGTGGGAATTGGCTTTTTACAAATAAGTTTCTTTAAAAAAGTATTTGAAAATAATAACTTAAAAAAGAGTAATCTTTTTAAAACTCTATTCTCCTTCTTGAGACTATTTTTTACATTTGCTCCCCTCACGCTGTTGCCATTTTCAGATGAGATTATTTTATTTGGTGATCACTTTAGGCTCGGACTTATTGAGAATAAGAATTCTTTATTAATTTTTGTGTTCTTTATGATGATCAATGAAATCATAAGGCCTTTAAGCTCAACTCATTTAAAAATAAACGAGAAAAGCTTATTACTTTTCATCATATTTTTGGCCTCTTTTCTTCTTGTCGGTAAATTCTATAATTTCAATGAAGTTTTAGAATATCAAAGACAATATACAGAGTTTGGGATGAGGAAGTATTTAATCTATATAAATCCAATTGGGGCACTTACCCTATTTCAAATAATTATTAATGAAATTGATAGTCCAAGTGATAGTTTTGATATCGTTAAGTTATCAACAATCAATGGTTACATAATATTATTCATCTTTTGTTTCTTGGGTGGCTATTCAGCACCAACATTATTTTCCTTAGAAGATAGGTCAGTGCTTAATTCAGTTATATGTATTCTTTCATTCATGAGTAAGTATATTTTTACCTTAGTTTCAATATGGGTATATCGTTACGTGTTTGTGAAAAGAAAACGGGAGATGGTCTTTAATGAATATTGAGATTATATATTCCGTCCTCGTATTAGCGTTAGCAGTAGTAGCAGTCTTTGTGCGTTCGAGCTTATTAGATAAAGTCTATTATCTTTTTTTAATCACTTTGGTTGTAATAATACTTAATGAAAAAGGGATTTCTTACGCTCTGTTATTTCTAGGAGTCTGTACTCCATTACTATCTAAAAATAAGAATATTAATCCTCGAATTAGAAGATCTGTTGGTTCTAGTCGCAGTATAAAAGAAAAAATAATTAATTATTTATGTTTTGCACCTTTAATTGGACTGGCCATAATGAGCTATAAAATACCAATTATGGAAGCAAATCAATTATCCCCTCTTATGATTATTTTGGGTGAGGTTAGTCTCGTTGTAGTAACTTTTCTTGTCATGATTCCAAAGAGGTTGAAAGTAAAATGATTTGGTTAAGAACAGTTCTCATTTTAAGTATAATAATATTCTTTCAAAGAATTGTTATTGATAAGAAAACAATAGATATTGGTAGGATGATTTCTTTCCTATTAACAACTCTGATTGCGTTAGCAATTTTGTTTTTAGAAAAAGATATTTTCGAGCTTTATTTCCCATTTTTTATTGTAATGGTCTTGATTGGGGCAAAGGCACTCGAAACATTAAATCATGCAAAAAATAAGGATGATAATTAATGTTGATCGTATCTATTTTCTTAGCCCTTTCATTTATACTTACTTTTCCGTTTGGGAAAGAGCTGAAGATAAAAGATTTAAATATCAAAACATTCAAGCTACCTGTTTATTCACTTCTTGTAGCAATATATTCATTCTTTTCTTTAGAAATAGAAATCGTCACAGCTAAGATAATAGGGTTATGTTTTATTACAGTAGTTTTGTGTACTAGAAACGAGCAAAGTATTAAGCACTATATCTATAATTGCCTATTACTTTTAACAACGAGTCTTTTGGTGATGAATCTGGAAGACTCTACTCTTTTGACTATGGGTTTATTTTCGATTGCAACCATTGCCTACAATAGAGAGTCGGGCTTAAGAGCACTTTTATCACTAGTATTTTTAATTCTTCCCCTTATTAATGGGTTTTCAGATGTATTCTATGCGTGGTCTCCTATTATATTAGTGGCCGTATTCTTATATATTCATTTATTAAAAGACCTAGATCGATTGTTACCACTTTTATATATACTTTTCTTAAGCGGATGGAATGACTCTCACTTCATGATGAATTATTCACCTCTCATTACTTTGTTATTTGGTGCAATTCTCATCATTATTAATAATAAGTCGGAGCACATAAAATTATTCTTGGCGATAGGACTTTTCCTACTATTGAAAACATCTGAGCCGTTATTTTTAGTTGCTAGCTATCTATCAGTTGAATTATTTTTACAGGCTAGAATTGAACTCATGAAATTAATTGATCAGCTTGAAGTTCAGGATGGATCGATAAAGAATATATCGTATGTTCAAATCTTTGTGGGCATCGCTACAGTTTATATGATTAGTGGAGCACCAGGGAGTCCTCTCTCGTGGTTGTTTGCATCAAGAAACTGGACAATAGATTTAACTCTATTTCTTATTCTCTTAGATATGACTAGGGTCACGAAGTTAGCAGTATTAGAAGCTAGACAGTCATCAAGAGATAGCTTAATGAAGAAGCAAGAGAAATACTTGTCTTACGGATTATCACTAGTTGCTCTAATTTTCCTTTGTGGGAAGGAACTTCTCTATTTTGACCCTTGGACACTTATATTTCTTTTGATTTCAGTATTAGTAGCTTTTGTTTTTAAAGGCTTTAGGCCTTTAATGATGAAGTATCTTAATATCTTTGAAGGGATTACGATCGACTCATTATCTGTCTATAGAGGTAATAAAGAACAATTTAATGAGAAGATAAATAATAAACCGTATTTAAGATATAGGATTCTTAAAGTTGATGGGCTCGATGAATCCTTGATTTGGTCAATATTCATATTTATTGTGAGTGTACTATTGATTGGACGGTATTTATGAATTTCATTATTTACGTTTCTATCTTAATAACTGCTCTTGGAATCTTGATTTTTCTAGGAGATAGACTGAATAGTAAGTTAAAAGATGTGGATACGGTATTGTTATTAATACTAAGCTTGGTTTTTAGTTACCTGAGTGAAATTGAATATTCTAAAATTTACATTGTTGCTTCCTTTAGTTTTCTTACAACACTCTACTTAAAATCAAGTCTTAGTAAACATTATATTGGTAAACTGATACTTCAGTTCATATCTCTTGCACCCCTTTTATTTCTCGAACAAACATATGAAAGAAACTTATTCTTCTCCCTTATTCTCTATAAGCTACTAAACCTATTTAACGACCAAGCCAAGGACCGAAGTTTCTATCTTGTCATGAGCGTTTTAATTATTAATCTCTTCATCGATGACTATTTTGGCCAATATCTACTTCAACCAAATTTAATAATTAACTTTTATCAAGAATTATTAATAGGAGTAATAAGTCTAGCTTCTCTATATAAATGCTCTAAGGAAGCTATGAAGATAGCATGTGGAAAAGTTCCAAATATATTTTGGCCGACTCTTTACTTAATTAATGCATCAGTAACCTCTTCCTATAGTTCGATAACGACAGAGCTGTTATCAGGAAGCATGATCATTATTTTGATGGTCTGTTATAAATTTAGAAAGAACTATGGGGTTTGTACGTATTTCTTTTTGATGATGTCACTTCCAATATTAGATGAATTACTTTTAGTGATGGGTATATTTGTATCTGCATTATATTTATTAGTATTAAGATATAGAGAGCAATTTAAAGAAGTGGTTTCTCTTGTATTTGATTTAATATTTGTATTTGGTGTAATTGGGTTTATTCAGATGGATCTGAATATGCAACACTTTTATCCAATCACACTATTCCTCTTTTTTATGAGGATGGCCGTGAGAACATATTCTACTAAAGGGGTGATAAATGAATAATTTTATAATTTTCACCCTCGTCTATCAGTTACTTATCGTATTGCTCTACAACAAAGCAGCAAGAATTTTTACGTATATTAATAAATTACTCTATATGGGTCTAATCCTAGTATTCGTCTATTTAATGAAATTTGAATCTTCAACGTTTAATGTTGATCTCAGATATATCGTCCCGATCCTTTTCACTTGTTTACTCTTTTTGATTTACGATACCAATAAAGGCTTCGCTCAATATAGTATTAGAAATAAATTTTTTCCTATATTGGTCGCTTTTGTTGTGCTGGTATCACAGCTCATTAATATTGATGTTGTAAATTATGCAATAATATTATCTGCTTCTTATGACTTTCTGATCACTACGGAAAGAAAAAATATTGGAAGTTCTAAACGCTTTTTAGGGCCTATCTTTATTTTAACGACTCAACTCATAGGATTAGTTTTTAACTTTGGGATTGAGAATGACTTTGTCTTTTTAATTTATTGGATTATAACCAGTAAGTTATTTCCATTTTCTTTGCTCAAAAATAAGAATGTCACCATCGATGAAAATTACTTAACGAGAAGTATTTTAATTCTGAGCCTCGCATTCGGTGGCTTTGTTTTCTCAACTTTCACTATGGTTGTATTTTCAATTTCGATTCTTTTAACTTTAGTAAGTGTCTTTATATCTAAAAAAGAAATCCAATCATTTATATCATATCGTTCCATTATCTTGAGTGTTGCCATCTTAATAAGTGTTTTGAGCAATAAGATTAATGGAGGCGTATTTATATCTTCTTTACTATGGTTAGATTTTTACTTTATGGCTTTGGCCTTCAGTCGTATAAAATGTTCTTTACCTGACAGATTATATCGGGAAGTCGGAAATCTTGTTTTCTTCCTCTTATTAACGGGAGCCTTTATAGGGGCTAACCACTTTATAATTGGTGAAAATTTAAAAGTACTATTCTTGAATGGTCAAATAAACCTTGCTCTTCTTCTTATATGTCCAATTCTTATTGGAAGTGCTGGCTATTTCAGTAGGAAGAATAAAGAACAAGGCATTGATACTCGGGTGAGAAAAATTGATCACTTCGACACTTTTATCTCTCAATTGATTATAATAATAGGAGTAATTTTAAGTGTTTAAGGATCATGTCAAAAAAATATAGAGTCAGACTCATTAACGATCGAATTGTGGGACCATTTTCCTTGTCCCAAATTGGTGAGCTATATAAAAAAGGCCATATAAAAGGCCAAGAAAAAATCCAACAATTTCCTGCTGGTGATTGGAAACCTCTTCAAGACGAAAGAGAGGTAAAAGCGTTTCTAGCAAAAATAATTTCTAAAAAAGAAAGTAGCCATACAACAGTTGATCATGAGTCTACTGTCGCACGTATAAATCTAGGTAACCTAAAAAAAGAAGAAATAAAAAAACGAAAAGAAAAAGAAGAAAAATCCAAGAATATAGTTGATTTAGATGACTTAGATGAAGAAGTAGAAGATGAACAGGATGATGCGCACAAAGAGTTTACTTTTGATCGAGAGAATAATGAAACGATAGTTAATTATGAAGAGCTAGAAAAAAAATATAATGAACAAAATCCTGAACAGTTAAGTAATAATGAAAATGAAGAAGAGCTTAATAAGGACGCAGAAGATGGGATTGAAAAGACTGTAGTTCTTAAGAGACCAGATTTAAAGAAAAAGCCAGCATCTAATGAAGATAAGACCGTTGTAAACCAAGAAGCTTTAAAATATTTCAAAGAACTTGAGAGAAAGAAAAAAGAAGAAGAAGAAAGGAAACAACGAGAACTAGAAGAAAAGCAAAAATTAGAAGAAGAGATTAAAGAAGACGAAGTTGATTTTGATGAATCTACAGTTGTTTTCGATAAGAAATCATTAGTGGCTTTGAAAGTTGAAGCTAAAGAACTAGAAACTGCCTTAGTTGAAGAAGAAAAAGCAAAAGAAAAGTCTCAAGTTGAAGATAAGAAAGAAGAAGAATATGAAGTAGTTGAAGAAGAGCCTCCAAAGAAAAAAATGAAGCCAATAGTAGCTTTAGCTTTCTTGGTCGTATTTTGGTTTCTATTAGAAGATGATTCTGATAAAGCTGAAAAGTTTAAGCCTAAGTATGTAAAAATCGTGGCTCCAATAACATTCGAAGTTGAAAGTGCACAAAAAGCGAAGCAGTTTTATGAGAAGGGCTTAGCTGACTATAGAAAAGGAAGTTATATTGCTAAGGTAAACGCAATTGTAAACTTCAAGACATCAATTGAACATAAATTTAAAGGTAATCCTGCTCTTGGCTTTTTAATTCTCACTTATGGGGAGATCTTTAGAAACGTATCAAATAAGAGTAAAGGCGCAGCCATTCTATTTAATTTGATTAAGATTACGAGATCCCGGGCCTTAACAGATGTAAATATTGCACTCGGTACGGCCTTGTTTTATCGCAATAATGGTAAAGTTGAGTCAGCGATAGATTTAATGGAAAAATTTCTTAGGGTTGGAAAGCCAACACTTAAGTTTTATGCACTCTATTTAGATATGGCGATAGATACTGGAGACTTGGTAAAAGCTAAGAGAGTTAAAGATAAGATTATAGAATATCCCGACCTACCCATAGAAGCCTATATTGCTCTCTCCAAATATTATACGCTAGATCAGCGTTATAGTGATGGTAAGGAAAGTGTTTTAACAGGATTAAATAAGTATCCTTCAAGTGTAGCTCTTCTTCTAGAATTAGCGTCATATCAATTGAGAGAAGAAAATCTCAAGGCTTACCAAACTACACTAAAAAAAGTTGAAGCATTAAATTACGAGCAGTCACCAAGATATTATGCGGAATATCTAGAAAATGTGGGAATACTTAGTGCTTTTAACAAAGATGTTAAAACCGCAGCATTTCTATTTAAGAAAGCCTTACAGATTAGTGACTCTGACAGGCTTAGATCAAAACTGGCTTCTCTTGATATTGGTGGTGGCCAACTCGCGACTAAACTTATTTTAGAATCTAAGGCAATGGATCTGATTAGAGAGTCAAAGAAGCTAATGAAGGAAAAGAAATGGGAATTAGCTTTTATTGAAGCGATAGCTGCTACAGAGTTAGAAATAAACTACCTTCCAGCAAATCTTCATTTAATCGATTTGCAAATCAAGAGAGGCTTTTACGAGTCTGCTATCGACACATTAGAGTTTTTGAAAAAAGAATATCCTACTCATCCAGGAGTTAACTTTAAATTGATTAAAGCCCTTTATGAATCTAACAAAATGGATGAAGCTCAAACGCAAGTAAATATCATTTCCAATTCTCCGCTCAAGCAAAACCCTCTCTATTATTCTGTCGTAGGGAGATTTTATGAAAAAAGTAATAAGAATATTCTTGCGATTAAATTTTTAAATAAGAGCGTTTCCTTGAATCCGCTGCGTGATGAAGATTACTATGTGATGGCCTTGATCTATAATAAGAGTAGGCAATATACATTAAGTAAATCTGCACTCTCTGAAGCGATTGCCTTAAATCCATTAAATATAGAATATAAGTCACTTTACGGTGAGATCCTATTCGAGTTAGAGGGGGCTGAAACAGCGATTGGATATGTGGAGTCAGCACTTAAAGAAAATAGGGATAATCCAAAACTGCTTGGTGACATGGCCACCTTCTATTATAGAAATGGGCAACTTGCACAGTTTAAGGATGTAAAAGAAAGAATTGAAAAGCTCAATTCCAATGATCCGGCCTTTTATGAGTTCTTAATTAAGGCAGCTCAAATGGAAGAGAATAATGAACATGTTATCAAGTATGCAAAAGAACTCATTATTGTTAATCCTGGTGATGTTGAGACAAGGATGACACTCGCCTACAACCTGATGAATGTTGGGAGATATCAAGAAGCACTTGAAGCGATTGAAGGTGTTACTGAACGCTTATCTACTTATCCAGGAGCCTATTACTTATCTGCAAAAATTTATATAGAAATCAAGAATTATGCAAAAGCCCTAGAAGCTGGAAAAAAAGAGAAAGAAAATAATCCTGGAATCTACAACGGCTTTTACATCTTAGGTGAAACCTATAGATTGATGGGAAAAGTGCAAGAAGCTGTAGATAATTTAGAATTGGCCATCTCAATCTCACCAAGAAATGTTGAATCCCTTATTTCACTTGGGTTAATTAAAATAGCTCAAAGAAACTATGATATCGCTCGAGAGCTTTTTTTGAGAGCTAAAAAGCAGGAGCCAGCAAATCCAAAAATCAGAAAACAGTTGGGATTTATTTATCAGGGTGTTGGTCAAAGTGGACTGGCCATTGAAGAATTTCAAACATATTTGAAGCTCTTTCCAAATGCACCTGATCGTGACCAGGTTTTAGGTCGAATTCAGGTACTTTCTCGCTAGAACATCGCATAAACTGATAACAAAAGATTGCAAAATTGGATATTTGCCAATATATTAAGAGCCTCGCGGAGGATTGGCTGAGTGGTCGAAAGCGGTGGTTTTGAAAACCATTGACCTTAACGGGTCCGCAGGTTCGAATCCTGTGTCCTCCGCCATCTTTAT
>PASP01000011.1 GCA_002712005.1 Halobacteriovoraceae bacterium
AACATCGGCGAAGGTAGTGCTCGGGAGACTGAGTGTGAGAATAGCAAGATGCACCATTTATAAAAAGCTCGTTCTTAGGAACGGGCTTTTTTTTTGCCTTTTTTTCCTAAAGATCAAAATTCTTATTTATTTTCAAATATCATATACAAATTCTCTACAATATTATTTCCGGCCAGATTTGTCCGTTAAGCCAATTCGTTTACGTTTTAATAGACTATTTAGGTGAGCTTTGTAAGTTTGGGATATCTATCAATAATTGAATTTTCTTATTTTTTTTTGAAGCTGATTGAGTGCTTTAAGTTTTAATTTTTTATTTATTCTCCGAGACGTTACTGAATACTTAGATGGAGTTGGTACATGTCTTTTGATTATGAAAAATTGAAGTCAAAAAGTGATGCTGGATCAGGTGAGCACTGGACTTCGAATTCAGATTTATTCATGGTTTTATCTGTCGTATTTCTCTTACTCTACGTCGTTGCCAGCGTTAAAAATGGTGCAAGTGCTATAAATAAAGCAATACAAGTACAAGAGTTGAAGAATCAAAAGGAAGACCTTGCTCGTCAACTTCAAGCTTATAATACCCTCAAAGAAGATTATTTAAAGAATGAAGCAAAAGAAACTGAGCTTTCTATGTATCAAGATCTTATGAAAAATCTAGAACTTCTTCAGTCTGAAGCAGAAAGAAAGAGAAGGGAGCTTGAGAGAAAAGCTCTGAAGAATGTAGAGACCAAACAAGCGTTGAACCAATATCAGCAAATGGTAAGAAATATTATCAATACCAATCTCTTGGCCAAGAAGAGGATAAAGAAAAGAGATAAGGTCATTGATGAAAAGAAAACGATCATTACAGAGCAAAAAACTGTTATCGCTGACCTAGATGAAACTATTAAGAATCAAGCTGTTGATATTGAAGAAAAAGCTCAGGCCATCGCAAATGCTAAGAGAGAGATTTCACGTCAAGAGCAAGAAATTATGGATCGCCAGCGTGACCTCGAAGTAAAGAAACAAGAGATTTCAAGTTTAGAATCTGATCTAAACGTTAAGAGAAAGCAAATTGCTGATAATAATTCCCAAATATCTAATCTGAATTCAGAGCTAGAGAATAAAATTGATGCACTTAAGAGAGAGGCTGCAGATAAGAAGAAAACTCAGAAACAAATGCGAGCTGAAGTCCTTAAATTAAGATTGGCCAATCAGAAGAAAGTGAATTCACTTAAAAAAGAAAGTAAATCAATGGAAGCCAAGCTCCAAGGTCTAGAGGGAGAAATTGAAAATGCTAATCAGAAAATCCTAATGGCCAATAAAACATTAGAGCAAAAAGAAATGGAGCAAGCACGTTTACAAAATAAGTATCAAGAAGCTGCTGCCAATTATGAAGCTCAAATTAAAAATATGGAATCTGAGTTTGAAAATAAAGTGGCTGCACAGAGAGCTGAGTTAAATGCTCAGTTAGATAAAGAAAAAGCATCCGCTGCTGAGAAGGCCAAGCGTCTGGCGGAATTTAAACAACAAGCAGATAGTGAGAGACAGAAGCTAGAGGGAGCTCTCGATGACCTTGAAAGTAAGGTTTCACAAGCTAAAAAAGCTCTTGGTGATATGGAGAAAAAGGCTTCAGAGTACGAAAATAAGTTACAAAAAGCAAAAGCTGATCACAACAGATACATAGCTTCCATGAACGATCTCAAGGAAAAGAATAAGAATCTATCTGGTGATCTCGGAAAATATAAGGAAATGGTTGAAGCTAAGAAGAATTTAGCAAAGCAGCTTCAGCAAAAGCTTAAGGCCAAAGGTATTAAGGCCAATGTTGATGGGAAAACTGGTGAGGTAACCATTAATTTTGGAGATGAGTATTTTGACTCTGGTAGTGCAAACTTAAAAACTGAGATGAAGAAAGTTCTTCAGAAGTTTGTACCTGAATATTCAAAAACTCTTTTCAGTGACAAGAAAGTTGCTGAGAAAATTAAAAACGTTGAAATTATTGGTTTTTCTTCTCCTACTTACAGAGGGAAATATGTCGACCCAAAAAGTCTTAAGAAGGAAGATAGAGCTGCCTTGAATTACAATCTAGATCTTTCATTCAGAAGAGCTAAAAGTATTTTTAGTTATATGACGGATACTAGTCGAATGAAGTTTGATTACCAAAAAACAATTACACCTATGGTTAAGGTCACTGGACGAAGTTATCTCGCTGAGGGTGTGAAAGGTCGTAATCTCGCTAGCGGAATTTCAAGAAAAGAATATTGTAAAAAATATGACTGTTTAAAATCACAAAAAGTAATAATTCGTTTTAATTTAAAAGATTAAAGGATCAGTATGGGCTTACAAAAAGTAGTAGATTTCTTAGTCGTTTTTGCCTCAGATTTTCTCATGCCAGTTATGGTTTGTACTTTTGCTATTGGAATAATTGCAAGAGTACTTATTTGGTGGACGATTAAAAGAGAATATTGGTTTAGTGCAGAATTTGAAAAGAGAATTCAGCGTTATATTAATAGTGTCGAAGACACATCAGATTTATCATTTTTTGTGATTACCAAGAAATTACTTGAGATTACATTTTATGAAACTTTTGAGGTTCGTTCCATTATGAAAAGAAGGAATCCGGATGTTGTTATGAATTGGATGGATCGAGTATTTCTCGTTCAACAAGGATGCGCAAGAGTTGTAAATGATGTACTCAGAAAGGTTCGCTACTATCGTTTTGATATCGAAACACCTAAGTTTGTTGATTTGAGTAAAAATGTGCTTCAAAACAACCCCTGTTTCAATCGAATATTTGGAATTATTCCTATGGGTGGTCTGAATGACTTTTTAAATATTCTCCCAAATCTATTTATTGTTGGAGGTATTTTTGGAACATTTATTGGGATTATGAAGGCTCTACCAGAACTTGGTGGAATGGACCTATCTGATGTTGAAAATAGTAAAATGATAATGGATACATTTCTTTTAAAAGTATCATTTTCAATGTCGACATCTATTTTAGGTATCGTACTTTCTGTTAGTTTGACGCTTTTGAATACTTTCTTTAGCGCTGAAAAACAATTTGTAAGTACGATTGAAAATTTCACTGAAAGTTTCAATACTCTCTGGTCAATTTCATCAAATAATAATTTACCTAAAGATAAATTACATCTTGAGGAAGATGAAGACCCACTTCTTGTCTTGGCAGAGGATGTTGTCGCCAAGGAACTGAATGTAAAGCCGGGCTTTGTAAAACTGACTCGACCTATTCAAGGATGGTGGCTACAGCAGAGAAACCCTAAAGAATCGGAAGGGGTATCAAAAGATGGTACTGCAAAGTTTCGTTTGAACTCAGATGCAAGTCATCAGCCTCCGCAAAATGAAGCTCCTGAAAAAGAAGAGGATACGGTACCTCAAAGCAGGGAAGATCTACTGGCTTCTAAAGAGGTTCCAGAATTGAAAAAACCAGTAGAAACAGAAAAGCCAAAAGAAGAAACGGCACCTACTGAGAGCGTTAGTCATGAACACCCTGAATTAGAAGCGGACTCTGAAGAAGAAACAGACAAAGAAAGTGCAGCCTGATTGGAGAATCTATAAATGAACAGTCCTAAGAAAAAAACGGATATTCAACAAAGTGGAGGTCACAAATCAGAAGTGACCTCTTCTATTCAAGATGTCCGTAAGAAAAGTGTTCAAAAAGATCAAAGAATAGTCTCTCGACAAAGTGAAAAAGGTGCTCAAGTTACGATTTTAGAAGTTGAGCGACTCAAGCGTGAAAAAGAAAGATATTCTAGGCAGTGTATGCAGTTAGAGCATAAGATTGCGGCCATTAAGGAAGAATTAGAAGATACTCAAAATGAATATATTTTTCAAAAAAATAGCATTGAAGAACAAATTCAAGCAAAAAAAGATGATTTCAACCGATTACAAAAAAAGGAAGAAGATTATCGATTTAAGTTACAAGATTTAAATCAAGAATTATTAAGAATTGATAAGAAAATATCTCTGCGTAAAAAAGATGGTCTAAGTCAATTAAATCAAGTGAAAGAAGAACATCGTAACTTGGTTGAAAAGAATGTCGACCTGGAATCCAATATTGATCAAAATAGGAAACGCTTTAGAGATATTCAAGATGAAGTTGACCTTAAAGAGAGAAGCCTAAAGTCAATTACACAGGATTTAGAATCTAAGTCAGTTGAAATTAAAACGCTTAACGAAGCTTACGATACTCTTTGCTTAGAGTATGAACAAAAGTTCAAAAGCTTGGAAGAACTTGATAGTCAAAAAAATGAATTAGAGACCGCCATTTTAGATCTTTCGGACTATCAGAATAGTTTAGAAAATGAAAAAGAATTGGCCTTCTTGGCCCTCAAATCTGATATAGAAGCAGAAAAACAAAAATATGAATATGAAAGAAAAGTTCGATTTAAGCAATTGTCCCAAAAACTTTCTGAGAGAGAAAGGAAGTGGGAAAAGGACTTTTTTCAAAAACAACAAAAATTAGAGTCTGAGCTTAATAAAAAGAAAATAGATCAAGAAAGAAAATATAATGAGTTTATTAATGAACTTGATGATGAAAAAGAGCATATTCTTGTTGATGCACGATTTAAAGCAGATGCAATTAAAAAAGATGCTGATCGAATTATTCAAGAATCGTTTAAAGAAAGACAGAGGCTGCTAGATGAAGGTAGTCAGCAAAAGATGGAAGCCCTAAATTATGCGGCTGAAGAAGTTCGAAAGGCTCAAGAAGAGGTTCGTCGTGTAAAAGAAGAGGCAGATCTTAAGAGAAGTGAAGCTGACCAGTTCTGTATATCGAAGGCTAAAGAAGCTGAAATTGTTCTAGATTCTGCGAGATCTAAGAGTTCTTTGATTTTAAAAAACGCAGAAAAAGAGAGAAAGAAAGGTCTTTCAGAGGTTGAAACAAGAAAGAAAGCTGTTGAGTCAGAGCTATCTCAGTTGGAAAGTGATTTTCAAGAAGAGATTAAAGAGCGCAAGAAAAGACTCAAACACTATTTTGCTCTCAAAAAAGAAAGATTTTTTAATCACCTCGATTCACTTAAAAGCGCACAAGATCAAAGATTCAAAAAGCTTCATGAACATAACTTACTTTTGATTGAAAAAAGCAAAAGAAAAGAGCTGAAAAAGTTAGTTTCTTTTAAAGACAGAATTGTTAGTGAGGCGAGAAGTCAGATAGAGAAAGAACAACGGGCTCACAAGGAAAAGCGTAAACACGATATCCAAGAGCTTTATAGGGCTAAAAAAGATCTTCTTTTAGAAAAAGAATCTCTAGAGCATGAGATTGAAGAAAAGTATCATAAACTAACTCAGCATAAAGAAGAAGAACTTCTGCGTATGGACAAAGTCCATTTAGAAAAGACACGTTTAAGAACTGAAGAACTTGAAAATGAGTATAAAAATAGAATTAATGATAAGGAAAAAGAACTCTCTAAAAGATTTAAAGATGATGAAAAACAAATGAGAGAGTCTATCATCTCTTATATTGAAGAAAATTTTGAGTATGAAAACTTAAACATAAGAAATGATATCAATGAGATCTTTGATTTTAAGCGTAGCCAAAAGAAAAAGAAGCTTTTAGAGCAAGCTGGTCTTGAAAATGAAGAAGTGAAAGAAAAGAATATTTCAAATCTATTTTGGGCTTGGGGAGTTAAACTTGCTTTACCAAGTATGGTTGTAAGTGTTTTTGCCTTTGACTTTATGGACGCTAGAACTAGGGCCATAACTTTCGGTGAGAACTTCATTGCTAAAATGGAAATCGAAACGAAAAAGAATGATGATGACATTATCAAGAAAGTTCAGGAGCAGAAGCAATATAATCCAAAAATGACTGCTGAATTCAAAGACAGTTATGTTGAAAATGTCTTACACACGACTAATTTTGTAAAAGTTTATGAAAGTTCTGAATTTCAAAATGACTGGTTGTTAGCAGCCTATGAGTTTTTAAGTGGTGAACTTGAGCTAAATGAAGAAATTGCGATCAACTTTGTATCATCTGAAGGAGCTTTAATTAAAGAACTCTCAGATATGAAATCAAAGATAGAATTAAGATTTCTGGAAAATGAACTAGATAAAATGAAAAATAGAGAGGCTGAGGTAATGAATTCTCAAAAAGAGAAATTTCACGCTCCTGAGAATTGGAAGGCCTTTATGGCGTTTCGGGATCAGTTTTATGCAAAACACTTTAAATAAAAAAAAGCCTTTCATAATGAAAGGCTTTTTTTATCTAAGATCAATTGTTTTTTCACTTCCGGATGAGGGATCTTTGACAACAAGTTTGCCCATTGAAAATTTCCAAGTCGGTTGAGTAACGTCTTTCCCTTGTTGGCTAACGTACTTTAAAGGGAGGTCTCCAATAAATTTATTATCTTTTAAATGAAAGACTACGGCTCGATAAGCGGTCACAATGTGACTCGTACCTGCACTTCCTGCCTTGTAAACCACAAAGATATGTTCTGGAGCCTCTTCTTTCTTTTGAACTTCTTGAACTTCTGGGCTTCCACCAATTGTTTGAATCTTTATCATTTTAGGTTCGGGATCTAGCTTTTTAAGATAGTATCCATTATCACCTTTAATGACTTTCCAATCGCTGGACCTTTCACCATATGTTCTCGCATATGAATTAAAAGATAGTGATATTAAAAGGGTGATGAAAGCTAGTTTTTTCATTAGCGCCAATTTCCTCTAGTTGATTCGGTATAAATCCAATGTTTTGGTCCATCAACATTAGTATAGATGTAATTGTAACCAGATGGCCCTACAGATCCAGAGCGTGTTGAGGAGTCACTTCTCGGGTCAACCCCATTTACGCTAGGTCTTACTCTTACTCTTTGATTAGAACTCGATGGCCAAGGATCTGAAAGATAGTCCCTTCTATAATGGGATACATTATCCATTTGATCAGCAGGCTCCCAGCTTGATAATTCAGGATCCGTCATTCTTCTAAAAGCTTCTACAATTCCTGAATAATCATTATTTTTTAAAGGATCGATAGCATTTTTCCAGTTCGGATCATTTGCGTTGTAAGTAGAGAATTGCCAAGGATCAAGCGCTACATCTAAAACATTGTAAGGCTCATTAGCCCCTTGGTCTAAAGCCATTCTTTTTCTATTTTGCAGAACCTTCATAACAAACATGGCTTCTTCTGGGTTTTCTTTGCTTACCCACATATCGGATTCACCAAAAGCAGTAAAAATATAGCCTGCAAAAGCTTGTTCTTCAGGCTTAAGCTTAGAGAACATTGCTTTGAAAACTTTTTCTCTATTAAGTTCCCCGTTAGCATTTCTGTTTCCGCTGGAGATTGCAGTTTGAATCGAGCTTACACATTGAGTAAGTTTATCAGAATCTTCTTCGTTAATGGGTTGAACCGCTAAAACCTCACAACCTTCATGAAATTCTCCTTCCGAAGGAGGAACATAAGTATCAGGTATAAGGCCACTTAAACTTTCCTCTCTTGCCCCTCTTCGTCCAGCCTGTGGAGTGGGGGTGTGGTCATCTTGGGTAGGAACGACAGGAACGGCATCACAAATCTTTTCAAAAACGAGACCTTTTCTGATCTCATCTAGATTATTTACAATTGTTTTAACAGCGCCCCAGTTGACCCCTTTCTTAACGTTTTGTGGATCAGTTAGGAAGTTGCCTTCAAGTGGCTGACCGTTTTTCATAATGCTTATTTCGTACATGTCATCGGCTTTTCCGATAACTTTAATTTCATAGTCATCTGGTGCTCTCAAATAGGTTTCTTCACCTGTGTCTGCATTGAGAACTTTTATTGAGTTAATGACAGGTATAAAAAGTTGAGAAAGATTAATACGAAAATCGTCGTTGTAATTAGCATAGACAGTGGTTTTAGGCTTATCTGATTCAGCATGCACCAGATGGAGTGGAGCTATGGCCAAATAAGCGATGAATATTGAGTTTCGTAGTACTTTCTTTCGCATAGATTAATAATTTCCTTATGTATCAATACTAGTTCTTTATCGGCATTTCTTAGAAAATATATACAAATTTCCTCTGAATTAACGAGATATTGGGGGGTTAACGATAATGTTTGAGATTTAGGAGTGCCTCAATATTAGGTCAATAAAGATCAAAGTCATTGAAATAACTGAAAAAAAGAGGAGCTTTTATTCAAAGATGGGCTCCTAAAAGTAGACGTCTACGCAGGTGACGAGTAAAATAGAAGTTATGAATAATATGATCAATAAACTGCTCAAGGCAGAGCTCTTCTTTCTCTTTATCCTGACAATATTGTCTCTTGCTGCTTTCTACTTCGGGGACTCGTTACCAGATAACTATTTGTCGATTAGTTCTTCATCAGAATCAATCGGTGCAATCTCTTATTTTTACTCTTCGGTAATTGTATTTGTAGGATACTATCTTGGGCCATGGACTCTATTTCCATTTCTATGTTTTGCTTGTTTTTATACTTTAAAATTTTCTAAAAGAAGCTATCCATTTGATCTTCTAAATATTTTAACCTTGAGTTTGGGAACTTTATTTTGTTTTTATTTTTTCTCTCCTAACTTTCTAGGTAGCGGAGTTAATTTTATTTTAAAGAAGTATATTAGCTCTTGGGAAGGACTTGGTTTAGGACTTCTCTTTTTAGTGGCCTTCTTGGCGGGATCTTTCCGCTCATCTTTTAAAGATGCCTCTATTCAGTTTTTTACTTTCCTTGGGCACTTGCCAGAGAAGACTTGGAGATTTCTAGTCGCTGCTAATCCTGTTAAACTCTATCAAAGTACAGCGACGTTCTATCAAAATTTAAAAGGAAGATTACAGGTTAAGCTTCCTTCAGCCTTAAAGGGTGACACTTCTCCTAAAAAGCTAACAGATTCTAAGAAAAGCTCGATGACGACTCTGTCTCTTAAAGAAAAATTAGCTTCAAGAACGAGAAGAGATAAGAAAAATGAAGAGATGGAAATTGAAGAAGTTCACTTCACCCCAAAGGTGAGTGTGAATGAAAATGAAAATACCATTTCCTCTCAGGATATGACGCCATCAAATATGAATACTTTAGATGAGAAGATGAGTGAATCGAATTCTTTTCAAGAGCGAACGTCTTTATCTGAGCCCTTTTCATCAGGTCCGACTTCGGAGAGAGATGAGGCTGTAAAGAACTACAAACTTAAGAGTGAACAGCAAAATGAAAAACAATACTACGATATTGTTACTACTTTAACAGATGTCACCTCAAAGAGAGCTCAACGCCATCCCGACTCTGATTACTTCGAGAAAATTATCAATTCAATTCAGTCTACTCTGGCGGAATTTAAAATTGATGGAGAAATCGTAAATATTTTAAAGGGACCGGTTGTTGATACTTTCGAGCTGGAGCTAGGTCCAGGTGTAAAGGTTTCTAAAGTTACAAATGCAGAGAGTGAAATTTCAATGGCCCTTCTTGGTGCGCCTATTCGAATTGTTTACCCAATGGTGGGAAGAGCAACTGTAGGTATTGAAGTTCCAAGAAATCCACGAGAAATTATTTATCTCGATGAAGTATTGAGCTCTAATGAATTTAAAAAGACCTCCAATAAGCTACCCATCGCTATGGGTAAGGATGCCTTTGGTGAACCACTGGTCGTGGATTTAGCATCCATGCCTCACATGCTCGTAGCTGGGGCTACGGGAGCTGGTAAATCTGTTTTCATCAACACTTTACTTGTTTCTCTTTTAGTAAAGAAATCACCAAGTCAGATGAAGCTTATCCTTATTGACCCCAAACAATTGGAACTTGCTCTTTATGCAAATCTTCCTCATTTGGTTATGCCCGTTGTAACTGATGCAAAGACTGCATCTATTTCTTTACTATGGGCCTGTCAGGAAATGGAGCGACGCTATTCCATCTTAAAAGAGCTAGGAGTGAGAAATATTGAAGGCTTTAATGAGAAGTTGAAGCGGGCCACTCCTGAAATGCTAGCTAAAATCCATCCATTCTATGAAAATGAGCCAGAAGAGCATTACGAACTTCCTTATCTCGTTATTATAGTGGATGAATTTGCAGATCTTATTTTAACGAAGGCAGGTAAAGATATTGAGAACAATATTTGTCGTCTTGCAGCAAAGGCTCGTGCGGCTGGTATCCATCTTGTTATTGCTACCCAGAGACCTTCCGTTGACGTTATTACAGGTCTTATTAAGTCTAATTTCCCGACAAGGGTCTCTTTCAGAGTAACTTCCTCTCAGGACTCTAGAACGATTCTTAACTCAATAGGAGCTGAAAAACTTCTAGGTAAAGGGGATATGCTCTATCGTCATGGTACAAATAATCTGAGAGTTCACTCCTCATATGTAGATGAAGATGAAATTGAAGTTCTAGCTGATAAGCTGGAGAACACAATTCCAAAGTGTTATCACACTGGGGCCATGGATTTCTTAGAAAATGGCGGCGAGGAGGAGAAAGACCCTTATGCGTTTGGTTCCCATATTTCTGGTGGAATAAGTGATCCTTCTTCTGATGAAGAGTACTTTAAACTGGCCGTAAAGACTG
This sequence comes from Halobacteriovoraceae bacterium, assembly GCA_002712005.1. GTDB lineage: Bacteria > Bdellovibrionota > Bacteriovoracia > Bacteriovoracales > Bacteriovoracaceae. Next base: position 10,466 of record PASP01000011.1, read on the forward strand.
TCGTGGAGCACCGCACAGCTAGTGCATCTATGCTCCAGCGAAGACTTAAAAATGGATATAATCGAGCAGCAAATCTTATTGAGGAAATGGAGTCAAAAGGAATTGTTGGGCCAGCCGAAGGCTCTAAGCGTCGAAAGGTACTCTGGAGTGCTGAGGACCTTAATTCCATATAATTTAAACTCTTCTCTTGCCCCTTTTTAGCCGGTGTGTTACACACTATTCACTATAATTTTGTCCCCAGAAATGGGGTTTTAACGTCCAATCACCTGGTTGGTGGTCTGGTCCAAAAGTGGCCAGCGCAGGTGATGAGATTAACCATCAACTCTCAGATAAGGAGAATCGAAATGTCTAAAGAGTTACAGTTAAAAGATTTGTTAGAAGCGGGGGCGCACTTCGGTCACCAAACTCACAAGTGGAATCCAAAAATGAAGAAATACGTTTTTGGAGAAAGAAACGGGATCTACATTATTGATCTTGGTAAAACAATTCCTATGGCTAAGCAAGCTTATGACTTCATTAAGAAAACTTGCCAAGAAGGAAAGCCAGTACTTTTCGTAGGTACAAAGAGACAAGCATCTGAAACAGTTAAAAAAGCTGCTGAAGAATGTGGAGCTTTCTATGTAACTCACCGTTGGCTAGGTGGAATGCTTACAAACTACAAAACGATTACTCTTTCTGTTGATAAGATTCGTAAAGTAGAAAAAATGAAAGAAACTGGTGATTTTAATCTTCTTACTAAAAAAGAAAGAATCAAAATCGACAAAGATATCACTAAGCTTGAAAGAAACCTTGGTGGTATTAAAGATATGAGAAAAATTCCTGGTGCTCTAGTAGTTGTTGATCCAAACAATGAAAGAATTGCTGTTCAAGAAGCTAATAAACTAGGTATTCCAGTTGTTGCTCTTACAGATACTAACTGTGATCCAGATGGTGTTGATTATGTAGTTCCTGCTAACGATGATGCTATCAAGTCAGTTACTCTTTTCACTGAGTACTTCGGTCAATCTGTTCTTGAAGGAACTAACGGAAACAAAGCTAAACTTAAGTCTGGTTCTTCTGAGCCAGGACGTGACGTTGCTCTTGAAAAAGAAATTATTGAGAAATTCGAGCACGATATCGATCTTATCGGTGAAGAAGAAGCTTAATTAAATCACGAATAACTAATTACTAATAAGGATAGAAAAATGTCTTTTAAAGCAAGTGATGTAAAAACTCTTAGAGAACAAACTGGTGCTGGAATGATGGCCTGTAAGAAAGCTCTTACAGAGACTAATGGTGACATGGAAGCTGCTGTAGACTTCCTACGTAAGAAAGGTCTTGCTGCTGCTCAAAAGAAGCAAAGCCGTGTTGCTGCTGAAGGTACAGTTGCTACTCTAGTTGAAGGTAATAAAGGTGTACTTGTTGAAGTTAACTGTGAAACAGACTTTGTTTCTAAAGGTGATGATTTCCAAGGATTCGCTAAGTCAGTAGCTAATGACATTCTTAAAGAAGGTTATGCTGATATTACTGCTCTTAAAGCAGCTAAAGAAAGTGATGTAAATGAACTTACTCTTAAGCTTGGAGAGAAAATTGATATCAGAAGATTTGTAGCTAAGAATACTGATGGTGCTCTTGGAAGCTACAACCACGGTGGTAGAATTGGTGTACTTGTAGAAGTTAAAGGTGCTGATGCCTCTAATGAACAAGTTCAAGAGCTTTTGAAGGACGTAGCCATGCATGTTGCTGCTGCTTCTCCAAAGTTTCTATCTGCTAATGATATTGATGAAGAATTTAAGAAGAAAGAAGCCGCTATCTATGCTGCTCAACTTAAAGAAGAAGGGAAGCCTGAGAATATGATCGACAAAATTGTTGATGGTAAACTTAAGAAGCTTTCTTCTGAAGTTTGTCTTCTTGAGCAAAAATTTGTTAAAGATCCTGACTTAACAGTTGGGAAACTAGTTGAAAAAGTTGGTAAAGAAGTTGGCGCTGAGCTAACTCTAACTAGCTTTAACATGCTTACTCTTGGTGAAGGTATCGAAAAGAAAGAAGATAACCTTGCTGATGAAGTAGCAAAAATGACTGGTGGTAACTAAGTCAAAAATTAAGTTTTAAAGAAAGGGGCCTATTGGCCCCTTTTTTTGATAAGTAGGAAGCTGGTAAGAGAGCTATTTTAAATTTTTATAATTAGAGCTCTTTTAGAAAGCATCCGGGTGTTGCAACTCAAATTTCAACGCTTAAAATTTAAAATGCCGGAGTTTTTAAAGCATGAAATATAAACGGATTTTACTAAAACTTTCAGGCGAAGCCTTAGCTGGAAATAAAGGAACAGGAATCGATCCTGAAACTCTTGAAGCACTTTCTAGCGAAATTAAAACATTGAATGATATGGGTGTGGAAATCGGTATCGTAATTGGTGGTGGAAATATTCACCGTGGAGTTGCTGGAGCAACTATCGGTATGGATAGAACAACTTCCGACCATATGGGAATGTTGGCTACGATTATTAACTCTATTGCTCTTCAGGATCATCTAGAGAGAAAGGGTGTCTATACTAGAGTTCTCACCGCCATCGAGATGAAAAAGATTGCTGAACCTTATATTAGAAGAAGAGCCGTAAGGCATTTGGAAAAAGGTCGTGTCGTGATTTTTGCTGGTGGTACAGGTAATCCTTATTTTACAACAGATACTGCTGCTGCACTTAGAGCATCAGAAATTGATGCAAATGTAATTTTAAAAGCCACAAAAGTTGATGGGATATATGATAAAGATCCTGTTGAACATAAAGATGCTGTTCGCTTTGATCAGCTTAATTATATCGATGTTCTTAATAAGGGTATTAAGGTAATGGACTCAACGGCCATTACATTCTGTATGGATAATGACATCGAAATTATTGTATTTAATGTATTTGAAAAAGGTAATATTCAAAAAGTAGTTATTGGTGACCAAATTGGTACCACAGTTTCAAAGTAGAGGGTTGAAATGATTGATGAAATTCTATTAGAACTTGAAGATAAAATGGAAAAAGCCTTAAGCTCTTTAAAACATCAGTTAACAAAAGTGAGAACAGGTAGGGCCAGTGCAAGTGTACTTGATGGTGTTACTGTTGATTACTATGGAGCTCAAACTCCAATAGCTCAGGTCGGAAACGTTTCTACTCCTGAAGCTCGTTTATTACAAATTCAGCCATTTGATAAAACAATGATTGCTGATATTGAAAAATCAATTCTAGGTGCAAACTTAGGACTAACTCCATCAAATGACGGAAACTTAATTCGTATCCCTTTTCCAGCTCTAACAGAAGAAAGAAGAAAGGAACAAGTTAAGGACGTTAAAAAACTTGGTGAAGATGCAAAAATTTCTATTAGAAATGCACGTCGTGATAAGAATGAAGACGTGAAGAAAGCTGAAAAGGCAAAAGAAATTTCTGAAGATGATTCTAAGAAATTTCAAGATCAAATCCAAAAAGTTACTGACAAATTTGTATCTAAAGTAGATGAGATCATGGAAGCGAAAGAAAAAGAAATTCTTTCCCTTTAATACAAGGAATCAAGAGTCGTGAATATTAATGACAAAATTAAACATGTTGCCATTATTATGGATGGGAATGGACGATGGGCACAAAACCGCTGCCGTCCTCGTGTTTGGGGTCATATACGCGGCTCTTCAATTGTCAGCGATATTGTAGAAGAAGCTGATGATCTAGGTCTCCATGCGCTTACTCTTTACGCATTTTCTACAGAAAATTGGAGTAGACCTCTTGGAGAAGTAACTACACTTTTTAATCTTTTAAAAAAGTTCCTACTCAAAGAACGAAGAAAAATTCTTAAAAATAGAGTTCGCTTCAAAGTTATTGGAGATGTTTCAAATCTTCCTCTACCAACCAGAGAGCTTATTAATAAGCTTGAAAAGGAAACAAAAGACTTCAAAGGTCTTAAGCTTTCTTTCGCATTTGGTTACGGTGGTAGAAATGAGATGATAAATGCTGTCAATAAATGGGCACAGTCAAATCCAGAGCGTCCTTTCTCTGAAGAGGATATGGAAGCGAATCTTTATCAACCAGACTTAGGGGATGTTGACCTCTTAATCAGAACTGGTGGAGATCAACGAATTTCAAACTTTTTACTTTGGCAAATGGCATACGCGGAGCTCTTTTTTACTCCAACTAAGTGGCCAGATTTCACAAGGGAAGAATTTCGAGGCATAATTTATCAAGTTTCTGGAAGGGAAAGAAGATTTGGTACGATTGGGGCTACAGAGTCTCTTGATGAAAGCTGTCTTCTTGCTAGAAAGAATCTAGAAGAATTGAACCAAATCTACAGGTGAAAAAATGTCAGCTAATACTATAAAAAGAATTATCTCAGCAGTTGTTATGGCAGCGATTGTTGCAGTCTGTATTACCTTTGGTAAAAAGCCTACCTTGGGATTTATATTATTTGCTGGTGCAATAGCAGTAGATGAGCTTTTTTGTAATATTATTAAGAGAAAGCGCTTTTCAATTTCCTATTTTATAAGTCAGTTGCTCTACATTATTCCCTTTGTTTATTTTAACTTTTTAGACGTCACAACTGGGATGCACTTTGCTATTGTAAATGTGGCGCTCTTATTAAACGTTTTACTCCTATTTTACCTTTTTTATATCCCAATGGAGTCTAAGACATTAGAGGAAATTTCAGTGAAGTTTCCTTATGTGACAGGGATTTTCTTTGTTCTTCCAATGATCTCTTTGACCAATGTACTCCACTATTCAGAATGGAGAATTCTTCTTTTCATTTTGCTCGTTGTTAACTTTGGTATGGATACAGGAGCATGGTTCTTTGGTAAAAATTTCGGAAGCCATAAGCTATGGGAGAAAGTAAGTCCTAATAAGACAATTGAGGGGCTTATTGGTGGTATGTTTACAGCTGGAGTACTGGGGTATTTAGCTTGGACATTTCTTATCGCTAAACCTGTCCTATTGTTATTTTTTATTTTCTGTCTTTTGGGTGTTCTCTCGCAACTTGGGGACCTCATTCAGTCTAAAATGAAGCGTCAATTTAAAGTAAAGGACAGTTCTTCTTTGATTCCTGGTCATGGTGGGGTGTATGATAGAATAGATAGTCTTTTGTATTCGGCGCCATTTTTCGCTGTTATACTTAAGTATTTTTATAACTAATTTACTTAATTAAAGTTACTTCTATGCTAATCGAAAAAGTTGCAATTTTTATCCTATTTCTAGGACCCCTCGTATTTTTTCACGAACTTGGTCACTTCCTCTTTGCTCGGCTCTTTGGAGTTAGAGTTGAAGTCTTTAGTATTGGATTTGGTCCAAAGATCTTAAAATTTAAGAAAGGTGATACAGAGTATGCGATTTCACTAATACCTCTAGGGGGATATGTGAAAATGTATGGAGATGATCCTCTTAACAAAGATGCTATACCTGAAGATCAAAGACAATTTTCTTTTACCTTTAAGGGAAAATGGGCCCGCTTTTGGATTGTAATGGGTGGCCCTTTGGCCAATTTTATAATGGCTTATGTGATTTTCTTTAGTCTCTTTATGGCTGGGGAAAAATTACCAGAACTCAAAGTAGGTGTTCTTCCGCAAGTAAGCACACTCTATGAGTCGGGCATACGTAGTGGAGATGTCATTAAGAAAGTGAATGGTGAAGACGTCTATAATCCATCTGACATTGTTTTAGAGGGTGACGATCTTATAAAAACAATGACTGTTCAAAGAATGGGTAGTGAAAAGAAAATTACCTTAAATATGACAGGCGAAGCTTTTATTGAAGAATTCGTTAAATTTCCTCCAACATTAAGAAGTCCGGTTGTTGTTGATAGTAAGGGAAATAAGTTTGCTCTAAGTACACAGAAAGGAAAGATGGATTGGAATATATCCTATGATCAAATTAATCAAAGTTGGACACCTGAGACAATCTTATATGCTTATCCAACTAAAATAGAAAATTCTGAAATAACTCTGAGTGAAAAAGATAATGAAGTAAACTTTGAAAAAGAGAGACGACTCGATTTTGCAAATTTTGAATCTTTAGATAAAGCACTCTCGGATAAGGGGTTTAAATCTATTGATCTGCTCGTAAAGAGTATCAAAATGAAATCACCTGCTGACAAAGCCGGAATTAAGCAAGGTGACATCATTACTGGTCTTGAAGGTGTAGAAATCTTTAGCTTTGAAGACTTGGGGCAAAACTTACAGAAGACGAAAACAGACTCAGTAAAAGTAAGTGTATGGAGAGATGGGAAAGTTATGGACTTTAACATTACTCCAGAAGTGATGAATCAGAATGGACAAGTGATTAAGTTAATTGGAGTTTATTCTGGTGGTATCTTTCAACCCTTAAAGTTTATTGAAACGAAGTCAAAAGGGATTGCCCAAGCAGCTGTACAGTCAGTAGTTAGAACTTGGGATACGATTATAAAAACACTTGAAGGCTTTAAGAAACTAGTTACAGCTGAGGTTAGTTTTAAAACGATTGGTGGACCACTGGCTATTGGAAAAGTGGCTTCTGATTCATTTAATACGAGTATGTCGTACTTCTTTCAATTAATGGCTTTAATCTCGGTGAATTTAGGAGTAATTAATTTATTTCCTATTCCAGTTCTCGATGGTGGACATATTATGTTTATCTTTCTAGAAATTTTAAACCGAGGCCCTATATCACGTAGAAAAATGGAGATTGCCCAACAAGTAGGACTTTCTCTTCTTCTTATGTTGATGGTTGGGGCTATTTTTAACGATTTCTCAAGATTCTTCTAATGAGTGGAAAGTATTTATTTTTAGATACATCAGCTTATATCCAAGTAGGTCTTCTAGAAGAAGATCTTTCTTGGATTCATCATGAAGTCATTCAAAACCGAAAGGGTTCTCAACTTCTTCATAAAGTTATTTATGACTGCTTAAAAGACTTTAACTTAAGCTTTAAAGATATAAAGGCCATCTTACTTGGAAATGGCCCGGGATCATACACAGGGATTAGAATTGGAGAAGGTTTTTCTCAAATTCTAGCTCTAGAAGGTATTGAGATCTTTTCGTTCTATCATTATGAAGTGCCGGCCTTTTGTAATATTGAAGAATATAAATTCTACGAAAGGGCATTTAAAGGAGAAGTCTTTGAGTTCTCTAAGAGTGGCGATAAGGAAGAAAAGAGTTTAATCTCTGAAGAGAAATTTAAGCAACGAGACTTTAGTGATGAGCATCTTTATCATTTAACTGGAGAGTTATTGGATCAAGACTTGCTCTCTATTTATACCTTAGTCAAAAAGAATCCCAGAGACATCTTTTCTAAGGTTATAAAAAGAGCAGAGCATTTACCCCCTTATTATTTTAGACCTCTTGAAAAAGAGTTCAATGTAAGTGGAGGGAAGAAGTAATGCGCTTTTTTCTTAATAACTCCTTTTACACATTAAGCTTTATAATTTTATTCTTTTTGTGGATATTTGGACTTTATACTTTTTTAGGGCTCTATTTACTTTTCTTTATTGTCACAGCTTTTTTGACGAGAAGAATATCTCCTCATCACCAAGAGGACTTTCTTCTTAAAGAGGGAGTCTTCTATGCTCCGGTCAACGGTAGAATTCGATCAATTACTCCAAATGTAAATCATCCTAAGTTTGGAGATGACTTTATTGAAGTCGCCATGACGATATCTTGGATTAGAGAAGCTGGGGTTTATTTGCCTACACGATCTGAAGTTATGGACCTTTCCTACAAACGAGGAAAGACATTATTTAGATATCTGTTTGATTTAGATCATCACAGCTTGGCTGAATACTCTGGAGTTTTTCTAAAGTTAAAAGCTGTAGTTAGTGAAAGAGAATATGGAATTCAAATTATTAAGTGTGCTCTTGGACTATGGCCGCAATTAAGAGTTATCCCAGGTGATAGAGGAAGAGCTCAGGTTAATTTTGGCTTTCTAGGTTTAGGTGGTACAGTTTTATTATACTTACCTGCCCAATACGAAATTCTTGTGAAAGAGTCCCAATTAACAACAGCAGGGCAAACGATTATTGCAGCTAGAGTAGACGAAACGATAAACAATGATAAAAAAGAGGAATTATAATGCACCCTTCGAAAAGGTTGGCTTTTTTCTTACCTAATATTTTTACCGGCTTAAATATGGCCTGTGGATTTTCAAGTATGGTTCTCACTACAAGAGGACTGCACTTTGAAGCTGCTATGATACTTATTCTGGGAGCGATCTTTGACTCTGTAGATGGAAGAGTTGCTAGACTGACTGGAACTTCTTCTTCGTTTGGAGAACAATTTGATTCAATGAGTGACGCCGTATCTTTTGTAGTTGCTCCGGCCTTTTTAATGTATCAAAAGTATTTGTACCAATATGGAAGACTTGGAGCTGTGGTCTCTTTTATTTATCTTCTGTGTGCTGCTCTTCGATTAGCTAGGTTTAATGCAAATATTTCTAAAGTTCGCTCTGATTTTTTCCAAGGATTACCTAGTCCTGGTGCTGCCTTGGCCATCATTGGACTAGTTCTCTTATCCGATCGCTTTCCTGTCGTTGATGAGTATAGTTACATATGGATGTTTTATACTGCTTTTTATGGAATCTTAATGGTGACAACAATTCCGTTTCACTCTTTTAAGGATGGTCAGTTGATAAGGAATCATAAGAGAATGCTTCTCTTTATTTTCTTTTTAATTGCCGCACTAACTGTCGTTTATTATCGAATTATGTTTGCAGTAGGGATGGCCTTATATGTTGTCCTCTCTCTTGTATTTTATTTTTATAAAATGAAGGAATTTGGCGATGCATTTCAATGGAGTGAAGAGTCTGAAAGTTAGTTCTTTCACAATAGGTTTCTTATTACTTACCTCTGTTTATGCGGAGGATTTTGGTATCGCTGTACCTGGACAGCTCTCTGAAGATCATTTTGAGAGAGAGCAAAAGAAGTCTGAGAAGAAAAAGAAAGAAGAGGGTTTCTCTTACGTCATGGGGGAAGGTAATGGTAAAGACCTTTCTCAAACAGATGAAAATGATTATCAACCTGATCAATCTCCAGCTTTTAGCGTTCCAGGGGATGGTAATAATGATTTAAAATTAAATATTTCTGAAAATGATAAATTACTTTCAACTGGATATAAAGCGCCTCATTCTCTAGAAAATGAAGAAAATTTAGTAAGTTTTGAAGGAGATGAACTCTACGATAACTTCTATGACAATGGGGATTCAGCATTCTCCTTTACTTATATTCAAGATGATTACAATGTATCTGATTCTCGAGGTATTTTTCAAAGATCATTCGTAGACGCGGAAGACTCTCGTAGAGGCGGCTATTTACATTTGAATTTTGATCGTTTTATAAATCGCGCCTTTTTGAGTACCTTCTATGGTGTCGGACTAGGTGTTGGATTTTCAGAAGGCGAAGGAATCTTTTCTGATTCAACTTCTACAAAGAGTAATGTAACCTTTCAACTTTTCACAATCCCTGTGGATATGCGACTTGGGATGACTATTGGAAGATGAAAGTATTTTAAACTTTCCGTAGCCGGCGGCCCTTCTGTTATGGGAATTTCTCAATCCCGTGATGACAAAGAAAGGGGAGAAGATGAAAAGCACAGAAGACAGTATAGCTTTGGCTACTTTGGACAGGCTAAGGCTCAAATTAGTTTATCAGCGCTTTTTAAAGATTTGGCCATGGGTGGATTTAGTCAGTATCAGATGACCAATATGTACTTAAATCTCGAAGCAAGACATCAAAGTTATGAAAACTTTGAAGATGATATCAGTATTACAGGAACAAGTTTTGGTTTAGGTTTTACCTTTGAGTATCTCTAGTTATAAATTAAAAATAAGTTATGAAGGATCAAATTATCAAGGCTGGCAAATCCAGCCTGATTCATTGAAGACGATCCAAGGCCAACTTAATCATGCCCTTGAAAAAATAAGCAAATCTAAAGATATTTCCTCATTGGGTTCGGGAAGAACGGATGCAGGAGTGCATGCTCTTGGACAAATCGTGAAGGTCTTACTTCCTTTTGAGATAGATTCCTATGCTTTGCTAAAAGGTCTAAACTCTCAGCTTCCCCAAGACATTAGAGTAACGAACTGTGAAAGCTGTAGCTCATCTTTTCACCCAGTAAGGGATGCAGTATGGAAAAGATATTCTTACTACCTCTTTCTAGGGGAGATAATGCCTCAAAGTGCTTCAAAGGTGGTGACATGGGAACGAGGCGTATTGGATATGAATGCTTTTAAAGAGGCACTAGATGTATTTGTAGGTACCCACGATTTTCTAAACTTCTCGACTAAAGGCACAGAAGTTAAATCAACCATTCGAACTATATACTCAGCTCAGTTAGATGAAGTTCATGGGTTCTTTCCCTATCAAAGCAATTACGCGGGGCGGCTCTATAGGGTAAGCTTTATTGGAAATGGATTTTTAAAACAGATGGTCAGGCTATTAGTTGGCGCGGCCATTAATGTGGCCAAAGGGAAAGTAACACCTACTGATATCAAGTCCTTTTTTCAGCTAGATACAACCACAAAGATTGGACCAGTTGCGCCGCCAGATGGTCTTTACTTAGAGCATGTAGAATACGACTCTGAGTGGAATGAAATAGATGCGTAGCGCAGAAAGAGAGAGCCGCTTAATCGTAAGAGTATAATTGACATTTGGCTTCCAAATGGATAATTTCCCAACGAAATTAATATCTTATTGCGCTGTGACCATAGGGTCATTATCGTTCGAAAGATGAATCAAATTGATTTTTATATATTGTATTACCAGAGGAAAGTGAAATGTCGTACCAAATTTAAAATGTAAATGGATGCACAAAGAAACTTAGTTTCAACTTTGAAAAACTAGACCTAACTACTGAAATCAAAAATGCTCTTGTTCAAAAACAAAAGACAGTAAGCCTTAAAGGTTTTAGAAAAGGAAAAGCTCCTCTTTCTGTTGTTGAGCAAATGTATCGTCCTCAAGTTGAGTCAGATGCTCTGAATAGCTTTATCCAAAATAAAATGTATGAAGCAATTACAAAAGAAGATCTTCGTGTAGTTGGATACCCTAACTTTGAAAATATGAATTATGATGCTGGAAAATCAATTAGCTTCGATGCTGTTGTTGAAATTTTCCCAGAAGTTAAAATCAAAGATATGAGTGGTCTTAGCTTTGAAAAAGATTCAGTTGAGTTTGATGAAGCTGAACTTGATAAGATGAAGAAGAACTACCTTGGAAGCAAAGCTGAAATGACTGAAGTTGAAGACAAGTCAGCTGAGTTAAAAGATGGACAATTTGCTGTAATGAACTTTGAAGGTGAGCGCGCTAATGGTGACAAGCCTGAAAATATGAAAGGTGAAGAATTTGTTCTAGAGATCGGTTCTGGACAATTTATTCCAGGTTTTGAAGAGCAAATGGTTGGTATGAAAGCTGGTGATAAGAAGACTCTTGAAGTTACTTTCCCAGAAAATTACCAAGCGGAAGATCTTCAAAATGAAGAAGTGAAATTTCACGTTGAACTTCTTGAGATTAAAGAGAAGAACTATCCTGAATTTACAGATGAGCTAGCTAAAGAATTTGGTTTCGAATCAGTAGCTGATTTTGAAGAAAAGAATAAAGCAAATATCATCGATCAAAAAGACAGAGCTGCAAAGCAAAAGCTAAATCAAGAAATTCTTGAGAAACTAGTTTCTGAGAATGAATTTGATGTTCCTGCTGCTCTTGTTGCTCAACAAGAAGAACACCTTAAAGAAGATGTTAAAAGAACTCTTGCTCAGCAGGGATTCAATGAAGAAATGACTAAAGATTACTTTGATAAGTGGAAAGATGATCTTCGTGAAAAGGCCATCTTTCAAGTGAAATCAGGTCTTATTCTTGACTCTTTTGCAAAAGAGCACAATATCGAAGCAAATCAAGATGACTATGAGAAGAAACTTGAGGAAGTTGCTAAGACTTCTGGACTTGGTGTAGATCAAATCAAAGGTTTCTATGACCAAGATGATAAAATGAAAAATAACTTGATGTTTGCTATCCGTGAGGAAAAGACATTTGAAAAGATGTATGACCTTGTAAATATTAAGTAATTTTCTTTAAAATTTTCATAATAGAAAAGGGGCTCTTATTGAGCCCCTTTTTTATTTCTGTTTTTTGTTAATTCTCTGTTTTTCCTATTGTGTTTTATATTTCGACTCTTAAAATAAGGATACTTTATTTAATAGGTAATTCATTTCTATATACTGCGTTATAAGGAGAATCTCATGATCAATAAAATAATCGTACTTTCCACACTTCTTGCCTTGGGGGCTTGTTCTTCGTCTTCCGAAAAAGAGCCTGAGCCAAGAGATTTCGCAGGACCTACTTTCCAACTCATGGATGCATCAAGTAGAACACTTCCTCGTTGGCTTGATGAGCCTGAAGAAGGAGATAAGGCTAAAGAGAGAGATCAGCATCGTTACTTCATTAGTGAAGCTAGTCATTCGAATAAAAGGCTTTGTACGCGTTCAGCTGAAGCAAGAGCAGCTACTAAAATTGCACAAGAAGTAGCTCAGTTTATTAAAAACTCATATGCTGAAGCCACTCAAGGCTCAGCCGATGAAGAAGTTTCACAATATATGCAAGAGCAACTGGCCCAAGAAACTCAAAGTTTCTTAGTTGGTGCTGGAACGATTAAAAATTATTGGGAACAAAGAAGATACAAGGTTGATCTAGGTGCGGAAGAAGATGCAGTTAAGTTTCAATGTTATGCTCTTGTTAGAATTTCTAAAAAATCACTTTCAAAAGCAATGTCTGCGGCGAGAGCAAAGCTGCTTAATAATATTGAAGATACTGAGGTAAAGTCAAAGACTGAAGAGGTTATTGAAGAAGCAGAAAAAGCTTTTATCAATAAGGCCTAGTCTCATGTTTTTAAAAGTATTATTTCTTTTCACAATTAATCTAGGGTTTTCTGCTGAAGACCCTAGATGGATTACTGATCATTCTAGTGCATGTAAGAGTAACCAACTTTGTGCTGTGGGATCGGGCTCGTCGATGACTCTTGCTAAAAGTGTTGCAAGAGCAGAATTGGCAAAGATTTTTGAAAATAAAATTAGCTCTCAGTTTAAGTCAGAGCTTGCATCATATAACAATGACACACAAGAAAGTGTCAGTGAGCAAGTAAACGAAATCACAGAAGTTGCATTAGAAGGAGTTGAGATAGCAAAAGTTTATGAAGGAGAGGTCGATTATTTTGCAATGGCCGTCATTGATAAGAATAAAATGGCAAGAAGGCTAAAGGAATCTATCGACAAGCTCGACGCTCTTGTTCTTCAGCTATTTGATAAAGACTCCGGTGGAGCTTTGACTCAGATTGAAAGTTTGTATTTGAAGCGTGAGCTTTTAAATCAAAGATATCATCTTTTAACAGGTATCTATGTTACAGATCCCGTAGACTATAAGAAATTATTAAAAAAGAAGGATGCGGTTTTAAGTAAGTATTTGTTGAGAGTGGATATAGAGGATAAAAGTAGAACAGATAATAGCTCTGAGATCCGAAGTATCATAGAAGAAAGACTTATCTCTGGTGGCTATAAAGTTTCAAAAAAAGAGTCTCAAAAAATTACGAATGAAATTCTCGGAGTTTTCTCAGCGGAAAAGCTGTATTTGAAAGTCTCAGGGTTTGAGCGTTATAAGTTCACACTTAGTCTTAAAGCAAAGACAAAAAAGGGGAATGAGTCGGGAGCGATATATTTCACTACGGATGTTAATGCTAGAGGGTTCAAGCAAGCTAAGGATATTGGGCTAAAACGGCTCTCAGCATATTTATCGGAAAATATAAAAAAACTGAATATTGAATAAGGAGATTTCAATGAAAAAAAATCTATTATTACTAGTTGCGTGTTTATCAATGTTGGCTTCTTGCGGAAGTTTTAAAGCAAAACGAGTTGGCGGAGATGAAGGTGATGAATTGGCCATGGAAATTACAGATAAGTGGGTATTGAGAGATACTGAAAATGCTGTAACTGATATTCTCAAGCAAATTGAATCTCATAAAGGATTTAAGCGTTATCTGATGAAAACTGGTAAGACGCCAAAAATCTTTATTGCAGAAGTTCAAAATCAAACTTCTGAGCCTTACTTCCCAATTAATGATTTAAACGATGAAATGCTGAACGAATTTTCTGCTTCTGGAGAGTTCATTTTAATTGATGCTGCTGCAAGAGAAAGAATCCTACAAGAGATTCAATATCAAAACGACGGAATGGTTGACCCTAATGACATTAAGTCTATAGGTAAGCAATCAGGAGCAGATCTACTTGTTTTCGGTAACGTGAGAATGGCACCACGACAAAGAGATGGTAAAACGATCAAGCAGTACACGGTAAACATCAGAATGACTGATCTTGAAAAGGGTATCGAAGTTTTAAGAACACGTTTTAAAACTCAAAAATACTCTGAGCAAAGTAGCACAGGCTGGTAAGATGATTTGTTCCTTTCTTATTTAAAGATTGGAATTCATAAAAATAGGTAAGGGGCTTTAGTCTTGAGAAAATTAATTTGTTTCATAATTATTGGCATTTTGGTTACGGGATGTGCAACTGGAAATAGAAAAGATACTCAAGCCTTAAGGTCCCTGCTTCGTCTCAAAGACTTTAAAAAAGCAAAAGAACTAGTTGATGGAAAGAAGTTTATTGATGAAGAAAATTCTAAGCTTCTTCAACTTCTTGAGCGTGCTACGGTTTACCATTTGAATGGACACTATTATCAGTCTTTAAAAGCATTTGATGAAGCTAAAGAGGTAAGTGATAAACTCTTCACCGTTAGCATCTCGAAAAAGATTCAATCAGCAGTTTCTAATGATAATAGTGATAATTACTATGGTGAAAAATATGAAAGATCGATGATACGATTTTATCTTTCATTGAATCATTTTCTTTTGTATATGACAGGAGAATATGAAGAACACTCTATTAAAGAGTACGTTGTAAAGAAAACGAATAATAAGAAAAAGAAAGAAGAGAAAATAGCTGAAGTTAAAGTCATACCAGCTAAGAAACTTTCTGCTAAAGAAAGGCGTTTCCATTTAATGGGGGCTCGCAGTGTACTACTTGAGTGGAACTCCTTATTAGATAACTATAAATCTACAACTGGTGGAGTCGTTACCTATAAGGATGATTTATTAGCGAAGGTTTTTGGCGCTTTCATTCATGAGCAATTTAGAACACGTAATGATGATCGAATTGCGCTTGACCTCTATAAAGAAGCTAAGAATGTATTGTTAAAGAATTTTAATATACTAGAGACATATAACGAAAAGGCTGAAAAATTTAAAAAAGATTTCGATAAGTTATATAAGTTACCTCTGAAAAAAGTTAAAGATGAATATATAAAAAGAACGGCTTATTCAAAGCATCTTCTTACTTACTTAAATGAAAAAATCAAAGAGTTAAAACGTCGAAAGAAGGATAATGTACTAATATTAATTGAAGATGATCTCATTACAGAGAAAAAAGAAACCAAAATAAATATCCCTTTGCCCGTTGCAACAGTGAGTGTTGTCGCTGGTGGGAAACTATCTTTTTCTGCTTTTGTAGGGCATATGCTATCCATCTCAACGGGAAGACCGTTGAATATTTATTTTGAAGTTCCTGAGATTCCTT
Source organism: Halobacteriovoraceae bacterium (assembly GCA_002712005.1). Classification (GTDB taxonomy): domain Bacteria; phylum Bdellovibrionota; class Bacteriovoracia; order Bacteriovoracales; family Bacteriovoracaceae. The sequence continues at coordinate 26,040 of PASP01000011.1, forward strand.
ATGAGCCTATTCAAAATCACTATACAGTGATGGTAAAAGATAAATCCGGTAAAGTCGTAAAGGAAGAGAAAGCGGCCATCGTTAATCCGTTAGGTGATTTGGCCCATCTTACATTAGATGAGAAGAAAAGCTCCATATATGCTAAAACAGGTGCCCGTGTAGCGACTAAGCATGTAGCCGCACTTGTTGCAGCTTATGCTATCTATAAATCTCAAGCAAAGAAGAGTGAGTTTTTTGGATTGGCAGCTGCAACCCTATCTTATTCTGCTGCAAATGCCGGTATTCAGGCCAGTGAAAAGGCGGACCTTAGGTTTTGGTCATCATTGCCTTTTAATTATCAAATTTCCTCTATGAAGTTAGATCAAGGAGATTACGATCTCTTCATAAAAACTGGTGGCATAGAAAAGAAACTTTCAAGCTTTAAAGTGCAATCTTCAAAGTCATCAGTGATTATAAGAGAGAGAGTTATTAATTCTCAATCAACTAAATCAATAAAGAAATAATCACACCGGGCAGATGATATTCGTCGTGCTTAGGTCTTTCGTGGTGAATAAAATTTCGAAAAGTTCTGGGATTCTTTTCATATTATATACGAAGAAACACTGTGAACCTTGGTTCATTGCACAGAGTGCTTTATCCGTTTGATTTGCCTTAAGAAATAAAGATGATTTTATAGTGTCGATAAAATTAAGATCAAGCTGCGGACGAAGATAAAAGAGAGTTTTAAGAGGAAGTTCTTTGATATCTATTTTCCAGGCAAATAGTCCCGTTAGGTTAGTGTAAATAGATTTCTTCTTTAAAAATCTTAAGTGAAGAGAAGTGTGACCGCCACAAGGACTCTGAGGTGTTTGGCCCCATATCCATAGGACATTGTCTTCTCTCTTTTTAAAGTTATTTTTCGAAACTTTTAGATGGTTCGTTTTATGTGGAATTTTTACTTTTAGTGGAGCGTAACTAGGATCTTCCGCAATGACGATAAGATGCTGATCGGTATTGGGGAAGACAACTCTCTGGAATATATATTCATGCTTTGATGATTTTTTATTCACATCAAAAACATTGCTTTGTCCCTCCAAGCCTATTGCCTTTACTTTGAAATTTTCTTCAAGTTCTACGTTTAGGGGAGGGAGAGTTACTCTTGCAACTGCTGGAGCCGAAGAGAAAGTTTGAGTTGATGGAAGGAAGAAAGATAGAACAATGAGAGGAAAAAATGCCTTTAGGTTAATCATACAAAATCCTATGAAGCTTATTTTAGAGAGGCCTTGATTCCTTCTTTGTATCCTTTATGGAATTCACTAAATTGTTGACTCGAACATAGATTTGGCAAGGGATCACCGGCCTGACCTTTAATGAAGCCTGTTCGATAATTGCAGTAACGAGGAACACCCGTCTCATGACCCTTGATATATTTAGATCGAGCAACAGATTCAATTTCTGGAGGGCATCTTTGAATATGGTAATCAAGCATTTCTAGAGATAGGCCCTTGGCTCCCTCTATTTCACCTCTTCTTTGCCAGTCGAGACCTCTACAATCTTCCTGTCTCATCGTTTGTTGATTGGTTACGGTACAAGAGAAAAGGAAAAAACATAAGAGAGAGTGTGTTAATCTTATCATTTAGCGATTCCGTGTTTTTTCAAATCTATGGTCACAAAGAATCCAATCATGACCAGCACCTCTTCCAACTGGTGCAAAAAGATCTGTGTTGATTCTACCATCTTCGTAAATACTTTCATTGACATGAACCTTTACGACTTCACCTGTTATAATTCTACCACAACCTGGATCATCTCCATAAGAGAGGTGATCTCTGAAAATACATTCAAAATGAATAGGACTTTCTTTAATTCTTTTAGCCTTTACTTTTTCAGAGTCGATAGGAGTTAGACCTGATAAAATAAACTCGTCTTCTCCGTACGGAAGATTCGTAGCGGTCTTATTCACTTTTTCCACAATTTCTTCGGTAACAAAGTTAATAACAAACTCTTTTTCTCTGAAAATATTTCTTGGGGTATCTTTCAATTGACCATTTTCGGCGCGATTGATTGGAGAAAAAGCAACAATCATAGGCTTAGAGGAAACAGCTGTGAAAAAGGAGAATGGAGCTACATTATTTGATCCATCTTCATTTACTGTTGAAACAACTGCAATGGGCCGTGGAAGAATACTTCCAATTAGAAACTTATAATTATCTTGAAAATTTCCATTCGTATCAAAACTTAACATTATTTCACCATCCAACTTTTCCAATATTCTTTATTCTCATTTTCTTTAAACCAGGGAGCAGGAGTGAGAGGATAGCGCGTATCGATCATTACTGCGAACTCATCAGTGTGAGTCTTATCATTTCCTTACTCAAATGCTTTTGGGTGAGGTCCATGATTTATACCTTGAGGGTGAAATGTCATTGCTCCCGCATCTATATTATCACGGCTAAAGAAATCACCTTCGTGATAAAAGAGGACTTCATCAAAATCAATATTGGAGTGATAAAAAGGAACTTTTAAAACACCTTCTTTACTATCTTCTAAAGGTCTGGCCACAAAAGAACATACGACAAAGTTTCTTGCGACAAAAGTAGTATGTCCAGATGGGGGAACGTGATATTTATGACTCATAATTGGGCAAATATCATAAATGCTAAGCAGCTTAGGATAAACTGATCCTTTCCAGCCCTGAACATCTAGAGGGTTAAAGGGGTAGGTAACTTTTGTGATTTCTCCTAAGCGTTTAATCTCTACAACATAATTTTCTTTATCTTGTTCCGAGCCGACAGCTGCCTCGGGAGTTACAATCGCTGTTTGATCGTATAGGGCATTGGGACCAAGAAGACCTAGGTCAGGCTCTTCAAATTCTGAGCGAGATTCTATAAGTAAAATTTTATTTTCATCACTGGGATAGAATTTATAGGTCGTCCCTCTTGGAATATTGATGTAGTCCCCTTTCTTGTATTGAAGAGGGCCATAGCTCGTTTCAACCCTACCATCACCAGCATGGATAAAAAATAATTCATCGAAGTCTGCATTTCTAAAAAAGGACTTCATAGGAAGAGTTAAGTGAAGAACATTGATTACGCAATCTTGGTTAAAGAGGACGGCAACCCTTTCATCTTTTGGAAGTTTCTTATCGAAAAGCGGGGGAATACATCGTGGCTTTAGTGTGCCTTCGATATTCTTCCAATTTACGGGAGGGTTTTCGTGATAGAGCTGACTAACTCTACCGAAGAATCCCTTTCTGCCATGTTCTTCTTCATAGAGGCCATCTGGGATCTTGACGTGTGCTTGTTTGGTAAATTTTCCACTTGATTTAAAACTTTCCATTGAGTCTTCTCTTTGTTTATGAATTTTGTTTTTTACCGACTTTATTTACAAGTTTTCCTATGTGCTCTGCATAGAGTTCTATTGTGTCACCCGGTTGTATCCAACGATCAAGCTCTAACCCGCAGCCTGTTCCTACAGTACCAGAACCTAGTAGATCTCCTGCAACTAAGAATTCATCCATAGAAGTATGAGCGATCATCTGAGCCCAAGTATAGTGTCCATCACCTGAGTGACCTTGAGACCAGAGTTCTCCATTGATTCGGGCTTCCATAAGAAGGTTAGGCTCATTACCTTCGAATTCATCTGCTGTGATAATTACTGGGCCAATGACAGAGCAAAAGTCTTTACCTTTTGCAGGGCCTAAACGAACACTCATTTCCTTCTTTTGAATATCTCTTGCTGAAACATCATTGAGTAATGTGTATCCAAAAACATGATCGAGTGCATCTTCAGGGTGGATATTAATTCCGTCTCTACCAATGACTGCTGCCAGTTCGAGTTCATAGTCAAGCTTATTAGAATAGTGAGGCCATAGGATTTCCTCTTCTGGACCGATGAATCCTTCGGTTGCGCCTTTGTAGTAAGCTGGTATTTCATACCAAGCTTCAGGTACAGGCTCGTTTCGTTTCTCAAATCCTTTTTTCACATGTTTTTCGTGAATATAGAAATCTCTATAGGTTGAGATTTTATCGAGAGGAGCATGAAAACGTATTGATTCTTCTTGAGATAAGTCGAATGAAATAGGCGTTCCATCTTTTAATTCATTGATACCAACCTTTTGAAAGAAAAGATAAAGTGCATAGGCTTCTTCGAGAGCTTCAATAGGTTGGTCCTGAGTTTGAAGAAATTGATGTAAGCTTTGAGGAATTTTATATTGAGCTCTTTGTACATAATTGGCGTAACCCTCACGTTGATAGTCGAGTTGCCAACAAAGATTTAAATCAACAAGTTGGTTGTCATCAGTGAGTAAGCCTATTCTTCTTTGTTTAATAAAAGGATTATCGTAACTAAATTGACAAATTTTCATATAAAATTCCTATTTTAAATATTTTGATTTGAAGTCAGGTAGTACCTTTCTCATGGCTTCGTAGAAATGTTCCATCTCTTCATGGGTACCAATCGATACTCTTACGAACTCAGGCATTTCATTTGCTTTAAGAGGTCTAATTATGACTCCCTCATTTAGGAGCTTCTCAAATAAGTAATCACTAGCTTCTCCACTGCCTGTTTTAAAAGCAATGAAATTAGTTACTGACTTAATAGGGTTGAGTTCATTCTCGTAAAGAAAATTGTAACATTCTTTAAGGTATTTAGAGTTCTCAGTAAGTGTTCTCTCTAGGTGAGGTCTATCTTTTAAAGCTCCAAATGCACCTTTTTGAGCAATGAGGTTAGGTTCAAAAGTCATTTTTACTTTACTGAAGTTACTGATTAAGTCTTCGTGTCCAAAACCGTATCCAATACGTATTCCAGCTAGACCATAAGCTTTAGAGAATGTTCTTAACGTAATAACATTGTCATAGCGGTAGTCCATAGAGTTGGGATAATCATCATAGAGATTAGCAAATTCAAAATAGGCTTCATCAAGAATAACGAGAACGTGATCGGGAACGTGATCCATAAGGTAATTAAATTCCTTTGTCGTGATATAGGTTCCAGTAGGATTATTAGGATTGGCGATGTAGATAATTTTAGTATTTTCATTGATCGCGTTAGCAAGTGCTTCCACATCAAAACGATAATCTGAAGTCAGGGGAACACAGTTAAGATTGGCGCCCATTTTTCTAGTCAGAATATACATTGCAATGAAAGTATTCTCGCAGGTTAGAACTTCCTTGCCTGGACTTAGGAAGGCGCTAGCTAGATTACCCATAAGGCCTTCACTTCCATTTCCAAGTGCAATATTTTCCATTTTTATATCATAGAGAGCACAAAGCTCTTTTTTGAGTTCATAAGAGTTCATGTCTGGATAGCGGTGAATATCCCACAATGCATTTGTCATTTCTCTAATGGCATAGGGAGAAGGGCCTAATGGATTTTCATTAGAAGCTAATTTGGAAATATGAGTTAATCCTTTTTCTCGCGCCAACTCGTCAATAGGTTTACCAGCTTGGTAAACTTTAAGGTCTCTAATGTATTGGGGGACTAAGGACTCGGAAATTTGTCCAGGATTACCTTTTGTTTTGCTTGTCATAATTCTATCCTCTTATCTAATAAATAATGGACTCATCCTCTAAGAAGTTCTTCTCTGTATGGGGAAATCTTCTCAAAAGGATCTTCTGATGATGCTATAATATGCCAAGAGAGCATATCGTTATTATCGGGCTTCGTCATGACTAAGCCCTTGATAATTATAAAAGTACACCTGTACGAAGCACGAGATCATGACCCGTGGAGTTAAGGATTCTATGTCACAGTTTGAAATTGAACATTTAAAGAAAATGAAGCAAGGCATACAATACTTCAACGAAGCTAAGTATTGGGAATGCCATGAAGAATTAGAGGATCATTGGCTTGAAGATATGGGTGACAATGCGCGATATGTTTATTGGACTATTATTCAAGTTGCAACCTCACTATATCATTATGAGGATGGAAATTTAGCTGGTGCCAGAGGCATGATGAATAAAGCCCGTGATAAGATTTCTAAGTGTAGAATGTATGGAGTTGAATCAGAGATAATGAATAAGTTTCTTCAGTGGAAGCTTTTTACTAAACTAGTTTCAGAGGTACCAACCGAACCAAGTCTTGATGATTTTAAAAAAATTAGTCAATTTAAATTTTCAAGACCGGATAAATGGGATGTGCATATTAAGAAAATGGAGAGCAAGGCGTGAATATTGTAAGTTGTATTGGAATTTCTTTAAAAGTATTTAAAGAGGATAAGTGGATTGGAATCTTTTCTCTCGTTCCTATAATTATTGGGGCCACTATCTATTATTTCCTCGGAAGTTATATTTACGGAGACATTTTAATAATGGGGAAGCAGTGGATAGAATCATCCATTAACTCTAGCGGATGGGGCTCTTTTCTTTATTATGTAATGGCCGGGATTTTAACCATAGGTTTCTATTTTCTATTGAGTTGGACATTTGTTCTTGTTGTATCAGGAATTTCGAGTCCATTTAATGATGTTGTTTCTCGTAGAGTAGAGAAAGTCTTGGCCGGGGAGGTTCCTGAGTCTATAAGTGCTTCACTGTCGAGAATGTCTCTTCGCTTTCTTGGAACAATTATAAATGAGTTAAAAAAAATTGGTTTTATTATCTTCTTAAGTATTCTTGCTCTGGTGATTAGTTTTATTCCGTTATTGGCACCCATTGGTGTAGTTATTTCTGCAATTCTTCTTGCCGTAGGATTTTTGGACTATTCGTGGTCACGCCATAATATGCATTTTAGAGATTGTGTAAATGATATAAGAAAACATCTCTTTTCCTACGGAATTATGGGCGGGGTTTTCTTGGCCCTTATTTCTATTCCCGTTTTTAACCTCTTTCTTTTACCGTTTGGAGTTGTTTACTTCACTGTACTTTTTACTGATCGCAATATTGGTATTAAAAACTTGAGCTTAGAAGAGAAGGTGAGTATTGCATAATAAAGTCGTTATACTTTTACCAAAGAATCATAGAGATATTTATGAATTCTTTCCTGTCCTCTTTCATTTACAAGAAAATATGGGAGAGGCTCTAAAAGAGCTGAATCTTGTTTCGGATAGAGACTTTACAGCTCAATTAAGTCATCTACCTTTTAAGGTTGTGAACTATAAAATAGATGAAAGAGAATTGAGCCCACTTGGGAGTATGAAATTAGCTTATCGATTGAATGATCTTTTCAATATCTCTCATTTTTATAATTTTAGAGAAGGAATAGGGGCTCTTAATTTTGGAAGATCTTTAAAAGCAAAAGAGAGGGTGGGATTTAGGGATTCTTTGGGGAAACTCTTTTATACCAAGATGATTGAAAGAAGAAATTATTCTACAAAGAGTGAAGAATATTTATCTTTAGTCTTAGAAGATAGTAATGAAAAGTTAAGCAAAAGATCTCCGCCTAAAAATAAAGAAATTTTTCCAGAAAACTTTTTTAAATCAAACAAGCATGAGCCTTTTATATTTATTGCCCTTTCAGATTTAGAGAAAGATGAGTCAAAGTATCTTCTCGTTAAGAATATAATAGGTGAATTAGAGGGACAGAGAAAAATTCTTTGGACTGATCAGTGCAATCAGCATCATAGGGATCTTTTAAAGAGTTTCCCAAGTATGATTGATGCTACAAATGTTGATTTTACTGAAATTGATAAATACTTAGGTCACACCCGTGGAGTAGTAACAGATGATATCTATATTGCGAGGGCCTGTACTTATTTTGGAGTAGAGCATTTTTTTATAAGCAGAGAAGACTATAGTCTTCGCGGTATCAATGAGTTCCCCTTTGTTTTGGGGCAATTACTTCTTAAGGATGATGAAATTCATTATTTAGAGGGAGTAGAGCAACTCAAAGAAATGAAAAAAGTCCATGAGGTCATGGACTTAATTCACGAAAAATTTGAGCTTTAATGAAGCTATTAGGATAGCTTTTGAATACTATCCTTTAGGCTTGCTACTTTTTCTGAAAATTGTTCAAAATTAAATTTAACTTCTGCTACAACTTCCTCTTTAGCGTTGGACAAAAACTTCTCATTTTTAAGTTTCTTTTCATATTTAGAGAGTTCTTTCTCAGCTTTAGCAAGATCCTTCTTTAGTCGACCAAGTTGTTCATCTAGATCGATAACACCTTCAAGAGGAATAAAGACTTCTGTATGTGTTAGCGCTCCCATTAATGACTTTAATGGAGCCTCTTCATTCTTTGTAACTACTGTGAGGTTCTTAACTCTTGCTAAAGATTGAAAGCCTACTGCATTATCTTTGTAATAAGTTAGAGCTTCTGGGAGGTCTGTACGTAGGGTTACGTTGATCTCTTCTTTAGGTTTAATATTTACACTCGAACGAAGGTTGCGAATAAGAGAGACCGTTTCAACGAATCGGTTCATATCATCTTGTTCTTTTGTGAAAATAAGATCAGGATTTTCTTCTGGGTATTCTTGAACAATGAGTAAGTCATCAGAGTCTTCTTTGAGATATGACCACAATTCTTCAGTAATATAAGGAGTAAATGGGTGGAGTAAGGCTACAATTTTTTTGAATGTATACTTAAGAACTGTTGCTCTTCGCATTCTGTCTTGTTCGTTTTCAGAATTGAATATGGGCTTTGATAATTCAATAAACCAAGAGCAAAACTTGTCGTAAACAAAGCTATAGATCGCAGAGCAAGATTCATCAAACCTAAATTCTTCGATACTTTCATTCATAACTTTTGTTACAGTATTAAGTTCGGCAAGAATCCATCTCTCTGCAGGATCGAGTTGATCTTTAGAGGGAAGTACAGAATCTGCTTTTTCTAAATTGGGAGCTATAAAACGAAATGCATTCCATATTTTATTTATAAAATTACGATATCCACCGATCCTCTCCGGATCTAAGTTGATATTACGATTATAGCCAGAGCCTGCTGCAAGGGTGAATCTGAAGGCATCGGCACCATATTGGTCAACCATTTCTAGAGGGTCAATCCCATTACCTAGAGATTTACTCATTTTTCGACCCATTTTATCTCTAACGATGGCATTGATATAAACTTTTTCAAAAGGTGCTTTACCTGTGGATTTTAGAGACATCATCATCATTCTAGCGACCCAAAAAAAGATGATGTCAAATCCTGTGATCAGAGTCGATGTAGGGAAGAAGGTTTCGAACTTCTTTTCCTTCATTGCATTTTCATCTGGCCAGCCCAAAGTACTTAAAGGCCATAGTCCAGAAGAGAACCATGTATCAAGAACATCTGGATCCTGAGTTACTTCTTCTTCGTTACATTTTGGGCAACTTTTTTGATTGTGGTCTTCACTGGCCCATTGGTGATCACAGCTGCCACAATAGAAAACAGGAATCTGATGTCCCCACCAAAGTTGTCGAGAAAGACACCAGTTCTTAGGCTCGCGCATCCAAGCAAAGTAAGTATTTTCCCAGCCTTTTGGATAGAAAGTCGTATCTCCTTTATCCACAGCACGACATGCTTCTTTGGCCATTTCTTCTACATTGAGGAACCATTGTTTTGAAACCATGGGTTCAATAACAGCTTTTGAACGATCACCGTGTCCCACCTGATGAGTGTGAGGCTTTTTAGAAATGAGTATTTCAAGTTCTTCTAATTTCTCGACAATACTCTTTCTTGCTTTTGAACAAGTTTGTCCTGTCCACTCTAGCCCGTAGTCATTGAGTGTTCCGTCGTTATTTAAAATATTAATGATGGGAAGATCGTGTCTCTTTCCGATTTCGAAGTCATTGAAGTCGTGTCCTGGAGTTACTTTTAGGCAGCCTGTTCCTTTTTCCATATCAACATAATCATCTCCAATAATAGGAACTTCACGGTTGCATAGAGGAACAATGGCTGTTTTACCTATAAGGTCTTTAAATCTTTCATCTTCCGGATGAACGCAAACAGCTGTATCTCCGAGTAGTGTTTCAGGGCGGGTCGTAGCAATTTCAATTTTCTGACCAGTTTCTTTAACTTCATAAAGGAGATGGTAGAAGGTTCCATTAATTTCCTTATGTTCAACTTCTGCATCTGAAATAGCTGATTGTAAAACAGGGTCCCAATTAACAATATAATCAGATTGGTAAATAAGCCCTTCGTTATAGAGATCTACAAAAACTTTATTAACGGCTTTATGAGGAATTTCATCCATAGTGAAGGTTGAATAATCCCAGTCAGCACTAGCACCCATTGAGCGTTGTTGCTTTGCTATAATTCCGCCATATTCTTCTTTCCATTTCCAAATTTTTTCGATGAATTCTTCTCTGGAAAAATCATGGCGGGTTTTCTTCTCTTCCTTCCAAACAAGCTTTTCAACTACGTTCTGGGTTGCGATACCTGCGTGATCCATTCCGGGAAGAAAAAGGGCTTCGAATCCTTTCATTCGCTTAAAACGAATGAGGGTGTCTTGAGTCGTAATATCTAATGCATGTCCAGCGTGGAGACGTCCCGTTACATTAGGTGGGGGCATGATAATTGTATAGCCTTGGCCAGCTTTACCAGGCTTGGGCTTAAAATATCCTTCTTGTTCCCATTTTGGGTACCATTTTGTTTCAACATCTTGAGAAGAATAAGTTTTTGGTAGTTGTGTATCGCTCATTCTATTCACCTTTCTCTTTCTTTGCAGATTGGATATGTGTTGCAATAGCTTTGGAATCGTTGAGGTCAAATTCCACTTGTTCTTTTGTTTCTAAGTTTTTAATGAGGACTTTCCCAGCTTCTTTTTCTGTTTCACCAAAGAGAAGTACGAATTGAGAACCTCTTTTCTCAGCTTCTTTAAAAACTTTTTTGAATTTAATGATCTCTAATCCCATAAAAACCTTGATTCCTGCTTTTCTTAATTGTGAAGCAAGAGGTGCAAGATCTAGGAAGCCGCTCTCATTTTGAAAACTAATCATTATATCATTATCCGGCTTACTTAGATCAGGCATTAAATTATGGGTAATTAAAAAGTCTTTTAGAGTAACATCTCCAAGACCGAATCCAACCCCTGCGAGTGGCTGCTCATTAAAAATTTGTAAGAGGCCGGCATAGGCACCGCCACCACAAATGGCACGACGATTATCGGGATGCTTATCAAAGACTTCAAAAACAATACCTGTGTAGTAGTCAAGCCCTCGAACAATAGCAGGATCAAATTTGATATATTGATCTAAGCCAGAGGCTTGAGAAAGATTGATGAAGTCACGAAATTGTTCTGAGATTTCAGTAAGCTTTTGTGCTTCTAGAATAGAAATGAGGTCATCAAATTGAGTTGTTTCTAGATAGGAAAAGAATAAGTCTTGAGCATCTTGACTAATACCTAGCTCAGAGACTTCTTTAGAGAGAACTTCTTTTGAAACTTTCTTAGATTTATCTACAATTTTGTAGAGTCGATATTGAATATCTTTATCTTCAGAAACTTTCCCAAAGATACCATCGACGATAGAGCGATCATTAAGAAGGATTTCAAAATGTTCGCTATTTGCACCATAGTTTTCAAGAAGCTCTTTGACGACAAGGAGGATCTCAAGCTCACCTAAACGTCCAGGAGCGCCAAAGATATCACAATTAAATTGCCAATGTTCTCTGAGTCTTCCTTTTTGGGGTCTTTCGTAGCGCATTAAGTTGGGAATAGAGAACCATCGAATAGGTTTAGGATATTCTTTATGAATTTGGGCGACCATTCTGGCCAGAGTTGGAGTCATTTCAGGACGAATGGCCACGAATCTTCCCCCTCTATCTTCAAAGGAATAGATTTGGTCATTGATGAGTTCTTCACCAGACTTTGCTTTATAGAGTTCAACTTCTTCCAAGAGCGGACCATCATAGTGCTCATAACCAAAAGATTCTGCAGTTAGAGTCATATTTTTAAAGATAAAGTCCTGAATTCTTTTCTCTTGAGGGAAAAAATCCCGAGTGCCTTTGTAGGGCTTTTTCGATATGGCCATAATTGAACCCTTGGTACCTTATTTTAGGGAGTTAGTTGTGTTTATAGGCGGGAATCCTATCAAAAAAGACACGGTTGGTAAAAGAAATGGACCTAAATCTGTGAATAAATAAAAAGTTTATGCAACTTTTGCCGTCTCTATAGTGATTTCACAACTTTATATATGATAGTTATATGTCTGAAGAAATTGAAAAAGATGATAAGGGCACTTCTTATGTTGCTGTTGCCATTGGCAAGGTTGAGCCGGAGAAGGTGCTGGATACCGCGATCTATTTAAAAATTGATGGAAAGTTCCTCAAGTTTAAACACGCTGGAGATTTCATCGAAGATGAAAAGTTCAATTTCTTTATCCAAAAAAATCTCAAAAATATCTATGTTCTCGAGGAAGAAATAGAAGCCTTTATGGCCTGGATTTCTGAAAAGAGAAAAGAAGTGGTTGATTCAATTGTTGCTGAAGTTGGTGAAGAGCATAGAGAAGTTGTCGAGAAGAATGAAGATATTAGAGAGAGGGTATTTGATACGTTTACTGATTTGGAGATAGACAGTGGTATCGTCGATATTCTTCAAGAGCAAGTAAATGAATTTATTTCTGAGGTTAAGGAGATAGATCTCTCTAAAGCTGTTCTAACTAAGATGTTGAAACATAATGCTTCAACTGCGGATCATGCCTTGAATGTTGCTAACGTAGCTCTTTATATGGCGATGGTTCTTGGTCATGGGAATTATCAGGTATTAGAAGATATTTATATGGGAGCTATTTTCCACGACTATTATAAGATGAAAATACCTCCAGAGGTTTTGGCCAATAAACAGAACTTTCAATATGCCCAAGCGATGGAAGAGCATCCTAAAAAGAGTGCAGCTTCTGTTCGAAAATTAGAAGGTATCAGAGAAGAAGTGATAAAAATTATCGAACAACATCACGAGCAATATAATGGGACAGGATACCCTGCAAAGCTGAAAGGTGACCAAATTTTTGGTCTTGCTAAAATTGTATCGATGGCAAATATTTTCGATAATATTGTTTTAGAAAATAAGAATAAGTCCAAAAAAGAAAAATATAGAGCTGCTATCAAAATACTAGAATATGATAAAGGAAAGCAGTTTGATCCAGACCTTATTGAGAAGGTGATCACACCGTTAAAGCTAGCCTATGGAGATTATTATATTTCTCCAACCGGAGAGTCCGCTTAATTATATTAATTACTCTTCCCAATCATTAACAGGCTTAGGCAGCTCCTTTGGAGGAGTATAGCTTGGGTCTGGCTTTAAAAATTCACCCTTTTCATCTCCCGGAGTCCAAGTATCTTTCTTAGAAGCTTGCCAATCATTAGTAGGGATCGGAATTCCAGCTTTTCGATGCTTTTTGATGATCACATCGAGCTCACTTATGGATTCATCTAAGGGAGAGGAAGACTTCTTTATCGCTTTACCAGTGTTAAGAGAAAATAGACGGAGATCCTTAGGATTTAGCGGAGGCAATTGATTACCCTTAAATCGATAGTAAAGTTTATATTGTGCGATGATGTCTTTTAAAAGTGTAAATTGATGCTTCGTAAGCTGTAAGTTTACCTGCTCTCCGTTGTCTCTATAGAAAAGATAGACCCAAGGTCTGAGAAGGTCGACTTTCTTTTTGAGACTCATTAGATCGTAGGGGAGATTTTTACGATTTCTATAGTTGAGATATTGTTGGTAGTTCGCACTTCTTTGAATATCAATAGCATCAGATTTTAGGGCCAGGACTAGCCACTTTGCAAATGGGCTGAGCTTTTTAGAACTTTCTTTTTCTGTAAATTGTTTAAGGGTAAAGCTAGCAGGTGGATTGACCTGAGGGGGGTATTTTAAGATCCATTTATAAACAGATGACTTCGCCAAGAAAAAACGGTCGTTAGATGTAAGGTTCATCATTAAAGAGTCGAGCTCTGTGAGATGAGTTTTTAAATGATTCTTTTCTTCATCGGTTAAGTAATCAAAGTTAAATGATTCTACGAGTGTCTTTACTTCGTAAGGAAGTTCTTCTTTTGCTATCCATTGGGCCGAAAAAAGGAAACTCGATTTTAAAAGAAAGAAGGCGCAGATTATTTTTTTTCATATAAATATGTTACTGCTGCTCTTCTGTTTTGGCCTTTAATTTATCAAATTCATTTAAATTATTCCGTCCTTTAATAACATAATGCTTGTTTTGATAGGGAAGAAGAAGCTTTCCATCCATCACAACTAAGTTGGTGGCAAACAGAATATCAGACAGAATTTCTACAGTTTTTGATTTGATGTCAATTTCAGCAGCATCGGTCGTAATTTTTCCCTCATCAGTACGGTTGGTTTTAATAATGTAGAGTTTCTCATTATCTAAATTACATTTCAGGCTACCCAAATCATTTTCACCACTTTGGTAGATAATATTTTTTGCGGGAAGAGAGTTGGCCGTTTTTTTATCACTCTTACTAAAATCATATTGAGACAAGGTTGAGCCCTTATTTAAGGGATCTAGACCATATTCTCCTGTGAAAAGGCTATCGTTGTTAAGGCATAACTCGATTCTTTTGTTGGGTGTATCCAGTTTTTCGATAACGGAGGTTTTACTGGAATTAACTTTATGAAGTAAAACTCCTGGCAGACCTTCTTTATTAATATCAGTGTAGACGATGGTGTCGACATCTAACATTTGAACTTCAGGAATAAAATAAGGATTTAAAGAGTTGGCCATCTTAATAACCGTTTTAATGCTGGGGTTTAGATGATTAATGATATTAAGCGTCCGCTCATTAGGATTATAATAAGAAATGTATTGATCATTAAGGTGAAGAGAAATCGGAATCCCTTCGGCTACTTTGCGAATGTTCTTTGTTCCGTATTCAATAACATAAATCTCTTTCTTAGCTGTTAGGGAGAGATAGTCATTATAATTTTGATCCGCTTCTAGAATAAGATACTTAAGATTAGGGGAAGCAATAATATTGAATTGAGTTCTGTCTTTAAGACGGATCACTTCTTCAACTTTGTAATTCGTAGAAAATTGGAAAATACCGTTTACTCTCTGGTAATACGTAAACTTCCCATCATCACTAATGAAGCGGATATTCTTTTTATCTTGTTTGGTAATAAGTTCAGGTAGCTTAGAATTGGCTTGGACCTGGCTTACTATCAATAGGGACATAAATAGAATTAATGTCTTGATTAGAATCATTAGCTCCTGGATTGGCGTTATTAGAGTTTGTATCATTACTTTCATCATAAAAGGTATTTGGCAGTTTTCTATATTTAGCTTGCTCAGAGAGGGTTAACCCGTAAAGATTCCATTGTTTAAGTGGATGCATTTGTTGGTACTTCATCACGGAAGTGAATACCCAGTTCCATGGAGTAAGACGGGGGGAAAGGATATCATCAAAGGCGGTTCTTAGTACGAGAGTTTTATTTTCGTCTTTTTCAAACATGCCATCGACAATAAAGGGAGCCGGTGTACATTGATTGAAACTTTTTCTTTTGATGACGTTAGGTAAGAGATCTTCAGCGCATCCTAAACCGTGAATGATACCTTTAGGGTGCTGTTTGAAAAAGATTTGTACCATGGTTAGGTTTTGAAGTTTCTTAGAGGGGATTTTATAAATTTCTTCTAATGTTGTAGATACACTCTTTTTTTGATCACTCCAATTATTAGGAAAGTAATCAAACTCCAATTTACCTTTGAAAGTAATTCCATCAATTTCTTTTTGATTAATAATGATTTTTTTGGGGCAATAGCTATTTGAGCAATTATTTTGATTAAAAGTTATAAAACAACCATTCTTATATTCAAGAAGTACTGGGCGGTATTCTTTTTCTGTAATGATGCTACATGTGGCCCTCGAGTTTATGAGTCCCATTCTTTGAAGGATGCTGGCGATGATTTTATCTTCAGAAAGAGGGGACTTTTGAAGAGAGCCTGGAATATAAGCTTTACATATCTCTTTATTTTCAATTTTATCAAAATAGCAGGCTTTTAAGGGCCAACTATCATTTCTCTTCGCTGTATTTAAAAAATCATAATAGGTAAAGGTCGCTTCTGATTTACATGATTCAACTGCACTTGAAACACTTCTTTCTTCAAAATGACCTATTATTCGATGGAGGTTGGTAATAGAGCCGTTGTCAATTTGACCAGGGCAATCATGAAAATTTGTTTTTAGTCGACCATAATTGAGGGCCATTGAAACCTGTGAGCAATTTGGACGAGGAAAGATGGCAGAGTAATTTGTTGTGGATTTCGTTGTACAAATTTCGGGTTCATCTTTGAGCTTGGTTGCACAAACCATTTTTTGGGCATCTGAAAGTTTATGATCAGCAGGTTTGTTTAATAGGGAATTGCATCGGAAGATAAGATTATCTTCAGGAATCTCTCCATTAATAATTTTGGCCCACGCATCTTGAGCTAAATAGGGTGAACAAAAGAGTGACTTTTCTTCTATAGCGTCACAGAGATTCGTTAAATAGCTTCTTTCAAAATAAGGAATTTGAGTACTATAGTAATTGGCATCAGAGATGAGTTGATTGATCAACTGTTTTTGAGCTAATGAGAGGTTTTTACGACCTTCTTTGGCCAATTTTGCGCTCTTTCCTTGTTCTAGAGCATGAGGAATCTTACAAAGGTAGGGAAGGTAATTATTTTTTTTTCCAATCTTTGATGATGCTATCACATTCTGCCTCTGTTTTTGGGACAGGATATGGGATAGACATAACCGTTTTCTTTAAGCTTGATCGGCTAAAGATTTTAGAATATTGAGCAAAGCCTTGGCACTTATATTTATAGACTTGATCTACAAATTGATCATATCGTATGAGATATTTTTGTCCTTTTCGGACCATCATTAAAAATTCGATCGTGCCAAGTGCACTTCTCAGGAGCTGATTTTCCAAAAGAGCATAGAGATGGCAGCTGTTGAGATTAATCATCTCAAGATATCTTTTTTCAGAGTGAAGAAAAATACTTTTTAAAAAGAGCGAGTCAATCTCAGACTCCTGAACCATTTCAAGAGTAGGGTTGAGTTCTACTTTTTGTGAAGATTGAAGTTTTTGATATTGGGAACGAAGCTTTTTTCTAGTGTCTTTGACGATGGTTTGGAGGGATTCAATCAAGCCTGGGGCTTTTTGAATATTTTCTGTTTGAGAAAATGTGAGACTGCTAAAAAGTATAAGAAATACTAAATAGAGTCTCACATTAAAATCCTTTTTTACATCAATCTACTCAGATATTGATTTGGCCAAAATACTAGCAACATCATCAATAGCTACATTTTCAGTAGATTCTACCTGAGCTTTCGAACTATTGAAATTGATTAAACAATAGGAACAGCTGGTAGCGAGTTTTTCAGTTTTAGTCTCACCAATTTCTTCAAGACGTTTTGTGGCAAGATGAACACCTTCATCGATTTCATACCACATATTACCACCGCCCATTCCACAGCAAAGGGCCTTGTCTTTATTCTTTTCCATCTCTTTAAGTTGAAGGCCAGGAATAGACTTTAAAATCTCTCTAGGAGCATCATATTCACCATGATGTCTTCCTAAATAACAAGGGTCATGGAAAGTCATTTCTTCTTTAACTTCTTTTTCAGGTTTAAGTTTTCCATCTTTGATGAGTTCGGCTAAGAGTTCTGTGTGGTGAACGGTTTCAAATTGGCCGTCATCAAATTTCGCGTATTCTTTTCCGATTGTATGAAGACAGTGGGGACAGTGAGTAACAACCTTATCAAATTTGTACTGATTCATATTGGCGATATTCTCAATGGCAATTTCATAGAATGTATATTCATCACCGAAACGACGAATGGGGTCACCATTACACTTCTCTGTTTTTCCCATAACCGCAAAATCAACACCAGCTTTCTTAAGAAGCATTACAGTATCTTGTACGACTTTTTGATTAGCTGCATCGTATGAACCTGCACAACCTACGTAATAGAGGTAATCAACTTTCTTTTCAGGTTCAATAACGGGTACATCTAAACCATCTGCCCATTTGAATCTTTCTTCTTGTGAGATTCCCCATGGGTTTCCATTTACTCTAACTTTATTAGCAGCATCTGCAGCAGCAGGTGGAATTTCTCCAAGAGTTAGGGTCTTGTATCTCTTAGCTTCGAGAATGATATCTACGTGTTCAATATTTGCAGGACATTCTTCCATACAAGCACCACAAGTCGTACAGGAGTCAAGCTCTGTGGCATCCCAAACTCTATTCTCTCCCCAAAATTCTGCATCTGGATTTTCTGCCGTTATATTGGCCAAAGAGAAGTCTCGTGCTTTAGTGATAATCTTTTTAGGATCTAGAGGTTTATCCGCTTTGAAAGCAGGACAAACTTGAGTACATCTCCCACACTCAACACACGTAAGAAGATCGAGTTTATTTTTTTGAGTTAGCTCTGAGAATTTCCCAAGACCAAAAGTTTCAGCTGTTTCATCTTCGAAGTCCATCGGCTCAAGAACTGCACCTCTTCTCTTGGGAGTAACTAGAGCTGCAATAGGAAGCATGATGATGTGACTAAATTTGGTCCAACCAATTGAAGCTACAAAAACCATAGTATTAACCATATGGTAGAACCATAGAATTCTATAAGTTAGAGCAAGTGAGGAATCACTCATATTGAAACTTTTGAACATCTTAGCAAGTGCCCAACCAATGGGGGCCCAGCTTGCTTCTCCAACAGGCATTCCGGCACCGAGAATTCTAAAACCTTCGATGAGATATCCAATGACAACAAGAGAGACCAGCATGAGGTACATGAACATTTCTTGTTTTGGATTCGTTGCTTCTAGGTAAGCTGGTTTTTTGATGTAACGACGATTATAGGCCATCGCTAATCCTACAAGGATAGCAACACCAGCAATATCTGCTAAAAATGAAATTACGATATAAACTGGACCTTTAAAAATTTTCAGAGGTGTATCATAGTGAATGGCAACTAAGTCAGTAGCGATCCAAAGAATAACGAAGCCATAGAAAATAAGAGAGTGAAAGAGACCTACATCTTTTTTTCTGGGAACCTTCCCTGTGAGAAAAATAGTATCAAAAAAGGCCTTCCAATTAAGTTGGTTGGGAAGCAGATCTTTATATCCTTTTCCTCCGGTAACAAATTGGTACTTGTTATAAAACCCTTTCACCATTGCCGCGATAGAGAGTACGAATAAAACGTACATCGCTACCTTGAATGAAGGGGGAATGTTCCACATAATCTCACGAGTTGCGCTTGACACCATGAGTTGCTCCTTGCTCTAAAATCCTAGTGTTTTTATAATTTGCTATAATGATGTTCCAAACACTAGGATAGTGGATAAGTGTTGAATATAAAATGGGAAATTTATAAACATCCCCCTAGATTTTTACCTAGGTCAATAATGGATCTTTTTGGTCAGGTAAAAGGTAGCTTTTATGAATAAGAAATGGATCAATTTTACTTATTTATTGAGTCTTTGCACTCTTTCTCTTGTACTTGGCTGCGCGTCACGCGCTACCTTGGGAACAAGAGATCATATTTTTTCAGATAAAGGAAAACATATCATTTGGTTTCAAATAGAAGGTCTTTTATCTGATCATCTCCCCCTAATTAAATATACTAGTGAAAAAGCATCAGAAAGCTTGGCCTTTGAAAAAATGGCCTGTTCTGCAAATCTATGGTCACACAATCTTTATGAACTTCGTCCGAAGCCTGACCTAGGGTTTATTGGGCAAATTCTTGGATCTCAAAATATTAAAGGAAATTGTACTGATATAGACCGTGAACCCGTATGGAAATTCTTCCAGGAGAAAGGCTATGAAGTGGCCATCATGGAATCAAGTTCAATGGGAAAAAAGAGTCTGTCTCGATATGAGAGTTGTACAGAAAAAGTAGACCTTTTTGAGGATGCCTATGTTTGGAAACGAGAGAAGGCCCCCAAAAAAGACGTGAGTTTTTTTCATTACTTGGATTCCCAAGCTGGTCTTGAGACTCCTGGTGTCTACTATGATAAATCATGCCAAGAAAGAGGCTGTTTTGTTTCTTTACAAGTAAATGTGAGATCGATGTGGAAACACTTTAAAGAGAAGAATGCAAAAACCTTTACGGTGATTAGAGATTCTTCCTATGCAGATCAAATCAATGCTGGAGATATAGAAGGGGCGATGGAGACATTGGCGCAATGGAATAAATATCTCTCTGAAGTGATTGAAGAGGCCAATGGTAAATCAGTAACTCTATTGGTTACGACCAGCGCCGGGAGAGTCATCGAATTTCCTAAGAAAGGTCGTCAATGGGCTCGATTCATGAAAAAAGGAAAGGGGATTGTCTTAAAGAATCAAAGTTTGACCGCAGATGCTTGGGCTTATGGCCCTGGTGCTGAAAACTTCTGCGGTACTTATGAAGAAGATCAAATTTTTTCTAAGATACTATGGGCACCTGAAAAACGTTTTATCGACGAACTTCTCTAAGCTCTAAACCAAGCTAGCAATGTGGTCTTTTGGGATTTTGTAAAATGTTTTACAGTAATCACATTTCGTTTCAATGCTAGAGTCTTGTTCAAAAACGTTGTCTAAAGAGGTTGATTGAACCAAAGAGAGAACTCCAGTCACCATTCTTTCGTATGAGCAAGCACACTTAAAATTAACTTCTTTAGATTTAAGATGTTGAAAGCCCATCGATTCTACTTCTTTAGCAATAAAGCTATCCTCATTTGATCCTTTTTTGAAAAGCTCATTCAAAGGTTTTTCAATCTCTTTTAATTTATCTCCAATTTCTTGAGAGGGCTCAAACTCTTCCTCTTTATCCCAATTCTTACGAGGAAGCTGCATGAGAAAGGCAACTTGATCAGAGTCTTGAGAGAGAATGACCTTACCTTTGATTTGATAAGATTCGGTAAGGATAATATTAACAGCCTCATTCAATGATGTTTGATTCAGTTCGATAACGGAGTTATAGGGATTCTTCTGGCCTGGAAAGATTTTAGTTAAACGAGCACGGCCCATAAGTTTTTCAGGAAAATCATTAAAAGCTTCAGGCATAAGGAGGGTTCTAAAGTATCCCTCTTCTGACATTTCTACCTTAAACATAAAAAAAGGATCTTCTGAATCTATATAAAGACCTAAATTTTCCTTTGGCTTGAGTAAAGTGATAAGGGGAATAGCACTGAGTACACAATCTCTGAAAAAAGCAAAACCTTTACCTTTTAAATCGTGAATGATGGCCAGGTCATGAACGAGTTTTTGTCCCTCCGCAATATGGAGGGTATATTCTTTTTTATCATCAATGAAACTAATTAATTTACTTGTATTTAACACTTTAAAGCCTCTACTCATTGGAGTTTGAAGTTATCACTTTGGTACGGATAGTATACTGTGGTTAATAACTTTTCTAGAATCTATGTGTATTTAATATATATGTTTAAATAATTCTAGAAAAACGAAGGGGATAGAGTGGCATTAAGCGTAATTTTTACGGAAAAGGCTTCGGACGGTATCAATTTGCAGCTCAATTTAAGAGAGGAGCTTCAAAGTTGGGATGTCATTTGCCCAAATCCGTCAGTTGCAGATGCGATGAGGACTTCGATATCTCGCTATGACGGGAAGAATGATTTTCAAACTTTAACTATAAACAAATTTCTTCAAGACTTATTTTTAACTTTCTTTCCTTCCAACGCCTCCCAAGATGAGCAACAATCAAAACTCGTTCGGAAGTCAGAACTCTTGAAATATTTAGCTACGATTTGGAAAAGTGTTTTTCCTGATGAAAGGGAAAGTTACTTTCATCAAGCATTTAATCTCTTTACGGATTTAAGATCGTTTACGCTCAACCCTGCTCTTATCGAGGATATTTTAAGCCATTACGATGAAGTTGTGGCAAAGGCCATCCGCTATTTTTGGAAGATTACGGATGACCAAGGATTGATTGACGAACATCAGGCTTATCAAAATATATTGAATGCTCTTTCGGATCCCGAGTATAGGGATCAAAATGAACTTTTTCCAAAAGGATTAATTTTTTCAGGTTTCACACACCTCTCAGGTAACCAAGTTGAATTATTAAAATTTATTGGAAAGTACACTGATGTCGTCATTCCAATTCCGTCTGAAATTATAAAAGACTCTCTTCGTACGGATTGGGTCGATTGGGTAAGAACTCAAGCTGAACATATTGAAGAATTTGAGCCCCACAAATATGGTGGCGAATTAAGGCGCTATAGCTTCTCTAGGGGGCAGGGAAATCTTCTTCTAAAAGAGTTAACTAAAAGCCATGGTGAAGGGAATGTTCTATTTGTTAATTCAAGTATTGGAATGAAGGAAATACTAGAAGTACCCAAGAGGAACTACTTTTATAAGTCTGAACTTGAACTTTTTGAAGGAATTCTGAAGACAACAAAAGAGAATATAGAAGAGAAGTATTTAAAAAATATTGGGGATGAAGTTTCTTACGAAGAGTTAAAAGATTATTTATCACAAAATCAAAAAGAAATCGTTCTTGCCCCTAATAAGAAAGCAAAAGACTTCTTAACCATAAAGCTCTTAGGATCTCTTATTAAAGAATTGGACGAATGGGCCGACTTATCAGCGGTGAATGAAGTGATTCGTTCTTTTGATATGCAAATACTTCTAGAGATGACGAAGCTGAATCTTCCACGAAACTTCAATATACCGATTTTAAAAGAGCAGAAACAATCGATTTTGGGCTTAAAGGATTTGTATCAAATAGACTTGTCAGAAACTAACTATGTTTTTGTAGATTCAGGTCATGACTTATCCATGGGTGGTGCAACTCAATATCCTAAAGATGTGCAAGAAATTCTTATAACATTAGGACCTATGAGAAGAAAAGGCCTAGACTTACTTTTTCATATCTCTCAGATTAAAGAGATTCTTTCTTCCTCCAAGTCGATTCTCTTACTCGAATCTGGACTTGAAAAACATGACCCAACTTGGAATCAGTTATTAAGTGATTTTGACTTATCTCAAGATAAAATCAAAATAGATAAAGAAAAGTCACAAGTGAAAGATCAGGAAGTAGATCTCTCAAAATTTAAGGAAGTTTCAAAATTGAGTCCAACGAGGATGCAGTCATACTTGGAGTGTCCGAGGAAATATTACTATCAGTATATTCTAAAATTGGGCGAAGAACCTGATAAAAAAGATTCTGTAGATAGCCGAGTCCTAGGTGATATTGAGCATGCTGTTGTTCAAGAGTATCTAAAGGCCGGAATAGATTGGAGTATGGAATCATTTGATAATATTTTAAATGAAAAAATAAAAGAACTCCCTCGTTACTATTTAGAAGATAAAGCTCTATATGATGAAATTTATGCAGAGGTACGCTTCTTTGCTAAGCAAAGTATAACAGAACTTCTCAAACTTAAGGTCTTGGATGAAGATCTTGTTTTTGAAATTGAATGGAAAATGAAGAGCGAAGAAGCCAGTGGGTCAGCTGATGTGATTGGTTTTTCAAAAAAAATGGGACCAATAGTTATTGATTTGAAGAGATCCTCAGGCTCGATTCCAGATAAGAAAGAAATTGAAGAGCTTAGAAAAATTCAATTATGGTATTACTTAAACTTTTCTTTTGGGAAAGACTGGGACCCAGAAGACTTTACGCTTATGGGATATATAAATTTATCTGATCCTGACCAATCCCTTGTTTTTTATCAAGATTCGGAGATAGCAAGTAAACTTGAGGAAGTTGATTTTCTGTCTAATAAAGCTCTTATTCCTTTTAAAAAGGATGTCGTAGAGTGTTTAGAAGCCTTTAATGAATTATACCAAGATACCCTGAGAAGAATGAATGTAGAAAAGAAGTTTGAAATTAATCCGGAATCAGTTTCAAACTGCTTGTATTGTCCAGGGTCTGCAATCTGTTCACGCGTAGTTGGAGGGGTTTCATAATGGAAGTTCCAGAACATCTAAAAATTAATGAACCTAATGATGAACAAAGGGTTGCTGTCGAGCATACGGGTGGCGTTCTTTTAAGTGCTGGAGCAGGCTCTGGTAAGACATTTGTTCTTGTCGAGCATATGGTCTATCTATTTAAAAAAGAATACGAAAACTTAGCTCAACCTGACATTATTGAATTTTCGAAAAGATTAAAAGATAGATTCTCTAAGATTGTACTCATGACCTTTACGAAAAAGGCTGCTGGAGAACTTTCTTTGCGGCTACAAAAGAGGTTTGAAAAAGGGCTCGAACGGGCAAATCATAATCTTGAAAAAATACCTGCCCCTTATTGGGAAGCTGCTCAATCGGCAGTAAATTATATGTTTGTAGGTACAATTCATAGCTTTTGCTATCGTCTTATTCTAGAAGGGCACATCCCAGGATTTACCGGGAATGAAGAAATGGTAAGTGATCTCGAACTTACCGATAAGATCAAAAAGCTGTTTTCGTTATGGATTGAAAAGAATGAAGATAAGTTAAAGGATCAGAGCTTAGAGTTTATCATTGTAAATAAGAAGCTTTTTCAGGCTCAGTTGAAATCTATTTTTTCTGACACTGACTTAAGGCTTCTTTGGACTAAATTTGATGAACAGAGAGAATCAAAAGATAACTTTTCTTTGTTAGATCAGATAGAAGAATTTTACAATCTTGAAGTCGAGATAGACTGGGAAGACTTAAGAGCTCCTATTATTGGCGAAGAACGGATGCCCAAGAAGAAGTCAGCTTGGGTAACATTCTTAGAGGATTTTGATTCGAGTGTAGATCGCTCAAGTCTTATGAACTTTTTGAACTCTATTTTAGAGATATATAAAAATTATGGTCGCCACCCAAGTGTTGGAGCCAAGAAAAACGCTGATGATATTAAAGCCTTTCTTTCTCAGGTGAAAAATATTCGCGACTTTGCAAATTCGTATTTAGATGATTTTACTGCTTGCTTGGAAAATGAATCTCTTTTCCTAAAGTATGGGGATACGACATTTGATATCTATAGTTTTATTGAATCAAATTATTTACGTGTACCAGGCCTTACTTTTACGGACCTTGAATATTACGTATGGAAGGCGGTTACAGAGAATTCTCAGGTTGTAGAGCAGATTGCGAGTAATTACGACTATTTTATTATTGATGAATTTCAAGATACGAGTAATGTTCAGTTTGAAGTTGTAAAGTCCATCACTCAAAATGATATGGGAAAGATATTTTCTGTTGGTGATGTGAAGCAAGCGATTTATGGCTTCCGAGGGGGAGAGTTAGGGGTTTTTAAGGAGGCATCGGAGACAACTTATCAAACCCTTGATTTGAAAAATAATTATCGCTCCGATTCTGCAGTGATTGAATTTAATAATCAACTCTTTAAGTTTTTACTTCCTCTAGGCACAGATTTCTATGGAGAGGATCCCTATACTGTTCCAATGCTTGAACAAAGTGTTCCCTCTGGAAAAGAGGGAACTGGAGAGGTTTCCAAACATGTTCTGGCCATAGAAGGAGAGCTTCCTGAAGGGAAGCGATCGATCACTCCAATGGAGCTGAATTATCTCGAGTGCCAAGGGATTTTCAATTACTTATTAGAAAGTCCAGATGGTAGTGGAGCTAGTCAAGAAAGCGAAGAAGTTTGCGTCTTATATCGTAAATTAACTCCAGTTAAATTTCTGATCGGAATGTTGCTTAATTCTGAGCTAGGTTTCACTTGCCAAGTAAAAGTAAATTTAGAAGAAGATCCTATCATTTATTTATTTTGTGAATATGCCCGAGCTCTTTCTATGTGGGAGAAGCCTGGGGAGATAGAGTTATCAGCACTCATTTTTGATAGAGTGTTGCAGATCTTAAATTTTCATCATTCTCAAGAAGAGATAATTTCGTACTTAACAGAGGGATATGAACACTATCTTAGCCTTGGTTTTTGGGATTCTTTCAAGTCCTTCTTGTGGCGCTTGAGCCTCTCCTCATCTAATTTAGACTTATCATATGATCTTTTAAAATTTCTATCCGAACAAGGTGGAGATCAGGCGGAACTCATTTACGAAAAATTAAAGCAGAGCTTTTCTGGAGAGCAGTATTCAATAGACTTTCAAAGCGGGGATAATCCTGAGCGCATTAAAATTATGACAATGCACGCTTCTAAAGGACTAGAGTTTGGGACGGTAATTCTAGGAGGTATCCATACCAATGGTATTGAAAAATCAGATGCTAACTATTTTGGCAAATTGCCCTATAGTTATAAATGGTTTTTAAGTGCTAAGAAGTCACACGTCTTTAGATCGCCTCGTTATCTAACTGAAGAATTTCTAAAAAAGAAGAAGTCATTTTCAGAAGCAAAGAGGCTTTTCTATGTTGCAGGAACTAGGGCCGTCCACAAACTTGTCTGGTTTGATATTGAACACGATAAAAAACCTCTCTCTCACGGTAAGAGTAGTTGGGTTAATGGAATCAGAGAGTGGGAAGGTAATATAGAAACGAATAATATCGAAATCTTTGAAAGTTTAAAGTCAGCACAAAAAATAATACCTTTAAATCTATCAAAGATTGATCTTCTTGATCAACGACTCGATCTCCATCCACCTATCTTTCATATTGATAGCTTGGGAGTGACTGAAGTGGAGAAAGTGGAGCCTGTGAGTTTAGGCTATTCTTCAGAGTTGAGCGTAACAAGATTGGCCGAAATTACTCGATGCCCTAGGAAATTCTTTTTAAAAAATTTAGTTAAGATAAGTGAAGAGGAAGTGGGTGACTTATTAAAAGAGGAAGAACCACTAGATGAGGTCGATAAAATAAGTGAGTTTGAAAATAACTCCGAAGATCTATTTCATCGAGACATAGGGAGAGGATTCCGCAATTCATCAGAAAGGGGAACTCTTGTACATGAAAGGATTTCTCAGATGATTCTTCACAACCGAGTGATTCCAAGAGAGAGTGGTTTGGATGAACTTGGTCTTGAAGGGGTCTCGTGGGTAAGGGATCAACTAGAGGAAATTCTTGTTTCTAAGAAGAGTAAGCAGATAAAATTCTATAGCGAAACCCCGATAAAATTTTCCCTATTCGGACAAATGATCTCCGGTACACCCGACTTCTATATTTTAGGTGATAATTATTTAGAAGTTTGGGATTTTAAGACAGGTCGTGTATCTGAAGAAAAGATGGCACCTTACTGGTTTCAACTACTCTGTTATGCTCATGCCCTCTCGACTGGCATTTCAGAGGAATCGCCAATAAAACTCGTACTTTCCTTTGTAGATGAAAAAAGAAACTTAGAAAAAGAGTACACTATTTCTGAAATAACAGATCTCCTTTATGAGCAGTGGAAAAAAACTGAGAATCCTGATCAAATAAATAAAGAGCACTGCCAATTTTGTCTATATGAAAAGCTTTGTTTTCCTACTTTATAGTCTCATTGCACTAAATTCGAGTCATGGTAGAATAAGTATGTGATTTACCGTTAAGAATGAACCATGGAAGGTTCTTTAAAATGATAAGCAGGATGCTCGATATGAAATCTAAATTTACATCTGTATTTTCTCTACTCTCATTTTCCTTTTTAATAATGGTCAGTATTTCAAAAGTTAATGCTTCTGAAGGAGACACTTATTCATTTACCTGGCTTGATCCAGATAAAGAGGTTTATGTTCTTCAAAATCGAAAATTTAGAAAGAAGAATCGTGCCCACATTAGTCTTGGTGCTGGAATTACGGCAAGTGGTGCTTTTGTGGATTCTAAAAACTTTCAAGGAAGACTTGGATATTTCTTCAGAGAAGAGTGGGGATTTGAGGCGATTTATTCAATCAATAATGGTGAAGAAAATGATACCGCAAGTTCAGTTCGTAATAATGGCGGAACTGGATCTGTTCCATTTCGTAGAATTGTAGATAGCTATATGGGAGGGATGGTTCTTTGGTCACCTTTTTATTCAAAGATAAATACATTCAACAAAATCGTTTATGTTGATTGGATTATTGGTTTAGGTGTTGCTCAACTTGAAGAAACAAATAATCAACTAGAGCTAACAACATTTAATAATGATCCAACTCCTACAACAGAAAATCATACGGGTCTAATGTGGGATATCGGAATGAAATTTTATCTAGACCAAAACTTCGATGCCAAAATTGATTTAACGGCCATTCACTATAAAGCAGATCAACCCAATTCAAATGGGGATACTAAATCGAGTTATTACTCGAACTGGGATGTCACTTTTTCAGTTGGTTATAGCTTCTAGGATTGTTGTATGAATCAAAAAAATAGAGAAATAAATATTCCTAGCAATTGGGCCAAAGGTTCTAAGGTAGTTAAAACTATCCTTCTAGCCGCTTTTGTAGGGTTTGGTTTTCAAAACTCTTCACATGCTTCCGCTGGGAAAGCGTGGGATGTTCTTGTACGCAGTAAAGGCTCTGTAAAGTATTACCCTCAAGTGGTGAATGAATTATTAAAAGATGAGTTGTACTTTACTTCGATTCCCTACCTTAAAGAGTATCTTTCTGTTCATAAGGGAAGACTTCCAAAAGAGGTTGATTCTTTGGTCGATCGAGTCGTTACCAAAGTTGGAGTAAGGCAATTTGAAGTACTACCTACTTCTATTTTAAAAAGAACCAGTGCTCCAGTTATCAAATATATCTTAGCAAAGAAGCAGTTTCGTGTAGGAAGATATAAAAAAGCACTCCAAACTTTAAATGGAACGATTCCAGGGAATCATCCTGTGAAACCCTTTGCTCTAATGTTGGAGGGAACCATTTTTAGTATTGAAGGTGACGGTAAGAATGCTCGTGCATCATTTCAAAACTGTATAGAAACGACAAAATCAGAAATGAATAATACCTCTGATGAAAACCGTTTAAGACAACTCGCTATTAATCGTGACTATTGTACGGTTGGTGTAGCTCGATCTGAATTTGAGGATAAGAAATTTGATGATGCATCTTTATCCTATTTAGACCTTCCTAAGGATAGTTATGTGTGGCCAGAAATCTTATTTGAGGAGGCTTGGAATTCATTCTATCTAAGGGACTATAATCGTACATTAGGAAAGTTAGTTACCTATAAAGCACCTATATTGAATTTTGTGTTTAATCCAGAAGTCGATGTTCTGAAAGCACTGACATATATGGAGCTTTGTCTTTTTGATGATGCAAAGAAAGTTGTTGATGACTTTTATAATGAGTATCAAACAGACTCATTGGCCGTGAAGAAGTTTCTTGAAAAATATGGAAGAAATTATAAATATTTCTATCTTTTGGCGAAATCTAGAACAAATGGAAAATCTGGAGGGAGTCGTCTTTTAAATAAGTTGATTGATACCACTTTAAAAGATGCGGCTTTTATCGAGCTGATTGATAGTTTTAATATTGGTAGAGATGAAATAGAGCAAGTAAAAGGAATCTCTAATTCACGTATGAGAAAAGTATTTACGACGAATTTACGTGAAGCCTTACTCTTACAAAGAGACCTTATAGGGGCCTATGTAAGAAAAAATCTTCATCTTTATGTAAGTCAATTGGATAAGTCATTTGAAGGAATGACCTACATAAAACTGGAAGTTTTAGGTAGAAAAAAACAAAGAGTCTATAGCTACAATAGTTTCGGAAAAAGAAATAGAGGAGATATTAAATATCTTCAAAGAAATGAAAAACAGTACTTCTGGAGCTTTAATGGTGAGTTTTGGGCTGATGAATTAGGCGATTATGTATTTTCTCTAAAATCAGAGTGTGAGTAAAAATATGAAATTAGTAAAAAAGATTCTTATCCTTTTTCTATCTTTATTCGTTATGACGCAAACTTGTTTTGCAAACGGTAGAGAGAGAAGAGCTGAGCTTATCAAAATTATTGATGAGGAACTTAATGAAGTTGTAAGACTGAATAGGCAGATCGGTGCAAAGAATCCCAAATTACTTCTCAGAATGGCTGAACTTTACTTAGAAAAGGCTAGGATTATTAACGAGGAAGAGAATTATCGCTGGATAACACTTAGCCCTGAGGAAAGTAAAAATATTAATCAAGAAGATTTTTACAAAGTAAGTCGTAAGTATTTTAATATGGCCCAAAAAACCTGTTACTACATACTAAAACGATTTAAGCGTTTTAATGGTAGAGCTGATGTTTATTATATTCTTGCTTACAACGCTAAAGAGTTTCAGCAAGATGATAAAGCAATGGCCTTCTTTAAAAAGGCACTGCAGTATTCAAAGAAGAACTCCTACACTCAACGAAAGTCTAAAGTAGCTCTCGCTGAGCTTTATTACAATAAAAAGAAGTATAGTCAGGCCATCCCCTTATATGCAGGTGCCTTAAAGCATAAAGAAGACAAGTGGTGGACTAAAGATGCTTTTAATCTAGCCTGGTGTTATTTCAGAGTTGGACAAACTTCTAAGGCCATTAATGTGATGGAGTCAGTTCACCGTTTAAGTGGCTCAGATAAATATGTAAATATAAGTGACCAAGTGGAAAGGGATCTCGCTTATTTTTATAGTGAAGCAGGACAAACAAATAAAGCAGTAGCATTCTATAATAAAATTGGTAAAGATATCGGACAAAACCTCCTTAAAGTAGGGATTTATCTTAAGGGCCAAGGAAAGTATGCCTCTGCTGAATCGACCTTGGCCAAAGCTGCTACACATGCGAAGAGTGATGAAACTAAGAATCAGATCTATATTGAACTTCTCTCTTTGTATGAAAGACATGGTAAATTAGCTAAGCATTTGGATACTTCTAAAAATTTATTCGCTAGCCATAAAGCAGGGCAATTAACTTCGCAGCAAAGTGAAGACCTGAAATATCATGTAGCCAATCTATCGAGCCGACTCCAAAAACAGGTTGTAAGTAAGGCATATCGTAGAAATAAAAGTGCTCAAAATCAAAAAGCAGAATATGCTACTGAGTATTTTAAGATGAGAGCTATTCTAGAAGGAAGTGGTGAATATAAGTCAATTTTCCACGCTGCAGAAACTCAATACGCTATAAAGAATTATGATAAGGCTGCCGCCTTATATGATAATGCTTACGATGGTGCAATTGCTGCTAGAGATAAGAAAATTGCTCGACTTAGTCTAGATGGATTAATGGCGAGTTTAGGTGGTAAAGGTGTTAGTAAGAAAACAACAGACCTTTATCTTACAAAAGCATATACAGCATACTTAAAAGGTAATCCTAGAACTAAGAAGTCTTATAAGATCTACCAGAGACTATTTAGTCAAAAATATGAACAAGGTGATATCAAAGGTGCTGAAGAAACATTACTTCAGTTTAAAAACTTTTTCCCTGCAGCAATTGATAAGCAAGAAGCAATGCTGGCTCGTGTGATTGATCACTATAAAGACAAGAAAGATCGTCCTAATATTTCTATATGGGTAGGGAAAATTAATAACGGTGAATTTAAGGTAACTAAAAAGTTTGCTAAAAAATTGAGATTGATCCTATTGTCTATGCAATTCGATAAAGTAGAGAAATTTAATACGAAAGGCGATAAAGTTGCTGCTTTAAGAGGATATCTTGAGATTTATAAGGAACCAACATCATCTGCTGAAGCTAAAAAGAATGCGGCTTATAATATTGCTATTCTTTTTCATGAACTTGGTAATGTGAATGAAACTTATGGCTGGGCCAAGAGATCGCTAGAACTCATGACCAATGCAGATGCCTATAAATTTGAAGACTCTTATATGGCAATTGCTTCTGGCTTATTTAATCGACGTCAATTTAGAAGATCTGCTGAAATCAATGAAATGACTCTTGAGAAGGTTTGTAAGAAGAAAAGTAAAATTAAAAATATTCTCTTTCAGAATGCGAATGTGATCTATCTCGCAGAGGATAATGCCGAGAAGTCATATGAAGTTATTTCGTTCGCTAAAAATTGCTACATAAAATCGAATATCTATCTTGAAGCTCAGCTAGACTTACTGAAGTTGCTTGCAGAGCAAGGGCGTTGGGAGTCTTTCGATAATCTTCTTACTCAGTTGAAAAGAAATAGAAATGCTTGGGGAGATATTGTTTATCCTCTTTCTCAACTTAGAGATGCTTATTTTGAACGTGGATTGAGAAAAGAAGCTATATCAGCAAATGCAGAAATGATTTCGTATTTTAAAAAGGCGAAGGCATCTCGGCAATCTATTCCATTAGAAGGTTTAGATGTTGTAGCTCTCAATTATATTGAAAACGTGAAACGCTCTGCAGAAGAGCTAAGTTCGATGAAACTGACATTTCCTGAGAACAAGTACAACCAATTGCTTAAAAAGAAATTTGCTATGATCGATGACCTAACTTCTAAAACCTTAGACCTTTTCAAAATTGGTTCTGGAGTTGGAATGGTTGAAGGATATAAGGTTTTGGTTGAGAGTTATCAGAAAATGGGTGAAGAAATTAGCTCGTTCACGCCTCCTGGTAAAGGGGCAGAGTATGTGACTTCTTTTAAATCAAGTATGGCCCAGATTGCACAGACTCTAATAAATAAAGCCAATGACTTCCGAATGGAAGCTCAGGGGCAAATTAAAAAGTCTCAAATTCTAGCAAAGAATAATTACTTTTTTATGACGAATAATAAATTACCTATAGTTCCTCAGTTTTTTCCATCTAAGTCGGGTGTCTTAATGGATAGAGGAGGGAAGAGATAATGAAATACTTATTGATCGGTATCATTTTAGGATCTTTGGCAAGTTGTGGAACTCAAAGTGTAAAGAAAGAGAAAGATGAGCTTTCTGATCTCACAAATGATTCATTTAAAATGCCACCTGCAAAGCTTTATCAATTTGTTGATGATTTTATCGATGAAAAACTATCTGATGAACCAAATGTTCTTCAGCAAGAGAGTATTGCCAAGGTACCTCCGGAAGAAGTTGAAGAGCCTGAAGATGTTAAAGGCGATATTAATAAAATACTATTAGCATGTTATAGAAAAAAGTTTGATCTTGGTTTTCAGATGATTGATCAGCTCTATAAAGAATATCGTAAGAATCCTATATATTGGACTCAGGTCGGATCATGTTATCTCCTTCAAGGTAGCAAAAGAAAGGCCCTTCTTTATTACAATAAAGCTAGAGAAGTTAAAAAGAATTATGCACCACCAATCAATAATATTGGGGTCATTTTTCAAAAGTCTGGTTTTGATCAGAAAGCACTTAAAGCCTATGAAGAGGCTAAGAGACTATCTTCTTTTTCACTTACTCCGCTATTTAATCTCGCTCAAATATATACAGATTATGGATTTATTCCAGAAGCTAAGGCTTTATTTGAGTCGATGTATAGAGTTGATAATAAAGACCCTGAAGTTATATATGCTTTAGGATTTATTTCATTCGTTGAAGGGAATTACGGAAAATCTGTTTCTTTTTATAACAATTTATCGAGAGACTATTACAAGACTGCCGGAATTGGCGCCAATATCGCTTACGCACTTGCTTTGAATGGAAATGCTGATGAAGCTAAAGATATCTTACAATCTTTAGAAAATCCTAGATCACGTGAAGAAGCAAGTTATGTTAACGAGGTAAGAGGTTATGTGGAGGGAAGACTATGAGGTCTTTAATTTTTTGTCTGATGCTTATGCTTAGCGGATCATTATTTGCTCAAGGGACTAAGATTTTAGAATCGGAACCTAAGGTAATTTATAAATATAAAAAGTATCAAAAATTTGATTTTGAAGATTTAGTTATTGAGGGAGAGACGGGAAGTCCCGGAGATCTATCCATCGCACCCCGCTATCAAAGAAAGTTTAAGAATAAGCTTCCCTATAGAAAGAACTTTAATGCAGAAATGCGACGTAGTGTTGAGCGTATTAGATAAGGTAGAGTATGGAAACTCAGTTAGAGAAAAATAAAGTTAGATTTGAGTTAGTAGCTGTTGGTCCACAAGGGAATAAACATGTTTATCCTATTACCAAAAAAAGATCTTTAATAGGTAGAGGACAGGCCTGTGATATCGTTATTCCTTTTAATGACGTCAGTACCATTCATGCCGTAATTGAGTTTGATGGGAATAGCTCATTTAAGGTTTTTGATCTCGATTCTAAAAATGGAACTCACGTAAATAATGAGAGAGTTGTCGTCGGAACTTTGAGCCCGAATCAAACTTTTATGCTTGGGGTGAACAAGGTAGAGATTAAACCTTTTGTAAGAGAGGATTTACCTCCAGCACCTTTGGCCGTTTTAGATCGTGAAATCCCTAGGCTTCCACCGACGCAAGAAGAGCTATCTCCTCCTAAGTCACCTGTTGCTGTAAGAGAGACGCCTACAAATGCCCACGTTCCTCATGTCGAATATCCACTTTCCAAAGATCCCAGTGCGGAGTTTAGTGAGTATATCTTTGAAGATGCCGATAATTTATATCCTATTTTTAAATATGAAGTTGGAAAATCATCAGTTGAAGTAATTATTGTATTCAATGATCGTATTCAAAGTGTTGATTATATTCCCTCTGAAAATGGTACTTACTCTTTAGTTGGGGCGGGACCAAGTGGACACGATATTGAATATCCTTATCTAGGAAAAAAAGAAAAGTTTCCAATCGTAAAAATGGCCAATGGGGAAGCTGAAATCTATACTCCAGTTGGCTATAGCGTTAAAAGTATCGGTAGTTCTCATGATCGATCACAAGTGAATGCTTTCATATTAGATCATGAAGAAATTATTCAGTTCTCTAATCAGCATATTCAAATTTATGTTAGATCAACTGAGAAACCACCTAGGGTTGCACCTGCTCCAGTATTTAGAAGAGATAAAGAATTAAAAAAATATATGTTCTTAATGCTTTTTCTCGTTTTCTCAATATTGTTACCTGTGACAATGTTTGAAGTTGATGAGGAAGTAGAAAAAGAAAAAGCTCCAGAGAGAATTGCAACCATTCTTTATAAGCGTAAATTAACGGCTTCAAAATCGAAGGCCATTGATAAGACGAAAGATGCTCCTAAGAAGAAAATTCAAAAGAGTCCTAAGCAGGTTGTGAGTAAAAAGAAACCAAAGGAATTACCTAAAGAGAAGCCACAAAAGAAAGTTACTAAAACCAAAACGGCTAAAAAATCAGGTAGTAAAAACTCTACTAAGGTAGGTAAGGTTAAAAAGGTTACGGCGAATAAAGGCCCAAAGAATGTTAAGAAAGACATAGTTAGACCACCTACTAGTGCAAAGAAAGTTGGTTCATCTGGTACGACTAGATCAGCGAGAAGAGCCAATACAAACTCAAAATCACGTGGTGCTGTTGACACCTATAAAAGTGCTGACTTTTCTTCATCGATTTCTAATCTCATGTCTAAAGGTGGCTCTACGAAGTCTTATAAGGCTGACTCTGCTTCGAGCACAGGTTTTGGTACCTCCGCTATAAGTGGTTCAGAAACGGGAGCAACTTTAAAGACAGCTAAGGTTAGCAATAATACAGGCTCTCTTTCTGGAGTTGCTAGTGGAAAGTTGGATTCTGCTAAAGGTGTTGAAGGTCTAGTTGATAAGAAAAATATCTATACAGCGGGGCTTCCTTTTAAAACTGTTATTCTTGGTGGACTGGACCCTGATATTATCCGTCAAATTCTCGTTGAGAATATTCCAAAGTTTAGATATTGCTACCAAAAGGTACTTGATCGTTCGAAAAATGCTTTCAATGGTATTGTAAAACTAAACTTCATTATTGGTGCTTCAGGGCACGTTACCAAAGCTGGTGTTGACTCTGTGACTAATATACCAGGAACGGTTAGGGGTTGTGTTGTAAATGTTCTACGACGAATTAGATTTCCAGAGCCGAGAGGTGGGGGAGTAACAGAGGTGAGTCAACCAATGAACTTCTATCCTCGCGTCAACTGATAATGGATGAGATAATCAAATCTAAAGTTTTCTATTTATTGGTAGTGATTTTAATAGGAACTATCGCTACCAATATATTCTTCATGATTGATAACCAAAAGACTCTCACTAATATTCAAAAACAATTCGATGAACAATATTTTGATGTTGAAAAACTAGGTGATGAGCTTCATCAACAGATTAGTCTACCTCTCTATCAAAAAGTTAATTCTTCTTCTTTAACATTGGATTTCTATGAGGAAGCCTACTGTAGTAACTTTTCTGAGGAAAAGATGACTATCCTCAAGTTTAAAAAAGATTTTTCTGTTTTTGTTTGGGAATCGAGTGAAAAAAAATCTAAACTCAACCTATCTATTAAGCCAAGATTTACTGCCCGTTTAATTAAAAACTTTTCAGGTTTAAGTATTCGCTTTAATGAAGAAGACTCCATCTACTTTCCCTATAATTTTAATATTAATGAGAAGGGTAAAGTTGAGAGCTTTTTCATCACTCATTCTCGATTTAGCCTTTGCTCATCCTAAATACCTAAAAATAAGGCACTTTCCTACACAAGTTGGCTTCCCGATATCTACTAAGTAGTTGATTTTGGGATCATTTGGTTCATCGTCGATAATAAGTCTATCTTTTATAGAAAGGATTAGAATAAGAAGTAGGGGAGCCTTTATGGCCAACGCTGTAAGAAAGATATCGATGTCACTGAAGATGTTACTTGGATTTCTTTTCACCATTTTGTTTCTCACTGAATGCTTAGATGGATTTCACGATATTTCAGACTGGGCGGTGTCCCTATTTGTCATAATCATGCTTAATGATATCTACGTTCACTTAAAGCTTTATAAAGGTGAAAAAGTAGAGAGCTGGACTCTTTCAGAGCGTTCTTCAAATAAGATTGATAAGAAAAAGAAGTATCTACTCTATTCGATGAATTTCTTATTTTTTTCTATGATTATTGGATCAGTCTTTATGGAAAGTCTTATCCTTTCACAAGAAGTAAAAGATGCGATTTATAAAAGTGCTATTGTCATTTGGTCAGGAGTTTTTCTGGCATCAAACCTGTATCATTTAAAGGAAAAATTTAGGCTAAGCCGTTTAGTTGTCACGAATGTGGCACTTATGTTTCTCTTGGGGAGCTTAACCCTTATTTAATTATTGATTTTCGCCTAAAACGACAAATTTATAAGATTTGTATCCTGCCTCTGCTGCAGTAAAGAGTATTTTCTTAATTTCAGAATATTTTATCGATTTATCAACGATTAGATTTACAATACCTGAGAACTTAGCTGCTGCAGGGGTCGTCTTTTCAATTTGTTTTACAGTATTCTTTTTATTAACGAGCTCGTTGAATAGGGGAATAATTCTTCTTCCGCCATAATCGTACACTTTCCCTTTTGGATTATTTTTCTCGAGAATAACTTGATCA
The DNA here is from genome assembly GCA_002712005.1 of Halobacteriovoraceae bacterium. Classification (GTDB taxonomy): domain Bacteria; phylum Bdellovibrionota; class Bacteriovoracia; order Bacteriovoracales; family Bacteriovoracaceae. The sequence goes on from PASP01000011.1 coordinate 63,011, forward strand.
TCAACCCAAATGGTATCACCTGATACTTGTACAACTACACCAGAAGTATTGAGGTCTTGAGACTTGGAAATGGGTAAGGTAATTCCTTCTGGGATATTCATAATTATGCCAGTTGAATTGTAACTCTTGAGAAGAAATACAAGCATAATTACTAAAATATCGAGAAGTGAAGTAATATCGAGGTCGATTGGACCTTTTTTATTTCTTCTTCCTCTATTTCGAATGGAACGATTAAGTCTCATATAAGTTCCTTTAAATTAACTACGAATATTTCCAAAAACAATCTGATCAAAAAGATGCTTGGCCTGAACATCAACACCTTGCTTGTCTTGATACCAAACTTTTTCATCTGTATTACGATACATTCTTACTGCATCCATGATCTTAACAAGAGCCTCATATTCAATATCAATAATGGGCTCTAAAATAAGAGAGCGTTCTTGCTTATTGGACTTTTTAATATCCACCATGAAGTCGTGAAGAGCTTCTAGATTGTATTAGCCTTCAGGTGTTTTGTTGATTCTCTTTACAAGCTTTGATGGAACACCTGTATAAAGTTTTAATCCAGCCCCTGTAACTTTTAAAGTTAGGGCCAATGGCTTTTTATTACTTTTCGGAGGAGCAGAGCTAACAATAGGCACGTCACTTTGAACTTCATAAATCTTTATGAAGTTCGCCGACATCAAAAGAAAAAAGATAAAGATGAATACAGCATCAAGAATAGGAATGAGGTTCAGTCTTTTTACTGGCTCTTTTCTTTTTCTTCTACTAGGTGCCCTTAACACATTATCCTCCTAAGTTCTTATTGAGCTTTTTCGTTTTTAGTACCAAGTAGGTCTAAAAGCTTTACAGAGAATTCATCAATTTCATTTACAATTTTTTCAGACTTCGAGCTTAAAAAAGTGTGAAGCATCATAATTGAAATTGCAGCGAGAAGACCTAGGAAGGTCGTGTTCATTGCTTTTGAAATACCTGTTGCAAGCAGTTCCGCTTTCTGAGCAGGGTCGGCTGAAGCAACGGCTGAGAAGGATTGGATTAGACCTTGAATCGTTCCCAGTAGTCCAAAAAGAGTTGAGATATTTGCTATCATTTGAAGATAGTTAAGTCTTAACTCAACTTTAGGAATCACTTCGAGTGCTGTAGCATCGATAGCATTTTGAATTTGTTCGCTTGATTGAGATGCTCTTTTTAACCCACTTTTTAAAACTCGTGGAAGTGCAGCTACAGATCCTGAGCAAACACGAATAGCACCTTGAATATCGTTGGATAAGATATATCTTTGTAGTTCATTCATAAAAGATGAACCATCTACATCAAACTTAAAACTAAGTTTCATGAATCTTTCTAAACTAATTGCAATTCCAACGGCCCATATAATAAGGATAATCCACATAAAGATCCCACCACTTTGGATAAAATCTGCGAGTGAATTAACACCTGTTAGAACTGCTGAACCTTCTACTGACCCTTCCATACCTATCATCTCCTGTTGGCCACGATACTTAAACTTTTAAGGGTTTACCTCTTCATTTTAATGGAAGTGAGAAATAAGTGGGGGAATTTATTAGAGTGGAAAAGTCTTCCTACCTTATATATAAGACCTGGCTTAGACGATAAAAAGACTCAGAATTAAATTAGTAGTTCTCTGGAAAGAGATTTCTCTCTACACCTTCGATCATGATGTGAATGCACTTAATGTGGATTTCTTGAATTCGGTCGGTAATTTCACTAGGTACGATTAATGGTATATCAACCATGTCCTTAAGCTTTCCACCAGACTTACCAAGAAGGCCAATCGATTTCATCCCTTTAGACTTAGCTGACTCTACGGCCTTGATAACATTTTCAGAATTTCCTGAAGTAGAAATAGCAAGTAGAGTGTCACCAGATTTTCCCCAACCTTCAACAAATCGAGAAAAAATATACTCGTAACCAAAGTCATTTGCGACACAGCTAACATGACTTGGATCCATAATAGAAGTCGCTCCGAGGGGAGCTCTATCTTTTCTATATCGACCCGTTAACTCTTCTGCAAAGTGCATAGAATCGCATAGAGATCCGCCATTTCCGCAACTCATGACTCTTTGGTCATTCTTAAAAGTCTCTGTGAGTAATTCAATAGCATTTGCTAATTGTGTTTGAAATTGATCATCAGATAGAACTTTTTCTAGAGTTGATTGAGCTTCTTTTAAAGAATTAAGAATATAAGACATGGCGACCACTGAAGTAAGAGATTAAACCCACTTCGGAATTGGATAAATTCCAAAGTGGGAATTTGAAATTAAGCTAATTCGTCGAATTGTTTCTTGATTTCTTCTTTAGATTGAACACCAACTAAAGTCTTAGCGGCTTCTCCACCTTTAAAGAAAATCATAGTTGGAATCCCGCGGATTCCATATTGTTGAGCAAGCTCACCATTTTCATCAACATTACATTTAACGATTGTGGCACCTGCTGGAATTTCTGCAGATACTTCATCTAGGATAGGAGCTAGGGAACGACAAGGTCCACACCACTCTGCCCAAAAGTCAACGAGAACAGGACCTTCTGATTTTAGGACCAATTCATCAAATGTTGCTTTATCTACTTTTCCAACGTTACTCATAAAAACCTCTTTAACAATTTTTTAATTTATAATCATGTGTCATCTATTGGATTACCTTCAATGACAAGGGGATAAATTTAAACCCGACCTTTAAAAATGTCTATTTTTAAAAGGGGTTGCCCATATATCTATTATAGAGAGGGCACTAAAAAGAGGCAACTGGTGTATAATGGATGTGGATGCGATGTAGCAAAATATTCCCCTTATTCTACGGGATATCAATGAGATAGAATGGTTAGTATGAAAAGACGTTATTTCCTAAAAAAGGCCATTAATAGAGCACGTATCGCGAGGATGATTGCAAAGGGTGTAGACCTGTTTATCGTACTTGTATTATCGGTTTTCTTTTATCCGGTAGGACTTATCTTAAGTATTGGATATGTCGCTGTTTCGGATAGTATGCAAAATGGTCAGTCAGTAGGGAAGAAGTTCATGGGATTCCAGGTTATTTCTTTAGAAGATGGAAATCCCTGTACGTTGAAGCAGTCAGTCATTAGAAATACTCCCTTACTTGTTCCTCTCATCTTAGCAGTCATTCCTGTCGTGGGAATTATTCTTTCTATGATAGTGGGCTCTTTCTTACTTGTTTTAGAAATTTTCTTTCTTTTCAAACTCGACTCTGGTCATAGGCTCGGAGATGTTATGGCCGATACTTCTGTCATGGGTCATGATGGCAATGAGTTAGTGGCAAAGAAGAGAAATGAGACCACCTGGTTTTCTGAAACTGGTGCCCCTCTTTGTTGATTTTCTAATTTATGATTATTAAAGAAAATTGTTTTCTAAGTTAGGCTTAAAATAAGACCTTTATTGGCCCACTTGAGCCAATTCTGCTAGAGTCCTCTGTACTCAATTTCGAGCATTCTGAGTTATATAAAGCAACAAGGACTTGTCCATGAAGAGACTCATCGTAGTCGATGTAAGTAATTTTATTTTCCGTGCATTCTTCGCCATTAGACCACTGACATCTCCGGAAGGTGTTCCCGTAAATGCCGTTTATGGTGTTTTAAGTATGTTCTTGAAGTTATTGTCTCAGTATCGTCCCACTCATGTTCTTATGGCCCGTGATACAGCTGGAGGATCTTTTAGAAATGAAATGTACGATCTCTATAAAGCTAATAGAACTGAGCCTCCAGAAGATTTGATTCCCCAATTCGCCCTTATAAAAGAACTGATTCAAAAAATGGAAATGCCTTTTTCTGAAGATGATAATTATGAGGCTGATGATATTATTGGTTCGGCCGTTACGCAGTTTAAAAACGACTTTGACGAAATCCTCATTGCATCAGGTGATAAAGACCTCATGCAGTTTGTCGGGGATAATATCAAGATGCTCGATACTATGAAGGATAAGATCTATGATGCTGATGGTGTTGTAGAGAAGATGGGGGTTAGCCCTGATCAGATTGTTGATTATCTCGCTATGGTGGGGGATAGCTCTGATAATATTCCTGGGATGAGAGGAATTGGAGCGAAGGGGGCTGCAAAGCTCTTAGCAGAATATGGCACCCTCGATGAGTGTATTGCTCATAAAGATGAGATGAAAGGCAAGAAACTTACTACTGCTTTTGGTGAATATCTAGAAGATGGCTTATTAAGTAGAGATTTAATTAAAATTGTCACGGATGTAGATTTAAAAGTTAAAGCTGAAGAACTTAATATTAAATTCTATCCAAGTGATGAACTTATTGAATTTCTAAAAAGTCTTGGCTTTAATTCAACGATAAAGAAATTAGAAGATCTGAAAAAAGCGGAACATGATGCTGAACAAGGAAATAATTCGGGTTACTCAAGTTTGGGACCCAAAGAGTTTTCTCATACTTTAGTCGCGAAGAAATCAGAGCTTAATAAAGTATTAAAAGAGCTAGAGGCAGTAGAGAACTTTTCTTGTTATACGGAATACAATTCGGGGGATCTTTTTGAAAGAGAGATCCAATGTGTTTCTCTATCTATCGACGGTGAAAAGAGTTATGTCTGTGACTTCACTGAAGAGGCTTTAGGTAAGGAAGAAGGTATTCATTTTATTACTCAAATATGGTCAATGAAAGATAAAGAAGTTTATAGCGACCATTGGAAAAGAGATTTTTTCTTTGCAGATGTTCACGGCTTAGAAATTAAGTGTAACTGTTTTGATTCCTCACAAGTGCACTATATATTAAGCCCTGGCAGCAGACACGATATTATCTCTATTAGTAAAGAGTACCTGGATTACGCTTTAGATAAGAGAGATAAGAAGGATCCCTTCTTAACGGAGGCTTCTGCTCAAGAGAAGACAAAGTTCTTGGGTGATCGTTCATGTTGTTTATTTGTTCTAAGCTCAATGTTTAAGCGCGAACTTGAAGGAAAAGAGCTTTCGTCTATATATTTTGAATTGGATAATGTTCTGATTCCCATTCTCGCAAAAATGGAGCGTACAGGTGTTTCTTTAGATGAGAAAACCTTTAAGGATCTCGAGGTCGATCTGGAGCGCATGCTCAAAGAAATTGAAGTTCAGATTGAAGAATTCTCTGATGGAGAAACTATAAATTTAAACTCACCAAAACAAGTGTCAGAATTTCTATTTGAAAAGCTGGAGCTTCCTGTTGTTAAGAAAACGAAAACAGGATACTCAACGGATTCAGAAGTTTTAGAAACTTTAGATGCCAAGGACCTCTCCCCAGTTCCAGGATTGATCTTAAAGTACAGAGAATATGGTAAATTATTGAGTACCTATGTTCGAACTCTACCCGAGTTAAGACATCCTTTTGATTCAAAAGTTCATACTCATTTTAATCAAGATGTTGCAGCTACTGGAAGATTATCTTCAAATAATCCCAATCTTCAAAACATTCCCATTAGAACTGAATTAGGGAGAAGTATTCGAAAGGGCTTTATAGCTTCCAAAGGTTATAAGCTTCTAGGAGCCGACTACTCTCAGGTCGAACTTAGATTATTGGCCCACTTTTCTGAAGATCCAACTATGGTTAAGGCCTTTAATAACGGAGAGGATATTCACCGTCAGACTGCAGCTGAAATCATGGGCGTTTCACTAGAAGAAGTAACAAGTGATGAAAGATCCAAAGCAAAGGCTGTGAACTTTGGGCTCATGTATGGACAAAGTTCATTTGGACTAGCGAGTCAGCTTAAAATTTCTCGAAAAGAGGCAAAAGAATTTATAACAAATTATTTTGAGAGATTCTCTAGAGTTAAGGGATACTTGGACTCTTTGAAAGAGAAAGCTGAAAAAGAGGGTTACGCTATAACTCTTTTTGGAAGAAAGAGATTCCTTCCAGATATAAATTCAAAGAATCGTACAATTAAGTCAATGGCGGAACGGGTAGCAATCAATAGTCCTATCCAAGGAACTGCTGCAGATATTATTAAAAAGGCCATGATTAATATTCAAAATGTAATGGATGAAAGAGAATTAGAAAGCAAAATGATCCTTCAAGTCCATGATGAACTTATCTTTGAAGTTCCTGATCATGAAGTCGATGAAATGAAACTTCTTATAAAAGAAAAGATGGAAAATGTTGTTGAACTTAAAGTTCCTTTAACTGTAGAAGTTGGAGTTGGACAAAATTGGTACGATTTGAAGTAAGTCGCGATGGCCATATGATGAATGATGAATCAGTAAATGAACTATTTCTTAGCTATAAAGAAAGCCTTATCAAGAGCCTTAATTCGATTGATTTAAAGGCCCTTGATAAATTGATTTCTGAGATAGAATCCATGTCAAAAAGTGGTGCAACACTTTATATTTTAGGCAATGGTGGAAGTGCTGCCACAGCTTCACATTTTGTGAACGATTTGTTTTCATTAAAATTAAGATTTAATAATTTTAATTTAAATGCTGAATCACTAACTGATAATGTGTCGATTGTGACTTCTATTGGCAATGACATCAGCTATGATGATGTTTTTAAACAACAACTTAAGGCAAAAATGAAAAAAGGAGATGCTCTTCTTATTCTTTCTGCTTCAGGTAATTCTTCGAACCTAGTCAATGCTTGTTTATGGGCTAGGGAAAATAACTATAAAATTTTTTCTATTCTTGGTTTTGATGGAGGAAAGGTATTAAACTTATCTCATACTTCTTTGCATTTACAAACAAAGCAAGGAGAATATGAGAGAGCCGAAGACCTACATCTTTTTGTAAATCATTTTATTAGGCTCTATTTTCAAAAGAGTTTAATAAGCAATGGTTCAACCCTATAGAAAGTTATTTTTTTGTTTCCACTATTTTCTTTTAGCTTTAGGGTTTCTAGCCTTATTGATCTGTGAGCTTAATCTTGTATCTTATGAACAAATTGATTGTGTGTATGTAGAGAATTCTTTCTTTGAGCTGATGACTCTCTTTTACTTAAGTGTTGCTATTTTTTTGACTTACGAAAAAAAGAAATTCTTTTTTATGGTGCTTCTTATCTTCTTTTTTTAGAGGAGTCTTCCTATGGTCAATGGTTCTTTTTCTTTGAAACCCCTGAATGGTTAAAAACAATAAATGTTCAAAATGAATTTAATCTCCATAATATAAGACTGTGGGATGATTTTGATTTAGAGTCACTCTTAGTTTTATCAGTACTCATTTTTGCTGTGATTTCTCCTATTATGTATCACTTTGAAAGTATAAAGGAACTCTTTATATTTAGTTGGCCATATTCAATAGAGGTAGGTCTTCTCTTTGTACTCACCCTTCTTTTCGGAAGTGAACTTCCGGGAAGTCCTAGCGAAGAGGTCTTTGAGTACGGTGTGAGTTTTATTCTTATGAAATCATTTCTTTGAAAGGGCTTTGAACCAAGACTGAGTTTCCTTTTTAATCGTATCAGGTGTCCATACTGGTGCATCTTTGTAGTAGCCAATATTATCTTTGACTATTTGAACCCCCTCCTCAAAGCTTACACATGGGGTCCATTTTAATAATGTTTTGATTTTCTTTGTATCAGCGAAGGTCTGATCTGGCTCTCCGGGGCGTTTGGGAATCGTACAAAAAGGGTGGTCGAGAAGCTTAACAAGGGATTTGACTGAGTAGTGATCGCCACTTCCCACATTAAAAACTTCACAACTATATGAAGATTGGGAGGCCATCCAAAATGCAGAGGCCACATCTGTAACAAAAGTAAAGTCTCTAGATTGAGAGCCATCTCCTACAACGGTAAGAGGGATGTCAGCTAGAATCTGGGCCATGAAGACACCGAAGACGGCACCATAGGTGCCATTGGTTCGACTTCGAGGTCCGTAAACATTAAATAATCGCAAGGAAATAGAAGGGATATCGTAGAGGCTTGACCAATGAAGGATAAGCTCTTCTCCCATTCTCTTTGTTAGGGCATAGGGATACATAGGTCTAATGTCGGCATCTTCAGGTGTCGGGTAATGATCTGGTATTCCGTAGCACGATGATGAGGCTGCATAAACAAGCTTTTTTAATCCTTTTTGTTCTTTTAGAAACTCGAGCAAGGAGAGCGTGCCTTGAACATTAGCATGGAAATACTCTTGTGGATTTTCTATAGAAGGAACGATATCTGCGAGTCCTGCTAGATGAAAAACATAGTCAGGATTTAGGAGTTCTTGATTTCTTTCTTGAAAGACGGTGACGAGATCCTTTTGATGAAAAGATATCTGAGGATGAGAAAGATGCTTCTTTATATTTTCTAATCTACCTGTAGAGAGATTATCGATAATGTGAATCTCATCATTCGGTTGAATTTTAGTCATAAGTAAATCGATAAGGTGACTACCAATGAAGCCGCATCCACCTGTAACAATATATTTCATATAGAATCCCTATTGATAAACTCTTTGCGTGCTTTTTCTAATCTCTCCGAAGAATCAATCGCCCATCGATTTGCCTGAAGGGGAAGTGTGAAGAGTCTCTTCTCTTTTAAGAGCTTGGGGAAAAGGTCTCTTGGAATATCACTTTCTTCCTGCGAGGGGATGAGGTTGAGTACCTCTTGATTAAAACAATATATACTTGAATTAATTTTCCATGTTGAGTGATTAATTTTCTTTATTTCTTCCTTATTGGGTCTCTCTGAAAAATAGGATACCTCTCCTTCCTTTCTTTGATTGAGTATTTCAAGGTAGCTGTTGGATTGACTTCTTTCGTGATAAGCAAAAGTTCCAAGAGCGTTATTTTGGAGGTGGAAATTAATAAGTCTTTTGTAGTCAAAGTCAGTAAGAATATCCCCTGCAATAACAATGAAGTTTTCATCTTCTTTTAAAAAATCTTTAAAGAGCGTAAGGGCGCCGGCAGTTCCTGAGAGCTTATCTTCTTTAATAAGAGTTATTACATTCGAATAACTCTGCTCTTGAATATATTTTTCAATAATATTCGAATGATAGAAGGTATTGATTCCTATTTCTTTAATTCCACATTTGAAAAGTTCTTGAATGGTGTGTTCAATAATAGGCTTATTTTCTATTAATAGCATTGGTTTAGGGATTTTGGCACATAGGTCTCCCATGCGCTTTCCGTGTCCTGCTGCGAGTATAATGGCCTTGTAAATCATATTTTCTTTCTATTTAAATAGGTTGTTCTTATTGTATTATGGATGAATGAATATGAAAAAGGCGATTTTTTTAGATAGAGATGGGGTTCTCATTGAGGATTGCCACCTCATCAGATCGTTTTCTGAAGTCCAGGTTTTAGACGGTGTCTACAATGCTCTGGCCCTCTTTAGGGAGATGGGATATTTACTTTTCATATTGAGTAACCAAAGTGTGGTTGCGAGGGGCTTGATTGGGGAAGAGGACTGTCTAGCTCTTCATGAAAAAATCGAAGAAGAAATCTGTCGTGGAGAGGATTATATTAAAGATCGGTTTTTGTGTTTCTATCACCCCCACGCTCAAGTTTTGAAGTATAAGCGTGAACACAAGTGGAGAAAACCCTCTGGCGCAGCCCTTAAATACTGGAGCGAGAAGTATAATATTTCACTGGAGAAGTCATTTATGATTGGTGATAGAACTTCGGATGTTATTTGTGGAAAGCAAGCAGGATGTACCAGTATTCTCATTGAGAGAACTGGAAGAGTTGGAAAAAATGAAAAAGAACAGTATACAAGACATAAAGACGTAGAGAATGAAAAAGATACGCCTGATTTCTGCTTTGATTCTCTTTTCTCTTTTTCTCAGAAGCTAAAGGCAGGCCCTATTTTCTAGGGGTTTGTAGAATCTTTTTTAAATGGGACATATTTGAATATTGAGGATTTTTCCAGTCTGAAACTTCTTTTTGGAGGTATTGAAATAGATTTCCTATACCCTCTTGCATATCAGTAAGTTTATCAATAGAGAAATAGTTCAAAGCTTTCTCTGAGGAGACTCTATAGGAGCGATCATCATCGCTTGGAATGGTTTCGATAATTGTTTCAAATGGACATTTTTCTTGTACAAAGTGGGCAAGCTCTTTAACTTGATAGTTTGGACCACCAAAATTGAAAATTTCTCCTTTGAGTTCGTTTTTCCATTCAACAAGTTGGCCATAGAAATTAACGATGTCATCGATATAAATATTAGGTCTGTATTGACTCCCACCAAATACTTTAATTTTTCTGTTGTATAAAGCATGAGCGGTTAAAATATTTACGACGACATCGAGTCTTAGTCTCGGTGAAGGTCCAAATACTGTAGCAGGTCGAATGATGACATAGTCTGTATTTTTAATCTTTTGAAGATATTTTTCAATATCATATTTAAGTTGAGAGTAAAGAGTCAGAGGTGCAGCTGGCAATTCCTCGGTAACCTTTTCTTCTTCTTTTATTCCATAAATTGAGGAGCTACTGGCATAAATAAGTCTTTTTACCTGACTTTGGTCTATGAGATCGATCATCCTCTTTGTTGCAATATCATTTATATTCTTCGTTATCTCGTGACTTAACTCTGCAGAGGGATCATTTGATATGGCCGCAAGAAAAATGACGGTCTCATATTCATCGAGATTGATAGGTAGCTTGTTTGATATGGAGTCGCAAATATCATAATGAATACTTTTAATACGTGGTCCATGATGATTTCCAAACCAAAAAGTGTCGAGGCTTGTAACCTCATACTCTTGATCTGCAAGATGCTGACATAAAGGAGTACCTACATATCCTCCACCACCTATAATTAAGACTTTCGTCATGAGTAATGAACCTCATTCAAAATAGAATCATTTAAAGGTTGATCGTGATTTCCTCTTTGGGGATCAATGGGGATATCTAGAGAAAATATTTCTTTGGCTTCTTTAATAATTTCGATCGCTGTAGGGTAATAGGATCCAGTCTGATGAAAGGAGGTTGGAGTGTAATTATCCTCTAAGGTGATATATCTTAGATTATGGTTTTCTCTGAGTTGAAGATAGTCTTTTAGTGGAGAATTAGAACGCCAGGATAAGTCAAAAATAATCGCTTTTTTCGGATCACCAAAAAGTTCTTGTACTCTTTGGTGAGAATGATGGTCGAAACGATTAACGCCAAGAACTTTAACTTTTAGTCCTGCTTTTTCTAAAACTTTTTTTGCCCTCAAGCATTCGATGATTCCGTACGAATAGCTTAGAAGAGTAAGGTCTTCTTTGCCTTTGTTCTCGTTTTGATTAGAGGGACTATTCATATATTCCGTAGTGTCGTTTAGGAGCCTTTCTTTCTGAAATTCTACCTCTTCAAGTCCTTGTAACCAGCGATGTTCGTATATTAGAGTTGGCTTCTTTTCTTGATAGGCAGTATGAAATGCACTATAGCACTGACTGGGCGTTACAGGAGTGAAGACTTGTAAACCAGGGAAGCTTGTTAGCATTCGAATTGGATTTTGCGAGTGTTGCTGACCTTGTCCCCAACCTCTACCCTGAATCACTCTAATAATAAGTGGAGTTTCAATATTTTCTCCAAACATGGAAGACCACTTCGAAATATTATTTACAATTTGATCCCAGGCCATAAAAGAGAAATCAACTCTTTGAAAATGAATGATAGGAAAGAAGCCACATAATGATAGCCCTAGGGCGTGTCCCGTATATTCTGCTTCTGAAATTGGTCCATCAAAGACTCGATCATGGCCAAATTTCTCTCTTAAAGCATGGGTCGTTCCAAAGACAGCTTTAGGATCATTTGAACCAGGTCCCCAAACGATAACTTCTTTATTCTCTTGCATAAGATCTGAGAGAGCGAAGTTTATAGCATTATTAAAGGTCGTATTCATAATGAGAGCACCTCTTGATAGGAGAGGACTAGGTCATTTACGACATCTTCACAGCGAAGGTGGATAGACTCTTTATGGGATTTTAATTCTCTTGTAAGGCTATCCTTGGATTCTTGAAAGAAAGCAAAGTCCAAATTATTTGACTCGAGAGGATCTTTTTTGGGCCAGTTCATTTCGATACGATTTGATGAAGAGTCTTCCTCCATTTGATATCCACAATGTTCATATGGTCTGAAAACTTCGGCATGTATAAGAGCGGGACCTTTGTTTTCTTGAAAGTAGTTCTTATGTTCGATTGATTTCTCCACACATTGAAGAAGGTTTGCCCCTTGCATTTCGAAATAGGGGAGTTTGAAACTTTGAGCGATGTCTTGAAATGATCGATAACCTTGACGATCCAGAGAAGGCGTATAGCAGCTCAATCCGTTATTCTCAATTACAAATGTAATCGGGAGCTGATATAGGGAGGCCGTATTTAGAGATTCATAAAAGAGTCCCTCTTCGGCACAGGTGTCTCCCATAAATACGAAAACCCGCGAATCTAATTCTCTCATTTTTATACCGTGGGCAAAACCAACAGATACAGGCAGGGTTCCGGTAATAATAGGAGTTGAGCCCATAAAATGATTCTTTGCACTTCTTAGGTGATGACTTCCCCCAGCTCCTTGGCAAGCTCCTTTGGGTGAACCACCGATCTCATAGAGGAGATCTTCTAATGACGCACCAGAGGATAAAAAGTGGTGATGACTTCGATGATAACTGAAGAGATACCTTTCTTTAGTTTCACTGTATACACTCATTAGGGCAGAACATATTGCTTCGTGTCCTATTGCTAAATGGACTGGGCAGCGAAAAATTTGTTTGGGATAGTGAGTTGAGATAGATAGTTCTACCTCTCTTATCTCAATACATTTTTTGAGGGCGTTAATATACAGTTCATTGATATTTTTCATCCCCTATATCATAATATAAAAGATCAAAATGAGTAGGAAGAATTCATTAAAATGGCTGCATAAAGCTTACTATGCTCTATTAGGAGAACTTCATTAAATCAGTCATTATCCTACGGGCCATTTACTATATGGAGCTGAAGACAGCTCTTCTATCTTTTTTCAAAGTTAGTCTAGGATTTGATTTAAGTAGGGGAGTATATGTAGATAGGTTTGAAAGTTCCTTAAGTGAAGTGATGGGGCAACCAGTAATCACCTTGCCGAATGCCCGATATGGGTTAAAGATGACATTAGAGTTTTTAAAAATAAGTGCTGGAGACGGTGTAATAATGTCTCCTATTAATTTACCTGATATGAAGACTGTCATCTTAAATACTGGAGCTGATCTTCGTTTTATTTCATACAAAGAAAAAAGCTTTGAGCTTGATTTTAAAAGTATTGAGGTCAAAGACACAGATAAAATTCTCTTCTATACGCCTTTGGCCGGAATAACCGATGATTTAAAGAGAATTAAAGAATTCTGTGAAAAAAATCATCTTATTCTAGTGATTGATTTCACCCAATCCTTTCTAACCAAAAGTCATAATAGAGAAGTTCACAAATATAGTAATTATTCTTTCAGTTCGTTATGTGATTTGAAGGTGATTCATACCCATAGGGGAGGTTTCTATACTAGCTCTGATCAAGGAATGATAAATTTTCTAAAAGAAAAGGAAGAGAATCTCAATCCTATCAATAAGCGTTTTATGTTAATGGCCATTATAGAGGATGCTGTATCACTAACATTATTAAAGCCAGTAGTGTTTAGATATTTGACTCGATGGGTTTTAAAGATTTTATCTCTTAAAAAAGGAGATAATGTAGAAGCGATTACCTCAGGTGAATGAATTAAGTTTTTAGGGTTTCGTTTCTTAAAAGGATTTTTCCAATCTAATCAAGTAAGAACTGGAGAGGATTTTCCTTCTTTTCTTAGATATCAATATACTGATTTTCAAGCAAAAATAGGATTGAGTCGACTTCGTAAACTTCGGCGAATAGAGGACTTAAGAATCTCGAGGGCAGAGCTTTTCTATGCATCACTTGAAGGTAATGCCCTTTCTGGAATACCAAAAGGTGCCCTAAAAAAAGGGCATACCTATTGGAAGAGTCCCTACTGGGTAGATGATCCAAAGGATTTTAAGAGGTATATGTCTAAATATGGAGTTGATTGTTCTCAAACTAATTTGCCCTATCTGGATACTTCTGAGATCTCGAATTTTGAGTCTTTAGGAAATATGCGTGATAATATAGTTTATATGCCTACCCATTGGTATCTGAATGATAAACAAGTTATCAAAATGGCAAAAATCATTAATCAGTATTTTATAAATTATGGATAATCGTTTTCCTAATAAGATATTACTTGGACTTCAAGAGGGTGACTGTAATTTAAGTTGTCCAAAGTGTTATACTCATGGAGAAAATGCTCCAACGGATAAGAATCGTCCCGTAGAAACAATGCCCTTTGAATCTTTTTTAAAGCTCTGTAATGAAATGGCTCCTTTTCGTCCTAGGGTTACTCCTCAAACGTGGGACGAGCCTTTATTAACTCCTAATTTATTTCGCTATTTGAAGGCCATGAAGGATCATCATCTTGTCGTCACCATGGATACAAATGGAGTTTTATTAAATCGAAATAATCGCAAGGCCCTACTCGATCTAAAAATAGACTCGATTTTTGTAAGTATCGATGCCACAACAAGAGAAACTTACGAGAAGGTTAGAGGAAAAGATACCTTTAAGCTTGTTTGTGAGAACGTGGAGAAACTTATTTCTGAAAGAGGGGAGAGTGAATTACCCCGGATCGGAGTATCTTTTGTTATTGAAGAAGAAAACTCTCATGAAGAAGAAGATTTTGTAGCTTATTGGAAAAATAAGGTCGACGTTATTCGCGTGAATAAAGTTTTCTCTCCCCTAAGAAGAGTCGAAGGAGTTAAACATGAAGAGAGTAGAGATACTTGTTGGTCTTTAAACGACTCGATGATGATTCATCCCACTGGAAAAGTGTCATTATGTTGTGTCGATACTCATGAGGAAGTTGAAATTGGAAATGCTTTTGAATCTGGAATTGCCCAGCTTTGGCGTCATGGAAAATTTGAAGAAGTTAGGCAACTTCATGAGAATAAAGAGTTTTCAAAGGTGTCTATATGTGAAAACTGTAACCTGTGGTCTAATGATCTTCCCGTTAAAGAAAGTGATGATGAATATGTTACAGTAAGAACAGATACTCACTATTATATAAATAGGCGAGACCGTATAAATAGTGCACCCAAAACAAATCGGTACTTAAAATAATATGTATAAAGAACTAACTAGGGCGTTAACACCAGAACTTACTTATCTCTACTTTACAGTAACATCTCGCTGTAATGCTTTTTGTGATTTCTGCTGGAATTGGGAAAATGTTGCTGATGCAGGAAAACTGTACAAAGAAGGGCAGGCGATAAAGCGAAAGGAACTCTCTCTAGAGGAGATCGAAAAGTTAACTTTAAATTTACCAAAAATGCTCCTTGTCGATTTATATGGGGGAGAGCCGTTTGTTCGTGAAGATTTAAAAGAAATTATTGATCTTTTCGCTATCAATTGTAATACAAAATATTTTTCTATTCCTACTAATGCTTACTACACAGAAAGAATAGAAAAGACTTTAACTCACGCATTAGAAAAATATCCCCAATCATTCTTTAGAATGGCCATATCAATTGATGGACCCGAAAAAATTCATAATCGAGTACGCAAGCTTAAGGATGGTTATCAGAATGCAATGAGAACAGTAAATATGATTGCTGGCCTTAGAGAGAAATATCCTAATATTTCAATGTCTCTCAATAGTGTCTATAACCGAATGACTCAAGAAGCGATGCCTGCTTTTATTGAAGATATGATGGAACTTAAGCTTTTTGATTCAATTTCTCTTGGGATTGTAAGAGGGGAAACTTATGACCCAACTTTAAAAGAAGTAAGTGTTGATAACTACTTTGCTCTTAAAAAGAGAATTGAAGGATATAAGCTGCTAAGTAATCAGCCTTTTTCTCCTATGCAAAAAGTTATGGAAGAACGAACTAAGACGATCATTGAAAGAGCGATTAGAGGTAAGAATTCTCAAAGAGAATTTAAATGCTATGGCGCTAAGAAGTTTACTTTATTGGATGATCAAGGTGAGGTCTTTGCCTGTGAACACCTTTTGGAAAAAAGTCTGGGAAATATTAGAGACCATAATTACAACCTTCAGGCCGTCATTGATGGAGCAAAAGCTCAGCAAATGAGAAAAGCGATTAAGAATAAAGAGTGCGATTGTATTTGGGATTGTGCCATTAATACGAGCAACGTCTTTGATCCTTTGGGATATCCACGATTGGCCGTAAAGACGCTGGGGAAAATGGTGAAGCAAATAGGAAAGTGACTCCTTATTTCAGGTGCTTACCTTGTTTTTCTGCCCGTAATGTCCATATAATAGAGCTGAATTCATGTTACAATGGAGTGATAATTCGATAGGGGCTCTAGGAACTTGATAACACTTATCTCACCTCAAAAATTATTTTCGGCGAGTGCTCGATTTTATATCGGAAGAGGAGGAGCGCCCCCTTTAAATTTAGCGTATTTAGCTAGAGCTCTCGATAATAAGAAAATTCCATATGATGTCATTGATACCTTGGCAACAGACAACCACTTTGAAATTGAAAAATTTGAAATTGAGGCCCACGGACTTAGTTTCGAAGATACCGTTGAGCGAATTGATCCTAAAACTAAGGTCGTAGGAATTTCTTCAATGTTCTCAAATGAGTACCTCATAATTAGAGAACTTATCTTAAAAATAAAAGAACGTTTTCCACAAATGATTATTATATTAGGTGGAGAGCATCCAACGGCTTTCGCTGAAAATACACTGAAGTATGAACCGGAAGTTGATTATATTTTTCATGGTGAAGCAGAAGAATCTTTGGTTCAATTTATGGAAAACTATAGGGCAAGTATTCCACTAGAAGATACTCCTGGTATTTTCTATAGAAAGTTTGAGAATGGTAATTTAGAGATCATCAGAAATGAAAGGCTACCACGGTTAACTGACTTAGATGATCACCTCCCACTGTGGGATAAGATTCCTGTTGAATACTATTTAGAAAGAAAGCTTTCCCTTTCTCGTATCGGCGTAAAGAGCATGCCAATATTGGCAACACGAGGATGTCCTTATAAATGTACTTTCTGCAGTAATGAGAAAATGTGGGGTACACGCTATGTGATGCGTTCTATAGAGTCTGTATTAAAGGAAATGAAATTATATGTTCAAGTTTATGGAGTAGAGCATTTTGATTTTCAAGATTTATCTACATCTATTAATAAGAAATGGTTTAGATCTTTACTTCAAACTCTAAAGACTGAACTCCCTGGAGTTACATGGGAAATGACAGTCGGAACCAGGTCTGAAATATTGGATGAGGAAGTTCTACTACTTTTAAAAGAGTCGGGGACAACTCAATTGACATATGCACCAGAGACAGGCTCTGAGAATATGTCTAAAAAGATAAAAAAGAAAATTAATTTTGAAAAGCTATATAGCTCTATTAAGACGGCCAATCGTCTGGGGATGGAAGTGAAGAGTCACTTAATTATTGGCTTTCCGTCTGAAAATCTTATTGAACTTATTCAAACACTTCTGTTGGCCTTGCGTCTCGGATGGTATGGAGTAAAGGGCGTCAGTGTTTATGTTTTTAGTCCTTATCCTGGCTCAGAACTCTTTGAGGAAGTTTATGAACAATCAAAATTTACTAAGGATGATTATTTTAACTATTTAAAATATCAGTTGATTAATTCTGCTGGAGCCAGAGTATTTAACCCACGAAACTTAATTAAATTCCCAAAAGAAGAGATTCTAACTTTTATTGGTAATGTATTCATGGTGTTAGCCTATTTTTGCAGTATGATTCGTTTTCCTCGTCGACTACTCAATTTAATTTTAAATCCATTAAAAGGAGATCCACGGAATCCTCTTGAAATCGGTATACATAATCTCTTAAAGAAAATGATGATTGTTTCAAAGTGATTGACCTTATATGAAAAAACTAGAACATATCACATTTATAGTACCTCCTAAATTAACGACTTTTGAAAATAGTCTTTATATAGGTCGTTTAGGTGGGCCACCTTTAAATATTGCCTATCTCGCTTCAATTACAGAGGATGAAGGTGTGTCTTATCAAGTCATTGATGGACTAGAGTCTTCGAAGTCAAAACCATTTGAACCCTATCCCCAATATTATATTCAGGGTCTCTTTATCCATGAGATTGTTGAACAAATTTCTAATGAAACAGATGTTATCGCGATTACTTCAATGTTTACCAGTGAATGGCTAATTGTACGTGAAATACTAAAAGAGGTTGAGGCGAAGTTTCCCGATAAATTAGTCATTATGGGAGGTGAACATGCCAGCGCAGATGCAAGACAAATATTAAGATTTGAACCAGCAGTTGATGCGATCTTTAGAGGAGAGTCAGAAGTTAGCTATCGAGAGTTTCTAGTTAAGTACACAGAAAAAAAGGATTTTAAAAATATTCCTGGTGTGATGTACAAAATCGATAAAGAAATAATTCGGGAAAATCCTAAAGCTCCACGTATTACTAATATTGATGAAATAAAACCAAGCTGGAAGAAGATCAATGTTAATTATTATCTAGATAATAAATTAAGTTACTCTGAACTTGGAAATAGGGCCATGCCCATTATAAGTAGCCGAGGATGTCCTTATCAATGTACTTTTTGTAGCAATGATCAAATGTGGGGAACTCGATATGTCACCAAGAGTGTTGATAAAGTTATTGAAGAGTTAGAATATTACATTAAAAAATATAAAGTAGAACATTTTGACTTTATCGATTTGGCCACTTCCGTAAATAAGAAATGGTTTAAGGCCCTGTTGACCAAGATGATTGATGAACTTCCCGAGTTTTCTTGGGAAATGACTGTGGGGACAAGGTCAGAAATCCTAGATGAGGAAATTTTAACTCTTCTTTATCGATCTGGAATGAGAGTGATCACTTATGCACCGGAAACGGGGTCTAAGTCTATGGCCAAAAAAATTAAGAAGAGAATTAACCACGATAAAATGTATGCATCCATGAGAAGTGCACTTAAGGTTGGTTTGAGAGTCAAAACCAATATAGTCATTGGATTTCCAAATGAAACGATTAGAGAACTCTTGGCAACAATCTGGATGTCTGTAAGATTGGCCATTATGGGAATAAAAGGAGTTACAGTTGCTGCCTATCAACCCTTTTTAGGAACAGAGCTTAGTCGAGAACTTTATAGTGAAAAAACTTATTTAGAATACAATAGAAGGGTTATTCAGCTAACTGCGAAAGAGGGACCAAGTGTATTTAATCTTACGAAGTTAATTTCTGATCCTAGAAATCAATTTTACTACTTTATTTCTAATATCATGATGATTTCAACTTTCTTCATTAACTGCGCCTGTAATCCCTTGAGAATTATAAGTTCAATTAAGAATATCAAAAATGGTAAGCCTATCGGTGCTGTAGAGAATGTCACCTTTTCACTGGTGCAGAAAATAAAAAACACGACACTAAGGTTGAATAAGTAGATGTTGAAAGCGAGCCCTAAAACATATTGGCTTTATGGTGATACTGCTCTTGCAGTTATAAGAAGGTTTGGCGTCGTAAACAGTCTTGTTATGGGCATCCGTTTTCTCTTTACAAGAATTCAATTTAAGTTACGAGTCATTTCACCTATAACAATGCCACCTAATTATTACCTTTTCATGACAAAGAGATGTAATTTGAGTTGTAGTTTTTGTCACTATCATTCAGAACTAGATAAAAGTGATGTTGTTAATGATGAATGGGAATGGAAGGTCGAAGATCTTGCTTCTTTTGAAAAGAAAGGGATCTTAAAAAGAAGATCGAAGGTTTGCTTATATGGGGGAGAACCCATGCTTAATGCAGACTTTTTTGCATGTATAGATTATTTAAATAATCACAATTATTTGAGCTCCACCATAACAAATGCTGCATTTGTAACGAAGAATTTAAATAAGCTTTTGAGTAGCCCCTTACATCAAATGACTGTCAGTTACTATAAAGGAATTGCTGATCAACATGTTAAATCTTTAAGAGAGATATCTCATCATACGATTCTAAATATTAGCTATATTCTGACACAAGAGACATATCATCATTTAGAAGAGGTCATTCTATTTTCCTTAAAGGTCGGAGCCCGATTCATTACGATTGAAAACTTAATAGAAAAAGAATCCTGTTCGAAGCATGCTGTGCACAGCTCTGATGACTATAAGCTTTTTAAAAGGGACATGATCGAAAAATATGGTTCTCAGATTATTATGCGATGGAGCGAAGTTAAAAAGCCTCATTCAGCTAAGGGCAAAATTGAATGTTCAGAACCATGGGATATGATTTTATTAGATAAAAAAGGGCGAATTCTGCCATGTTGTCAGTATCCCCTTAGTGAATTTGAAGATACGCTTGCAAATGAGAAATTTGCAACTCAAAGTCTTATTGAAATACGTAAGAAGATGAAGTCTAATATTGTGCCTAGGGGCTGCGAAGGATGTCATTATCTTTACGCTAAAGATCCTTTGTACAATCTAAAAGAGATGTAATGGAAATGATTGAGACTTGTAAGTCACCATTTATTACCCTTATCTCCCCACAAAAACTTGGGTCACATAGTGCTGACTTCTATATTGGAAGAGGAGGGGCTCCTCCTTTAAATCTGGCCTATCTTTCTCGTGCATTAGATAACGCTAATATTTCACATGAGATTATCGATACACTCGCTACAAATCATAGTTTTACTTCTGATGCGCTTGGTTTACCTATTCATGGACTTTCATATAAAGAAGTTGTGAGGAGAATCCCAGCTGAAACGAGGGTTATTGCTATTTCCTCAATGTTTACAAGTGAATTTCTTATTATTAGAGAACTACTTATCTACATAAAAGAAGCTTTCCCTGATGCCCTTGTTATCCTTGGTGGAGAGCATGCAACGGCCATGAGTGCTGCTATTTTAAAATATGAAGAGAATATTGATTATATTATTGCTGGTGAAGGAGAAACGAGTTTTGTCGAGTTTGTAGGCTATTTAAAGAGAGATCAAAGCTATATAACGAAGACTCAGGGCTTGGTATACAGAAATGAAGAGGGAGATATTATTTCTAATCCCCGTGCACCACGCTTAATCGATATCGATGATTTCTATCCCCTGTGGGATAAAATTCCTGTTCACTACTATAATGAGAATAGATTGTCTCTTTCGCGTGTAAACTTAAGAGGAATGCCCATATTAGCTACTAGAGGATGTCCTTATCGCTGTACTTTTTGTAGTAATGAGCAAATGTGGGGAACTCGTTATGTAATGCGTTCTGTAGACTCAATCATGAAAGAAATGAAAGAAGCCGTTGAGAAATATAAAATAGAGCACTTTGATTTCCTAGATCTGTCTACATCAATAAATAAAAAGTGGTTTAAATCTCTCTTAGAGGCTTTGATTACGGAGCTCCCAGGAATTACTTGGGAAATGTCTGTTGGGACTAGGTCTGAAATATTGGATGAAGAAATTTTAGATTTACTTAAACGTTCTGGTACAACCCAAATCACTTACGCTTCTGAATCTGGATCTCCAAAAATTTCTAAAATGATCAAAAAGAAATTAAATCTCAATAAGATGTATCATTCGGTGAAGGCTGCCTCTTCTCTCGGAATGGAAGTGAAAAGTAATACGATAATAGGATTTCCTCGAGAGAATATTTGGGATCTTTTGCTTACTATAAAAATGGCATTTAAGTTAGGATGGTTGGGAACAAAGAATGTATGTATATTTGTTTTTAGTGCCTATCCGGGCTCTGAACTATTTGATGAAGAATATCAAATTAATAAAATGACAAAGTATGAATACGAAAATTATATGCAGTATTATACTGAGAACACTGCGGGAGCACGGATATTTGATATCACAGAAGTAATGAAATATCCTCGAGAGCAAATCTATACTTTGATTGGAAATCTTGTAACCGTAATGGCCTATGTTATATGCACTTTAAAGCGTCCCTACATGTATAGAGACTTATATCTAAATCTTAAAAACGGCAGACCAAAAGGCCCTGTGGAACAAGGCCTATATTCTTTAATTAAGAAGATAAGTTTACCGCGAGCAAGTGAGGTGAGGCATGAGTGAAATTGTCCTTATCAATCCTCCTAGTAAGCGTACCCCTCATACTAAATTTACAGTTCACCATGGGGTGGCGCCAATTGGTATGGCCTATATAGCTGGCTCCTTAAAGGAAAAAGGTTTTCAGCATCAAGTGATTGATGCCGTTGGAGAAGGACTTTTTCAATATGAACCCTTTTCAACTGATCGGAGTATTTATTTAAGAGGACTTAATTTTGATCAGGTCATCTCAAAAATGGGAGCTGATACTAAATACGTTCTTATCAGTTCAATGTACCTTTCCGATTGGGTTGTTTGTAGAAAACTCATCTATAAAATTAAGGAGAGCTTTCCTTATAGCACCATTATATTAGGCGGCGAGAATCCAACAACCTTCTGGAATAAGATATTAGAATTTGATCAAGTTGTTGATTATTGTATTATTGGTGAAGGAGATGACATCATTATCAATCTCCTCAATTGCCTCCAAAATAATGAAGATCCCAAAAAGGTGCAAGGTGTAGCTTTACGTACACCTAGTGGCCGTGTTTTTATGACGGAAAGACCGGCAAGAATTAAGAACTTGATAGACTATAGACCAGATTGGAGTCAGTTTCCTCTAGAAAATTATTTTAAAGCCCGGACAACGACTCGAGCAATTGGCAGAAGGTCAATGCCCATCATTGCTTCTAGGGGCTGCGTCTACAGGTGTTCATTCTGTACTTCCGAAACAAAATGGGGAACAACTTTTATTACCAGACCTGTAGAAGATGTCGTTGATGAATTCAGGCTCTATAGAGATCTTTATAATATTGAACATATTTGTGTCGTTGATCTAGCAGCATCGATTAATAAGAACTGGTTTATGGATCTCGTTAGGGCCCTCGTTAAAGCTGATCTTGGTATTACGTGGGAGCTTTCTTCTGGAACTCGGTCGGAATTCTTAACTCGTGAAAACTTAATTCTGATGAAGCAGTCTCAATTTACTTATTTAACATTAGCTCCAGATACGGGTAGTGAAAAAACCGTAATGGACATTGAAAAAAGAATTAATATAGGAAAACTTAATCGAGCTTTAAATGATGTAATCGACCTAAATATGTGGGTTAAGACAAATTTCATTGTAGGGATGTTTCAGCAGACTAAAAAAGAAGTACTAGATACTTATAAAATGGCTTTGAAGTATTCATTAAAAGGGGTGGATGATGTTGTGCTCTATCCTTATGTCCCATTTCCAGGCTCTAAGATGTTTGATAATATGCTGAGAGACGGAGTTGTAAAATTAAATACTCAGAAAGAATATCAAGATTTTATTTTGGAAGCATCAACCTATTCCATTGTAGCTTTAAATAATGAGAATATAAAATATCCTCTGCCTGTGACCTATACCCATCAAATGGTTATGGTTATTTGTTTTTTCATCTCGTTAATTAGAAAACCACAACGTATTTTTATTTTTATAAAACGCCTCCTAACCAGATCCCCAATGGGAGTATTTGAAGTGGCCGTATACCAAAGTTTAGCTTGGTATTTTTTAATGGTTAAATTGAAGTTGAGAGGAAAGGCGAAGAAGACAATTTATGAAGACCCGTGTGGAAAAGAAACAAATATATTCAAAACAAATCAACTAGAAGCGAATGAAGCTTAAAAGTATAGGTTTCGATAGAGGTTTTCACAATTCTTACATTCTGTGATGGGCTCTTTTTCGGGCTGAAACATATTTTCTCTTAAGTTCTGAGCGAAGGTCCCATTCCACCCATTATGATATAAATTTCCATACTCCTCTTTAGGGTATCGATAACAGCAAGGGGCTATTGTTCCTTGGTTGTCTAAATGTATATAGCTAAAAGGAAGAGTACACTTCTTATCTTTTATGGCCTGAGAGGCAGGGAGTATCGTTGGCCAAATAATTCGCATATCGTTTTGATACTTTTTCTTAAGCTCTTTGTATTTTATAAGATAAGCATCATTAGTCTCTAGGAGAGCTTTGTCGAATAATTGATCAAAGCTGGGATTATAATTTGAAAGGATGAAGTTTTTTATATTGGCCCTCTTGGCAAAAAAGAGTTTTTCTTCAATCTGTTCAATTTGTGTTCCATCCACGACACTCTGTACCCAGTAATTGATATCATGGCGATTGAATTCTTCTGCGAGCCTTTCTATATGATCCAAATTATTCTCATATAAGCTGAGACCTATCGCATCGAGACGACTTTTTGCGATTTCAGGAACCATCTCATTTTTGATTAAAGATCCATTGGAAACAATATTAGTAATTTTATGATGGGCCTTGCATTGATAAATGAGGTCGAAAATATTCTTATTAATAAAGGGCTCTCCGCCCATAAGTGCAATTCTTAAAACCTTTTTACCATGTTCAGAATTAAGAAAATCCCCAAGATCTTCAATAGTAAAAAGCCCGTCTGATAGAGGGGATTTGTTGAGAACATCTTGATTGTAGCAAAAAGAACATGTGTAGTTACAGGTCTTGTTGATATAGAGAACAGCCGAAATCGGAGAAGATAGGATATGGGTTTTCTTCAATTTGTACTCAAACCAAGAAGATATGAGATTGAGGAGCATATCAGGTTTGGGTGGGGTTTATACATTATTGAGAATAATATTCTTATAAAGATTCCATTTAAGTTGATTCACTTAACCCCCTTAAAAAGTTCTTTTCGAGCTTCGTTAATGATGAAGTGAGCAACTCTAAGAATATTGGTAAGAGATAGAGCAGAAGACGTATCGTCTTTAAACTTGCAATGGATAGGCACTTGCTGATAGGAGAAGCTTTTGATTGCTTTTAAGGCCAGTTCTGCTTGAAAGGCGAAACTTTCAGAAGTGTCCAAGTTTTCAAGGAGAAAACTTCGCGGGTAGATGTTAAGACCGTTATAATAGTAGATATCTCTTTGGTGAATCTTATTTAAGATTCTAGTGTAATTGTGAGAGATAAAGTTGCGCAATTTTTTTCGCTCTCTGGGGTTAAGGCAATATTGTAAAACGACCGGAGTGCTACGGCTTGCCATTAAAAGGCGAGTTAGATCTTCCCAAGAAATTACATTGTCACTTGGGATATATTGACAAGAGTTACCTCGAGCCAGGTTAATCCCTGATCTATACGCTGCTGCAAATCCTTGGTTTTGTTTGTGGCAATGAAGAATAATCTTATCTCTTTCCGTAAGCATTGCTTTAACTCTTGAGACAGATTGGTCTAGACTACAATCATCTATAATAATGATTTCATAATTTAATGAAATGTCTTGAGATGCCTTTTCAATCGTTTGAACTGTGGCAATAATATTATCTTCTTCATTATAGAGAGGAATAATAAAGCTGTGCTCAATCGCCATAGCAAATCCTCTTTCTTAATAATTCGATAGTTTGTTCCGCCTGTACTGGACCATAGTTTTCATTAAAGAGTAGATTAAATGATTCTTCCTTAAAATTAACGACATGAGGTGTTTCATTAAAATTGAGAATAGAACTTTTGGCCCATTCCCATGTAGAAACTAAAAAGTCGTAAGAAGTGTTTACGGGAAGATGACTTTCTCTTAGGGCTTTTTTAATCTTTGCAATGGGAAGACTCTTATCTTTTATTAGCACTGGACAAAAGTAGGGGCTCGAACTTTCGAGATCCATTGCGATTTCAAGAGGAAGGTCTGCTTGCATGAGCTCAGTTTGTAACAGTGAAAGATATTTTCGTCTCTTTATAATGACTTCTGGAAGTTTCGCTAAGGTTAAGGATCCAATAGCACAACTTATTTCATTACTATTGAGATTAAGTGCTGAGAAATCAATGTGTTGTGGATCCTTTGAGTTAAAGTCTGATTCGTGAAATCGTTTACCCCTATCGGAGTGGGAGCGGATTTTGTGAAATAGGTTGAGATCTTTTGTGAAAACTAAACCACCTGTGCTTCCTGTTGAATGGTTCTTTGAGTGCATCGTTGAAAAGACAGCAATATCTCCAAAGGTTCCAACTTTCTTTTTTACTCCAACTGAGTCTACGGCTTCTGCACCATGTGACTGAGAACAATCTTCAATCAGATACAATCCTTGTTCTTTACAAAAAAGTGCAATTTCTTCAATGTCTTTGATGGGATCCCCTGCACTATGGGTAAGAAGTAAGGCCTTTAGAGAATGATTTGTTTTTTGATGTATAGACTTTATTTCTTTTAAAGAAAGATTGAAGTTATCAATCATTGAATCGGCAACTAAGATATTGAGTTGGTTAAGGATGACAGCTGAGATGGTTCCAAAGTCTGTTACAGGGGAAGATAAAATGGTATCTCCAGGTGAGAGACCTAGAGCTCTAAGAGCAATGTAAACTGCACTGGTGCCAGAATTGACTGCATCAGTATATCCACCTCCTTGATATTCAGAGAAGGAGGCGCAGTATTTTTCTTCAAAGAAGCCCTGGGCAGGCAGGTCCTGTTGACGCTCTTGATAATAGTGAAGAACCTTGAGAACTTCGTTTTCAACGGAGCTATCTAACCAATTTCTTTGCGGCCAATCCATTTTTATCCTTAAGGAGCTTTATGCATTCTTTAGATCTTATTATACTCTATAATGAAGATTCTATAATGTTAATAAGTAGCTGTTTTTATTTGGGCTGATAAATGAATATGGAAAGACTTAATTCTCATGGATTTGTACTCTTAGAAAATAACCGATGGTTGAAATATAGAGATAACTTGATCCAGATGATGCTTAATGACTTTGAGGGAAAAATCTCTCGCTTAGAAGACTTACATTCTGTATTGAGAAAAGATGAAGTGAATGATTTTCGCTTGCGACAAATGATTAAGATTAATAATGACCAAGAAACAATAAATACTTATTTAGAGCCTTTTTGGGATGATTTAAAACCTATTCTTGGCCCTGATTGCTTAAGACAAAAAAGAATTAACCTTGTTATCCATATGCCTGGTGATGAGTCATCCATTATACCAACTCACTCGGATGTAAAGACTGGCAATTCATCTTTCGAAATAGGTTTATGGCTTCCCCTTACTGAGTGTCTAGAGGGAAATACTATGACTATTTTACCCTATGAACATTTTTGTAGAGGTGAATGGGATCAAAGCGTACCTGTACTTACTGATGGAAAAGACTCTCTTCTTTTTAAACATTTTCTCCCCCATGGTAATCAGGTGAATAATACGAACCAGACTCGTATTTCTTTGAATATAAGGTTTAAGTCCTTATTTGCTCCAGAGAATAAAAAGAATATTCTGGATTATTACACAACTTGGAAAATCTCTGAGTTTTCAAAAATTGCTCTTGCTCACTGGATAAATTAATGAAAACAAAATCTTTTATTTCTACCTCTAAGCTCAATGATGCTTATTATCCTCAAAAAATTCAATCGAAACTTATAAAACTCTATAGCTTTGAAAATCATCTAGAGTTTTCACTACCCATAACAGAACAGCTTGATTCTTTTGATATCTTTGAAAAACAGATTTTTAATACAGATCTTGAACATTTGATTTTCTTTTCGAAAATGCAGTTAGGTTTGTTAGGAAAAAGGGATTTAGATATTCTTCGAAGTAAAATGAACTCAGGTGTGAAGCTTCACTTTGCTCTTGAAACAGACTGTATCTCTACGCTTTCAGAGTTAGAGAAATGTATGCTCGAATTAAAGCTCTTTCGAATGAATACGATGAAAGAGAGTCAAGAAAAACTCGAAACACTAAGAAAAAATGTGCCTTTCAGGGGACGGAAAACTGATTTCATAACTAAAAATCACTTAAGTTCTAAGAGAGATTATCAATCTCGCGCTCATGAGGAAAAGCCAAGATATGCTGCTTTGGCAAAGAAGTTTGATGAGGAATATTGGGATGGAGCTCGAGAAACGGGTTATGGCGGATATAAAGATGATGGACGATGGGAAAGAGTCGCCAAAAAAATGATCGACTTTTACAATCTCTCTTCTGGTTCAGCTATCCTAGATATAGGTTGTGGAAAGGGTTATCTCTTAAAAGAGTTTAAGCAAGCTATTCCGAGTTTAAATGTTTGGGGAATTGATATTTCTCGTTATGCGCTTGAGAAGGCAGCTATAGAGATTAAAGATAATCTCACTCTAGGTAATGCCATATCACTTCCTTTTGAAAATGATGCCTTTGATTTGGTATTGAGTAATATGACTCTTCATAATTTAGAGTTACCTGATTTAAAAGAGTCTATTAGAGAAATGAATAGAGTTTCACGGCAGCATAAATGGATAGGGGTTGAGTCTTATATTACAGAAGAACAAAAATGGAATCTTATGCGTTGGCAACTTACGTGTGAATGCTTTTTTACTCCGAGAGAGTGGGAGTCGATTTTTGTAGATTGTGGTTATGAAGGGGACTATGAACTTATCTTTTTTGATTAAGATTAAGTTCAATTGAAGGAAGTTTGGGATTATCCATGAAACTACTTTTTAATGCATCTACCTCTACATCCCTCCCAGAAAAGGCGATATCTTCTTTAAGTGACTTAAATATATCTTCCTTAATTCTTTTAATATGCTCATAACTCTTTTGATTTCCATGGCGCTTTTCATACTGAGTCGCTAAGGTCATTCCGGAGATTAATTCTTCTGCTAAAAAGAGTGACCCCCCTTTACTGATAATATAAGAACTATAGCCTTTCTTGCTTATATAGTTATCTGAATTAGGAGCGTTGAAGTTTAAATTAAAGAGAGAGTAAACAAATATAATAATCGCAAAACTGAAAGCTGTTTGTAATTTATATTTTCGATATGAGGCAATAAGGCCAAGTCCTATTAGAAATACAAAAAGAAAGGGAAATAGAATATCAACTCGATGATAGACAAGTATCCCAACTAATTTAAGGGTATGGGGAATCTGAACGAGAAGTACTTTTAATTGGAGCTTCCAGTCGGAAAGAGAGTGAGCTGAGGATGTTGCAAAGAGCTCGAAATCCTTATCTAGGGATAGCCAAGTAATATAATAAAGACAAGACATGAGAGAGCTATACAAAATCGCCATAATCGCAGTCTTCCTATTTTCTTTAAAGGAATGATTATAGAGCAGACATATAAGGACAAAGTCTATGAAGAATTGCCGCGCTCCAATACCCAAGTAATGTGCTGTGATCGAAAATAAACCAAGAGAGAGTTTGATCAGATAAAAGACACTGAAGATAAGAAGAATGATTTCTTCTTTTTTATAGGGTTGAGATAGCTTCCTAAAAAGACTAATAATGGGAATCAATGTGAGAAACAATATGGGGCAATGAAGGAGTAAACCACGTGGAGCGAAATAGGTGGCCTTCCAGGCATGAGTATTCAGAATATGATTTAGTGAATAAGCATAGTCATATCCTTGAAAAAAACTAAAACGTCCTAATGTCGAATAAAAGTTTATTTCCGTTATTAAAATAAAGAAAAGATAGACTGCAGAGAATCTGAAAAATCCCCGTGTAATATCTTTGGCCAGGGAGAGGTCATTATTTCGATAACTTCTAATGGCAAAGAAAATATAGATAAAAAGTATTGCAGGTAGATAAATAATGGAGCTGATCTTTATCACTCGGAGTACACCGATAAGGATTCCTAGGACATAAGAAGACTTGGATTCTGCTAAGTCTTCTTTGATGAGGTGGATGAGGGACAGTCCCATGAAAAAGAGAGCAAGTATATCTGCACTATAAAAATGATCAATAAGATAGTCATAAATGGCCAGTGATATTGCCAAGAGAAAAGTATAAGGAATAAATGACTTATTAATGAGCTGGCTTGCATAAAGTAGATAAATCATACCAAGAAAGCAAAGATAATGAAGGCTCGAAACGAGTATATCTTCAAGAGATAGGTAAGAGTGATCACTTATTTTAATATCTTTTACATAGGGTAAGAAAGTTTGATACCAGTCGTAGAAATAGCTCCAAATAATGGGGGCACCAAGATCATGCATGTCAGCGATATTATCAGTTGGAGTTAGAATAGGGCTGTACTCGGAATCGATATTATTTATTAAATTAAAGTCCTTATCCTTTTTAATACTTTCAAATCGTTTTTCGTATAGTCCGCCTTCAAAGTTATGACGATTTTCACCCATTACCAAAAAGGAGAGGTAAACGAGGTAGACTAAGCATAGAGACAATAGAAGTTTGAAAGGATTAGTTCTTATATAATTCATTTTTTGCCTTTCTTACCTTTCTTATTTTTATAGAGAACATCCCATAATGATGGGTTTCTCGAAGTGAGAAGGAAGAGGCTTAGAAAGGGATTTTCAAAGAATGGTTTAAAAAGAGTTAACCATTGAAATGTCCCGGAGACAGCATCTTTTTCACAGAAAACAGTGTGCCAATAAAAGGGGGGGACAAGAAGAACATCTCCTTTTTCTAATGTACATGTATAAATGGGGATTTTTTTTGCCAAGACCTCTTCAATATCTTCAATACTTTTAACGACATCTGAGAAATGAATGGTCGTATCACTTAAAAGTGGCCTAAGGATGTGAGAATATTGGGGATCAATGAGATACCACGTTTTGCTTCCAGACAGTTGAATATTTAAAAGTCTACCCGCTTCCATATGTAAACGAGTATAAAAGCCTTTAGAGGAAACGAATAACGTGTGATTTATTAGAGGACTGTTAAAGATTTTACTTCTAGGAAAACGTTTCTTTATTTCCAATGTTTTCTTAAATAATGGCTCTTGGGTAAGTTCATTACTCGCTATCGTTAATTTCTCTTCTTTGTTCTTTAATATTTGGATAAGGGTTTGTTCTTCAATTTGTTCGTTATTGCCAATTCTAGGTTTGGTTTTAAAAGTAGGGAAATTCTCAATTAAGAAGTTGTGATCTATATTCTTTGAGTCAAGATGTTGACTCATTAGTCCTTTTAAGAGGAGGGGTTTCTTATTATAGCGAAGAGAATCAAGATTCTTATCGGTTAAATGACTAGCATCTAGTGAATCTACTTTCTTTAGTCCGGCTATATTTCCCTTATGCTTATTTTGATTTAAATGAATAAAAAAGGATCGAAGCTTTTCACTTTGAAAAATATGGGACAATAACCATAGGGGGTAAGTTAATAAGTGCATGAAACTTGGGGTACCTCTTTTAAATAAGTGCTTAATGAGTATTTTACTACTAGATAGTTGGAGAACCTAGTAGGGGATTAAGTTGCTGATATGATTGACCTTTTCTTTGACTCTTCCTTGTTCTGTAGGAGGAAAGGCAACTTAATGATATAGTTTATAAAACGTAATTTTAGATTTATGGTGGGCCGTGAAACCTTTAGCTATTCATTCATGGGACTGGGTAAAATATAATGCGCTCTTTTTAAGTGAGCATTTCTTAGGTCAAAGTTTATACAAAAAACTATTCCAAGGTACGGAAAAATCACTTATCTCAAGAGTTGAGTCTAAGCTTGAATCTCAGCTTAAAAACCCTAAATTCTATCATCATCATTATGAGTCCTTTCTTGAGACATATGAAAATGTAGAAAATGTTGAGATTAAAAAAATTCGTACAAATAGCAAAATTCAATTATTTAAAGGGGCAGCTGCTAAGTGGAATTGTTCGAGTTGGGACTTAGATTATTTTAAAAAGAATTACGGAGAGAAGGAAGTTACGGTTCTCAATAGCGATGGACTCTTTGAAAAAGGAGTCCAGCAATTTGGGAGCACAAGCATGGCCCAATATATAGATATGCTTAAAAAAGGGTCAAAAGTTTATTTGAAATTTTCTCCAATGGTTCATCATGATTCAAGTTTAAGAAAGGGATTTGATATAGACTGGCTAGAGCAGTTTTCTATGCCTGGCTCATTTGGAAGAAAGTTCTTTCTCTTTATTGGTGGGGGCAACACTCTCACACCAATTCATACGGCCCTATCTAATACGGTATTTGTTCAAGTCTATGGTAAGAAGAAATGGACTTTTTGGGTTCCCAATGATCGTTTCTTTCTCAATGTAAGGGCCAACAGAAGAGCTTACTTTTATACTGATTTTGATCCTTTTAGCGATGAAAACCCTGATTTTCCCTTAGCTAAATATGCAAATAAGGTAGAGGTTACTCTTGAGGCTGGAGACGTATTATGGTTTCCAGGTTTTTTCTGGCATCATGTTGTCAATGAAATCGATTCTATTGGAGTTGCCTATAAAACAGCCCATTTTCCTTCTGCGCTTAAGGGCTCAATTTCAATGACATTGCTTTCTTTCTTAGCTACTAAGCCATTCTTGCTAGAGTCTTTGATTAAGAGTAATTTTAAAAATAATGAAAGGGTATTTTTAGAATAGGATTTAATTCTTTTCTTCAAGTTCTTCTATTTTATTAGAAAAATCTTGTTGGGACTCTTTTATGTGGTACCCAAATAAAGAGACTATATTTTCAGCAGTAATAATCCCTATAAGTTTCTTATCATTAATTCTACTGACAACAGGAAGCCTCGAAA
Organism: Halobacteriovoraceae bacterium; assembly: GCA_002712005.1. Classification (GTDB taxonomy): domain Bacteria; phylum Bdellovibrionota; class Bacteriovoracia; order Bacteriovoracales; family Bacteriovoracaceae. Next base: position 95,338 of record PASP01000011.1, read on the forward strand.
CATGAAAACGGTCTAGTTTGTGAAAGGCCACCATGAGAGATTGATCGGGATAAATGGATATAACTTTTCTTTCAGAAACAGCTAAAACTGTTTCTGAGCCTCTTTTTTTGGCCATGGCCTGATCCAGGTCAGATTTGGAGACGACACCAACAATGAGACCATTCTTAAGAACAGGAAATCCAGAGAATGGATATTCTTTAATAACCTCAATAGCTTCTTCAATCTTTAGGGTTGAACTAAGACTAACAGGATCTGGCTTCATAGCATCTTCAACAATTAGACTTTCCAATATTTCGGCATCTTCTTTCGTAGGAAGATGAATTCCATCTTGTTCAGAGATCGATTCATAAATAGAGCCTTCATGGAGCTTTGAACTAATGTAGTAGCTAACAATATTGGCAACCATCAAGGGTAAAATAATATTATAATCCCGAGTCATTTCAAAAATCATGATTATGCTCGTGAAAGGAACTCGAATCACGGATACAAAATAGCTTCCCATTCCAACTAGAGCAAATGCTCCAATATTTAATCCAAGTTGGGGAAATAGAATCTCAAAAAGAGAACCAAATAAACTTCCCAGTATTGCACCCATAAGTAGGGTAGGTAAGAAGAGACCTCCACTTACCCCTGAACCATAAGAAAGGGTCGTGGCCAAGAATTTCAAAATAAATAGAAAAAGAAGAAATTTCCAATCTTTTAAAAGGGAAAGGAGTGCTTCTTCGATCGTATCATGTCCACTTCCTAGAGCATCTGGTTGGATATAAGAGATAATTCCAATGAGTAAGAAGGTCACCATAATGATGGTTAAGCGGTGACCTTTAAAAACTTTATTATTGAAATCTCTGGTCCAAAGAACCGATTTCGTCCAAAGAGGTCCAACTAAAGAGCTCCCAAGGCCGACAATAACATAGAGGAGGAGCTCAGCTGGGGGGCCAAGGCTGTAGTTCAAACTTTGAAAGGTTGGCTGATTTCCCATCATAAGATGTGCAGCAATTGATGCGACTACCGAGGAAATAATGATATTCCCTAAGACCTTGGCATTTAAGTCTCCTACAACTTCTTCTAATGTGAAGACAACCGCTGCAATCGGCGTATTAAAAGCGGCAGCAATACCACCGGCTGAACCAATAGCAACGAGGGCCTTAACCTTTCTTTTAGAAAGTTTGAATTGTTGACCAAAGAAGGATCCTATTCCGGCTGAAATAGCTGCAGTGGGCCCTTCTCTTCCAAGCGACATTCCTGAGGAAAGGGAGAGAGCACTTGTTACAAATTTAGCAACAGTATCCTTTAGCGGGATTTTTCCATGAAAAACGGCAAGGGCCACTCGGACTCCAGGAATACCGGATCCAGAAGTCGAAGGATATTTTCGCGTTGAAATATAGCCACTGATAAAAACGGCGAGTCCACCAAAGAGAAATGACTTCAATTCGAATGGTTTATTCGTACCAAAATAATTAATGAGAGCGTGAGTGACTTTACTTAGACCTACTGCCGTTGCTGCAGAGAGAAGAGCAGTGATCATCGTTAGGGCAAAGTAAGTCCTTTCCTCATTCGCCGAGTTTTTAAAAAAGACTTTGAGAATTTTGTTATTCCATAGGTTCGATAATCGCAATTCAATGCATCCTAGGCTTTTGATTCAATAGTAAAGCTTTTTGCTGAATTTACACCATGATATCTATTAATATAACAAATTTTTGAAATTATCTTGAGTACCGGTAATTCTGATCTTTATCTGATCTTTAAGGAGAGGAATCGAATGAGCAAACTAAAATAGAAATTGTTGGCGTCGGCCTTTAGTTTGATTCAAGTTTCTCAAGAGAGGCAGATATGGCATCCGCTACAATCTCATTCCCCTGGGAGGTGAGATGTTGATAATCAACGAGGAGATCTTCTTTCTTTTTTAAAGATCTCTTATTGAAAATAATCTCTAAATCAATCAATGCAGAATGAGTTTCTTGGGCAACATCTCTAATGGATTGATTCACTTCACTATAAGAAAGTGGGTAAGTTAGAAAAACTGGTTTCATATTCGCTTTTTTGAGGATATTAGCGATTTGAAAAAGTCGCAGCCTCCTCTTCTCCAGCAATTCTCTTCTGTCTTCTATAGTTTTAGCAAAATTGTGAATAGCATTTGCAAAAAGAGGATACTCTTTTAATTTTAAAGAATTTTGAATAATCCTTAGCCTCTTGAGAATATCCTGGTAACTAAATTGACTTTGCTTAGAGGAGATAAAAGCAAGTGTGGCCGTCATGTCGACAAGAGAGAAGTCTTTTAATGTATGAGCATGAATATCTAAATAGTCGAGTAGATCATTGATCTTTTTGGAGTAGTCTTTAGAATCCATTCCCAATTCAAGTTTCAAAAGGTGTTCCAGAATGTAGTCTCTTGCATCATTTGCCTCTTCTGAACTCAAGTTCTTGGCCAGGCAATGGCCATGAGAATTGTGATTAGCACAATCCTTATATTTTGGAGATTCAATGATGCGATTAAGTCGCTCCACTGTAGCTAGGTCGTATTTGGGAATGAAAAGAGGTCCGGATTGTTTGATCTGTCTAAAGAGTTCTTTCACGAGAAGGTAAGATTTAAAATGAGAAAGAAAAGACTCGAGTCCAGCTTGATCAACTTTTTCTCTTCTTTGAATCGAAATGAGAGGAGTGGCCATGGTTGGAATTGAATCATCTGCTCCTGCAAATATATCAGTAGCACCTGTAAGAATAAGAAAGTAAGAGTTCTTTTTGATTTTCTTAGTTAAAAGTTCTTGAATAATCTTTAAACTGTCGGCACTTGTGGATTCACATACTCCCATATTGTGAACGGTCCAGGTTTGTTCTAATTTATGATAGAGCTTGTAGGGGTAGCTGGAAGTGTAAATCAGATTTCCACCATTGGTGAAGCTATCCCCGATAGTGTAGATTGTCCCTTTTTCCCCTTGGGCAGCAGAATATTCTTCCTGAATATCGTTTCTCTCATAACCACGAGAAAGCTCTTGCTGCTCTTTGACTATGGAATGAACAAGTTCTTTATTAAAAGTGTAGGTTTTTTGATCATTTAAAAGATAAACGTACAATCTTAATACGATTTCAAAGCAGAGAATACTTAAACCTACTCCAAAGAGGATCAAACAAACTCTTTGACCATATAACCTTTTTTTATCTGTCATGTTACAATTATATTCACTTTAGCAACTAACACAAAGTATTCATTCATGAAGTTGTATAACGATAGAAATGATCATTTCCTATGCCATTACACCTTGGTAATGGATAGCTTTTCCAAGTTTTGTGATATTGGATGTGTCTATTGCTACGCTAAAGACTTCGGACCAGAGCAAAGAACAGCGATTAGTTTAAAAAATCTTGAAAAAGAATTCATCAATGCCTTTGATAAAGAAGAAAAAGGTGGCTTGTCTGAAATTCTCAGAAAGAAGATTCCTATCCGTCTAGGCTTCGAAACTGACCCGTTTCAGGACTTAGAAAAGAAAACAAATATCACTTATTCGGTTTTAAAGCTTTTTAAAAAATATCATTATCCTTATATTATTTTTACCAAGTCTGATCTTTGCCTAGAGGAAAAGTACCGAGAACTTTACGATCCTGATCTAACCTATATTCAAGTGAGCGTTTCAAGCCCATTAAAAGAAATAAGTAAACGAATTGAGCCTCTTGCAAAACCTGCTGAGCAAAGGGCTGATATTGTCAAAATTTTAGAAGCCTGGGGAATCGAGAGTGCATTACGTTTTAATCTATTGCCTCGAGAGCTTCATCAAATGGAAGACGCCCAGTACTTCAAAGATTGCTTGGAGTTCATTAAGAAGGCAAAAGTAAAAAAACTTATCCTTAATAAAATAACCTTAACGAAAGATAAGGAAAGAATTCAGTTTCCATTATCTCTTGAGGACTTTAGCAAGATACAAGAAGAAAACTCAGAACATACAACAGTAAGTTTATGCTACCTTGGAAGTTCTGCAGTTGATTATTATACCTTTAAAAATGAACAGTGTGATAACTGCTGTCAGTGCGATCTAAAAAGTCGTTCTAAAACTACCGATCTTTCTATTTTTCTCTCTCCCCATGAAGGGATGAAAAATAGGCTTGAGCATGTTGTAAGAATGGGGATGTTAAAGACGCTAAAGTTCACTCTCAAAAATGGAGTTTCATGAAGTTTCTTTTAAAAAATATTCTCATCACTACGATATTACTCGTATTTATTGAAATTTGTGCAGGCCTACTTCTTACCCCTAATCGATATAATGAAATTTATGGAGCATTACGAGTAGACTCAGATTATATGTGGAAGGTAACGCCAAATTACGAAGATCTTTTCTTTGGGGCGCCTTTGAAAACGAATAAGCATGGATTTCGTGTTAATGAAGGCCTTTCTGAATGTGAAAAACGTATTGGCGTTTTTGGAGCCTCTCCAAGTTTTGGTTGGGGAGTAGAAAATCAATATACATATACGAATCAGTTGAATGAAATCTATCGTTCTAAAGGTATATGCTTTTTTAACTACAGCGCCATTGGTTATTCCAGCTCCCAAGGGAGAAAACTATTTTCGAAAATGATTAACAAAGAGAATCTAGATGCTGTTATTGTTAGTTATTTAGTCAATGATGTGGACTTTAATAGGTTCTTCTTCTTGTCAGATAAAACAGATCAGAAGGTTCTCGATAATCTAGGTCTACTGAGTTTGAGTTTTTGGATGGAGAGACTTAAGGAGAGCCACTCCTTCAAGCTTGTAAGGCAGTTGATGACTAAGGAAATTAGTCAGGAAATTCAGCGAAATCAACTCGAGAAATCAATGGGTTACGTTCGGGTGGAGAGTGCTGAATTTATTGAGAATTTAAATTCTATGTTAAAATTAGCTCAAGATAAGAAGATTGATTTTTATTACTTGGAAATGCCTATGGGCTTAATGACCATAACAAAATACTTGAAGGATAAGTGTGCAATTCGCTTCCAAGAAAGATTTGAGACTGAGACCGATTTTAAAGAAAATATAGATGATATTCTTTTAAAATTAACTCAATGTAATACAGAAGAGTATTCAGAAATTTTAAAAAAGAATACAGATAATAAAATTGATCAAATACGTGCTTTAGTGGCCATGGGAAGATTTGAAAAAAATAGAAACCTCTTAAGAAAGGCCTGGGCTAAAAAGAATGTACCTATCATTAAAGTAAGAGAACAAAATATGAATGATTTAAAAAGTAGTTTTCTTTCTCGTAATTATGACTTTGTACATCCAAGTTCCTTGGGGCATCAAATGATTGCAGAGGATATCGTTAAAGAGCTAAATTTAGGGCTAGATTGATGAAAGCATTTTATATCAACTTAAAGAAAACGTTTACCTTTTTGAAAGAAGTATGGACTCTTATCGTTAAGAATAAGAAATGGTGGCTTATTCCATTTTTTATTTTACTCTGCATGTTTGCTCTCATGGTTGCTCTTGTCGGAGGCGGAGCAATTCTTCCGGCAATTTACGCAATCTTTTAAGGAATCGGTGAGTCGATGTTCTCAAGAGTTATAGCCTTTTTTGTGTGTTTAATTGCTGTGCTGCTGCCTTTTAGGTTGAGAATTGTATTCGCAGAGTTTGTAGGTTGGGTGGTTCAACTTTTCTATGGAACTTATTACGGAATTATAAACTTTATTTTGAAAGAACTTAAAAAAGCTGAAGAAGAGGGGAAGCATGGAGGAGAATAAGCCTGTAGGTATACTCTTTTCTGGAGGAACAGACTCAACCCTAACTGCCGCTCTTTTAACAAAAGAGTATAAGAAAATTCATCTTATTACCTTTGATCGACTTGGAATCTTTGAAGTAAAGAATTCAGAAAAAAATTATAAACGGCTTCAAGATAAATTTCCAGAGACAGAATTTGTCTACAAAATCATAGACTTCAACGACGTTTTCAAAAAAATTTCTTATCAAAACTATATTAAGAATCTTACCAAATATGGCTTTATGAACTTGAGTACTTGTGGGCTATGCAAGCTTTCTATGCATATTGCTATGATTGCTTATTGTCTGGAAAACCAAATAGAACAAGTTTCTGATGGAGCTAATCGTGGCATGGAGATCTTTCCTGCTCAAATGGATATCATCATTGAGAAATTACGAGACTTCTATAAAACCTATGGGATTAGTTACACTAATCCAGTTTTTGATTTTGCTCCTCCAGAAGAAAAGTCCTTAATAAAAGATAAGGAGATGGCGCAGATTATGTCTGGTGGTGTTTCTAAGAGAGAAGCTAATTACGAGTCTTCAGGTGAAACGACAGAGCAAAAACTTTATTCACTTGGTCTGTCTCCACAGCAAGAAGTTAAGGGAACCCATTATGATAAGAAGAGGCAACCGAGATGTTTTCAATTTATGATTTTTAATGTCTATGTACAAAAATGGTTCTTACCCAAGCATAATATGGATGAATATAGAAAGAATACGCTAGATTTTTTTAGTCATAAAATTACAGAATCCAAGTTCCTTTTAGATGATTATCAAAAAGGAATTGGTAAAGGCATATTCAATAAGGAAAAGACCTAGGTGTTAGATACAGGATGCTGTGGAACAAATTTGCGAAACGATAGAATATCTTTTTGGGGATATTTTACATTGGCGTTTCCTGCTCTTATCGTCTTAAGTGCAATGTATCCCTTATCTTTTTTAATTGGATCAGAACGACGTGGCAAATGGAAAACCATAGTTGTAAGTCTTTATGAAATGAGTAAGAGAATCATCCTTGTTCCCAAGCTAAAGCTTTTTATATCGACAAAAATTTATTTAATTTCTCCTGTGCTATCAGGCTTCACGTTTAAACTATTTAACCTTTTTTGGATGATGAGTATGTGGTTTCTGTTAGCTTGGATTGTATTGACTATTCAAAGGCTCATCTAGATGTTTTTTAAAAAGAAATTAAACCATGAGAATGTTGAGTCAGGAGATTTTCCCTTAAAATCGAATCATCCTGATGTTGTTTTCTTGGATAACGCTTGTACTAGCTTAAAGCCACGAGAAGTTATTGAAGGAATAAGCTCCTATTACTCAGAATTTGGTAGTTGTGCCTTGAGGTCTGTACATAAATTGGGAAAGCAAACGACTACGGCAGTTGACCACGCTAGAAAGAAAATCTCTCAATTTGTGGGTTTGAAAAAGGCAGAAGAAGTCATTTTTACCCGAGGAGCAACAGATTCCATAAATCTCTTATGTCGTTCATTTCAGTGGAGTGAAGGAGACGAGGTTATTATTTCTTCTCTTGAGCACAACTCTAATTTGTTGCCCTGGATTGCCTTAGGGGAGGGACAACGAGTAAATTTAAATATATGGAATATTGATAAAGATGGAAGATTCGATTTAAAAGAACTGGAAGCATTATTGTCTAAAAAAGAATCGAAGTTACTTTCTCTATGTTCTGACTCTAATATTATTCCAATTGATTTGCCTTTAGCCGAAATCATTTCCCTCGCTCATAAGAACGATGTTCTCGTTCATTTAGACGCCTCTCAAACTCTTTTGCATCGCCCATTAAACTTCAATGATCTTAATTTTGATTTTATGTCTTTTTCTTTCCATAAGATATTAGGGCCTACTGGAATCGGAGCTCTTTGTTTAAAAGAAGAACATTATGATAAAATGAAGCCTGCAATCCTTGGGGGTGAAACAGTCGTAAATGTTACGAATAAAGCTTATGTTTTATCTGATCCACCCCACTGTTATGAAGCGGGGATAGGTTCTTATGCTGAAATATTTGGAGCTGTAAAAGCGATTGAGTACATTGAGAAAATAGGCTACTCTCAAATTCAAAAAAAGGAAGAAGAGTTATCTCTCCTTATGCAAGAAGGACTAGAATCCCTAAGGGGAATGACGTTTCTTGGCCCAGGTTTAAACTCTCATCTCGTCAATTTATATCTTGGTGAAATGGATTCTGGTGAGTTATCGATATTACTTGATAAGAACTATAATATAATGACTAGGGCAGGAGTTCATTGTGGACACTATTGGTATAATCAAAATCAACTCAATCCTTCTCTTAGAATAAGCGCTGCTTTCTATAATACAGAAAGCGATATTCAGCGGTTGGTAGAAGCTTTACAAGAAGTATCAAAGAATTATCTATGACAGCGGAAAGATTTTTATCTCCATATTATTATCATGACCTTCTTCAGGTGGCTAAGAATGAGGATCAGATTCAATTATTGTTAGAAATAAGAGAACGTGTTGCTAGCAATACATCTAATGGTCTTATGAAAGTGGAGACGCATGAGAGAAGAGATATTTTAGATATAGACAAAGAACTTGTTCAACTAAATTCAGAAATATCGTATTTCCTCTTTATACACCGATGCATTCCAATGAGGTCTCCAACTTTTAACCTTGAAAAAGCTTATCAAATAAAAGAAAAATTGGAGAAATCTAAAGTGGAGGTAAAGGCGTTTAGAGTTTTTCACCTCGCGATTTTGAATATTTCCAAACCTCTTAATGATTTTGTACTCTTTTTAACCAAAGTCTTTATGACCACCGTATATATATTATTAGGATGGTTAGGGAAAATTACAAAATGTATACGTTAGGTGTCTCCTGTTACTTTCACGATTCATCGGTTGCTGTACTTAGAGATGGGGAGCTAATCTTTTTTATCTTGGAAGACCGTTTTTCTCGTAAAAAGCATGATTCGAGTTATCCTGAGAGTGCCATTGAATATGTTCATAAAACGATCTTTAATTCAGAGAAATTATCGAGTGAGGATCGAGTTATTTATTACGAAGATAATGAATTAAAGTTTCTAAATATCCTTTCTGAAGCTCTTGAAAAGTACCCCTTTCAGTGGAGAGGCTTTTTTAAAGCTATTCCCATGTGGATATTCGAAAAGTTTTGGGTAAAGTCAAAGTTGGCCATGAGTTTTTCCATTCCTCTTAAGCAAGTTCAGATGGGTGATCACCATCTCTCTCATGCTGCCTATGGATATTATGCGAGTGGGTTTAAAGAGAGTTTGGTTCTGTGTTCTGATGGCTTTGGTGATCGAGCTTCTTTAAGCTTGTATCATTTTGAGGGGCAAGATCATGAAAAGTTTCTATCTTTTGATAAGAAGAAGTCACTAGGATTAATTTATACAACTTTTACGACATTTTTTGGATTTAAGGCCAATGATGGAGAATGTTCTTTAATGGCGATCTCTCGCTTTGGTAAACCGATTTATAAGGATAAGATTACTAAAGCGCTTCGATTAGATCGTAATCATATTTATACTGTTGAAGATCGATTTTTTAATTTTGATCTAGATTCAGAGTGTTTTTATACCTCTGAATTTTTGAAAGAGTTTGGAAAACCTTTTAAAGGCAAATATACGGTATCATGTTTTGAGAATATGATTTGTTCTGAAGGAGAACAGTATTATCTAGATCTCGCCTCAAGCTTTCACGAGGTTTTCGAAGAAGTTTATATACAAATTTTCAAAGAGGCCTTTGCTAAAAAAGGAATCAGAAATTTTGTTTTTTCTGGAGGAGTTGCACAAAACTGCGTTCTTATTGCTAAGTTGAATGAGTTGGATTTTGTGGACGAAATCTTTATTCCTTTAGATCCAGGCGATGGCGGGACGGCAATTGGTGCAGCAGCGCTAGCTTATGTTGAGAAAACAGGGCGATATCCTAATATCAATCAAACCTTTGCAGGGGCTAATCTTGAATTGAATCAGAGGATTATTGATAATATGCCTTCGTTATCTGCGTGTCAGTTGGATAGTGCTCAAAAGGCAACGAATGTCTTTGATGTACTCTTTCAATATGAAAAAGTTGTCGCTGTATTTCAAGACAAGATGGAAGTCGGACCAAGGGCCTTGGGGAATCGAAGTCTTCTTTGTCGTGCTGATCATGCTGAAATGGTAAAAACTCTTTCCGAGGATATTAAGACGAGAGCTTATTTCAGACCTTATGCTCTAATTGTACTAGAAGAAGATGCTGAAGTGATAGTAGATGACTTTAAACTTAATGAACAAGTCATGAGAATGCAGACGGTAGTAAAGATCAAAGAACAATATCATCGTATCCTGAAGTATGGACTGCATATTGATGGAACAACAAGAATCCAGGTCATAAATGAGAAGAGCGATCCTTTTCTTTATTCTCTTTTGTTAAAAGTTAAAGAGAAAATTGGGATTGGGGCCCTGATTAATACGTCTTTTAATGAATCAGGTTTTCCCCTTATTCATTCTCCAGTAGATGCTTTATACTTTTTTAAATCTCGCCCATTAGGGGCATTGGTTATAAACGATACCTGGCTGACAAAGGTAGGGGATTAAGTGAAAAAGAAAATGATACAGATTTTCTATGGTCTAAGAATATTGAAAGACTTTTTTGTGAATCGTTTCAATAAAAAGAACTTTCACCTTATTCCTTTTCTTATTATTCTCTTTATTTTTTCAATTTTAGGATTTCTTGTTTTAGGTAGTGGAGGAGTTTCTCCACTGTTATATCCTCTATTTTAGTTAAGACTAGAAAGAGATTCCATTCTGATTGCAAACGCTACGTGACCAAACGATCTCTGGAGACAATGAGATTGAAATAATATTCTTCTGGTCGATACTGAGTTCAGCTACTTTAAAGTTAAAAATCTTAGTACCTCCTTCAGAGAGGCTAAGGGTTGCTAGAATATCAAGGGAAGACATTTGATATTTTCCTTTCCCTTCAGCAAGGGTACTGGTGGTAAGCTTTGTGTTTTTCTTAACTTCGTAAAAGGTAACAACTCCTCCTTTAAAATAAAGAACTTCATATGTGGAAATATTACCATTGTTGTCTTCTTCTACCTCTGAGCAAAAATATTTGCCATCAATATCAAAGGAGGTTTTCATGAGAAGTTTATCTGCAGATTCACTAATTTTAGATGGAGCATTATCGCTAATAGAAATACTTGTTGGAGAAGGAGAACTAAGGGTGCCGGCCCTTGATTCGAGTTCAGAGATTCGAGCAAGTAAGCTTTGAGTAGAGTTTTCCAAAAGATCAATTCGATTATTGGTTTCTCCATTTAGGTAAAAAAGAGCACCTGAAATAATAAAGAGAAATAATAGAGCGATAGTCATAATACTGCTGGGTTTATTTTGATTCTTTTTGGCCATGGAGTGCTCGCTTTTGAGTTCTAGAACAATAAATTTAATAAATAATATCAGCTTAATTTTAGCATAGTTATGGCCCATTGCGCATTAATAGTTGGATCTTTAATCGTTTAGACACGGAGCAAATTCAAGAAAAAGACCTGAAATCGAGTATTTTCCTAAAAAATTAATTTTTTCTACTAAGACCACCCTTGACACTGGTTCAACCGATATTAGATTGTGTTGCGTAAGTTTTATTTAATAAATTAACCATGCAACCGTGTGTTGCGTTAGAAATGGAGGATACGTTATGCAGGTAAGACCTTTGCAAGATCGCGTACTCGTTGAGAGACTTGAAGAAGAAACAAAGACAGCTGGTGGAATCATCATCCCAGACAATAATAAAGAAAAGCCAGCTCATGGAAAAATCATTGCAGTTGGACCTGGTCGTACAAGCCCTGAAGGTAACACTATTAAGCTTGGTGTTAAAGAAGGGGAGACTGTTCTTTTCGGTAAGTATGCTGGAACAGAAGTTAAAGTAGAAGGAAAAGAGCTTCTCGTTATGAGAGAAGACGATATCCTAGCAGTACTTGGATAAGACCTCATACATAATAAAACTATAATTAAGGAGATATAATCATGGCTAAAGAATTAAAATATTCAGAAGATGCAAGAGGACTTATTCTTCACGGAGTAAACTCACTTGCTAACGCAGTTAAAGTAACACTAGGACCTAAAGGTCGTAACGTTGTTATTCAAAAGTCTTTCGGAGCTCCACACATCACTAAAGATGGTGTTTCTGTTGCTAAGGAAATCGAACTTGAGAACAACTTCGAAAATATGGGCGCTCAAATGGTTAAAGAAGTTGCTCAAAAAACTAATGATGATGCAGGTGACGGTACAACAACTGCTACTGTTCTTGCTCAAGCTATCTACCGTGAAGGTGCTAAGCTTGTATCTGCTGGTCACAATCCAATGGATCTTAAGCGTGGAATAGATACAGCTGTAGAAGCTGTTGTTGCTAAGCTTAAGGAAATTTCTAAAGAAGTTAAGTCTAATGATGAAATTGCTCAGGTTGGAACGATTTCAGCAAATAATGACTCTGAAATTGGTGGATTAATTGCTGAAGCAATGGACAAAGTTGGAAATAGCGGTGTTATCACTATTGAAGAATCAAAGACAGCTGAGACAACTCTTGATGTTGTTGAAGGGATGCAATTTGACCGTGGTTACCTTTCTCCATACTTTGTAAATAATGCAGAGAAAATGGAAGTAGGTTTCGACGATGCTTACCTTCTTATTACAGACAAGAAAATTTCTAACCTCAAAGAACTTGTTCCAATTCTAGAGAAAGCAGTTCAAACAAATAAGCCACTTCTTATTCTTGCAGAAGACGTAGAAGGTGAAGCTCTTGCAACTCTAGTTGTTAACAAGCTTCGTGGTTCACTAAATGTTGCTGCTGTAAAAGCTCCAGGTTTTGGAGACAGAAGAAAAGAGATGCTAAAAGATATCGCTGCACTTACTGGTGGTACAGTAATCTCTGAAGAGCTTGGTATGAGTCTTGAGACTGCTGAGCTTGCTCACCTAGGTCAAGCTAAGCGTATTTCTATCGACAAAGAAAACACAACTATCGTTGATGGTGCAGGTGAGAAATCAGAAGTAGAAGCTCGTGTAGCTCAAATTCAAAAACAAATCGAAGAAACTTCTTCTGATTATGACAGAGAAAAACTTCAAGAAAGACTAGCTAAACTTGCTGGTGGAGTTGCTGTTATTAATGTTGGAGCACCAACTGAAACAGAAATGAAAGAAAAGAAAGATAGAGTTGAAGATGCTCTTAATGCTACTCGTGCCGCTGTTGAAGAAGGTATCGTAGTTGGTGGTGGATCAGCTCTTCTTCACGCTGCTGCTGCTCTTGATAACCTAAAGCTTGAAAGAGAAGAGCAACAATTTGGTGTTCGTATTATCAGACGTGCTCTTGAGGAGCCTTTGAGACAAATTTCTCACAATGCTGGACTAGAAGGTTCTGTAGTGGTTAACGAAGTTCGCACTAAAGGTGAAGCAACTTGGGGTTATAATGCTCGTGAAGATAAGTACGAAGACCTTGTTAAAGCTGGAATCATTGATCCAACTAAAGTGACTCGTTCAGCTCTTCAAAATGCTGCTTCAGTTTCAGCTCTAATGCTTACAACTGAAACCATGATTGCTGATCTTCCTAAGGAAGAAGGTGCTGCTCCAGCTGGAATGCCAGGTGGAATGGGCGGAATGGGTGGAATGCCAGGAATGATGTAATAAAAAAATGGAGTGCCGCTAGGCAGTTCAGTTTTAGAAGAGGCCTTGCTAATGCAAGGCCTTTTTTATAATCCTTTAGGTCTAACTTTTCTAAATTCTAATTTTCTAAAATCTTCTTCTGTTTCTTGAGCTTTAAGTAGAGCAAAAAGCCATTTAAAAATTTTTTTCACCGTAAAATCTCCTTTAAACTATTTTGGCCATTATCATAAATAGCTTAAAGAAATAACAATGAAGATCTTCTTAGTATTGTGAAGAGAATTTTATGTATTTCAGGAATCTATGAGAGTTAAATTTAAGTCAATTATCCGTGAAAGCTCATCTTTAATCTTCTGCATAGGAGCAATAGCTGTTATACTTTTAGGGTTTTAAATAAATGCTTTTAATAGGGATTACAATGAATTGGGATGCTCAAAAGATAAAAAAAAGAGATTATTTCGTATATTTTGATTTTTGTAGGTGTTTTTGGATTTAAATCAAGCTTCTTTGAACCCAATCATATTCCCTCTGGTTCAATGCTTCCCACCATGGCCATTGGAGACTTTATTATTGTTAATAAAATGTCTTATGGTTTTAAGCTTCCTTTCTTTGAGTGGTTTGGTGATCCCGTTTATGTAACAGATTTTAAAGAGCCTGAGCGCGGCGATATCATGGTTTTTGAATTCCCAAAAAATCGTGACATTCTCTATGTCAAAAGACTTGTTGGATTACCAGGGGATACGATTGAAGTAATGGATAATCAGGTTTTTATCAATGATAAAAAAGTAACCACTGAGGACGTCACTCCTGAACAAGCTAAAGAGTTCATGGAACTTTATGATGATAAGGGACGCCCTTTAGATATGAAATTCGAAAAATTTCACAACGGAAAACTTAAGCATATTGTAGCCTATAATGAAGCCCAGTCTATTCATCTGAGTCAACCTAAGAGAACGATCCCTGAGGGACATTATTTTATGATGGGTGATAATAGAGACTTTTCTTCAGACTCTCGTCGTTGGGGATTTGTTAAGAAGGAGCATATTAGAGGAAAGGCATTATTTGTTTGGTTTAATATGGTTTACCCGTGGTCAGATGAGCCTTTTCATTTTAGACCTGGTCGTATCGGAACAACATTCTATAACGGTGTAGAATAATTCAATCAGAGCGATTTCTTTTTTTAAAGCGAGCGAGTGCAAACTCTTTGGCCAAGGGATCACATCCTGTGTACTCGCCCGTATTGATATAAGCGCTCCCTGAGCTTCTTGAGCAGTCGGTTATAAGCTCACAGTCTTGGCATTTTTTAAAGTCGGTATCTTGTAAGTCACGAATTCTCTTAAATACAGGTGAATCATTCCATATTTTTACAAGAGAAAGAGAGTGTATATTACCAGCAGGAATAGGGGATCCAATGCATGGGTATACGTCTCCTTGATGGCCAATCCCAATAACCGTTTTTGCACATCCACACATCAAAGCTTTATCGGGGTTTTTATGATTAAAGTACTCTTTATAAGGACCATCAAGTAGCTTCTCATATTGATCTTGAGTGATAGCAAGTGTTTGAGAAGCCATTGTTTTATCATACCTATCCGTTATCTCATCACTGATCTGGTATGGGCAATCTAGAGACTTAGCTAATTGAATAAACTGATCAAGATATTCCACATTCTGGCGATGTAGAATAATTCCTAAGTTAACAACAATTCCGGCTTTTTTTAAAGAATGAATTCCTCGAAGGGTTTTTTCATAACCTTCCTTTCCAGTAAAATCTAAGTACTGTTTTTCATTCACACCATAGAGGCTGATATCAAACTCTTTCACTCCTAAATGATAAAGCTCTTGGGCTCTTTTCTCTGATACCAAGGTCGCATTCGATTTAATACGAATATGAAAATGATATTTCATTGCAAAGAGTATGACTTCGTTTAAATGAGGATAGAGTAATGGCTCTCCACCAGTAAAGGCCAGGGAAAGTGCTCCAATCTCATAAAGTTCATAAATCGTTCTCTTTACGAGTTCGGGGGGGAAGGATTCCTTTTTTTGGCTTGGTAAGGACTCTCGATCGAAATTGTAGCAATGCTTACATTTCAAATTGCATGACTGAGTCAGCTCTATTGTAGAAAAAAGAGGTTGGAAAATTTGTCTTGCAGATTGAATTTTTCGATCGAGAACATTTGCCATATTAATCTTTATGGGGGGCTGGACAAATGATTGCGAGATCTTCAAGTTCTTTAAGGAACTTGAAGAAATCGTTTTTTACTTCAGGGGTATCTCCATACTGATTTAACAGTAGCTGAAGAATTTGTTGAGTCGAAACTCCTTGGTAAATTTTCTCAAAAATATAACTACCAATTTGATTGAGGTCGTGGGCTGCTTGTTTACCGTTACTGTCAAGTATTAGGATTTCATTTTGAATGAAGCGCCAAGAGATTTTAGAGTTTATACTATAGTAAGTTTCCATAAGGTAATGATAGATAAAATGAGAATAGAGGTAAAGTGAAAGAAGTCTTAGCTTCCCCATTGTTTAGAGAAATTTCTTTGTTGCCAGAGAAAAGAAGAGAAACTGTACTCAAAGAACAAGGAATTGAAGATTTTTTCACAATTCATTTTTTTAAAAAAGAATCTCATTCTCAGCTGAAGTACAGGAATGCTCTACTATTAGAGACTGCGTATGAAATTATGGAGGTTCTGAAAAAGGGAAATGTTAATTTTTGTTTTATCAAAGGCATAGTTTTTCTGGAATCACTTTATCCTAGTTTAGAAGATCGCTTTCTCAGCGATATTGATATTCTTGTCTCTGAAGATCAGTTTGAAGAAGTAATCTCATTGGTAAAACATAACTTTCCTGAAGCTGATGTCTCTAGAGGCTCTTGGGTTGGCGATGCCCATAAGGTAGAGGTTCAAATTTCAAATGAATATAACTTAGAAATAACAGTAGAGTTTCATAGCAAACTCTTTTGGCATACAGACTTTTGGGGAACCAGTGAAGTTGTAAAAGATAAAGGTCTTTATAGACCAAAAGATGAGGATCACTTCGTTTATTTAATCTATCACTATGCCTTTCAACATAATTGTCAGAAGTTGTATTGGTTACTGGATATACTATATTTCTATCAGGAAAATAAAGACCAGCTCGATTGGGGATATATAAATAAGAAAATTAAAGAGATTAAAATTGTAAGATCATCCTTATTTGTAAAGAAAATACTGTGTCGAGAGTTTGGAATCAATATGTCACAGTTAAATGGACAAACATGGATTCCTTTTTATAGAAAGTACTTATTAGAAGCCAACCAGAGAAGTTTATATTATCTTTTTTTAAAGTTTTTTTTAAAAGATAAGATTTTTAAGCAGGGGCTCTTTTACTCGATAAAATGGTTAAAATATTACAGAAAAGAATAACCGATTTAATGAGTTTACGGGTTAGGCTTGAGGATTGAGAGTTATATTGATTAGAAAGTTTCTGTATTGTATTTTTAAAGAAAGGAAATAAAGCATAATTTATGTCGGCTCTACCTAGGATTGTTATAGTGCGGTCATAATACAAAGAATTGTCACCCTTCGTTACCCCTGAAGCAAGCTTTCTATGAATAACTATTTCTCCACTCTCATGGCATTTCACACAAACAATATCACCTACAGTTGATTCAACTTGTGTTTGTATTGTCACAACATCACCATCCCTTAGTAAAGGCCACATACTGCACCCTTTAACTTTAATGGTGAAGGGTTTTAGTTCGGGTTTAACTGATTCCATATGTCTTTTCTTTTGGGAAAGTAGAGATTTTCAATTTCTTTAAGATGAGTAATACGATCTGCAAAAGCAAGAATCTGTTCCTCTAAAGTGATATCAATATTCCCTAGAGGAAGATTGGCAAAGGTTGCTAGAAGGAATTTTAATTGGTGGATTTGTGCAACTTTTTCAGTGCTATAAAGGTCGCTTTGTATGAGCCAGAAAATGGATTTGACGGGGTATTTTCTATCAAGGCTCACTTGAGGCTTATAGAGACCTCCGACTCCCCCTGGTGAACAGAAGAGTTGTCCATTTTCAATGTGGAGGACATTCATATCATCAGATAGTATTTTTCTAGGTGAGGCGAGTTCTGTAATTGTCGTTTTTCCAGCTCCACTTGGGCCAAAGAAGAGAAAAGCCTCTCTTTCGTCTTTAGATAGAATTGCAGAGCTGTGAATCATGGCCTTGTTTAGTGGAAGTAACTGAGGTGAAAGATACCATCTAAAAAAGTTATGAAGTCCATCATCAAGTTTTGCTTCGAAGGCCGTGTATGTAGTTTGTGAACCTTTTTCATAATGAGCAATAAAGTCTCTTTGAATAATATAACCGTGATGAAAATGTGTAAGAGAAGATTTCTCATTGTCGAAAGGTTCTGCTTCTGACCACTGGGCAACATCAAAATGGAATATAGATTGAGCCCTCGGGTTTGGCTTGGTTAGCCAATCAGACGGGATATATTCTTTTAGTTCTTTAATGAAGTCTTGGTTGTCGGAGTGAAAAGAAATTTCTATTTCATGAAACCTAAAAGAGAGTTGATAGAAAGTTTGATTATTCTGGGATCTTTGAGCTTGGAGATATTCTATCTTTTTTTCAAAAAGCTGAAGATTCATTATGAATTTAAGCGGTTTGACCGGCAAAAATTTGGAGCACCAACTGAAGCTTTTCGTTTACCTGCAGTCGAACCATTACAAGATGCTGCAAAAGCCAATAGGTCTTGGCTTTCTATTTTAGGAGCATGATAAGTGGCAGGCAATTTCGCCTTGTCATCCTGAATATCATTTTCCCTATGTTGTTCATTTAAATCTTTATTCTTAACACTCATATTAAAACTATAACATAGCTGAGGAGATAAAGAACAAGCAAAAAGATAGGGCATTCTTGCCCAAAACACTTAAATATAAAGCTTTCTTAATAAGTTCCTCTTAAATGTGATGATAATTTTACTAAAGAAGATCTTTCTTCCTAGTAGGAGAAAGTCAATTAATTTCGATAACTTATAGTTCCGAAACAGATCTTGCGAAAATTAATCCCTCTCCAGAATAGAAGAGAACTTAGATAAAATAATAATTAGAGGTTTAAAGGATAAAATAACCAAATGTGTCGCACATTTTCATTTTTCTTCATTCGATTACTTCTGACGTTAGTTCTGTATTTTACAGTTCCCAATATTTACGCTCAAGTTCAAGGTTATGGTGTATTCCAAGGAAATACTACAACAGCTCCTAGTGATGTCGACAATTTATTTCAAGCAAATCCTTATTCGATAAAATGGAATATTGAGAAATTTGATTCTAGCTATTTTTCTCATTCCAATACTAATTTCTCGCATCAAATTACTTTTGCGACCGCTGGTAATTTTCACCTCTCTTTATCTATTCCATTAGAAGAGGTGAGTGGAAATAATAGAAGGTCAGTTAGGGCAGAGGTATATATTAATGGCGCCCCTATTGATATAGGAAGAGCTGAGTCTGGTTATATACGAGATAATAACGATCACACAAAGAGCTCCCTTCATTTAGATCTCATTTTATCTGACTTAAAAGTAGATGATATTTTAGAAGTTAAAGTGATTAAGGCAACGACACCTACCGGGAAAGTTCGTACTTCCGGAGCAAAACTTTTTCTACAGTATATAGAACCTGCCAGAGAGGTTCTCTTATTAAAAGGACAGGAGACGATTGCGGGAGCTAATTTAAACCCCATTAGCGCTACTCCTTTTTCATGGACAGAGACAGAACTGAAAACAGCCGCTTTTTCTCACTCATCAGCAGCAGGACAAAGCGTGACGTTTAATCAAAGTGGTGATTATAGAGTATCTTTAAACATTCCTCTTCAAGATCCATCAGGATGTCCTAATTCAAATTATCGATCATCAGCTCAGGCCATAATAAAAGTAAATGGTTCTCAAGTAAATTCAGGTAGAGCATCTCAGGGATATATTAGATGTTATGAAGGTCATCAGTTTTCTTCGCTTCATTGGTTTGGAGTTCTCCATAATATTAGTTCTGGTCAAACTTTGACAGTAGATTTGGTAGGTGAGGCTGATGTAAATCAACAAATTATTATACCTTCATCGAAAAGTGCAAGCCTTAGTATCGAAAAGCTAGAGTCAGGTATTAAGAAGATTTCTTTATCCGGTAATCAATTAACGACGGGGAATAACTGGAATCCAACGAATGGTGGAAGTGTACGTTGGAGTAGTTCCATAGAGAAAGATAGCGATGTCTTTTCTCATTCGACATCAACAAATAATCATCAAATTACCTTCAGTGAAAGCGGTGACTATTTAATTCTCTATAATGACGTTTTATCTAGTTCTGTTCAGAGGGCCAATCCTACTGTGCAATTTAGATTAAATGGGTCCCTTCCCGATGGTGCAGAATGTTCGACACATTATGTGAGAAACTTAAATTCTCATAGTGAATCAAGTTGCTCCTTTTCTTACTTATTAGATAATGTCTCTTCAGGGGACCGATTAGACATTGCTCTTTCTGCAGAAGCCGCTAATGGAACAGTGAATGATAAGAATAATGCGCAATTAACGATTGTCCAAATTTCGAATAATGAGCCAATTGTTGATTTAGACAATATCCCTAATAAAATCATTCATTTTGATTCATCTCGATTAGGAGATGTGTTGGATTCGGTAAATCGTAATGCTTCCGATCTTTCCTTTTCTGGAAATATTAAAACATTTAAAGATATTTCAGAGAGTGAATTTCCTCACGATGCCGTTCAAACCAACGCAAGTTATCAGCCGGCCTTTAATCCAGAAACTAAGGTGATGTCATTTGATGGAGTAAATGATTATTTCTTTATCGATAATGCAGACGATATTAATACAGGTACTACGAGTGAGAGGACCTTTGCTCTCGTGATAAGAACAGGCTCCGATGTATCAAGTCGTCAGATGATTTATGAAGAAGGGGGAACAGTACGAGGGATTAATATTTATATTGATAATGGATCAATCTATCTTGGGTTTTGGAATGATACTAATGATGGTGATGGAAGGCAGGGATTTGTAAGTACGAATACTTCAGTTTCTCCAAGAACGAATTATTACATTACTCTTGTCTATGATTATTCAAATTACACTGGACCGTCCGGACCAAATGGATTTTTGAGAGGAATGATTAATGGTACTCCATTTACCTTCTCAGGCACAACGACATCAAGGCTTTACAACCATCCAGGGAATATTGGTTTAGGAGCGATGAACAATGGTACTTGCTATCACGATAATTCGTGCCCAGGAGGAAATGGTAATTACTTTGGAGGAGATATATTTGAATTCATCGCATATAATTCTGCGATTTCTATCGCAATGGAAACAGAATATTACAATTTTCTATCTGAAAAATGGCCCGACCCATTTCCTGTACGAAATTTATTACTAGATTCTCAATATGTTTCTACTGCATCTTCTTCTCCTCTCATTACTTGGGATTCAAGTATTTCTACAGATGTTACAGATTATGTAGTTGGAGTAGGTTCTAATGAAACAAATGATGATGTTCAAGCCTTTACAAGTGTAGGTAATATTAATTCAACAACTGTAAGCGGATTGAATTTAACGGAATGTTCCAGCTACTATGTTTTAGTTAAAGCTGTAGATAATGAACTCAAAGAATCGACAGTGGAGAGCAGTGTCTTTTTTAAATTCGATGGCACAATCCCAAGTGACCCCCAATCTCTAATATCAACAGGTGTTGCCTCAACAGCTCAATCTCCTGACTTTAGTTGGCAACCAGCTGTTGATAACTGTAGTCTTGAAAAATATGAGGTAGCACTTGGTTCTACTAGTGGTGGTGATGAAATTGAATCTTGGATTGATATTGGTACTAATTTAAACCATACTTTTAGAAATCTAAATTTGAATCTAGCAACAGATTACTACTTCTCAGTTCGGGCCATTGATGCTGCAGGAAATATTTCACAAGTTGTTTCATCTGCATCTTTTCAAGTCGATTCTTGTGCATCAACTGACAGTACAAATCCTTCTGACCCTAGTGGGTTAACAATATCAGGCTCTGCCGGAGCAACTTATTCACCCACACTTAGTTGGAATACAAGTACTGACAATTGTGGTATTAGTCACTATGAGATTGCAATCGGATTAAGTCCTGGAGCAAGTGATGTTAAGAGTTTTACTTCTATATCTGACACAAATA
The DNA here is from genome assembly GCA_002712005.1 of Halobacteriovoraceae bacterium. Lineage (GTDB taxonomy): Bacteria > Bdellovibrionota > Bacteriovoracia > Bacteriovoracales > Bacteriovoracaceae. Next base: position 116,871 of record PASP01000011.1, read on the forward strand.
ACCACAAATTCTATAATCTTTCCCCACCTCTTTTAACAAATACAAATTATTATTTTTCATTAAGGTCTGTTGATCTTGCTGGAAATGAATCTTCTATTGTCTCTTCGAGTGCATGGTTATTAGATGGTCCAGGAGGGGTGAACTCAGGAATCTTACTGTGGCTTGATGCCAAAGATGAAAACTCATTTTATCAAGCTAATGATTGTAATTCGAATCAAGTAACTGCTAATGGACAAAGCATTGGGTGTTGGAAGGATAAATCTTCCAACTCGAATCATGCTGTTGCGAGTGGAGGACAAAGACCACTATTTCAAACAAATGAGTTTAATGGCGCTAGTGTTGTACAATTTGACGGGTCCAATGACCGCTTGTCTTTTCCCGACCTTAATAATATCCGGACAGCTTTTTTTGTAAATAAATCTCTTTCTACGAGTTATCAACCATTCTTGGGTCATTCGAGTTCAAATGACTGGTTTACAAATGATGACAGTTTACTGAGTTCCTCTGCCGCGAGCGCCTTGAGAAATGGAAACTGGAGAGTGTCACGAGTTGATGTAGAAAATCCTCTTCTTTATACCCAAAGTGGTCAGTTCAGTATTACATCTGTAGTCAGTACAGGGAATGTGTCGGCGAATCACCTTTCTTCTGATCGCTTGCAAAACGGTCGCTTCTTTAATGGACAATTTGCAGAAGTTATTCTTTTTGATCGAGCACTAACTCATTCCGAAATAAATGATATTGAAAATTATCTTTATAATAAGTGGTTCTCAATTGCTCCTGAGCAGCTAAGTGGCCTGAGCCTATCATCAGAGTTTACTGCTATTTCTAATCAGTCACCAGTTCTTACATGGAACGACTCTACAGCATTAGACTTTTCTCACTATGAAGTAGCGTTGGGAGATTCTCCTCATACGAATAATATTGCGGGATGGCTGAACAATAATGCAACCAATAGCTTTTCTTACAATTCCTTCAATTTTACTGAATGTACCGATTATTTCTTAAGTGTACGAGCTGTGGATAGTGATGGAAATATTGGTGAGTCGGCGAGTAGTAATGGTTTTAAGTATGATGGCACAAACCCATCTGGTGTACCCCAAAGCTCGATTTCTCTGACGGGAGAAGCTTCAATAAGTACCTCACCTATTTTATCTTGGGCTTCGGCAAGTGATAATTGCCAAATTGGTACATATGAAGTCTCCCTTGGTACCTCGTTAGGCTCAGATGATGTAAGAAGTTGGCAAGATATTGGTAATGTGAATGAGTATCAATACACAGGCCTTTCACTAACTTCTTCAGTAGACTATTTCCTTAATATTCGGGCCAAAGATGCAGCAGGAAATTTATCGATTTCTAAAAGTTCTGATGCTTGGCAAGTTTCTAATTGTGTGGCTTCAGATACTACGAATCCTTTACCACCAACATCAGCTTATTTCACGGGAGAAGCCTCTTTGAGGCAGTCTCCTGTATTGTATTGGAGTCCGGGGAGTGATGAGTGTTCCTTTTCTCCCCATGAAGTCTCTGTTGGAGTTTCTCCAGGAGATACAAGTATAAGCTCATGGTTGGATGTGGGGGCTCTAGGAAGTTATCAATTTAACCTAAATCAGAACTTAACTTATGGACAAAATTATTTTTTCAATATTAGGGCCGTTGATCTCGCTGGTAATTATTCAACTGTTCTTTCAAGTTCAGCTTGGAGTTTAAATACTCCTGGTAATGTAAATCCTCTCGGTCTTAATTTATGGATTGATGTCGATGATTCTGAAACTCTATTTACTGATCAAGCTTGTTCTAATGCCGTCGCAAATAATTTTGCTCCCGTTGGTTGTGTTAAAGACTTAAGTGGTAATGACAATCATTTAACTATTGGAAGTAATTCCAATAAACCAACTTATATTAATCGCTATTTTAATGATAAATTTGGTCTCTATTTCGATGGTGGCTCTAATGAGTTTTTAAACTTTACGAATACTTTAAGTGATATTCGTACTGTTTTTTGGGTAATTAAAGAAGACGTAGCAAATGCTGGAAATAGCGCGCCTCTATTGGGTGACAATAATGGAACGACTCGTGATTTTAGAAGGGCTTCAACACTAGGTCCATTCTTTTCAAGTTCAGCAGCAGCGCAGGTAAGAAACGGAAACTTACGACTTAATCAAAGCGATATTAATGGTCAGGTCGTTTCGGTACCTACGTCAGAATCTGTCGTTTCTCTAGTAACCCAATCAAATGCTACAGCATCAAGTTTTTCCAGAGATAATCTAAGCTGCTGTGGAAATCAAACGTTTGGTGGTGTTTTAGCTGAACTCATTATTTTCAATAGAGCTCTAAGTACCAACGAAGTTGAAGATATTGAAAATTATCTTATGACGAAATGGAATATATCAGTTGATTCCACGGAATGGGTTGGTGGTGTGAGTTCTGACTGGAATAATGCATCTAATTGGTCAAACGGAGTTCCCACTTCTCAAATGGATTGTGTCATAGCAGATCGAACATTTGACCCTGAATTGAGTGGTGGAGGACATAGTTGTCAAAATTTATTTTTGAATTCAGGTAGTCTTACTTTTCTTAATTCAACAGCAGCTCGTTTAGAAATTTATGGGAATATTGAAATTAATTCTTCAAATACATCTCTTAATATTAATGATGGTTTAATTAATCTAAAAGACGATGGTTCCAATTCTACAGATCAAATGATCAACTCTGGTAATCATACTATGAGATTAGATTTCACTAAATCAGCAGGGGGGAAGGTCACTGTATCACATGATGCGGAACTTCTCGATTTTGAATTACCCTTAGGGGGGAGTTTTGAATTTGAGGTATCCAGCGGAGTGACTCTTGAACTTCCTCAAGGACTCGTTCAAAGAGGAGCGAGTTTTAATCTTCTTGGAGGAGCCAATTTATTTATTGCTGATGGACAAGGTATCTTGGTTGAAGGTGGAACATTCAAGATTTCAGGTATAAATGATTCTTTGGATCAGAACTTAACAAATAAAGGTCATATTTTTTCTGATGGAAGATGGAGTTTTGAGGCAACTGGTGGAGGAGTTAGCTTTACTGGTTTTATAATTGATAGAGTTGATGTCAATGGTATTGTTCTTAGTGGGGACTCTAATTTATTGAGTTTTGACGGAGGGCAATTTGTTCATCTTGTAGAGGATTATATCACTCCTGTTAGGGCCCTTCAGCTAAATACTTCTTCAATCATAAGTGAAACAATAGCTAGAAATGTAGGTTTTAATTGGGGAGTGGCCAATTCGGGCTATAGGGGAAATCCTACTTCAGTAGATAATTACTTTCTTGTTTATGCACCTAACTGTGGAGGGGGAACTCTTATCTTTGATCAATGGTTTGGTGACTTTTGGGGGGAAAGTGAATCTTTCGATACCGAGCTAAAGCTATATGATAATGAGGATGGTGGAAACTGTACTCTAAATATGGATATTGCAGCTTCTCCAGTAACTCTAACTGACATGAGTGCTACTGGTTTCGATCAAAGTATATTAATTGAATGGGAAACAGGGTCTGAATTAAATCATCTTGGCTTTAATATCTATCGATCCGAAAGTCCTAACGAAGGGTTCGCCCAAATTAATCAAGACCTCATTAGAAACTACCTAACATCTGGAGATTTTAAAGGACGTTATCGATTTGAAGATAAAGAGTTAGATAATGATAGAGTCTACTATTACCTCATAGAAGATGTCGCAACTGATGGGGAAAGGAAACTTCATGGTCCTGTTTTCGCAAGAACATCTCAAGATGCAGGTGATATTCCTTTACCTGACTCAAATACAAATAGACCCATAGATGAGCCTGGGGCAGTTGATTTAGGTGGCGGTGTAAGTTTGTTAACACAAATTAAGGGAAGTTTCAGAGTTTCTATTAATCCTGCAACTCTAACAGCTTCATTGAGTTCATGGGATAGTGATTACTTAGATTTAGAAATTCCTGGTTATGCTAAGTTTGGTAATGTAGGAAGTCCTGCTCTTTTAGAAAAGAAAATTTTAATCCCTGTTTCAGATGCTTATTCATCTGTTGTTTCTGAACGTTATTCAATTACGACAAGCGATGAATCATCGATTTTATCAAATAAGAAAGTTACTCCAAATCCAAGCTTTGCTACAGATGCATCAGGTGTGCAGAGACCACTTTACTCGATAGATGGAGAAGCTTATGGGCTCAATCAACTTCTACCAGAGAATTGGTATGAAATAAGCTCCCAAACGGTGAGTATATTAGGTAAACATTACGTTGAAATTATCGTATTCCCCCTAAAGTATAATCCCTCTACAGATGAATTAACTAAACTGAATCAGATTATTCTTGATGTTGGATTAGAAGGAAGAATATGGAGTAGAGATCCCAATGAAAGTACTCATACCGTTTCTCCAAATATTGCCGAAGGGGCCCTGACGATCTCTTATCTTAAAGAAGGAATGTATAAGATTTCTTATGATCAACTCATTGCTGAGCATTTAGCAGGCCCGTTTGACGAATTAGAGGTCTCTCAAATTCGAGGCTATTATCACAATAAAGAAATCCCTCTTCTTATAGAATCAAGTGACAACTATTTTAATAGTGGTGATGAAATTATTTTCTTTGGGAAGTATATCGAATCACTAGAGGATCTAAGTGATAATGTGGTTATTAGTCCATATGCGATAGTCAATGACGATGTAGATGAGGGAGATCCTCTAAGAATAAAAAATCTAAAACCCTTGAATAACTCTTTTACGTCATTAAGAGAAGCATCTCTTGAAACAATTGTTTTTTCGGATGATCAATATGCTGTATTCGATAATCCTTTAGGAAATGGTTTCGACCATTTATACATGAAGAGAATCTATACTCAAAATGGTGCTGGAATAAATTCGAACTCTCGTCTTGTACTAAATGCTGATATCGATGAAGCAGACCAGAATCAAGAAGAAATCCGAATCAGCGTAGACTTGAGTGGTAGAGGTGTATTAGAAGATAACCCCAAACACAATCTAAGATTAACGGTTAATGGGATTGATGTTGAAGATATTAGTTTTCAAATTAATACTCCTGTATCAATAGACTTTTATGTGCCTCTTCATTATTTCCTAGATGGCAGTAATGAAATTACTCTTACTGCTTTAGGTAATCTTGTCTCTCCTGGCGACTATGATCTCTTGGATATAAATGAAGTACAAATTACTTATGAGAGAAAATTAATCTATGATCGTGAACAAGTCATTCTCAAAGGTGGTTCTGGAGGACAGAAGGTTGAAGTATTCGGAATGGGGTCTTCAGATGTCAGAGTCTTTGATATTGGCGATTCATCGAATGTCTTTGAGTATCAAGAAACCTATATCGATAGTTTTGATAACGGTACGAGCTACCTTGTAACTTTTAAGTCTCTTTTTGGAGGATCAAATAATTCTGGGGGGGACCAGATCCTAGTTAGGGATAATGAATTTTTTGAGCCCAATCAAATTGAACTTAACTATGGTAGAGATATCCTTCTTCGCAACTATGAGAATGATTTTGATTACATCATCGTGGCAAAATCGCATTTAATACCCAGTGCTAGAAGACTTGCAGATTATCGTGGTCAAGATGGATTTAATCCCTTGGTGATTTCATTTTCTCAAATTTATGATGAGTTTAATCATGGAAGAGTTTCTTCTTATGCCATTAATGAATTTCTCCAATATGCTTATACAAATTGGAAAACGAAACCAAAATATTTATTTCTATTGGGAGATGCTTCTTATGATCCTAAAGATAGATTAGGGATTATGGGTAAAAACACTGAACCAATTTTTCTAACTTCAGGAGTTGATAACGACTTTGGTTCAGATTTTTCACTTGGTATTTTAAACTTTGGAGAGGAAGATGAAAGTTTAAGGCCTTATTTATCGATTGGGCGTCTACCTACTGATGATCTATACCTTATTGACTCCTATATTGATAAGTTAATTGATTTCGAAACAGGTTCGGTTAGTCCAATTCAGAATGTAAAAAAATTCGATTTTATAATTGGGCAAGGATCCGAAAATGAAAATTTTACTAAAATGGCTTTAGAATTAGGAAACACCGTTCTTTCTTCCAATAGAGAGTTTTCGCTAGAAATGATAGATCATAAAGATTATGCGGATAGTGAACTCATGAATGATGAAGTGATCGCTTCCTTTAATGATTCTCCTTTATTTTTGACCTATCTTGGGCACGGAGCAGAGGATCTATGGGGACTAGATGGTTTCTTCGAGGCAACTCATGCTGATTCATTAGAAAATATGGAAACGCCCATTGTTATAGGACTAAATTGTTTAAATGGATACTTTTATGATCCAGACGAAACTTGGTATAGTTTAGGGGAAAGCCTTGTTTTAAATCCTAATCACGGAGCAATCGCATTTTACGGATCGACAAGTTTAACAAGTCCTCAGTCTCAAATTAAATTGGCGACAAGCTTTTTCTCATTATTTGGACAAAAAAGTAAAACCCATCAAACTGATGTGCGACTCGGTGAAGTCATGCTTTCATCAAGTCTATCACTTTCTAATAATGAAGTAGATTCAGAGATGCTTAAGAGTTTGATTCTCTTTGGGGATCCAGCTTTAAAATTTCCAGAAGGAGCATTTTCTAAGCCTATTGCTCCTCCAAAAAGTGCTCTTCCTAAGGAAACGGTGGTTGAAAGTACGAGTTCTGGGGGAGGCTGTTCTCTTCTCGCTGATACAGGTGCAGGATCAAAGACAAGTTCACCGATAGATTATTTTTATTATCTAATTGAAGTTCTACTCTATATTCTTATTTATCGTAGAGCAAAGAAGCATTTTCTCTTAGCGAAGCGTTTTTAATCTTACACCTTTTTTACGATAGATTTTAAGAGCATATTTCATCGCTTTATAACTGATGATCATGGCGATTAATCCTATTGCGAGAATATAACATAGACTTGATAAGTATGAAGTAATACTGAGAATCTTCTCTGCACTTAAGATCAGTCGAGTTTGTTTGACAAGATAGAAGAAGGGGTTGAGTCCTGATATTAAACCTGTGAAAAACTTCGGAAATACTGCAATTGGAAAATAAGCACCAGATGTAACGGAAAGCAATGTAGTTATAATTCCTGTTACAGAGCTTCCACGGCGAAAATGAATGTAAAGCGCACAATTGATCAGGCCCAGAGAAATAAAAAGTGGGAGGGCCATGATATTTAGCAAGAGAGCAAATAAGAACTCGATAAATCCGAAAGAATAGTTAGAAATAATGAAGAGTATGAGAAGCTCAACAAATAAAAAGAGCCCACTATATAAGAGAGAACTTATTCCTTTATTTAAGATAATTCTGAAAAAAGGGGTCTTAGTATTTAAAAGGGTATCAAAAATCCCATTGCTAATAATAATTCGTGTATGTTGATTGAAAAAAACGAGAGCATCGCATGCGAGCCTTAAAGTCAGGTCTCCAATGATAATATACTCAAAAACATTCACATGATTAAGGTCTGTGAAAGTCTCGGAGAGGTTATAGGCTTTTGAAGCAAAAAATAGAAAGAGTATATTGAATATAATCGACAGGAATCTAAAGAGAATGATTTGATAAGATGAGAAATTATTTCTCCTTTCGAGAATGAAAAAAAGGATTAAGGAACTAAGCATTTTGAATTCCTTTTCCTGTTAGGAGAATCTTCGAATAGGTTTTCATAGAGTCTTGAATCTTATGATCAGTTACCCAAACGAGATGGTCCTGAGAGAGAGCTTCTAAAATTTCGGTGACCCTGTCTCTGTTTTTTTCATCCAAGCTTACAAAAGGTTCATCAAAGAGGTAAAAATGGGCGTCTTTAGTTAAGGCAATGGCAATGTTAATCAGCTGGCGCATTCCTGTCGAGCATTCACCATAGCGGGTAATCAAGGCTTGTTGAAAACTATCACTCTTATTTAATATCTGCATCCATAATAAATCTTCTCTATATTCTCTTTGATTCAGCTGAAAAAATAAGCGAAGAGTTTCCCTACCTGTAAGATTAGGAAAGGAGCATTCATTTTGAGTTTGAAGTAAAGATATTTGGTTTTCACTTAAGGGATGGCCCTTTACATGAATTTGACCGGAGTGAGCTTGAGCTAATCCTCCCAAAATTCTCAGAAGAGTAGTCTTACCTGATCCATTTTCTCCTATAAGATAGAAGAGCTCTGCACTAGGGCAATGAAAGGATAGATTTTCAAAGAGAAGTTCTTTCTGGTTTGGATAGCGGAAACTAAGATTTTCTATATTCAACATGAATAGGAACTCGTGAGTGTTAATAATTAAATAAATTATACCACTTAATAGAATGGAATAAACTCTGTCATGTTAGTGTCAATGAGTTGAAGTGCTGGTTAGATTTTGACACTGATGTTTGAAGTGGTGACAGGTTGTGAAAGGACAGTGTTGATCGGCCTTTTCCTCATTTAAGGTATTTACTTCGGCCCGAATAATCTTATTTAAATCTCTTATAAAATTCTTCTTTTCTCTAAACGTTGGAAATAGTTAGGTGATAGAAAAAGCAAGAAGCAATCATTTTTTTTGAGGTCGATAAATTGACCTACAAATTCCCAAAATGCACCTAGCTAAGCTCAAGTAATCATAAGGGAGATGGTCAATACGACTATACATAAACCTTATAGACTACCTATCCATGGGGACTTAGAGCATTTTAGCGTATGAAAAAAGTTGGCACGGTATGTGCTTTATATAAACGCAAGACAGGTCAGGAAGACTAGTCGATGAAGTATCATGGAAGATGCGCAAGAAATAGAGAAGAAAGGAGCCCATGGATGAAGCTTACTATTCGCAAAAGTTCTCAAAGGAAGTACTTGATTGCAATAGCTGTCTTTTTCATCTCTCTCTCCAACAACTCTTTGGCAACCTCATTGGAATCAAGTAGCAAATGCCGTACTCATTTTAAAGGTACGGTTGTGAAGGTAACTGAATCAGGTGCTCCTTTCTCTATTCAAAATCAAAAACAAAAAGTCACTTTTGAAGTGGGTGAAGACTTAGGATCTCAGGAAGAGGTCAAATCAAGTTATTCGCTTAACTTAATAAAAGGTGGACCCTATAAATTTAAAGAGGGGAGTGAATACGAAGTCTATGCCGATTCGGGATATCTTTGTCATTCAAAAGCCTCAAATTAAATTGCCTAATGCTTCCCAACTTAGGATGAGATGGGAGAAGAAAACAAGGATGTTTTATGAAAGCAAAGGCCATATTTTTAATCCTAGGAGTAATCCTAGGATTAAAAACTTCTTATGCTTATCAATTCACTGAAGATTTTGTAAACGGCATCTACTGGCGAAATTTCCCCATTACAATGAAAACTTTTGTGGATACGGCTTCGGAAGGTTCAGTGCTATCACAACTGATTAGTGAAGCAGAACAGGAATGGGAAAATAGCACGGGAACAGATATTTGGAGTTTTCCCGACTCTTATGAAGTTTCAAATTCTTACTCAGGAAATTATATTCGCTGGTCTAATAATTTCGCAGAGGAAACAGGATATAGTCCTATTTCTACCTTAGCCGTTACCATTCGATATCGTGTCGGTACCTACTTTACCCAAACTGAAATTATATTAAATGGAGAAAATGCCAAATTACGGGCGAATCAAAACGGAATACTCTATCAAACGATTCTTCATGAACTTGGTCATACTATAGGAATTGATCACTCTGAATATACATCTGCCGTTATGTACGCATCCCTTCAAGGAATTGATCGTCTCTCCTTTGATGATCAGGAAGCTATTCTCGCCTTGATGGATCAAACAGTTGAGAGACAGGAAACAGGTTATATTTCAGCCTTAGCAACAGAGACACGAACGGATAAAAATGCTCTTGCTTGTGGGTCGGTTGCATTCATTAATTCTGATGACAACAATGACGGCCCTGGAAATGGAGCTTTAACCGTTGTCTTTGGCTTCCTATTAACCTTGCTTTTTAGTCAATTAACCTCCACGAAGGCGACCGGTAGGCAAAAATTGCCGATTCTTATCTCAAGGGACTGAGCAATTGATCTCTGACTCTCTTTTTACGAAAAGAGAGTATGAAGAAGCTCGATCTTTTTGATTCTGATGATTCAAATGAAGTATCAGAAATCTATGATGAACACTATATTCTCTACATCCAATGGTCAGAAAAACTCGACCCAGCCTTTATTCGTTTTGCTGCAGAATTTAAGAAGTTTAAAATTAACTTAATTCCTATCAAAGCCAATGAGTTAGATTACTTCTTAGAAAAAAGGCAGATTCCAGTTATCTTGATGACTCCAAGCTTGGGTGAATATCAAAAATATAAATCCGTCCGTAAGAAGTGTTTTGATTTCTATGTTAAAAATAGAAAAATTAAACTCTTTCATCTCAGTTCTTTTTCAATGGATCATGACTTTATATCTTCATCAAGAAGAAGGTCATATGTTCACATTCCTTTACCGATTGAATTCAGTAAGGCTACACTATTAGTACTTTCTCATTATCTTGAAGATGTGGAAGGCGATAAAAAATGGCCAGGTGGTAAGCGATCAAAGCTTCCATCATTGGGTAGCTCTGAAGCTTAATAAGGAATAGCGATGAATCTCACAAAAGCTCATAAACAGTCTCTCATTATGTTGACTATATTAAGAGTAGACGCTCAAAGGCTTTATGAAAGAATTAAATATCGTGAACCCGAATATATGCACTACTTTTCTGCAAAGAGAACTCGTGACCATTTTCCAAATATTTTCAAAAATAAATATCGTTCGGTTACGATCGATGATCTCAAACTTTGCGGAGAAGAGGTCATAATAGGATTAGATCAATTTTATACAGCTGCTGATGAAATGGAATGGTATCTTATGGTGACAGAGGACATGCCTGGTACAGTTCAGGAGCGAGTCACACATATGATTAAAGAAATTGATGAAGCCTATGATATTTTACAGCTCTATATCAATGCCGAACTTGATAATTATCGACCTCAAAGAAATTATGATCAACAAGAGCCAGAAGAGGATATCTTTCAAGAAAACGATGAGGAGTCTCCAGACTTCGAAGATCTCGATTCTTAAATCTAAAAAAATAAGAGAGCTTTAGTCAATTAAAGGGAAGCTTGTTCCTTAGATTTGGTTTTCTGTGCTTCACGCTATAATAGAGTTATGAAATTATGGATATCTATAGCTTTATTTTCATTTTTCTTTCTCACGAATTCAGGTTTCGCTGCGAGCTCAAAAGTTAAAAAAAGTAATGGGATTTTTTCGGGAAGAATATCTCGTATTAATGAGAAAGCGAGTCTTCTGCGATTGAAGGTCGACTTTGCGAATATGAAGTACTTGAATAAGAAAGATAAAGTCGAATTTTGGGATGAGAGGGGTTCCGATATTCGATGCAAAGCTTATATCATCGGGAAGTCCAATAATTATCTTCTCATGAAGGTGCCCGAATTTGATTACTGCAAGAGATTCATATTTATTTCTGAGGGAGCCTACGTTCAGCTATTCAGTCAGGATCTTATAAATAATCTTTCGATGGGAAAGGAATTGGTGGACATTCTCTTAAAGAAGAAAATGGCGATAAGCAGCAAGCTTTTGAGAAATAAAAAGAGTCTGGATAGCCATATCGAAAGAGTTAACGCGATTAATCTAAGATATAAAGTTTTACGCGATAAGTTGGAAGCAGAGTGGCGAGAAGATCTTGCTTCACTTGAAGAAGATCGACTAACTTCATTTAGAAATCACAAAGACCTCGAGGGGCAACTCCTTGAAATTGATGATAAATTGGAAAAGTATCGTATCGAAGATAAGAACCTTAAAGAGGATCGATGGGCCCTCGATCCGAGGCTATATTTTAGTAAATAGACACATCGTGCGATTATTCTCTAAAACCTACCTTTTTCTTCAAATTTTGTTTCATTTCTATTAGTGTAGTGTGACTTAAACTTTAAGTTTACCGAACCTATGCTAAAGGAAATCCTTCATGTTGAAGCTTGAAAAATTTCATGTAGTTACACTTTGTTTCATTTCTCTTCTCTTTTTCAGTTCTTGTGAAAAAGAAGGCAATGGCAGCTCAACGGCAAATACATTTACTTACAACTTTTCCTCTCAACCAACGACGCTCAATGCTCTATCTTCAACCGATAATTATGCCACTCTTGTTCAAGAATGGGTGATTGAAGGTTTAGCCTATAGGGACTCTGACACTTATGAGTGGAAGCCTGCGCTTGCGACTTCATGGGAAATTTCAGAAGACGGTCTTACATTTACTTTTAATTTAAGAGAAGGCGTAAAGTGGCATGATGGTAAGCCCTTAACAGCGGAAGATATCAAGTTCACTTTCGATGCTCTTACGGATAAAGATAATAAGTATAATACAGCGACTAAAAAGCCTTATCTTGAAAATATTGAAAGCTGTACTATTTTAGCTCCCAATAAAATTCAATTTAAAGCTAAGAAGAAGTACTTTGGAAACTTTGATGTCGTTGCCGGTGGAATCATTAGAGTTGTTCCCAAGCATCTCTACGAGAATCCTTCAGAAGATCAAGAGAAAGAATTAAATAAGACTCTTGTTGGAACAGGACCTTATAAATTTGTTAAGTGGAGAAAAGGTAACTCAATTCACCTTGAGAAAAATGAGAATTGGTGGGGGAATGAAGTTTATCCAGAAATGTATAATTTTGAAAAAATTCGTATCCGCTTTATTAAAGATAGTAGTGTAGCCCTTCAAAGGCATGAAAAAGGTGATATCGACTACTTACCAATGAGCCCAGAAGAGTTCACTAAGAAAACAGATGGAAAGAAATGGGGCAAAGAAGTTTTCAAAGTAAAGTATGAAAACTCGGCTCCAAAGAATTATGGATTTATTGGTTGGAACTTAAAGAACCCTCTTTTTAAAGACAGAGAAATTCGTGTGGCCTTAAATAAGTTAGTGGATCGTCAAAAGATGATTGATAAATTTACTTATGGTCTAAGTCTTCCTGCAACAGGTCCTTGGTATCGTCAGTCTGAATATGCAGACCCTAATGTAAAACCCATTATGTTTGATTCAAAAGGAGCACTTCAACTTCTAAGAAAGAACGGGCGGAAGGACACGGATGGTGATCAGATCCTTGATAAGATGATTGATGGAAAGAAGACTCCATTTAAATTTACTCTTCTTAATCCCAATAAAGAATTCAACAAGTATCTGGTTATTTTTCAACAAGATGCTAAGAAAGTGGGAATTGATGTAGATATTAAGGTGATTGAGTGGAACACCTTTATCTCACTTCTTAATGAAAGAAACTTTGATTCTGTAATTCTAGCTTGGAGTGCAGGTTCGGTAGATATGGACCCTAAGCAAATTTGGCACTCTGAATCTATTGATAATGGTGGTTCGAACTTCATTAGCTACAGTAACCCAAGAGTTGATGAGCTGATTGAAAAGGCGAGAACTGAATTGGATAAAGAGAAGAGAATTCCTATGATGCAAGAAGTGTATCGTGAAATTGCACATGATGCTCCTTATGTATTCTTATTCAATGCTCAATATGGTTTCTACGGTCATCGTAAGAATGTTGAGCGTCCAAAAGATACTTTTAATTATGAAGTTGGGATTAAGCATTGGAGCTTAAAGCAACCAGGTAAGTAATTAAAAAACATTAAATATTCGCGCTCAGCCTAGAAGGAGTTGCAGTTGTTACAGTACATTTTAAGAAGGCTCTTGTTGATGATACCCACCCTTTTTGGGGTGACGATTATTGTCTTTATTATTATTAACCTTGCTCCCGGGTCACCTGTGGAGCAAAAACTTCAGCAACTCCAATTTGCTGGGGCTATGGGCAGTGGGGATACGGGTGGCGATTCAGCCGTAGTATCTGAAGAGGTCGTTGAGGCCCTTAAGAAGCAATATGGATTTGATAAGCCCATCCATATTCGTTACTTCATCTGGCTTAAGAACTTGGCCACTCTTGATTTTGGAGAGTCATTTACATATGAAGAGCCGGTTACGGATGTTATCTTCAGTAAGTTTCCCGTCTCCCTTCAATTTGGATTTGCCTCTCTCTTTCTTTCCTATCTGATTTGTATTCCCCTAGGTGTCCTTAAGGCCATTTATGATGGAACGAAATTTGATTATGCGAGTAGTTTCATGATCATGGGAATGTACTCCATTCCAGGTTTTATGTTAGGGATTCTTCTTATAGTTTTCTTTGCTGGTGGTCAGTTCTTTGATTGGTTTCCCGCTGGAGACCTTTACTCTGATGACTATTGGGACTATGGCTTCTGGGGTAGGGTTGCAGATCGACTGCACCATTTTATTCTTCCTTGTATTTCCTACATGATTAGTCAATTCACCGTTTTGACGATGCTACAGAAGAACTCATTACTTGAAGAAATTAAAAAAGATTATATCAGAACAGCTCGTGCTAAAGGTCTTCCCGAAAAGACTGTTTATCTCAAGCATGCTCTTCGAAACGCTCTTATTCCCATTGTAACGGGGATTGGTGGTTTTCTCTCTATTTTCTTTGCCGGGTCTCTTCTTATAGAAACGATCTTCAACCTCGATGGTATTGGGTTGCTGGGATATCGTTCTGTATTAGAGCGTGATTATAATGTGATTATGGGACTGACTTTCATTCAGTCTATTTTGATGCTCCTAGGGAATTTAATTAGTGACCTAGCATACGTACTCGTTGACCCAAGGATTGATTTCAAATGATCGAAAAACTAATAAGTAACGAACTGACACTTAAGAGATGGAGAAGATTCAAGGCTGGAAGATCAGCTTTCTTGTCCGCAATAATCTTCTTGTCCATGGTAGTGATGACATTCATTGCACCCATGCTTGCCAATAATAAGCCTCTTTACCTTTCTTATAAGAGTAAGTCTTATTTTCCTGTATTTAACGACTATCATCCAAAGCAGTTTGGTCTAAAGAATACTCTTGTTGTTAATTATAAGAAATTAAAACTAGCTGAAGAGGATACCGTGATCTGGCCAATCATTAAATGGGACCCATTGAGCTCAAACTCTGAGGTTTATTCTTATCCCTCTCCGCCAACAGCTTCTAATATTATGGGGACTGATGAATCGGGTAGGGATGTATTTTCTCGTATTCTTTATGGATTTAAGTATTCTATTAGTTACGCGTTCCTCGTTTGGTTTCTCAGTTTAATTCTAGGAATCATCTTTGGTGGAACTATGGGTTACTTTGGTGGAACATTCGATATGATAGGTCAAAGAATTGTGGAAATTTTTAGTACGATTCCCATGTTCTTTCTTCTGCTTATTTTAATCTCGATCTTTACGCCGAGTATGCTTCTACTTGTCACGATTTCATCTGCTTTTGGGTGGGTAGCGATAAGTTATTATGTACGAGCTGAATTTTTAAAAAATAGAAAGCGCGAATTTGTTGAGGCTGCTCGCTCAATGGGAGCAAAGAGTAGCACTATTATATTCAAGCATATTCTACCCAACTCATTAGTGCCTATTATCACTTTTGCACCCTTTGTAATTTCAAGTCATGTTATTTCTCTCTCTATGCTTGATTACCTAGGTTTTGGACTTCCTGTTCCAACACCTTCTTGGGGAGAATTATTATCACAAGCACAAAAGCACTTTACAGTGGCCTGGTGGTTGGCCGTTTATCCATCTGCAGCTCTCTTTGTAACTCTAACTCTACTTAATTTAATTGGAGAAGGGGTAAGAGATGCAATGGATCCCAATATGAATTAAATCAAGTAACGAACGAAGGCAGTGAAGCTGGTGAAACTCCAGCACTGTCCCGCAACGGTAAAGTCCGATCCTGTCTTCGTTTTCATTTATCCCGAGGAGGAATATCATGATTAGGCATTATCCTAAAATCACACTGCTTACCCTTTTATTTTCCCCAACTATTTTTTCCGAACCTGGAGATATTCTAGTATCTGCAGAAAAGTTTGAAAGAAAGTATGAAAGGAGTACTTCTTCTATTCTTGTTCTAGGCGAAGAAGAAATTGAGTCTTTTCAGGCCACAAGTGTTGCAGACCTATTAAAGCGCTTCGGTGGACTCTCTGTTCAAACAAATGGAGCTTATGGGAAAGCGAGTTCTCTTAATTTGAGAGGAACTGACAATCGTCATACACTTGTTCTTATCGATGGGGTCAGGGTTACCGATATCACTTCAATAAGTGGAGGAACACGGCTCGAGTTTTTGGATCCCTCTCAGATTGAAAAAATCGAAATACTAAAGGGAAATCAAGGAGTTCTCTATGGTTCTGAAGCCGTAGGTGGAGTGATTAGCATAACGACAAAGAAAGAAGGACGTGGAAATTTACAGCTCTCTTAT
Organism: Halobacteriovoraceae bacterium; assembly: GCA_002712005.1. Classification (GTDB taxonomy): domain Bacteria; phylum Bdellovibrionota; class Bacteriovoracia; order Bacteriovoracales; family Bacteriovoracaceae. The sequence goes on from PASP01000011.1 coordinate 133,159, forward strand.
GGGAGTTATGATTATAAAAAAGTTTCAGCTTTTAATTCATTTAAAGAGGGAGATAATGAACTATCCATTACAGGGTCCTTGCAAGATGTTGATGGAATTTCAGCTTATAATGAAGAGAGGATTGAGGGAAGTGTTGAAAATGACGGACTTAAGCAAACCGATGCTTTGGTTCATTGGAAAAATACTTCAATTGATAAACTAACCTTTGATTTTCAGGCGCAACTTACAAGTTCGAGGTATCTCTATGATGATCAAAATGCGGATAATGCAAATCTCTATGGTCATTATCAAACAACTCGTTATACCGGTGGTGTGGAGTATAAATATTCTGAATTAATAAATTTGAATTTAAATTATTCTCATTATGAAGTGGATAGAAAACTATTTGGTGAAAATAGTTTTGGTAAGTTCCATTACCTCTATAAAGGGGACTATGACCGCTACACTCTCGTTAATCGTTCTTTTTATGGAGACTCAGGTGAATGGATTACTGGAATTGAGTATGAAAAGGAGAGAACGAAGGCCCTTGATAGTCTTTTAGATCAAACTCGTTCAAAAGAAAGATTTGGGGCTTATATGAATAATTATAACGAGTTTGGATCATGGATCATCGAAGAAGGATTACGTTATGAAAACTTACAATTCTTTGGAGATGAATGGGTATATAGAGTAGGGATTGGCTATTCAATAGACTCTTTTACGATCAAAGCAACTCGAGGAACTAGCTTTAAAGCACCAACTCTCTATCAAAGTTTTGCCCAATTTGGAGGAAATAGAAATCTAGAGATGGAAAAATCAGACTCTCAGGAAGTATCCCTTTTATTCAAAGAGAAACGCCTTTTTTCAGAATTAACGTACTTTGAAATTAATTACGATAATTACATAGATTATGATCTAACTCGATCAATTTATAATAATAGTGGAGACTTTGAGAGCTATGGTGTGGAATGGAATAATAAAATCACATTTGATCATTTTAGTTTAGGGCTTTATTACAATTATCTTCGTTCAAAGAATGAAAAAACAGGTGAAGCTCTTCCTAGGAGGGCCAAGCATAATGGTGGTTTAAATCTTTCCTATAAGATGAACGATCAATGGCAATTCTTTTGGGATTCTCAATATAGAGGAAAAAGAACGGATTCCAATAATAAGAAATTACCAAGTTTTATGCTGACGAATATAAGCGTTGAGTACCTAACGAATAAGAGTTCTGATATACTTTCCTTAAGTATTAAAAACCTTTTCAATAAGGAATATGAAGAAGTTTGGGGTTACGGAACACCAGATAGAAACTTCCTTATATCTTATAGGGTCGGATTTTGAATCGAGTCTTTTTATTCATACTCACAATAATTTTAAGTTTAGGGGCTCATGCTGAGCGTGTGATCAGCATGTCCCCAACCATAACTGAGATTATTTATGAGCTTGATCAAGCGGACGTTTTAGTTGGTGTAAGTAGCTTTTGTCTTTATCCTAAAATGGCATGCTCAAAACCTAATGTCGGTACGGCCTTGACCCCTGATCTCGAGAGCATCCTTAAATTAAAACCTACTCGAATCTATTCTCAAAAAATGGAAAATTCAGCTCTTTCTAAAAAAGCTTCAAAGCTTAATCTAAAAGTTGAAAATCTAGAATTTGATTCTTTTGAAGATATTATTGAATCGATAGAAAAATTAGGGCGAGACCTTGGGGCAACCTCCAAAGCAAAAGAACTGACCATAGCTCTTGAAAAAGGTTTCTCTCAACTAGGGGACTTGGATAAAAAGGGATCTTTTTTGGCCGTTATTGATGTTGTTGAAAAGATGGGACATGTTTCAAGAGTATTAGTCGCTGAAACTGATACTTTCTATAGTGATCTCATCTCTCAAATAGGAATGAAGAATTATGTTTCAGGAAAAGGTGGCTATAGAAGTTTGACAATAGAAGAACTTCTTAAAAAGGATTTAACCTTTTTTCTCTTTTCCCCTAAAAAAAGTCAAAAAGCGGAACTTTTAAATACAGAGCTCAAGCGTTTCAAGAAGAATGAGATTAAAATCTATTCTTTTGAAGAAAATTATGCAGTTATACCTGGTCCCCGTCTCATTTTGCTCATAGATGACCTTATCAAGGTTTTAAAATGATACTAGTAAAGAACTTAAAAATACATTCGGAAGATGATTTAAGTCTAAGATTAGATATACCTTCTCTAGAATTTGAAAAGAACAAAGTGAATATACTTCTGGGTCCAAATGGTGGAGGAAAGTCGACACTATTAGACTGTTTGAGTTTGAATCTCCCCCTGGATGGGCCAGGTAGGGAAGGGCAAATCTTCATTGAGGATAGAGAATTAAGTAAATATTCCTATCACGATTTGTCCTTAAAAATGTCCTACATTCCCCAACAACTCGATTGGAATCATTCTTTTAAAGTTGAAGATATTTTAAACTTCAGTGTATTTCCACGCTCTCAAAAGAATGAACTTACAAACATCGATAGAAAACAGTTAGATGAAATTTGTGAACTTTTAGAAATTCAAAAGTTTAGAAATAGACTTTTTTCTCATTTAAGTGGAGGAGAGCAAAAAAGAGTCTCCATAGCCTGTTCACTATTTCAAGGGACAGACTATATTTTAATTGATGAACCCTTTGCTGCTTTAGATCCTATATATAAGAAGAAAGTGGCCAAAGTTGTTATTGATTGGCAAAAAAAGTATCAAACCACTTTTATACTTTGTGTTCATGAACTGAATCTTGCCTCATTGATGGGAGATCGTTTCTTGTCCTTAAAAGAAGGTCAACTCGTGAAAGAATCGAGCAGACTCACTAAAGAAGACCTTTCTTCGCTTTTTGAAACCCCTTTTGAAATATTCTCTAAAGGAGAAGATCAAATCTTCTTTGCTTATTCAAAAGGAGATCTTCATGAGTAAAGTCTTATTCTTTGCTGGAGGATTCGTAGGGATTTTTCTCTCGCTCTTTTTTAGAGACCTTAGCTTTTTAAATATTCGGGATGAATTATCTTCTCAAATATTTTGGCAAATCAGACTCCCTCGTCTCCTGCTCACTTATATTTGTGGTGGCGGTCTCTCTATTGTAGGACTCTTCTATCAGTCCCTTTTTAAAAATGATTTGGCTTCGCCTTATACTCTAGGTGTTGCATCGGGAGCTTCCTTTGGGGCAAGCTTTGTTCTTTGGCTTGGACTATCGTTAAGTTTCTCAATTGGCCCCTTCTCTTTTGATACCATCTCTATTGGCGCATTCTTGGGGGCTCTCAGCTGTGTCGCCTTAATTCTTTCATTGGCCCATCTTAAGAAAAATCATAGCCCTCATTTTCTTATCTTGGCCGGAGTTATGATTAGCTTTATTTTTTCTAGTGCGATAATGCTCATCCAATTTCTTGCTGGGGAGCTGGGTCTTCAGAAAATGGTCTATTGGTTGATGGGAGATTTAGGAATTGTAGGTCTAGAATCTCTATCCTTACTCTATCCATTAAGTTTTCTTGTTTTATTCTATGCTTACAAAAAACGTGATCTCACAAATATATTATCCATGGGAGATCGATTTGCTATTTCAAAAGGAATTAATGCGCAAAAGGAAAGAAAGAAAATCTTTATAACTCTTTCACTCTTTGTATCTTATATTGTGAGCCTATGTGGTCCCATCGGATTTGTGGGCTTAATGGTTCCTCACATGGTTAAAGAACGTTTCGGAGCAAATTTAAAAGGAAGTTTCTTTCCTTCCTTCTTTGGAGGAGGATTCTTTCTTGTTTGGTGTGACTTCTTTTCCAGATCCCTATTTACTCAAATGAGTGTTCCTATAGGGGTAATCACTTCCTTTTTGGGAGGAGGTTTTTTTCTCTATCTTCTTCTAAAAAGAAGATAGGTCATTTCATGAATGACAAAGATCAACGACAATTCCTAAAAATCATAGAATTCTCTTTCACTTCTAAGATTCTTTGAATACGAAGATTTAAAGGAGGAGTGGCCAGACCCTTGGTGATCTGTGAACTTGCTCCTTGATAGAAGTAGTAGAGATAGTCCGCCCAATTGTCTTCGGTAATATTAGAATGACGATTTGCAAAGTGGCGAAGATAGCCAAGCTTCTCTTTTAAAACAAACATTGTTGCCAGTGCTGCATTTTCAGGATCATCAAGATCTGAGTCTTCTAGGTAGGCGTATTCGGTATCTTTCAAAAAGGGACCAATATCCTTTATCTGAGTAAGTCCTCGTGAGTTTTCATCATTACGTCCTTTTAATCTTTTGAGAAGTTTGATCGCAAGTTGACCTAAGTTAAGTTTACCGATTCGAATATCTTCTTTAATTTTATATTTAAGACTTGCTCCCATTTTACTTTCCACGGCCAAAATCCCCAGAGACAGTTGCATGAGTTCATCATATTCATTATTGGTTAGCTCTAAGATATCCATAAGTTTAGATTTATGTTCAAGTAGGGTTTCAATGAATTCCTTGGCCTCACTCCGTCTTGATAGAGAACGATAATAAAACCGAGTTTCACAAGCATAATGAGGATTATCTATGGCCTCGTCATATAAGAAGGCCTGGTATTTGAGATTCGCATAACTTTCTAGTCCATTTGAAAAACTTAATCCCTTTCCCTTCACACTTGAGTTTAGAATATCTTCTGCTGAAGCGTGACGTCCCACTTGTCTTGTGAAATCGTCGAGAAGTGGGCTTAAATGTCGTTCCATTACATAGATACCAGTAGGTAAGATAATTCCGGAATCCTGACTTAGGGGAAAGTATGTCTTTCTATTGAGAAGACTCTTTGCTAATTTTTCGAAATCAAGATGGGGAGCATATCTCTTTACTTGAAAGAAAATTCGATGATCGAGAATGCGCTCTGTAAATTTTAGGCCACTTAAAGTGTAGAAGTATGCGTCTTTCTTAAATACATATTCACCATTTTCATACGCAGCGCTGACCTCTTCTTTCATTTGTTTCCATTGGTCATATGGAATTTGGCTGACGCTACTTAAATTGAAAATATCTTTGTAACCTTTTTCCTTTCCTGTAAGTTGAGACGGAATCGGTCTGACTTGATTTGTGTCGATCTGTCCCATAAGGGCATAAAGCTCCCTTTCCTTTTCCTCAGAGGAAAGCTCTTCGAAGCTTCCATATTTCTTGGGTTCAAAGGAGAGGATATAGCGGGCAGATTCAATTCTAAATTTTTCCAGAAAGTGATCACTTGATAACCCAGCAGGATTTCTCTTTTTTGATGAGTCACCATAGTGGAGATGTGAGCAACTCGAGAAGAAGAAGAGTAAGAGAAAGGAAAGTAGCGATAAGAGGTTTTCTTTTTTCATGTCCTCTTATCGGCTACTTAGAAGACTTACTTGAGCGTTTAGGTATTCTTTTTAATGGACTAAGTTATTAAAATAGTTAGAGTTCCATGAGTTTAAGCTTCGTGGTTCTCTTTTCATCACCTCGCAAATAGGTGACATCGACTTTATCGCCTACATTATATTTATCTAGGACATTAAAAATCTCGTCGTAATCGTTAACCTCCTGGCCATCGATTTCCAAAATAATATCTCCGAGAATATAACGACCTCTTCTATCTTTTTGGATTCCTTCAAGGCCTGACTCTGCTGCGGGAGAGGAAGGGGAAACATATTTAACGACAATTCCTTTTTCTATTCCAAAGTAATGCTTAAGTCTTTCTTCCAGTAAAGTGATCCCAAGCCCAGGACGTTTCACTTTTCCATGTTTAATAATTTGAGGGACGATTGAATTGATCGTATCAATGGGGACGGAGAATCCTACCCCTGCCGATGAACCGGAGGCGGAATAAATCATAGTATTCATTCCGATAACACGCCCTTGGGAATCGTAGAGTGGCCCACCTGAGTTTCCGGGATTGATAGAGCAATCGGTTTGAATCATACCGTTTATATGAACCCCTCCGACTCCTCGAATCTTTCTTCCTGTGGCCGATATAATTCCTGAAGTGATTGTATGATCAAGCCCAAATGGATTTCCAATGGCCATGGCCTTTTGACCAACCTTCAAGGTTTTAGATTTACCCGGAGTCACCGGATAGAGTTTGGAGGGTTTCTTTTTTAACTTTAAGACAGCGATATCTTTTTGAGGATAAGTTCCAACGACCTCTGCTTCATAGGTTTCTTTATCTTGATGAAAGGAAACGACAAAACTATCTCCTCCTTGAATAACATGAAAATTGGTTACAATATGCCCTTCTTTGTCCCATACAAATCCAGACCCTGCTCCGGCGGGAACTTCAAACTCTTCTGCATGAAACCACCAGCCTGAACGTGCAATTCTAATATTACTTACGTTGACGACGGATTTAACATTCTTTTGAAAAACAGAAATGGTATTTTTCTCACTTTGTAAGAGTGAGTAGGCTTCCACTTCTTTTATAATTTCTTCCTTTTTTTGGGAGACTTCTTTGCTTTCTTCTTCTCCCATTCCAAAGAGGGCAAAGGCCGAATTAGGAGTTAGTATAGTGATGAGAGAGAAGGTCAAAAATCCCAATTTAATTTGTTGCCAAAATTTATTTGACTGAGAGTGTTGATCTAACATGAGTAAACATCCTCCATATTATTTAGGTTCACATTAATATTTATACCGAAATCAAATTCAATTTCTACAAAGTTTATGCAAAGTCTATGTAATTTTTGATAAGCTAGGGAAAATTCATGAATTCAAGATCTTTAATTAGGAGATAAGTCCTTGGAAATAAAGTACTTTAATCGCGAGAAAGGCGAAGTTGAAAATGAGAAAGTCTATGGATCTGAAGCTGTAAATTGGCTCTATGATTCAGCGTCTGGGAAAATGTTAACCACTTTCTTAGTCAAAAAGCCTTTAAGTAAACTCTATGGCGCCCTTCAGTCTCACGGCATGACAAAGAAGAAGGTAAAGCCATTCATAAAAGATTTTAATATCAACATGGAAGAATATCTTCCAGAAGAGGGGAGAACTGAAGCTTCTCCTTATTCGAGTTTCAATCAATTCTTTATAAGACGTTTTAAAGAGGGAAAGAGACCTTTTGCCGAAGGTCCTAAGTTTCCCGCTTTTTCAGAAGCAAGATATTTTGGATACGATGCTTTAACTGATGACGAAACAATTCCTGTTAAAGGAAAATTTCTAACGGCCAAGGCCTTATTGGCCAACGATAAATGGGCTCCATTTTTTGAGGAAGGACCGTGCCTCTTAGCGAGGTTATGTCCTGTGGATTACCACCGCTTCCATTTTCCAGATGATGGAGAGGTTCTCGACTTCTATCCTGTAGAGGGTGCCCTTCATTCTGTTAATCCCTTAGCTCTCAAAAAAGTTCCTGAAATTTTTTCGATAAATGAGAGGGCCGTCACGATTTTTGAAACGAAGCATTTTGGAAAATTGGCCTATGTTGAAGTTGGTGCTATTTGTGTGGGTAAAATTATCCAATCACGCGAGATGAGAGGTGAATTCAAAAGAGGAGAGGAGAAGGGATACTTCCTCTTTGGAGGCTCGACTGTCATTGTATTAGGTGAAAAGGGTAAGTGGAAGCCCGATGATATCGTTCTAGAGCATACAAAGAAAGGCATGGAAGTCTATCAAAAACTAGGATCTCAAATTGGAGAAGCTCTTAACTAAGAGTGCTATGAACAAAGAAATGGTCTGAAGGAAATTGACCGTTTCTTTGCTCTTTAATCAATTCAATTTGATTCGCTTTCCAATGGGAACTATGAAGCAACCAATCAATCCTTGTGGCTTCCCCCGTTGGATCTTTCCCATCAAACTTATGAAAACTTGATTCTTCAGTGAGCTTAAAATCAAACCAAGGATCACGAATATCACTAAAATGATCTTCAATCACTTTACGAACTGGCCCGAGTGGAGAAGAGTTGAAGTCTCCTGTGAGAATGAGAGATTCTCCCTCTTTAATATGCTTACCAACTTCCTCACAAAGAACTCTGGCCTGTTCAATTCTTGTTTCTTCTTTAACATGGTCCAGATGGCAATTGATGTAGAAAAACTTCTTTTGCGACTCTTTGTGAGTGGCCCTAACCCAGCTTGATAGTCTGGGAAAAGCTGAATCGAAATCCTTTGTTCCGGGAGTATAAGGGGTTTTAGATAGCCAAATATCACCACAGTCTTGAATATCTATTGTCTTTGGATTGAAGTAGATACAGGGGTACATACGCTCCTCGATCCACTGCCTATTTTGATCACATAGAATGAGATCAGTGAGTCTATTTTCAAGATCTCGTAATTGAGGCTCGCGTCCTTCTTGGGTTCCCAATAGGTCTAGGCCTCTCGAATTTAAGATCTCACATAGAAAGCTTCGACGATGAGGCCAATCATTCTGGCCATCTGCTGGGTTTTCAAATCTTATATTTGCGCTACAAATTGAAAGAACCATAGTCTATCTCATTCCTTTTTCTAGTCCATTCTAGACCATTATTTCTCTTTTTCCCAATATCGAAGTTCTACTTTCGATGACTTACGCCCGTTCTTTTTTGGTCTCAGTATTGCTTATGCTGAAGTGAGTTGAATTTCAAAATCAAAATAGGACAGTTCGCATACTTAGGAGAGCGTAAATGACAAAAAAGGCGAAAATTACTGAGCTTCAAAAAAAGACCATGGATAATTTCCTTCAAGTCGCAGGAGAAATGACTCTATCGGAGTATGGAGAGTTACTTGGAATAGAGAGAACAAGATTATTTCGACTTCTCCATGGAGCAGAAATGAAAATGTGGGAATTTGAAAAAATTCAAATTTATCTCGACGAAAATGGTCAAAACTCTGTGAATTGGGAAAACGAAATCAAGAAAAGCCATCAGAAAAAAGCTTTGGGAGCGGGAGTAGGAATAGATTTGGGGATTCAATGGGAGAGAAATATTCGTCTTAGAGATCTCGTTCAGGAGTCAGAATCACTAAAGAGTACATCAGAAAGTCTTGAAGCATTATCAGCATAGGAAAATTACTCATGGAAAAATCATTACTTATTATCGAAAGAATTGTGGTCGAGTCTCTTTTTAAAAAATCTCTCGATTTTGAAAAATTAAAAGTTCAAACATCGCTTAGTGAATCTCTTCTACAGGCCGTTCTTGGTCAATTGATTCAAAAAGGAATTCTCGTCTTTAAAAACTATGAATATGAACTTAATTGGGAGCATAAGAGCCTATGGTTACCCATCGTTACTGATAAAGAAGGGGCTAAAGCAGAAATCAAAGAACTCTTTTCTTCACTGGTTAATCAGATTTATGAAAAAGAAGAAGGAGCCAAATTAAAAGTTCAGAAGATATATTTAAATCAAAGAGAGAAAGAAGAATTAGAAAGGAATCTTGCCGATATCGATTCTTTTATTCAAGGAGTGAGAAATCAACGAAAAGTCTTCCCTGTAAAAGAGAATATATCAAAGCAGCAAGTTGTATTCTACGGACATTGTGAATATCGAAGTCTCGTCGATGAGATTTTAAAAGTGAGTTAAAGAGAAGCCCCTTAATAAAGGGGCTTTTTTTATTTATTTTCACAAACTGGAGTATAACAACGCCAATCATAAGGATCGACATAAACATCGCAATAGCGAGTTTCAGATTCAAATTCGAATGTATAGCGTGACATATCGACGTAGAAAGGAAGATCTTGATCGGCTTCATAGGCTACTTGTAATTCAGCATACATCTCTTCAAAGATTTCAGGATGAATGGCATCGCTACACATATCAAATCGAGTAACAATTTCTTCGATTTCATAGAAGAAGGCTTGGGAAGATAGACTAATTGAAAATAGAATAATTAATTTTGAAATTAATTTCATAATGACCCCTCATTTAATTAATTCAAGTTTTATAGCAAATAAATTTTAGGATTATGTGGGCCTATCCAAGTTGGGTAATTTTTACAGACAAACTGTATAAGCCTTTAATTTCTCTAGTGATAGAGATGCACAACAAGAAAACTGCGATGAGAAGGATTATCTTTTTGAGCATAGGAAGTTCGATACTGGTGCTCAAATTGTATCTCTACGTGACTAATGGGAAAGAATTGGAATCCAATACCAGGAGAGGTAGTCAAACTTTGTCTACTTTGGTCAAGGTTGGATTGTTTATGCTCATAGATTAAATAGGGGAAGAAGCCATCAAAGGGTTTCGTTCCAAGGAGAATATTTCCGTAAAGACCATGGTTTTTTCCATTATTCGAGGCGGATAACTTGTCTTCTTTAACTTCATAGTCGAGTTCAAAGCGAAGTATATTTGTCTTGGTTCCAAGTACAGCATTGACGCCATAGAGTGATCTTCTTGAGCGAGATGATTCTCCTAGGAGTAAATTAAATCCCAGTCTGGATTTTCCAGAGAGGTAATGGGTAAATTGTCCAAAAATATTCTTCTCACGATTTGAATCAGGTAGGTCAATACGTCCTAATGATGTGGAGACAACAAATTCACCTAGACTTAAGGCCTTAAAATATTCAAGCTGATAGCTTTCGCTATAACTTCCAAAACCAAGATCTTGCTTCGTAAAGCGAGTGTGATTGGGGTCATTAATGCCATAATTTTGCCTGAACTTTCCAACTCGAACTCTAGAAGTAGGATCCCCTTGGTACATAATATAGTGGCGCTCAGATATAAATTGACCCTTCTTGGGAATTTGACTCGGTCCTTCTTGCGTTCCAACAGTTCCAACAAAAACAAAATCTTTTACATAGGTTGCTACCTCAATATTATTTTGCATGACAAATTGGGAGCCCCTTTTTATTTGGTTATTTTCGGCTCTGGTTTGAATCGCTCTTAGGTCTCCTCCCCATTTAACGGTTTCGCTATTTTTGACAAGGCCATAGAAAGGATTTTGGAAATCTTTTGTTTTAATCGTAGACATAAGTTCACTAGAGAGACTTCTTCCATAGTCCGTAAGTATATTTCCACCAGTGGGACTTACGTGACAGGCCATACAATTAGGATAACCGCTCGTGACATTCTCCACCCAGGCGCTGGGGGAAGGTTGAAAGAGAATGATTAAAACAAAGAAGAGGATACTTAACTTCATAGGATTACTTTTGGTTGTGAGCGGTGAAATCTACCGATACTTTAACATCTTTTGCTACAGAGATTCCCTGAAAGCTTGGAGTGGCTATGGCATAGTCTGAGAGATCGATACTAAATTGACAATTGAATGTGATATTTTCTTGTGAAAGCGAAACCCTTTTGTATTCAACTATAATTTCTCTGCTCTTACCGTGTAGCTTGAGGGTTGCATTTACTTTACCTTCAGCTTTTGGATTAAGTTTATCAATGATGATTTCAGCATGAGGGAATTTATCGGTTTCAAGATATTTGGTTGTCATATGTTCATCTCTTAATTCCATTCCTGTCTTTAAAGTCGCTAAGGGGACGGTGAGAGAAAGGTCTTTAATTTCTTCCTTCTCCGGATCATAGGAAAAGGTTCCGTTAAGTTCTTGAGTCTTTCCATTAATATTAATGAAGCTTGGAAAGCCTTTTGCTTGAAACTCAACTTGAGCGTCTTTAATACTATAGGGAGAGCTATAGGTGTTTAGAGAGAGTAAGAGGGCAATTAATAATTTTTTCATATATATACTCCAAATTTTTTTTAAATGATGAAATCTTTTTAAGGTAAACCTTTGCTGATCCATTCGATAATGATTTCACGCTCTTCTTTTGTAAGCGGAGAGATTCCACTTCTCTCAGGTGGCATTTGCTCTATAGGATCATCACTTACTAATCTTTTTACAAAGTCACTTTCTTCTGGAAATTCAAAATCAAATAGAAAAGGATTAAATACTGAGGCATAGACCATTAGATTTTGCCTGTCATTTAAATAGAAAGGAGAAGGCCCTCCTTCGCTATGGCACCGAATACACTTTGTAGCAAAAATTGTTTTTTCAAGAGAGTTAAAAGTGGGCTCAGGTTTTATTGGCTCAATGACCACGTCTCCTCTCGGTGCACCTATTGCAATCCAAGAAAAAAGCTTTTGTTTGAGTTCATTATTGAGTGGGCCATCTTTTGGCATTCTATCCGAACGAACAGAAGAAGCAATGGCATCTAAATTTTCAATGACGTGATTATAGTCACTATACTCTTGTCCATGGCAACGGGCACATTGAGCATCGAAAATTTCTTCTTTGATTACACCATAGTTTAAATTTCCTAAGTTTGAATTACCCTAAAAAAATGCGGAAGAATCTTCTTTGAATTCTTCATAGTTACCACAAGATGTGATGAATACAATCGTCGTAGGGATAACAATGAGAAATAGCCTAATCGAATTCATCTTCCGCTCCTTTATATTAAATAAAATTAAAGTCTTGGGCCTTCACCTGTGAGGTTCTCCCAATTTCTATCTGCACGAGCTGAAAAACGAGCGACATCTCTATCAAAACTCTTCTTTGTACTCGGTGCGATAAAGAAGTGGATACGATTTCCATCAATTGTGTAAAGAAGGGGATCGATATCTACCTTGCTTCCACTTGCGGCCATTGCCCATGCACAATAACCTCCGTAGGTAGGCTCGTATCTTTCAGGCATGATCTTGAAAAGTTCTTTATTTTCTAGAGAACTGAAGCGATAAGTTACCCCTTTATGGTGATGAGTGATTTCTTCATTACCTTTTGCGGGTAGAGATCCCCCTTCGGCAAAATAAGAAACAGGATCATAGCCTTTTAAACCTAAATCTCCGTTTAAGTTATACTCAGAGACATTTCGATTGGCCTGGGCATGAGTGTTCATTGAGAAAAGGGTAAGGGCAGTTAAGAATAGAGCTATCCATTTAGATAAATTTAGTGATTTCATAGAATCCTCCTTGCGATGTTTTACTCTTTGTCTTTTTTAAAGCATGGAGAAGGATTCTAAAATTGAATAAATGGAATCTTATGTATTGCCGTGGGGAATACCACGGCAAGGATAAATGATGTTAGAGAAATATTTCTTTGAGATCTATTTTATAGATTAGGGGCGAGCCATCTTCTCATTTCAGATTCAGGAATATCTTTCTTCTTAGCATATTCAATGAGTTGATCTGAGTCTATTTTTCCTAGATTGAAATACTTAGAGTCGGGATATTGCATATAGAATCCGGAAACTGAGCTGGCCGGATACATGGCAAAGTTTTCAGTGAGGATCGCCACCACTTTTTCTTTGGCATCAAGTAATTCCCAAAGCAAGCCTTTTTCAGTGTGATCAGGACAAGCTGGATACCCTGGAGCCGGACGAACACCTCGGTACTTTTCTTTAATGATATCTTCTCGGCTTAAGTTTTCTGTTAACCCAAAGCCCCAATTATCTCGAACCTTCTTATGGAGCATTTCTGCTAAGGCTTCGGCCATGCGATCGCCTAGGGCCTTAATCATGATAGAAGTATAGTCATCTCCTTGGTCAGAAAATTCTTTCGCGTAGAGTTCTACTTCTTTACCCATGGTAACTACAAAGCCCCCGCTATAGTCTTTGTATTCTTTAGGGGCTACGAAGTCTGCTAGTGACTTATATTGACCACTTTTTTGTTCTTTTTGTTGGCGAAGAAAATGAAAGGTTTGAAGAACCTCTTTTCGATTTTCATCTTTATAAAGTACGACGTCGTCTCAGATAGAGTTGGCAGGCCATAGGCCCCACACAGCACGAGCTCTGAAGCGCTTATTTTTAATAATGTCTCTAAGAATAACTTGAGCATCTTTAAATAACTTTGTCGCTTCTTGGGCATATTTAGGGTTTTCTAAGATTTTAGGGTAGGTGCCTTTTATCTCCCAAGTCCAAAAGAATGGACTCCAGTCGATATGATCAGCAATGAGATCAAGTGGAATATTGTCCCAAGTATTCAACCCTAACTTATCAGGCGTATGAAGTTTTATTTCATTCCAGTCAATTTGAGGCTTATTCTCTCTGGCCATCTCAATAGGAATAAGTTTTTCAGTCTTAGAGGAATTGAAGTTTTCCTTCATTTTGATCTGTTTATCTTTTAATTCAGAAATATACTCTTTTGAATTTTTTCCCAATAGATTAGAACAGACTTCAACGACTAGAGAAGCATCACCAACTTGTACCACTGGACCACTATAGTGTTCTGCGATTTTGACAGCTGTATGAAGTTTAGAAGTCGTTGCCCCACCTATAAGAAGCGGAACTTTGAATCCTTGTTTTTCCATTTCTGTTGCATTGAAAATCATTTCATCAAGACTCGGTGTAATCAGTCCTGATAATCCAATGATGTCGGCATCAATCTCTTTTGCTCTTTTCAGAATTTGATCACAACTTACCATAACTCCCATATCTTCAACCTTGTAGCCATTACAGGCCAAGACAACGGCAACAATATTCTTACCAATATCGTGCACATCGCCTTTAACGGTCGCGATAAGAAAAGTTCCCTGTTCTTTTTGGCCGGGGTTTTTCGCCTTTTCTTCTTCCATATAGGGCTCAAGATAGGCCACCGCTTTTTTCATGACTCGAGCTGATTTTACGACTTGAGGTAAGAACATCTTACCTGAGCCAAAAAGGTCACCGACAACTCTCATTCCATTCATGAGGGGTCCTTCAATGACATCGAGTGGTCGACCAAGATTTTTTCTCGCTTCTTCAGTATCCTCATCAACAAATTCTAAAATACCTTGAACGAGAGAATGAGTAATTCTTTCTTGAAGTGATCCTTCTCTCCAAGACAGGTCGTTACGGTCTTTCTTCTTAGATTTGCCTTTAAATTGTTCAGAATATTCAATGAGGGCATCCGTCGCCTCTGGAGAGCGATTAAAGAGGACATCCTCTACTTTTTCCAGAAGGTCAGGTTTAATATCTTCATAAATTTCAAGCATTCCTGCATTCACGATCCCCATATCGAAACCAGCATCAATTGCGTGGTAGAGAAATGCTGAATGCATGGCCTCACGAACAATATTATTTCCTCTGAAACTAAAGGAGAGATTCGAGACTCCACCAGAAGTGAGAGCTCCTGGGCATTTTTCTTTGATTTCCTTAACTGCTTCAATGAAGTCGACAGCATAGTTGGCATGTTCTTCCATTCCTGTAGCTACCGTAAGAATATTGGGATCAAAGATTATATCTAAAGGATCAAAATCAGCTTTTTCAACTAAGAGATTGTAAGCGCGAGTACAAATTCTAACCTTATCTTCCTTGGTGGCGGCCTGCCCTTTTTCATCAAAGGCCATCACAATAGTTGCGGCACCATAGCGTTTGATAAGTTTTGCCTTTTCAAGAAAGGCTTCTTCTCCATCTTTTAATGAAATTGAATTTACAATGCATTTTCCTTGCACACATTTTAGACCTGCCTCAATAATTTCCCATTTTGATGAGTCAATCATGATGGGAACTCTCGAAATATCAGGTTCTGCTGCAACTAAGTTAAGAAACTTAGTCATGCATGCAATTCCGTCGATAAGACCTTCGTCAAAATTGATATCGATAATATTGGCACCATTTTCGACTTGTTGCCTGGCAACTTCTAGGGCTTCTTCAAATTTTTCTTCTTTAATAAGTCGAGAAAATTTAGGAGAGCCAGTTACATTGGTTCGCTCTCCAACCATGAAGAATTTTGTACTTCGATCTTTTTGATCATTGATGATACTAAGAGGCTCTAGTCCTGAAAGTCTAAGGGCCTTATAAGTTTTTGGGATCTCTCTCGGTGTAACGGGAGAAACATTTTCTACAATGGATTGAATATGGGCGGGAGTGGTTCCACAGCAACCACCGACAATATTAAGAAGCCCATCTTGGGCGAATTCTTTCATCAGTTTACCAGTGATATCAGGTGTCTCGTCATACCCTGTTGGCGCTAGTGGGTTAGGAAGCCCAGCATTGGGGTAGCAAGAAGTATAAACAGGAGCTATTCGAGAAAGCTCCGCCATAAAGGGGCGCATCTCTCTTGCCCCAAGAGCACAGTTAATACCGACACTAATGGGATGAGCGTGTCGAATTGAATTCCAACAAGCTTCAACGGTCTGACCTGAAAGAGTTCGCCCAGATTGATCGGTGATCGTAATGGAAATCATAATAGGAATATCTTCATTCCTTTCTTCTTTTAATTGATCAATTGCAAAGAGGGCCGCCTTAAGGTTTAAGGTATCAAAGGTTGTTTCAGGCAAGAGAATATCTGCTCCACCTTCCATCAAGGCCTTGGCCTGGTGATAATAATCATCTCTTAACTCTTCAAAAGTTATGGCCCTAAATGCAGGATTATTAACATCAGGACTCATGGAAGCTGTTCTATTGGTTGGCCCCATCGCTCCTGCTACGAAACAACGTCTTCCGGTTTCTTTCTCAACAATTTGACAGGCCTCTTTCGCTAATTTCGCTGATTCAAAATTAATTTCGTCGACAACACTTTCTAAGTCATAATCTTTTTGGGCCACACGTGTCCCTGAGAAAGTATTGGTCTCGATAATATCTGCGCCTGCTCTTAAATACTCGAGATGAATATCTTTAATAATATCTGGTCTCGTTAGACTGAGAAGATCATTATTTCCTTTAAGATCCTTTTGATGGTCTTTAAAACGAACTGATCGAAAATCATCTTCTTCTAATTTATATTGTTGGATCATGGTTCCCATGGCGCCATCCATAAATACAATACGTTCTTTCAAAGAAGAGAGCAGGTCCTTATGGGCCTTTGTCTTGGGGAGTTGACTCATTTTGTGATTCCTAATTATTTAAATTGTTTGATGACATCGATAACAGAACTTGTGTCATTCATTATGTAAAAGTGGACACAGGGAACACCATTATTTACTAAATCTTCGACTTGTTTCTTTGCCCAACGAAGTCCAATCTCTTTGACATGATCTTGATTTTGCATGACTTCATCTACAAGCTCATCAGGGAAGTTGATATAGAAATGTTTGGGAATAGATTGCAACTGTCTTACTGATTTTAGAATTTTAATTCCTGGAATGATGGGAACGTCGATACCCTCTGCCCGACATTGTTCTACATAAGACCAGTAGTGTTTATTGTCATAGAACATTTGAGTGGTTACGTACTCGGCTCCAGCATCAACTTTTTTCTTTAGCCATCCAAGATCATATTTCATATTGGGAGCTTCAAAGTGTTTCTCTGGATAACCTGCAACACCTACACACATTTCAAGAGGATCAGCCCCTGAAAGTTCGTCAAGAAATCGACCTTGCTTCATTTCTTCAACTTGTTCAACTAGATCAATGGCATATTGATTCACCCTTCTTGAGCGATCTATTTTTTTAGAATAATTGAGACCATCTCCACGCAAGGCCAAGATATTATGAATACCGAGATACTGAAGTTCAATAAGAGCATCTTCAGTCTCCTCTTTTGTAAATCCATTACAAAGGAGATGGGTAACGGTATCGATTTTGAAGCGATTTTGAATAATTCCACAAATACCGATAGTTCCTGGACGCTTCTTATAAATTCTTCTCTCTACACTTCCATCTTTTTTCTCGTTATAGAAAGCTCCAGCTGAATGAGCGGTTACATCGATCCAAGGAGGATTATAGGGAACAAGTTTCTCTACAATATCCACAACTGACTTAACCGATTTACCTCTTGGGGGAGGGACGATCTCGAAACTAAATGTGGTTTTTCCTTTTGATTCTTCAAGATGTTCTATAACTTTCATTGCCTTCCTAAATAAGAAATGTGTAAATAAATAATACACTAGTATTGTAAGTGTTATTAGTAATTTAGGGAAGTTTTTTCAATTCCTTCCTAGCCTTTACGGGACCGGCCATATTAGACTAGCAAGCTATGAGAGTAGTGTTATTACATGATTGGCTCACGGGTTTTCGTGGGGGAGAAAGAGTTCTGGAGGTATTTTGTGAAATGTTTCCAGATGCTCCTTTGTACACATTGATTCATAAGAAAGGATCTGTCCCTGCCAGTATAGAAAATAGAAAAATTGTAACAAGCTATCTCAATAATATTCCTGGAATACACGAGCATTATAGAAAGTTTTTACCTCTGTTTCCAAGTGCAGCAGCTGGGCTTCATATTACTGATGAAGCCGACTTGATTCTTTCTTCAAGTCATTGTGTGATCAAGGGTGTTGTTAAACCTTTGGGAGCTAAACATATTAGTTATGTTCATTCTCCAATGCGCTATCTTTATGATCAATTTGATAATTATTTTGGCGCTCATGCTCCGTGGTATCAAAGATGGGGAATTAAACTTTTTAAAAACTATCTCGTGAACTGGGATAAGGCCTCTAATCGTAATGTCGATATTATGCTGGGAAATTCATCCTTTGTTCAGCAAAGAATATCGAAATACTATGAGATGGATAGTGACGTCGTCTATCCCTTTGTAGATTTAGATGATTTTAGAAGAGTACAAAATAATCCTTTAGATAAAGAGGATTATTATATTATGGTGACGGCCTTCGCTCCCAACAAGAGAGTTGATCTCGCCGTTAGAACTTTCAATGGTCTGGGAAAGAAGTTAAAGATTATTGGTAGTGGTCAACAAGAGAGTGAGCTCAAGTCTATGGCCGCTAGTAATATTGAGTTTCTTGGAAATTTATCACGGGAAGAAGTTGTTGATCACTTTGCCAAGGCGAAGGCGCTTATTTTCCCTGGAGTTGAAGACTTTGGAATTACGCCTTTAGAATCTCTTGCCGCTGGAACTCCTGTTGTTGCCTTTCGCGCGGGAGGCGTATTAGAGACTTTGACTGATAAGACGGCAATATTCTTTGATGATGCGACTGAGGAATCTTTACTCGAAGCTGTTCAAAGATTTGAACAGAAGACATTCTCTAAAGGAGAACTCTTCGCTCGAGCAGAAAAGTTCTCCAAGAAAGTGTTTAAGCAAAATATTACGGATGTAATTTTACAAACGGTATCTTAATTTATTTTACAACTTTGCAATTAAAGAATTCAGACTGAATCCAAGTTCCGTCTCCGTCATCGCCTGAGAGGATCATAGAAACTTCATCTCCGGTGCGTAGGGAATCTAGATTATCTTGGAAAGTAAGTTTAAGCTCAGCATCCCAATAAGCAGCATCTGTTGAAAGATGAAGAGTATTATTGGAGAGGGAATCAATTTCCCAAATATCACTGTTATTGGAAAAACTAAAAGAACAGCTAGAGAAGTTACCTACCCAACACGGTGAATATTGGCGATTTAAGAAAGTATCATTGGTGAAGTTAACCTGTTCCGAATCTTCACTAATTTGAAAATCTAATGAAGACGCCACGAAGTAGTTTTCTGCATGTTCACTGGTTTCAATCCAATCACATTTTAATGATGTATTTGCCCATAGGTTTTGAGAAAGTACAAGAGTACAAACAAGTAGTTGTTTTTTCATTTAATATCCCCTTTTAAAAATAATCAGATATATAACGCAACGAGAATATAACTTAAATTGCATTGAATCTTTTACACTTGAAAGGGCTTCGAGCTAGAATATTGATATGAAAAAACAAGGGTTTATATTAATTTGTTGCCTCTTTATTTTAGGGCTAATGGCCCAAGAGGATGTCTTATCTCAATCCTATACGGAGGTGACTAAAAAGTGGAAGGCCGTTGCGCTTAATACTTATAATCCCAGGGAAGGGGATGAGAATCTCACTCAAGCTCAGTGGGAGGCCTTACGTACAGAGCGCCTATTAAAGTTAGGTAAGAAAAGGTCGGCCCTTATTGAAAAAGATGAAACGGATATTTCTTTATCGGCTTATATAGACGACTCCTTATTTGAGGTTCGAATTATCCCCTTAAAATGGATGGGGATTTTTAAGCTTCGTTACCAAGCGATTTCGAAACACCTTGATCAAGGTCTTTCTGGAATTAAAAATCTGATTCCTGAAATGATGGTGATCCTTCTTTTTATTCTCTTACCTTTTATTATTATGAAAATTAATAAGTGGGTACTTGATCGAATCAATGAGATTAGAAGGAAAATGTCTAATCCCTATACCTTGACCCCCTTTAGGCAAAAAGTGGTGTTGCTGCTCCAAAGAACCGCTCCTTTTATACCACTAGGTCTTTCCATCTTAGGTATTAAGGCGTTTGAAATCTCGGTTAAGCAAACTCTCTTTCCCGAATTTAATCTTCTTCTTCCTTATATTCTTTATTATCTCTATTACCTGATTTTTCGTCAGGCCTTGTTGATGTTCCTACGCTTTATTTCAGAATTCTCGGTAGAGGGAAGATCAAGAGACCAAGTAAGACAAACCAAGGCCAAAATTTTTAGTACTTCAAAAATTATTGGAAGAGTCGCCTTTTGGGTGCTTGTATTACTTCATCTTGTTTCGAGTGTGGCCGGCAAAGGTCTGGTTTATTATGAATTAAGTATGCTCTTTAAAGTTCTTGGAGTTTTCTATTACTTCTGGCTTGTTTATAAGTGGAAGGATGAGATTCGTGGATTCATTAAGAAAAATACGCCAGAAGGCATGGCCAACTTATATGAACGATTTGATAAAGGATTAACAGCTCCTATCGTTCGTTCCCTCGGACTAATTGTCATTGCCGTTGTTCCCCTTGGAGATTGGCTAGAAAATAAACTTCTTGAATTCAATATGGGAAAGAAACTTCTCGCCAAGCTTTTTGAAAGAAAGCTTGAAGGAAGTGAAGAAGTAGAAGATTTCTCTGGAAAAGAACTTCCTGAAAAATACTTAGAGTGGTTTTCAGAGCAAAAGGATGACAACCGCGACCTATGGGTTAAAAGTAAAAATCAACAAGTAGATAATATTGTTCAAGAAATAGAGGAATGGGCATCTCATAAATCGGATGAGCACTCTTTGGCCATTTATGGGGATAAAGGGGTTGGGAAAACCTTAGTACTAAAGGAAATTGAAAAATGGGTTGGAGAAACCTATCAAGATAGTGAACAGGGAATGGATGTTGTTTTTGCCAATGTTCCCGCAAAGCTTACAGATCGTAAGTCGGTACTTAAATTTCTCGGTCAACTTGTCGCCGGTAGAGAATTAAATGATCTTGCTGAGCTCATTGAATTTGATAAAGAGATGAAGCCTTGTGTTGTCATTTTAGATGAGGCACATAACTTCTTTCTCTCTCAGTTTGGTGGACTCAAAGGGATAGAAGCTTTTTTTGAAACCCTAAACGTGAGAACAGATAATATCTTTTGGGTGGCCTGTTTTAATACCTATTCTTGGACTTTCCTAGATCAAGTCTTCTATAAGAATAAATATTTTCGCTCCGTCTTCAGAATAAAAGGTCTTACAGATGAAGAATTACAGGAATATATTTTAAGAAGACATCTCAGAACAGGATTTTCACTTTCCTATGCTGATATTATTAGGGCCGTCAAAACAAGTAGTGAAGCCGATGAAGTAACTTATGTTGAAAATCTTTTCTTCAGACTCCTATGGGAACAATCAAAAGGAAATCCCGAGTTAGCTGAAAAGTTGTGGTTAGCGAGTTTAAGGCCGATGCGGGGGAGAAGATTAAAAGTAGGTCTACCCAAAGGGAGAGATTACTCGGTTCTATCTGGATTAAGTGATGAATCTTTCTTCGTTCTCGCGGCACTACTCAGACATGAGAATTTAAATAGTTCTGAATTTATGAAAGTAACAGATATGAAAGAAGGTCACGTACGTCACTGCTTAAGGATTGGTTTAGAAAATGGACTCGTCATAAGAAGTGATTCAGATAGACGTTATAGAATTAAAGTAGAAGGACAGTATTCTGTCATATCCGCTCTAAAAGCAAAGAATTTTGTATATGAATGATGGACAACTCGATCAAGTAGGTCAAATTTTAGAACTCCTCAAGTTTGAAAGAATTTCTATTCTGATTCTTGGGATTGTTCTTCTTATTTTTATTTCTAAATTTATTTCAAGAGCAGGTGAGTCTCTTGGGCTTAAATTCACCAACAAAAGACTCTTCATATTACAGATCGTTACGATTTTAAATTTTGCGGTTTATGTACTTGGTCTTCCTCTTTTAATCTATGGTGTTTTGAGACCACCCAAAGAGTTATTGATTGCACTTGGGGGATCTGTTGCTGTTGCGGTAGGTTTTGCTATCAAAGATGTTGTAGCTTCCTTTGTATCAGGGGTGGTTATGCTCTTTGATCGTCCTGCTCATGTTGGAGACCGGATAACTGTAGGAGATGTTTACGGGGAAGTTAAATCTATCGGACTTAGAGCAGTAAAGCTTGTAACACTTGATGATAACGTCGTAACGATTCCCAATAGTAAACTTGTCTCTGATCAAGTCAGCTCTGGTAACTTCGGTGCTCTTGATATGATGGTTGTCGTAAATTTTCATACTTCATTAAATGAAAATATTGATCATGTTATCGAAATTCTAAGAGAAGTCGTTGTGACTTCACGTTACGCTTATTTGGCCAAGCCCGTTAATGTGGTGGTTAAAGAAGTTGAAGTAGGGATGAAGTTGGCCCTGAGATTTAGCGTTAAGGCCTATGTACTTGATGTGCACTATGAGAAGGCTTTTGAAACAGATATCGTGACGAGAGTTTCTGAGGTATTTAAAGAACAAAACATAGAAAGGCCTTGAAATGATAGATTTAGATCTCCTTGTTAATATTGTTGAAAAAGCTGGTGAAGAGGCCATGCGCTTTCATGGAGATCTATCTAAGACGGATATTGAAATTAAGTCTGATGATACACCTGTGACTAAAGCAGACTTTGCTGCCCATAAGTTGATCATTAGTCTCTTAGAAACTCATTTTCCTGAAATCCCTAGGCTATCAGAAGAAAGTTCTCAAGATGTTTTCGATAAGAGACTCTATTTTGATAGATACTTTTTAATTGATCCCATCGATGGCACAAAAGAATTCATTAAGATCAGTGGAGAGTTTACTGTAAATATCGCCTATATTGAAGGACATCAAGTCATTGCAGGAGTAGTCGGTTTACCTGCAAAGAACGAAGTTTTCTTTGGAACTCGAAAAGAGAGTTTTGTTAAGAGAGACGCAGAGATATTAAAGTTACCCCTTGAGCCCTTTGATAAGAGATGTTTAAGAGTTGTGTCTTCAAAGTCCCATCCTAATAAAGAGACTGATCAGTATATTTTAAATTTAAGAAATAAATTTGAAAAAGTAGAGTCCCTACAATTTGGATCCAGCCTAAAAATTTGTAAAGTCGCCGAGGGAGTTGCGGATTTAAATCCAAGACTTGGAGGAACAAGTGAATGGGATATTGCTGCTGCTCACGCCGTTTTACTTGGAGCAGGTGGTAATATTTTAGAAATCGAATCAGGAAAAGAAGTTCTCTATAATAAGGAGAGTTTACTCAATCCTCATTATGAAGCGAGAAGAAAAGAACTTTTAGGTTTTAATTTTATTAAATCGTAACAAAGAAAGATAATTGATCTTGGCAAAAGGAGTAAAAGTGAAGTTGCTTATATTTGTGCTCATTCTTTTTTCACTAAGCTCTTGTGCAGGTATTGAAGAATTCGACTTTCGTCGAAGTCCTGATCGGAAAATCAAATGCCTTTCCGTTTTTGATGATTTAGTTGCCCAAGAAAGAGGATGGAGACTATCTGATAAGAGAGACTCCATTGCTTTAACTGAATTTGATCAATCTATCCAAGTAACACAGTCTGAATATGGAAGACCGAGCGTCGCCAATCGTATTGAAAAATTATCCCATTCTAGTTTCAAAGATATTAAAACAATGTTGCAAGATAACCCCATTCCCTATGTGATGGGACCAGATGGGAAAAGGTATATCATTGATCGCCATCATTTTTCTTTATCATTTTATGAGTACCGTGACGAGATAGAGAGACGTTTTCCTAAAAAAGCCCATAAGTTAAAGGTTGAGTTTCAAAGAGTCGATTTGATTGGTTATCCCAATTCACAAGAACTCAGTTTCTCCCAGTTTGAAAGAGTAATGAAGAGATTAAAACTAGTCTATTTAAAAGGGACTGAGGAGAGAGGCTTTGGAAGTCTTCCTCGTCACCTAAGTGGCTTAAGAGAAGATCATTACCGAGGACTTGCTTGGGTGATGAGAAAGTCAAAGATCTTTGATAAGAGTGATATTCCTTTTGCTGAGTTCTATTGGGGGGAATACTATAAAAAGAAACTTGGAAAGGCTCATTTGCCTGCGACTTCGCATCCTTCTTTTACTGAAGAGCATTTAAGAGCTGCACTGAAGGTAAGTTTAGATTCAGAGGCCTCTTCTCTTCCTGGATTTAAGGGAGATTCCAATATGAGCACAGCTCAAATTAAAGCTCGAATAGAAAAGGCCTATCAAAAATTAGAAGAAAAGGGTCTTATTAATCTTTTAAACCGTTTATAAAATCTTTAACCTGATTTACTTCTTCTGTGGATAGTTTTTTAGGCGTTGGTGGCATTTGTCTACCAAAATCACCATCTTTAATTCTAAGATAAAGAGGACTCTTCTCTGCTTCACCTGGTTTGATCCATCCTTCTTGAATAAGGTTTTTTAGAGATTCATCTTCAGTGCCTTGAAAACTAGAATGGCAACTCTGGCAACGATTTGCAAAAATCGACTTACTCAAGGTTGAGTATTCATTTACCATCGCATCTCTAATGACAAAGCTTGCAGAATCTTGTTCTTCTCTTTCTTGGGCCTTTTCGCCTTTTTTAAGTACCATTATCGTTTTATTTTTATCTTCAACAAACCAAAGAGATCCATCTTTTGCCACGGTCATCCCAACTGGGGCACCTTTAGGGCGAACTCCTTCTTTGGCACTCCATTGGTTAACAATTTCGTTATAGGAATCATTTTTGTTGAGATCAAGACTGACAATTCGATGTCCAGTTTCTCGATAGCCATGGAGAGATAAAAGAAGTTTCCCTTTCAGTTCGGGAAACATGTCTCCTTGATAAAAGAGCATATCTAGAGGAGCTGAGTGTGAAGGAAGAGTAGCAACAGGCGCCTCATAGGACTGACAATTAATTTTAGGAATACGACGATTAAAGAATGTTCGCTTATACTTTGGATTGAGAAGTCCATCATCATAGCAGTAAGGCCAACCATAGTGAGCACCTTCTATAATTTGATTGACCTCTTCTTTAGGTCCATCATCGAGATCAAAGTCCATATTATTTTCAGCTTGATAAAGCTGACCTGTTTCTGGATGAATGGCCAGACCCATGGAATTTCTTAATCCAAGAGCTACCACTTTAAAATTCGCATCATATTCACCATTTGATGTTCTAAAATACTTGCGAATCGCAGCTTCATCTTCATAGACACACGGATAGATAGGCTTCTTATCTTCATCCAAGCACTGATCACTTGGAGCTCCGGCATTTAC
This sequence comes from Halobacteriovoraceae bacterium, assembly GCA_002712005.1. Taxonomy (GTDB): domain Bacteria; phylum Bdellovibrionota; class Bacteriovoracia; order Bacteriovoracales; family Bacteriovoracaceae. The sequence goes on from PASP01000011.1 coordinate 158,298, forward strand.
ATAGAGATCACCTTCTTTATCAAAAATAAAGTGAGTTAAGGGGTGACTTCCTTCTAGGGGAAGATTAGTAATGACGTATTCTTTGGTGGCCTCTGGATGATTGGGATCAAATCTAAAAATTTTTGATCTCTCTCCCACATAAACGAGTCCATCAGGTCCTTGAGCAAGACCGTGAGCATGATCAACGCCAGTAAGGATTTTTTGAAGTTTCTTTTCTTTAGCGAAGTAACGCCAAACGATTCCACGATTGGCCACCCATCCGTACATGTCGGTAATGAGAAAGTCTCCACCTTCAATCTGAATAATTCTTCTTGGTCGGCGAAGCCCGTCTTCTGCACTCGCCACGATTCCAACACAATGATCCGATTGCGTTCCCACATTAACCTTTGCAAAGCCTCCGCAATCAGCAGAATCTTCGTTAAGGGTATAGCCTGATAATTCCTGGGCCTGTACTCCAAAACTTAGTGTTAGGGTTAATCCGAGAAGCAGTTGAATCTTCATTACTCTTTATCCTTATTAAATTTTTATGTCTTAGATTATCTCAGTATGAGGTGGGGAGGGAGGAGATTATAAAAAGGATAGGGGGGTGGTTAAAGAGTGGGCAGTGAGCGGTGTGCAGTGGGCGGTGGGCTGTGTGCAGTGGGCGGTGAGCGGTGGCTGTGGCAGTGGCGGTGGCGGTGGGTGGTGATTTTGCAATTTGGGTTTTGTTTCTGGATAGTTTGATGGAGATTGGGTGAATGAAAAAGTTTAGAACTCTTGAATTGGCCCACTCCCTTTATGAAGAAACTGTTGAATTGAAATTCAAAAAAGTTCATTTTCAAGATCAATATGATAGAGCTCTTTTGAGCATTGTTCTAAATCTCTCAGAGGGAAGCGGTCGCCGTACAGCTAAAGATAGAAGAAGATTTTATTTTATGAGCTATTCTTCTTTAAAAGAGGTTCAAACCATTTTGCGTCTTAATCGAATCGACAAATTCGACTCAAAATTCGATACCTTAGCCGCCCACCTTTATCAACTCACCAAAAACCCCGGTGGCCACTAACCCCCACCGCCACCGCCCACAGCCACCGCTCACCGCTCACCGCTCACCGCTCACCGCTCACCGCCACCGCTCACCGCCACCGCTCACCGCCACCGCTCACCGCCACCGCTCACCGCCACCGCTCACCGCCACCGCTCACCGC
>PASP01000012.1 GCA_002712005.1 Halobacteriovoraceae bacterium
ACTTGTCACATCAGAAGAGTTACTAATTTGATCCCAAGTCGCTGTGACATCGTTATAAACAATCCAGTCTCCTTGAGACCACGAACGAGAGTTACCATCACCTGGATCAGACACTCCATCATTGGATACAATATAATACTCTCCTCCCACAGCGGAAGGATTAGGATTTCCTCCAACAGAAGCATCCCATGTTCCGGCATAAGTGAGAGCATCGAGATCAGCGGCCACCCACGAAGATCCATTCCACCTTAAAAGCTGACCCGTAAGTGCTCCCATGGAAGAGAGCTTAACCGAAGTAATCGCCCCATCAGCAATCTTCGCGGTTGTCACTTGATCATCCCCAATCTTTGCCGTACTCACGGAAGAGTCTGGAAGATTAAAGGTCACCTCAATGACGGCCGCTCCATAAGCGTCCTCTAGAGTGAGAGTCATGAGTGTATTGAGTGCGAGGGCAACTTTCGAAGAAGAGCTTAAAATCAGCTTAGTTGCACTTTTTGAAACTATGGATAAAAGAGAATCACTTCCCGATTGAGTCACCTTTACTTTTGTTACACCATCGAGGTCAGTTCCCGTGATCACGATTTCGTCATTCACAAGTTTAAACTGATCCACATTCGCACGTACTGAGCGATTGCGATCCCTTGCCTCTTGATCTTTAGAAGAAAGATTCAAAGAGACCTTACCTTTATCACTGGGAAGAAGGCAGGAGCTGAGCCCACAGAGGATAAATAGAGTTGTTAAGATACTTCCTTTCATAAATCCTTAAACTAAACGATATCACTAGTTTATCGGACGATAAGTAAGTCGTTGAAAAAGGGAGGGACTAGAAAATAAAAAGAGGAAATAATTGTCCTATGTGCCTCTAAAAGGACACATCTTAGGACAATTTATCAATAACTTAGAAAGAAATTAAAAGATCAAGTAAAAGAAGAAAAGTGAATTCCTCACCTATTTAAAGTGAGGAATACTGACGGGCCTTTGGTTTAAGTTCAGAAACATGTTCCGAAACATGGGCGACATTTTCACTCAGTGTTTCTTGGAAGGCCTTAGTTGCCAATTCCTGAATTTCAGCTAGTCTTACACGGGCCTGTTTCCAAGTGAGAAGTCTTCCCTTTTCTTCGTCATAAACTTTCATACGAATACAAGGAATAATATCCTTCAGCGTCAGTACCGTACAGTCTTGAAAAACTTCATTATCTTCATAACAAGCTTCAAGATTATAATTAGGCACACGGTGATTTAAATGGTGCAAGTGATGAAAGCCAATATTACCAGAGAACCACTGGAGAACTTTAGGTAATTTTAAATAAGAACAACCTTCAAGGGCGGCAACATTATAATTCCAGTCCTTTCCTTCTCGCCAGTAAACATCTTCATACTGGTGCTGAACATAGAAAAGTAAACAACCAAAGAGTTCACCAAAGAAGAGCATCGGAGCATAAATCATAAAGAAATTCTTATAACCAATCCATGATCCAAACCCTACAATGATCGCCAAGAGAGCAAGATTTGTGAAGTGAACATTTCTCTTTTCCTCAGGTCGATCGGTCTTGAGGGTAATTCGATGTCTAAATTGAAAAATAAAAATGGGTCCAATAACAAAAGTGATAAAAGGATGACGATAGAGATAATAACCAAGCTTCTCTTTCCAAGATGCCTTTCGATATTCTTCCAAAGTCATGGTCCAAACGTCACCGCGTCCTCTCTTATCGAGATTACCTGAATCCTGGTGGTGAGCGGCGTGCTCTCTTGTCCATTGCTTGTAGGGAGTAGAACAAATAATTCCCGTTAGAGTTCCCACAAAATCTCTCTTCTTCTTCGATTTAAAGAAGGAACCATGACCACAATCGTGCATGATAATGAAAGTTCTCACAATAAAGAGAGAAGCAAGAAAGGAGAAAGCAAAGCTTGCAAGGTAGGAAACACTCAACATCTTATAGGCCATGACCAAAGTGAGGCCTAAGGGAATAAGAGTATTGGCCACTTGCCACCAGCTCTTCCACTCAACCGGCTTTGAATAAGGCTTAACAATCTTTTGAAGATTCACTTTGGGTGGGTGAGCTTCCTTAAGATTTTCAGTTCTTTGATTTTGTTTTACTGCTTGCATGCGTGCCCCTAAAGTTTGGGATTAACGGTTAATTAAAGTGTAAAACAAAAAGAGTAAGAGAATTGTAAAACAAGTGTAATAGTTAGATCGCGAAAAAATCTTTTATTTTCAAGTAGTTACACAAATAAAAAGAGGGCCAAAACTGACCCTCTGACAATTAAATAATTTTTATGATCAACTTAGTCAGCTATCTCGATTCCTCCACAACGTTTCGCAAGAGATTGGGAAGATGCCTTTAAAGTATTGGTCGATCCAAGAAGAGAAAAGATGAGACTCTCCTGTGAGGATTCTACAACGGCCTTCAAAGAGTATTCCGCTAGAATCACTTTTATAAGCTCTTCTCTTCCCCCAAGCTCTGCCATGAAAATAAGCTCTCCATCAGAAGAAGATAAGCTAGGTACGAGATTGAAGCTATAACTCTTACTTGAATTAGGCACAGAGACTTGGATTACTTTAAGGTCTGTCGTCTGAGAAGAACCTAGATCGGCTTTCAATTGAATCGCAACTGCAGGTTCAGAGCGTCCATGTGAAAGGAGCACTTTTCCTACAAGAAGATCACCTTGAAGACCAGAGGATGAGCTCGCTGAAGTCTTTGCCATACAAGTTGTACTGGCCACATCAAAAACAGACCCTTCGGCCATATCAAAAGACCAATCCCTAGATGAATATATTCTTTGGGCAGGAAAATTCTCAGCACGGTAAGGAAGCTCCACTGATTCGACACTCGCCAAGGCCACTTTAAGTTGATTTTCAGAAATGAGAAGAGTCTCTTTCTTCTTTCTCAGCTGGGTCTCAAAGGACAATAGTGCTACTTGATTTGCAGAAACTTCTGATGATTGAATTCGTATATCGGATTGAGTAGCCGCAATACGAGAGGGAAATAAAGGGATTTGAGATTGTAGGGTTGAGATCTCCCCTTTTACAGCGTTAAGATCACTTCTTTTCTGAGTTAAGGTATTTTGATGATCAAAGATACGATTCGCATTGGTCAGAGAAGATTCAAACTGATTTAAATCAACTCTTCTTTGAATAAGCTCACTTCTTAAAGATGAAGTAACTCGCGTAATTCTTGCTTCAAGTCCTAAGATTTCATTCTGATTTGTCTTTACTTGGCCTTCAATAGATCTTTGACGAGCGATAGTGCGATCTAGACGAGTACGATTATCGGTAACTTTTAGATTGGCCTGTTTAAGATCGTTTTGAACTTCTCTTAGACGTTTTCCTGATTGAATTTCTTTAATATCCGCTAGGTTTTCTTTGGCCTTGAGATAATCGCGACACTTCGAAGAAAAGAGTCCTCCAAGAATACACTTTCTATCTCCCTTCTTCTTCTTTGCTTCTTCATATTTCTTTTGGGCCTGTGCTACCTCAGCATTGAGGGCGGCACGATTGGCCATTCTTCTTTTTAGAGCAGCTTCTTTCTTAGTTAAAGACTCTTTTTCCCTTAGGGCTGAAGAAAGGTTACGATTATAGTTCGACTTATCTTGATTAAGTTGAGCGAGAAGTTTTTGATTATGAGAATTTTCATTAGAAAGAAGATCAATTCTATCTTGAAAAGGCTTCGCTCTCTTATCGATTTCATCTTGAACAATTCTAATATTTTCTCTATGAAATTGACGCTGACTCTGAATACCTTGTCTCAAAGAGGCTACGCTCCCATGTTGCGGATAGAATTCAGAGAGAAGAAAATGAATACGTTGTTGTAATTCAGAGGCCTCTGAGTTGAGGCGATTACGCTTTTGCTTAAGAGATTCTAAATTGCGCTGAGACTGAGATTGCTCTCTTTCAAGCTGGGCAAGAGATGACCTAAGAGCACTGAGTTCCTGAGTAGACTTAGAAAGTTCGGCTTGAAGATCATCACGATCTGAAAGATCAGAAAAACGGTAATTCATATGAGACACATAGGAATCCGAATAAGTTTGTGAAAGGTCCAATAGATCATTGGCCTGAACAGATAATGTCATACTCATAGAAAATAATATAGACTTAAGCCCAGAAAACTTCATTTTCTCTCCTTTTTCTTTCCCCGAAAAATCACTCTTTGATTTGTTGGTCTTGGTAGGTATTTGCAGTATGCAAAATTATGAGAGGAAATAAAATAGCAATTGAAGAAATAACCTTCTATGTTAGAAGTTGTATTTTTTATGGACAATTTTGGTATCAAGATGGACCCAAAAGGTTCAAAATGATACCAGAATGGAGACTAAGAACGGGAAAGAACTTGCGCTGCCTCTTTGGCAAAGTAAGTAAGAATCATATCAGCCCCTGCTCTTCGAAAAGACAGAAGAACTTCCATCATCGCAGCTTCCCCATCGAGCCAACCCTTTTCAGAAGCAGCTTTAATCATGGCGTATTCACCACTTATATTATAAACAGCGATGGGCAATTCACTACTTTGCTTAAGGGCGCGAACCACATCGAGATAGGGAAGGCCAGGCTTAACCATCAGAATATCAGCCCCTTCCTCTGTATCAAGACGGGCCTCTCTCATGGCCTCTTCCACATTGGCCGGATCCATTTGATAAGTCTTCTTATCCCCTGACTTAGGGGCTGAATCGAGTGCATCTCGGAAGGGACCATAGAAACAAGAAGCGTACTTTGCTGTGTAACTCATGATCGAAGTTTGAGTCAGGCCATGTTTATCTAAGGCCTCTATAATATAGCTCACTCGAGAGTCCATCATATCACTGGGACCAATGATATCAGAACCTGCTTGAGCTTGAGTAACGGCCATTTTGGCCAATATAGGTAGAGTCTCATCATTTAAAATTTCACCAGAATCAGAAACTAAACCATCGTGTCCATCACTTGAATAGGGATCCATGGCCACATCACTCATAACGAGAAGTTCAGGGAATCTCTCCTTAACTGCGCGAATGGCCCTAGGAAATAAACCCTCAGGATTGGCCGACTCAGTAGCATACTTATCTTTCAAGTCATCACTTAAAGCGGGAAATAGGGAAACACAGGGCACGCCAAGTTTCACAAGCTCTTCGCATTCTTTTAAGAGCAGATCAATACTCAGGCGGTATTGGCCAGGCATACTTGAAATCTCTTCTCTTTTATTCTCACCTTCAATAACAAAGAGGGGGGCAATTAAATGACGAGCTTCAAGATGGTTTTCTCTCACCATGGAGCGCATGGCTTCACTCTTTCTATTTCTACGAGGACGTTGATTGATATTCATTACTTCATTCCTAGATCAATTTTTGTTTTATAAGCAAGGGCATAGAACTGAATTTGTTTCATCATAGCACTCAGACCATTGGCACGGCTCATCGATAAGTGCTGCTTTAAACCAATGGCATCTACAAAGTCTTGCTGGAGGGACATAATTTCAGCGGGCTCTCTATTGCTATAAATTTTTAAAAGAAGGGCGACAATTCCCTTCACGATAGAAGCATCGGAGTCGCCAAAGAAAATCACTTTCCCCTCTTTAAGTTCACTATAAAGCCAAACTTGAGACTGACATCCCTTCACTTTATTTTCTTCTGTACGGTGCTCTTCAGGAAAAGAATCTAATTCCTTCCCCATACCAATGAGATGTTTATATCGGCTTTCCCAGTCAGAAAATTGGGAAAAACTAGCGATAACTTCCGCAACACGGGGATCCTGATGATTATTTTGATTTACCATAATCTCTTCCTATTCTAAAAAAATATACGGGGAGTATACTGATCTTTACCCAATTAGACCACCACTAGAACAGGGTTATAGAGCAGACAAAGGGCTTCTACTTCGAAAAAAGCTCCCAAAGCTCTTGTCCAAGTGGTCCCATGGGATGTTCACTACTTCTGAGAAGAAAAATCTCAAAAGACTCACGAGCGATTTGCTGATTCTTTAATTCGATCAACATTCCCTGAGTCAATTCATTCGATATCATATGCTCTGGAATTCCTCCCCAGCCTAGACCCGCTATAATAATATCTTTCTTAACCCCCATCTCGCGCACTCTCCATTGTCGAGCGCCTCCAAGAACACCGAAGGTACGCCCTGAACTGCGAGGACTAGAATCGGTCACAATAATTTGGGGAAATTTCTTTAACTCTTCAGATGTGATTTCATCTCCTGCGCGTTCACCTATCATAAGAGCTGAAGCGACAGGGACCATCGCCACTTCGGAATAACGGAGGCAATCAAATTTGCCCATATCCAGTCCCACCTCAGGACTAATGGCCAATTGGACTTCGCCCTTTTCTACCCGATCAGCAGCGCCCCCTAAGACTTCAAAATTAATATTTAAGCGAGTATCGGGATGGCGGGACGAAAAGACCCGAAGGATATTTAATACAGGAGCGATTGGACAGAGAACATCAATGGCAATGGAGATTTCAGGTTCTTCTCCCAGCCCTAATTGACGACCAAATTTTTCAAGACCCCTTGCGGATTCATAGAGATCCTTGGCCTTTAAAAAGAAAGCTTCACCTGCCGCAGTAAGAACGGGTCTATATTGATCGCGATCGAAGAGCTTAACTCCCAGTCCTTCTTCCAATTTTTTTACAGCTATACTCAGCGCCGGCTGAGAACGGTGAAGGGCCTCAGAAGCTGACTTAAAGGAGCCGCATTCCACGACTTTAAGAAATGTCTCGATTTGGTCTAATGTCATAGCAGAAGGTTACTTCTTTCTCTTCCAACTGACCAATAAAATATAAGTCATTTTGATCATTTGCCTTTAAAATAATGAAGAAGTTTAAGATATTGGAGGAAGTAATGTCGATACAATTGGCGCTCATTCGTCACGGAGACGCCCCGTACCATATTGATGATCACCAACGCCAGCTCTCCCAACTTGGGAAGAAGGAAGCCGAAACTACCGGACAATATCTCCAGGAAATTTCCTTTATTCCACAAGAGATCTTCCACTCCGGGCTCGATCGCGCAAGAGACACCACTCAAATTATTAGGGACACCCTAGGCATCAATACTTCGATTCAAATATCACCTGATCTAAGACCTGAGTCCAATCCTGTGATCTGGGAAAATAATCTCATGGTGCTCGAAAAGAATACGATGATTGTTTCCCATATGCCCTATCTCCCCATGCTCCTTGAACTCCTCTGCAATAGACGTGTGAGTTTTCCAACCGCAGGTTGCGTTATCTTGGAGAAAGCTCATTTTGGTGATCCTCACTGGAAGATAGTGAAGGCCAATTTCTAGGAAAGAGCTCAACCGCTAGTGCAGAGACTTCTGCTGCCCAACAATCATCTGACCTAGAACGGCCAATTTGTCATTGATATCATCCAACTGAAAAAGTTTATACTTATTTTCCCAGCCTTGAAGAATGTGATCAATATAGAAAGCGAGAAGTTTTTCGGGATCAGATAATTGGGCCATAACAACTTCAAGTTCCGCATCGGTCTTAAGGAATTTCTGCATCCTTTCTCGAGTTAGAGATCGAATTCTACGATAGAGAAATTCACTTTGGGGTTGAAGTTGATAATTTTGATTAATTGGCTCAAGTTCTAATTTGATATAGGGGTTTGCCTCATCTTCCACTCGAGTAACATGAGCTTTTCCCTGTGAATTGACCGCAATGAGAACCCCTTTAGGTGATTCACCAATCACTTCAACTTCACCATAACCCACATCCTGACATATAAAGGGATACCCTTCATCGGGAATACCTACACTGGTTGAAAATTGGGTTTTTGATGCGTGAGCAATGGCCATAGGTATATCCGAAGCTACAGCATCATTCACCATTTTTAGATAACTGGGTTCAAAAATATTTAAAGTTATTTTGCCCCCTGGACTTAAAATTAATCCAGGTAAGGGAAATAAAACAGCATCCATGGAGCGACCTCCTTGACTCATAAACTATGATTACTCGATGCTTCAATCTCGTCAAGCACAGCAACCTAAACGAAGCCCTTTGAGTGTTAGACAAAGAAGAGTAATTCCCTAGTTTATTCATAATCAAATCTTAACGAAAAGGGCTTTTCCTATTTCCTAGGACAGGTAGAATAGAAAAATATAATTTAGTACGATAAGGCCAATTTCATGACAAAAACTTCTCCACGTTCGACTCGATCCTCAAAGAAATCGACCAAAAAAACCGCAAAGAAAACAACAAAGAAAGCGGCTAAAAAAAGTACAAAGAAAACCGCAAAGAAAACGACAAAGAAAACCACCCCCTCACGCTCTAAAAAACAAATGTCCCGCAAAAGAGGCCAGACCAAAAAGATTTCCCGCAAAACTACCCAGAAATCCACCCCTACCCCTTTGCAAAAGAGAACCAAAAAACCCACTCAAAGAAAGAAAATATCCACCACTCCGTTGAGTGTAGAATTTGGTTCAGAAAAATATAATCCTCAACACTTCTTTAATCGCGACATCAGCTGGCTTGACTTTAATTTTCGCGTTCTCAATGAGGCCCTCGACGAAAGGACCCCTTTATTAGAAAGACTTAGGTTCATGTCGATATGGCGCTCTAATAACGATGAATTCTATATGAAACGAGTGGGCTCTCTTCATAAGAAGAGAAAAGAAGGCAATTCCGGTGTCTACCTTTCCGGTCACTCTCCAGAAGAGCTTCATAATGAGATGAGAAAGAAAGTGGATCATCAACAGAAGCTCCTTGAAATATGTTTTGATAAAACCATCATTCCCTCCTTACAAGCTGAAGGAATCAAACTTCTTAGCTGGCAGGATTTGAATGACAGTGAGGCCAGAGAGCTTAAAGAATATTTTAAACGAAATATCTTTCCCATCCTCACTCCCCTGGCCGTGGATTCTGGCCACCCCTTTCCCTTTCTTTCCAATCTCTCCAAGTCTATTGGAGTGGCCCTAAGAAAGCCCCGCAATCGAACTCGTCAATTTGCTCGGATTAAAATTCCTTCTGAAATTCCTCAGTGGATTAAGCTGGCAAAGAATCGCCACTATGAATACCGCTTCATCAATCTTGAAGAAGTCATTATGGCCAATCTGGACACCCTCTTTTCGGGAATGATTATCGATGCTTCTTGTATTTTTAGAATCACGCGTAACGCAGCCATTAGTGAAGATGGTGATGATGCTGAAGATAAAATGGAATGGGTTGAAGAGGGCCTAAGAGAGAGAAAGTTTGCTCCAGTCGTTCGTCTTGAAATGGTTGGTAATCCCGATCCATGGCTCATTCAATTTCTAATGACGGAGCTTGAAATCGAAGAGGATGGGCTCTTTATCATCAAAGAGCTTCCTCTCTATTCGAGCTTTTCAGAAATCTTAGATATCAATCGTAAGAAATTAAAATATAAGAAATTCACACCGGTCATCCCTGCTCAATTTGACCACAAAGGAAATACAGACTTTAGTCTCTTTCAAATGATAAGAAAGAAAGACACCTTGGTTCACTATCCCTATGAGAGTTTTTCTCAGTCAGTGGAAACCTTTGTAAAAATGGCCGCAGAAGACCCTAAAGTCTTGGCCATAAAAATCATTCTCTATCGTACAGATACTGATGGCAGACTTATCGATGCCCTCATTCGCGCGGCCGAGAATAAAAAACAAGTCGCTTGTATTATTGAACTTAAGGCCCGCTTTGATGAAGAAAGAAATATTCAGTGGGCCCAGAAGCTTGAAGAAGCTGGTATTCATGTCAGCTACGGTCTCATGGAGTTAAAAACCCATGCCAAAATGATTTTAGTCGTTAGACAAGACGCCGATAGAATACGCTCCTATGTCAATATAGGAACGGGGAATTACAATTCCCAAACATCTCGCCTCTATACCGACTACGGCCTCTTTACATGTGCAGATGAAATAGGCTCCGAAGTTCTCGAGGTATTTAATTACCTAACCGGTCGTTCACGCAAACAAGATTATAAAGAACTTCTTGTTGCCCCCTACACTATGTTCAAACGCTTTATCGAGTTAATTGAAAATGAAACGAAGAATGCACAGGCCGGAAAACCAGCGCGGATAGTGGCGAAAATGAATCAATTAGAAGAGCCGCAAATCATTGAGGCCCTTTATAAGGCATCCCAGGCCGGAGTAAAAATAACCCTCTTCATCCGAGGTTTTTGTAGCCTACGTCCCCAAATGACGGGAATATCAGAAAATATTCAAGTCTTCTCTCTTGTAGGACGCCTTTTAGAACATAGTCGAATCTATTTCTTTCAAAATGCGAAGAAAGTCCCTCGCCAAGGGCTATTCTATCTAGGAAGTGCAGATTGGATGCATAGAAATCTCTTTGACCGAGTGGAAGTCATCACTCCTATTAAGAAGAATGATCTCAAACAAGAGCTATGGGAATACCTAAGTTTATTGGAAAGAGATGATCGTCATCTTTGGGAGCTTAAGTCCGATGGAACCTATGTCCAAAGGAGACCTTCCAATGAGAAGAAGGCCATTAATTCTCAATTACTCATTCTCAAACAAAATTAAAAAGTGCGATAAGTGAGCTCACCTCGAAACTTAGAGTCGAGCTCATCGCAAATTTTAAAGAGTCCTCCATGAATCAAGCCGATGTCGGGCGTATAGAGTTTCTTCATAGGGACGAAGGACATGATATTTTCAATGATATAAATGGCAGGGACAATGACGTCGGCCCTGTCGTGACGTAGTCCAAACTTCTTTGTACGATTAAGAAGAGCTGTCTCCTCTATCACCTCTCTAATGGCAGCGACTTCATCAGGAAGAACATATTCGATATTTTTTATTTTCAGGATCTTCTTTCTCAAACGGCTTAAGCGCTTAAAGTTTCCCCCTGTACCAATAACCCTTATAGGCTTCACACTTAATTGGCACTGACTGAAGAATTCCTGAATTTCAGGATTGAGGCTAGAGAGATAATCACGATAGCCCCGCTCAGGACTTACTCCTTCCCTTGCGGCCTTCTTTCCGACTTCAAGTAATCGAACAGCACCCATAGGTAAGCTGATCGAATTTTGAACTTCCCCTTTCTTTAAGAGAGAGAGTTCAGCAGAGCCCCCTCCAATATCAAAGAGCAGAAAATCTTTTTTAGTCAGATCAATTTTGGATTGAACAGCTTTGCGAATCAACAGAGCTTCCGTTTGCCCATCAATTAAATCGATAAGAATCCCTGAAGCTTTATGAACTTCTTCTATCAACTGATGACCATTTTTACTATTGCGAAGAGCTGATGTGGCCACGGCCTTATAAGCGATAACAGAATCCTGATCCATTAGCTTTCTAAACTCTACAAAGTTCTTAACCACGGAATCCCTAGTGGCCTGAGACAGCTCTTGCCCTGAAAAGACCTCTGCCCCTAAGCGAATAGGAGTTCTCACCCGATTGATGAGGGTAAATTTTCCCGTTAAATCAATTTCACCAATGGCCATACGAATGGCATTGGAGCCAATATCAAAAGCTGCAATTTTTTTCATTACCTTCAACTCTAGCAGAAGGCCTTAAATTTGACGAGAATTTTGAAGCTGACAAAGCGAACTAATAGAAAGTTTCAAGAATAGGAAAGAGTCCTCTAAGACCAGAAGATACCATTTCGATGGCCACGGATAGGAGGATTATCCCCATAATACGGGTCATTACATTCAGTCCAATTCTTCCCATTTTCTTACCAATTGCTCTTGAGTAGGTAAAAATAATCTTGATCATAATCCCCAGCAAGATGAAAGAAATAATGGCCCCTATCCAGTGATAGGTCGAACTCATGCGTGATGAATAAATAATGGCCGTTGAAATACTTCCCGGCCCAGAAATAAGAGGAATCGCCAAGGGAACAATACCAATCTCATTGGGCTCAAGATGTTCCACTTCATCTTTATTCATTTTTGTAGAAGGGCGCTTGGCCTTGATCATTTCCATGGCCATGGTGAAAATGAGAAATCCCCCACCAATCGTAAAGGAGTCTACACTTATACTGAAAATACTTAAGAACTTCTTCCCCCCCACGATGGCAAGGATTAAGGTAATCGTCACAGTCAGGGCACAGGAAGTTGCAATCGCTCTCACTTTCTTTTCTGGGAAACTCTCCGTCATAGAAAGGAAGATAGGTATCACTCCAATAGGATTGAGAATCGACATCATCGAAACAATCAATTTTACACTATCATCTAAGGCCAATTGCATAAGCATTCCATAAAAAAAGGGGCCCTTTATAAGGCCCCTTCATCTTAAACTATTTCTTGCCTGTATTACAGGGTTTCAAAAGGATTTAAAACCTGTTTCTTTAAGACAGTAATAAATTCATCATCACCCATTGATTCGAAGTAACCATAAAGAGCTCCTTCCGACAATGTTTGTTGACGATAAAAAGAATCGAGATAATCATCAATGATTCCTTTCATGAAAGATCCCATAGGAATAAAGGAAAGACCAAGCCGGGCCAATTGCGCAACCATTCTTCTTCTCTGTACTTTCTTTGGTGAATCATAGAAGTAAGCCACAGATAATTTAGAACTGAACATATTGGATGTATTCGCAAGATCTAAAATAACATCTCCTTGCTCAGTTGTTGCCACTTGGTAACCATAGTTCACTCTATCTCCAATTGACTGATATACATCTCTAATTCTTCTCAAGCGATTGTTATAGAAACGGATCGTTGAATAGAAGTTATTTGTCCCGTACTGATCCCAATTGGCCTTGGCGGAATTTGACTCCCAAAAAGCATACCAAGCAATTCTCGACTCATAGATAGAAGACATAATGTGATTAACTTCCATCGCCGTAATTCCAAGTTCTTCCTCTGAGAAACTCTCTAGATAATGAAGAAGCATATTTTGATGATAGATTCTTCTTTGTCTTACCATTTCTTCTACTTTAGTAAGTACATAGCTGATCGTATTAAGAACAGGGATAGAAGAAAGCTTTCTCTTAGCAAAATTGAGTCCCCAAGTAAGAACTTGATAAGTCACTCTCTTCTTATAGAAGAAATCCTTATTCGTAAGGTGGGCCATAATAGTTGGATCTAATTTAAGAAGAGCATCTCCCATCTTTGTTTCAAACTCAGTAATAACTTCTTGAAATTTTGGATTTGAGAAAACTTCGTCAAAATCAATTTTCTCTAGTTCTCTCATTGAATCAATAATGATTCTTGCATCATTAGAAGATTTATTGTCTCCAGAAACAAGATTCTTTGTTTGAGCAGCAGAACCAAATAGCTCTTCAAGCTGATAATCGTAATCGGCTTTACTTCGCATTTTCGCCTGTTCTTCTTGAAGACTTTCTTTAATGAATTTCACATAGGGGCGAATCGAGAAGTTCATCGTTATTGAACTATCTCTAACAAATTCAACTTCACCGGCATCATTTCTTACAAATTGGAATCTCTTCTTAAAAGGGGCCAAATCATAAGCATGACAGGGAGATTGAGCAAGAGTTGTTGCAACTAATACGGTTAGTGCAGCAACCACATGGGGAAGATTAAGCATATGGCTTAATTTACGGATTGCATTCATATAGACCCTCCTTATTGGTACTTAAAAATCATCCTTGAAATTTATGAAAATAATTATTTATAAAGAATAGACTTTTACACAAGGAAGGTCACTGCGTGTAAGAAAAGAAAAGATCAACGGACTAAAACGATCAATTTAATCGAAATTTAAATCCAACCAAAAGACTCAACATAATTCCCAATATTAAAGAAAGAAAGAGGCTATCCTTTACGCTTGCTTCCTTTCTCAATGGAGATAATTCACCAGAACTCCCACCAAAACTATCGTGATCAGAATCAATTAGTGCAATACTCCCACAGCCCACTGGAGAATCATGGGGATAGAGATAAGAGCAAGCATCATAATCATCTATGGAGAGATTCTTTTGAACCTTCCCTCCCACTGCATAGTACATCAAAGCTGCAGGATCACCTGAGTGTCCTAGCCCAAAAGCATGTCCTAATTCATGAGCAATAGTGGCCAACTTCTCTTGATCATCCAAATTAGCAAAACTGGTATCTGCATCGTTAATAAGAAAAGCACCTCGATCTCCACTTGCCGTATTAATACTTCCCACCCCTAAGACACCCGCTTCATCAAAGGTATCCGTATTAGAGCTACACCCTACTAAGATCTTTCCTACCGGTGTATTTTGCAAGGTTTCCAAAAGAGTCATATTGGAGGTATCCGTTGAGACCACGGCTTCAACTTCAAGCTCAAGGGCACAGGTTGGAATCTTATTCCAATAGGCCGAAATACTTTTTCTTACCATATCTTGTAATTCATATGGGCTATTAAATCCCGCTGTAGAACATGTATTGCTGGCAATGAGAATCCCGACATCGGAACTGGGAAAAGATACTCTACCTTCATTAGATAAGGTGAAACCATAAGTTTTCATATTTAATGAAAGTAAAAAGAAAAGAAAAAAGAAAACACCAGACTTCATTGAAATATTCTTCATTTCATCCATCCTAGAAAAGGTAGTAAAGAAAACTAAGTGAGTAACTCACTTTACGGGCATCGCTATTAAAGAGACTAAAAATATAAGTCTCAAAGCGTAAGCTAAACTCTTTAGAAATCACTCCATCGATTCCTAAATTAACGGTTTGATTCCAAGATAAACTTGAATCATTCGGCTGATAGAAAGGGGTCGACTCAGAGCCATTATTTAAATAAACCACTTCTCCATCACCAGAGATATGAGTGATGACTGTTGAGGTTCCATAACGAACCATCAAATGCGGATTTAAAAATAATCCAAAATCAGCGGAGATAAGATAAGTTCTCTTACTATAACCATCTCTCTCACCCGTGTGAAAAACGATATCAAACTCAGGTAAGAAGTATTGGTGATAAAAAGGAGTGAGTATTCGCGAATTTACTCCTATCATGGGATCAAAGGAAAGAGCATTTGAGGAACCCGAGATATCACTTTGAGTAGAAGGACCAAATGGCACATAACCACCTGCCGTAACGAGGGCATGGAGATTCGAATTCAAAATAAATAAGAGAATTAGGCCATAGATCTTTTTCACAATACACTCTCTAATAAAGAATATGCCTATCATAGGTGAAAATGAAAAAATAGCTTGCACCAGCGCATTAAGAAAGCTTTTGCCTACGACTTATTTGACTCATCATTTTCTGGCTCAGATTTAGGAGAATGGTTATCCTCTTCTTTCGTCTCTGTTGTTGGCGTTTCCGACTCAGCTTCAGATCCTGATGAATTTACTGAAGAAGGAACGATGGGTTCTACCGTTAATTCCACAGACTCTTTATTTTCTCGCTCTTCCCTCTTTTCCTTAGCAGCTTGGGCAAGCTCTCTTTCTTGGGCCACTTTCTGATTGAGCTCAGCGAACTCTTCTTGTTCTTTGGCCCTTTTCTCATTGAGAGGACTAAAGAGAATATCATTCACAACTTGTCTTAATGTTTTCTTATCATTTTCAGAGATAGAGTGAATGATACCGCGATAAGTTTTTGAGCCCTTATCGTCAATAAAGTCCTTACCTTCTTCAATGGGGACAAGATTAATGGACATAGGTAAGGGATAGTCGAGACGATAAGTCTTCATGGGAAGTTCAATCTCTGTTTGAAAACGTACTTCAGACTCCGTTAAAAGAGTGAGAAGAATGGTATTTTTCATACTCCCAAAGCTTAATGTATTACTCTTTTTAATAAAGTACTTCTTCTCTTTGAAGTCAGATTCATTAAGTCTGCCATATTTTCTAGGGTCTCTTTTCTTTAAGGACTGAATCTTATTTTTGATTAACTCACTTAATTTTTCTTCTTGGCGTTTTTCATAGATTTGCGCCAAGTTCATAACCACATCCATATTTAGAGAGTGCCCATAAGTTACGATCATCGGATACATAAAACTCTCTTGGAGAGACTTTGAGGTCTGCCAAAAACAATTAAAGAGAACGATAATAGGAGAATAATTATCAATACTCTTAATCTCTGTGATTAAGCGTTGAATCTTAGAGATTTCACTTTTTTGCCAACTCGGAATTCCTTCAACCAACTCTGTATAACGTTTCTTCTGATCCTTATCTTCAAAATTATGAGTCACTTCTGGGGACTTTATCTTTTCTAAGGCCTTCTCAAAGATGGCCTCCTCATCTGGAGAAATATCGGAGAGCAGCTGATAGACGATAATGGAAGGCCTAATTTTTAACGAATTCTTGAAGTTGTCATCAAATTGAGTAAAACAGCGAAAGGAGTACTTCTTTCGAAAGTCACTTTCATGCTGCATTGAAAAAATTCTCATATTCTTATCAACAACCATCAATTTAGTTTTCTTCTCTAAATTGAGATCCATATGATTGATCACCCACTCTTTATGCTTTTTCTGGGCATGAATATAATCATTCTTATAATTTTGAATCATCAACTCTTGGTTCTTCTTGGCCTTTTTAATGACCTTAAGTCTCTCTGCCTCGTCTTTTTCTCCGAGAGCATCATCTTGCTGATCTTCAGTTAAATCAGGTTCATCAACAAAGACAAAATCTAAATCATAGGAGTAATTGAAATCATAATAGAGATTATTTTCAGAACGATTTTTGACAATAAAGTTTTTACTAGGAATATTCTTAGTTGGAATCTCGGAATTAAAACGTACTTTGGTTCCTTCTTCTAAAAAGAGATTCCCTTCCACGTGCATATAAGTGGGCGCAATATAACCCACTCTAAAATCATCAATAAGATCAACTTCTCGTGAAAGTTTGGCCTTCGCAAACTTTACGGGCTTTACTTGTTTAGGGAAGGCCATAACCATAGGAGCATGAACGAGATCAAAGAACTCTCCTCCCTTTACATACATAAAGTCGATCCCCCCCCCAAGACATTCCTTGATGGCCTCTTTCTTATCCGTTAGACCAACAAGAGGGACATGTTCAAAAAGAGGATCTCTTGAAAGCAATTCAGAGAGGATAAACATCTCTTCTTTTTGAGAACAGAAATCAATATAGAGAATTTTAGGGGGATTCTTTATAAGGGCCAAAAAGATAGATTCACCAGTGAGACCTTTCGTGACTTCAATATTTTGAAATTCCCAATTGATGGTTCCATAGGTATTCTTGTATCGATAAACTATATTATTGAAGTAATTCTTTTCAGAACCAATGTATAGAACACGATGCGCAGCTCCTGCCGGCTTGTTCATAAGAATGACCTCCAACCATTTTGTTTACTCTTTAATTATAACCATCACTATTGGAGATTCCTAGAAGAAATCAAGAAAAATAGATATTTAGAGTACCTGGCCTGAACACTCAGATATCAAAGTCATCATAACTTTGCCCAAATTTCTCGTCATTTTCTTTAGTGAAGTACCTTCTTACAAAATATTGACCAGAGCGAATGGTGGAAATAAATCCCAATTCTTCTAATTTTCTTAATGAATGATAAATCTCATCAATCGATATTTTGAGATGTCCCGACATCTCAGAATGGGCCATGAGCTGACTAATTCCAAACTCTTTATAGAGATTAGGTCGACACCATACCCTTCTATAAAGGTACATAAGAACAAGAATCTCAATTCGATTAAGTTTAAAGTCGACTAAAATTTCATCAAAGAAAATATCGGGAATTTTGGAAGTCGTAGGATTTGTCTGTTGCTTACCTTCAATCAATTCTGATTTTGTAGGTTCTTTGCGTGACCGGTGAATGGCCAGTACATCGTGAATGTCAACCATGATCAACCTCCTGGACCAAAGCCATACTTCCCTAAGTATGACATAGGAATGGAACCATGACCACTAGGTTTTATTTAGGAATTTTTTGCCTCCACGAAGTGACAAAAATAGAGAGCATCACTTCTTTGTGCTAGTGCCAGTGAATCATCACTCAGCATTTTTTGAAAGAGAGCTCTCCCCTTTAAGTCACATGGTAGGATTTCTGCAAATTTTCTATAGATATCGCCGAGGTCGGAATTGAAGCGCTTTAAAAGTTGATCAAAATCATCTCCACAATTTTTAGAGTGAATCATATGAAAACGTTTAAGTGCACTTTTTAGCGGGTGAACTTCAAACTCTGAAAATTGAAGACTTCCCATTTCTTCCCCTATTTTTTGAGCATTGAAACCTCTTAATTCTTCCAAAGTCGCTTTCAGATTAAGATGGCCATCGAGGGTTCCACTTTTCAATTTTGCCATTTTACAAAAATGATCCAATTGAGAAAGCTCAACCTTCCATAAAGGGTCGTAGATAAGAGCACATAGAACTTCAAGTTCATTTTCTACTTTTTCTTTATAGCAGAGAACAGAATTGTCCTCGAGGGTTCCCATCAAAAAATCTAATTTTCGAATAGACTCACTTAACGGAATTGCATACCGATTAACGGTTTGGAAAAAGTGGTGACGGAAAATAAAGAAAGGTCCTTTAAAGGCCTCTCTAAAGAAATAGAAATTTGTTAATTTTGTCAGATTGAAATTCTTTATCTGCTCATTTAAAAGTTCTTGAGAGAGAGAGAAATTATACTTACAAGAAAAGCGCAGAGCGCGACAAAAGCGAACAGGATCTTTTGAAAAATCATCACTACAATGGTGGAGTTTCATATTCTTTAGATCTTGATATCCCTGAAAAGGATCTATGAAACGAAGTGAGATTTCATCATTTGTTTTTGAAAATTCTAATCCTAGTGCATTAATAGTAAAGTCTCTTCGGGCAAAGCTCTGCTCATAGGGACACTGACTTACGAGCTTTACCGACATATCACTATGCCCTAGGGCCTGGGCTCTTTGAGCTTTTTCACCTTCATCTCTTTCGTCATTTTTATAGGATTCTATTCTTGCAGGAGCAAGCTCAACTTCGACACTTGAATTCTTCCAAGAGATTCTCATGATAGAGAAAGAGAGATATTCTACATTTTGTTGATAGTCATTTTCTAAACGGCTACCTAAACGAACCAACCTTTGCGACCATGTTTTTTCATCATATTCATAGGGATGACGTAATTCAAAATCGAGATCGTTGGGAAACTTTCCGTTAAGAAAGAAGTCTCTTACCGCTCCCCCGACAAGAGTAAGAACAAATCCCTCTTGAAGGATAGACTCTATAAGCTCCTGAACCTCGGAAGTGAATTGCCCTAAGATAGGAGGGCAATGGATTTGATCTTCGTTATGAAGATCTTTGGGAAAGAGATCTATTATTGATTTCACTAAGTGCTCAGCGGATTATCCACTTGAGTAAGTCTCTCAAGGGTCATCTTTATTCTCGTTAATTCGACGGCATCTTTATGATAAACCACATAGAATTTTCCATTAGAAACTTTGAAGTCCATCAAGCTTCCCACTTTATCTTTGTAGTAAGATCGACTGAGTACATGCAGAGGAACAACAGCAACTCCCAAACCTTTTTGAACAGCTTGGAGCATATTTCCATGGGAGTTTATAACGTACTTCTTATTAATTTTCTTAGGAATGGAACCATAACGTTCACGACACCATTTTAAATAGAGGCCATCCCCTTCTTCTTGGAAGAGTATCGTGGGATAGCTTGAAAGTTCATCAAGAGTGGTTTCATCCGTTATTTTAAATTCATCTGAATCAGGGAAAACCAAAACGGATCTCTCTTCTCCTATAAACTTCTTTTCCCCCACGGTGGGAAGTGTTTCTTCAGGAAGAATGAGAAAGTCGAGACGATAATTTTCAAATTCACGCACAAGATTTTCTTGGAACCCTAAATTGATCGAGACCGTTAGATCTTTGTTCTCAGCTGAGTATTGAAGCATTTGAGGAGCGAGCCAAGACTTCCCAATCCCCGTTAGTGTTCCGATGCGAACAACTCCATTCATCGAAGTCTTATCATGAGTTATTTCATCGAGCGTTTCTTCCATTTGAGAAAGAAAGTTCTGAGCAAGCAAATAGAGTTTCTCACCTTCTTGGGTGAGAACGACCTTCTTTCCTGAACGTTTGAAAAGTCGAACATCAATCTTTCGTTCGAGATTCTTAATCGATTGGCTTATGGCCGATTGGGTAACATGAAGATCTTCCGCAGCTTTAGAAAAGCTCTTGGCACGGGCTACGGCCACTAAAGTTTGGAGTTGACTGGTTTCAAGCATATTGGACTCTTTCTTGGTGTTGGGATTAAGAGGAATTATTTCATTAAGCCTAACTACTGTTTAATATCAGATTTACTTATAGATTAGCCTAAACTTATAGGCAAGTATAAGTTTTAAGTTAGACCTTGATAAAGATTCACCAGAATAACTAAGAAAGTTTTATAAGGTCCCTTGGAATCTATCACGATGCATCATAGAAACTGACTCAACACACAATAACTTTAACAAGGTACACACACATGAAAAAGACCCTACTTAAGGCGTTGGCCTTATCTGTTGTTTGTCACTCTATGCCTACATTGGCCGCCCTTAACTTTACTTCAGAACAGAAAAACCAGCTCAAAGGCGTGCGCCTAACCGATGCGACCCATTCAATTGGTGCTTTAAAAAATCTTTCCCAGATCTCACAATCTTTAGAAAAGAGTTGGGATGACTATGTTGCAGACAATTATGATATGAATGAGGTTCTTAACCTCTTTCTCACGGATATCCCTACCGAGAAAGCAGGGCAAACCATTCTTCCTATTGCCAGCTTTGGTTCTCTAGAGAACTCTAACGAGATGGTCTTCATTATGGCCGATATTCTTGTTTCATCAAATAACCCTTCGGACATCAACGTTCGCGTAAAGAAAGTGATTCCCCTTTCTCGCACGAAATTTGAATTGAATGCTTCACTTGCTGATAGAAAGCTCATTGTTTCCGATACATTAAATGACCTTAAAATGGTATTTCCTCTTGGTGTAGGCTCTTTTGATGAAGGCGTTTTGAACGATGCTGTCACTCTTCTTACTCCGCGCTTTGAAAATTCATATCTCGATAAGAATGCGGCGATCTCTAAAAGGGATAAGCCTAGATACTTTGCAGGTAAACCATTTTTAAGAATTACGACTGATGAAAATCCGGCCAAAGGTCATACGGCGATTGGATTCCACGTACAACCTAATCTCGATCCCTTTGTAAGGGCCTTTGATAGTCACGGTTGCATGCGAATGCAAACTCATGATCTTCAAATGCTTCACGATCTCCTCAAGGAAGGACCTCATAGAAGATTGAGTGTTAATGTAAAATTTAAAATTGATGATCCCGCAGAACATCCGATCAATAAAGTGAATAAGCCTTATAAGAAGGTTCTCAATGTGGGGAAAACTTCAGCTCCCAATTACACAATTGATAGAGATGGATTAGTTCAAACCACAAAAGACTGGAATAATGAAGCACCAGTTGATCGCCTACAAGATATCGCCGGTGATCACCATCACGCTATTTATGATTACGATATGTCTTGGCGTGAAGAGGAGCGCTTCAAGGCCCATGTTGCTGAATGCTATGAGCAACATCCCTATGATGAAGTCGATGGTTTCTTCAAAAAGAAGAAAGAAAAAATAAAGTACAATAGCTGTGTAAAAGACGGAAGACGAAATAATAGTCTTTCCGATCGACTCTATCAAATGTGGGTTCACTAAAATTCTAATGATTCCAAGGCCTTCCCTAGTGAAGGCCTTTTTTTTTAACCTTAGTAAATTCTTCATAGCGCATTGCGTAAAATCTCTAATCTTGGTACAAATCCGAAAAACAAAATTTCTAGGAGTATTCCATGAAGAAGATTTCTCACGGGCTTATTAAGAGCTCACTTATAGGATTAACCTTAGTTCAGGCCCTAAGCAGCCAGGCCTACTTTGATAAGCAACAATATCTTAGTGAAGATACCCTTTTGATGACCGGTCAAACGAAGAAAAGTCTTCAAACAGACGATATCCAAGACAAGAAATCGAGGGCCTCTATCGTAAGAATTCTTGATAATGTTATGGCCACGATCAATAAGAGTGCAGAAATCTACGGACCTATCTATCGTCACGATACAAGAAATTCAGAAAACTATGGAGATGAAATCGTTAAGATTATTCTCAAGTCAGCCCATGCCAAGGCCAAGCGATACCTGGATGAAGGAAACCCACAGGCCTACTACGCTTTCTTGGCCCTTTCCTTAACTGTTCCCAATCAAGAGGGACTCTTTGTTCACTTTAGAGAAGTCGATTCAGATAGAGACTACTGTAATGATGAAAGATCTACTGGTGAAAATATTAAAAGTTCAAAAGCGAAAGACCAATTCCAAGCGGCTCTCAATGGAGAAGGTGGAAAGAAACTCTTTGGAATCTTTAATCGTAATAAAGAGTCTGAAGGTTTCCTCGTAAAGTGTAAGGACCTACGTGGAGAGAAGAAGTATCGTCAACTTATCGTAGGTGGAAGCGATGGAAGTGATGTGGGAATGTTCCAATTGTCAGCTCTATGGCACTTTGATGAATTCTTAAATAAAGGAAAGTATGATTCGGTTAAACAGACCGTGGACTATGGACTTAATTACCTAAGACAACAGTTTCACCACGGTTATAGAAATGCAGCGACGAAGTACACATGTTTTCTTGATGAGAATCAAAATATTGATTACTTCAAACTTATCCGTGGTTCTTGGTCAGCCTATAATGGTGGTCCTTCTCAGAAATGTCGATTTGCTGACAAAGAAGGTCCCTATGCTGGACACGATAATGGATTCAAAAAGAATTTAGACATCACTCTAAATTTAAATGATGGTGGATTCTTTGGTTTTGCTTCTGATTCAACCCTTGATCTTTCTCCAGCAGTTAGAGCAGCAGTTGAAGAAGTAGTGACTAATCTTGAAAAGAAGACAAATTCAGCTTCAGCGTTACAAAGTCTTTTAGACTCATAAGAATTAGCGAGTAAGTATAAGTATGTTGGGAAAAAAGAAGAACTCATTTTTAGTAGCATCTACCGTCTTTGTTCTGGTTATGGGGGCGGTAGCACTTTTAGATAATGAAACATCTTCCGAGCAGATTGATTCTGAACACAGTATTGATCATTCTCTAGTAGCCAATGCTCATAAAGAGGCCAATACATACAGAAAGAAAATTTTGGAGAAGGCCTTACCTAAAAAAGCGACAGGATCAGCGGCCTATCGTAATTTTGTCGATTCAGCAGTAACAACAGATCAATACCTGGAAGAGCTGAGAATTGGACAAGCTAAGGAATTCTTAAAGACAAGCTTTAAGTCTCTTAAAGATTGTTATCGAGAGGGGTGTGGCCAGTTACCTGACGAAGATGATGGTTTCTATGATCCGGCCTTATCCATTGCTCAACAATCTTTAAAGAGGCTCTTAGAAATTACGGCCCGCCATCCAAAGAAATTAGATCTAAGAAATTGGATGGAAGAGTCTGAACTTCTAGATCTTTTAGGTGCAGAAAACCAAGGTCTTCGCCAAGCGGCTTTTGAAAATCTAGTTAACTTGAAAGGTACCAAAGAAGCCTTTCAAGATATCTTAGAAAAGACTCGCGAGCTCCAAGGTGAAGCGGCTGGAGATGCCCTTAAAAATATGCTCACCTTTGTAAATGAAGATAATAAACAAGACTTAATCGATTCGATGGCCTTAATCAGTAAAGAAGGCAGTAGTGCAACTGTTCTTGGAATTCTTGAAAATTTAAGTGAATTAAAAGTAAGCCAGTCGCAAATCAATCAAATTACAGAAGGACTGTGCCGCTTTAAAGAAAAGAAAAGTGAAAGTCACAATGTAGCGGCCATGAGTTACTACTTAAAATCAATGGCCGCAAATTCAGGTATTGAATTAGAAGCTCAGAACTATTGTCTCTGAGCTTTAGAAAAATAGAATTCGTTAAAGGCTTCTTCAACAATTTTTGAATAAGTTCCCATTCCGATAAATTGACGATCCGCTTGGGCCATATCCATCTCTTCTTCGTAGGCAGAAGGCTTAACAAGTTCACAAAGATTAGGGTTGAGTTGTTCAATATACTCATTAAAGAATTTAGAAAACTCTCCTTGAGAAGAAACTAATTCCGAACAGCTCACATTCTGATAGTGATTAAGCTCTTTTACGTAGTGAAATTCATTATAATGAACTTCTAATAAATGAGAAAAGGTCCCGGCACCAATAAATTCTTTTTCAGACTCTATACTATCTTCCTCAAAAGCAGCATCCCTTACCTGTGAACAAAAGTTTGGATTCAACAGAGTAAGTTCTCTTTTAAAGAATTGGACAAATTCATCACGATTAGATGAATCAAAGAAATCTGAACATTGCATATCCATATAAGACTCTAAGGGTGCAATAGATAATCCTGCAGGATAGCGCTTCTTCGAACTCTCTTCTACTAAATGATCCGTTGTCATAGGGGCTTTTGCAAATGCATTAAAGGACATCAATCCTAAGGCCACAACACAAATCCCTTTATTCATTTTTAACACTAGCTCGCTAAGACGCTTCATAGTCACTCCGCTGATATAATTTCTAATGCCTTATATGATCCAAAATTCGTGCCATAAATCTTCACGCTATAACAGTTACTTAGCAGGACTAGGCCGTTATATTTCTATACACTTTTGAAAGGTGTTTAAATCCTTTACACCCCCTTTTCTATTTTTCACACCTTCTAGAGAAATTAATCAAAGCCCACTACCCTTTTTGTATAAATCATAAAAAAAAAAACGCATCCCCAAATGCGGCAACTATCGTGGAGGCATAATATGAAAAACTTTTTAAGCTTAATTGCATTAACTCTTATTGTTTTCAATACACAAGTAGCAGCTCAAGGCTTTAGTCTTGAAGATGAGTTACGTGACTACAATCAAGTAGGAAAGATCAACGCAGTCATGCTCAATCAAATCGATGACAATATTAACGCTGTAAAAGTAAACTTCGATCTCGAAAGAGAAAATGCTGATGGTGGTTTTGACCATATGGAAGGAAAAATCTTGGCCGCTCTTATCCTAACAATTGAAGATCAACTCGATGCTGTTGATGAGCAAAGAAGACTTCTCGATGAGAAATATGAAATTCTAGATGCCGATAAAGAGGCCATTGATAATCGTCTTCAAGGAATTCAAATCCTTATTGATGAAATCAACCTCTAAGCGAGACTTCATTACCCCTTAACACAACAGAAAATAAAAAAGGCCTCTTTTTCAAGAGGCCTTCCTTATTTAAACTTTTTAGACTAGAGTTTAGTCATCATTAGCAAGTTTCTCAGCTCTTTCTTTCATAACTGCTTCTGCAATATTTGAAGGAGCTTCAGCATATCTTGCGAATTCCATTGTGTATGAAGCTTTACCAGCAGAGAATGAACGAAGATCGTTAGAGTATCCGAACATTTCTGAAAGAGGTACTTCAGCGTTAATGATAACTTCACCATTTGGATCAGTCTCAGAACCTTGGATAAGACCACGTCTTGAAGAAAGGTCACCAATTACTGTCCCTTGGTACTCATCTGGAGTTGTTACTTCAACTTTCATAAATGGCTCAAGAATCGCAGGATTTGCGTTCTTAATTGCTTTTCTCATCGCCTGACGAGCAGCAATACGGAAGGCCATATCTGAAGAGTCAACATCGTGGTACTTACCGTCTTGTAGGAAAACTTCACAGTTAATCACTGGGAAAGCTGCAAGAGGACCGTTATCCATAACGTCTTCGAAACCTTTTTCACAGGCACCGATAAATTCGTTAGGAATAGAACCACCTTTAATTTGGTTATGGAATTTGAAAACTTGGTCTTCAGAGTCTTTCTCATCATTTGTAAGAGGACGAAGAGTCCCAACAACTTGACCAAATTGACCAGAACCACCAGTTTGCTTCTTGTGAGTGTAATCAAAAGGAGTTTCCGTTGTAATAGTCTCACGGTAGTTAACCTGTGGAGCCCCTACTTCTGGGTTACATCCGTATTCACGCTTAAGACGTTCTACGTAGATTTCAAGGTGAAGCTCACCCATACCTGCGATACGAGTTTCCCCTGATTCTTCATCAGTAAATACGTGGAAAGTTGGATCTTCTTTCATGAAACGTTGAAGACCTTTTGATAGTTTAGCTTGCTCAGCCTTATCTTTAACATTAATAGAAAGTTCGATAACCGGAATAGGTACGTGAATCCCCTCACATGAGATGTCGAGGTCCTCATCATTACCTACAAAAGTATCCCCTGAAGCACAGTCAATACCAACAAGAGCGATGATATCACCAGCGTGGGCTTCATCGATATTGGCACGGTCATTAGACATCATTCGTACGATACGTCCAATACGTGTCTTCTTCTTAGTACGCGTATTATAAACAGTGTCCCCTTTATTAAGAGTTCCTTGATAAATACGTGTATAAGTTAGCTGTCCAAATTGCTCATCAGTAATTTTGAACGCCATCATAACAAGATTAGCAGCTGGATCTGGTTCAAGGTTGATTTTAACGTCACCCTCTTTAGTATCTCTTACTGCATTTGGTTTTTCACACTCAAGTGGTGAAGGAAGGTATCTTGTTACCGCTTCTAGAAGAGGTTGAACACCTTTGTTTTTGAAAGCAGAACCCATGAAAACAGGAGTTAATTCAAGAGAGTTAACACCAGCTTTGATACACTTGTGAAGATCTT
This sequence comes from Halobacteriovoraceae bacterium, assembly GCA_002712005.1. Classification (GTDB taxonomy): domain Bacteria; phylum Bdellovibrionota; class Bacteriovoracia; order Bacteriovoracales; family Bacteriovoracaceae. Next base: position 26,449 of record PASP01000012.1, read on the forward strand.
CTTCACTTGGCTCATTACCTTCTAGGTAGTTCTCCATCACTTCGTCATCAAACTCAGCAACAGCATCGATCATTTCAGAACGACATTCTTCCATTTGGTCAACAAGTTCAGCTGGACAATCTTCGATACGAACGGTTTCACCGTTATCACCATCAAAATAGTAAGCTTTCTTAGTAATAAGATCTACAACACCATTGAACTGATCTTCTGCTACAATTGGAATTTGCATAAGAACAGCATTGTGTCCTAGTTTTTCTCTAAGAGCATCACGCCCTTTAAATGGGTTTGCACCCATACGGTCCATCTTGTTCATGAAAGCAAGACGTGGAACACGGTAACGCTTCATCTGACGGTCAACAGTAATCGACTGAGACTGTACACCAGACACTGAACAAAGAACGAGAATCGCACCATCAAGAACACGAAGTGAACGCTCAACTTCAACAGTAAAGTCAACGTGACCGGGAGTATCGATGATATTTACACGAGTGTCTTTTTCAACACCAGAAGCAAAAGTCGTCCCTTTACCTTCGAAACCACGCCACCATACAGTAGTTGCAGCAGAAGTAATGGTAATACCTTTTTCTTTCTCAAGTTCCATGTGGTCCATCTTGGCACCGTCACCACCACCACGTACGTCTTCAATTTTGTGGATCTCACCACAGTAATAAAGGATCCTTTCCGTCAGAGTTGTTTTCCCTGAGTCAATGTGGGCAGAAATCCCGATGTTTCTCGTTTTCGCCATTAATTTCATGCGTTTTTCTCCACTGTCTAAATGAACTGAAAGTTACCATCAGCTCAAAAATGTCGATAAATCTACGTTACTTAGTATATATTCGAGGGATATTAGAGGTTTATCGGAGTATCGTCAACGAGACTAGAGATATTTTTTAAATAAAGACCATTCTTTCCAAGCCTCCCACTATAACGCACAGAGCACGTTTGTGAATTCCCTCCTAAAACCTCTTCGCTACTCGAAATAAAATAATCTTTATGGAAGCTAGTAATCTCTATAAGATTCAAGAATTTACTCTAGACATAAAATCCATCATCCCTTACAAAACATGACTGCAAATTAAATTTTTTACCCCATAAATGGAGCATGAATTCAGCATGAGAGGACGAGGCTTTTCAAAAGATTTATCTAAAGAAGACTTATACGAATCGGTTAAGACACTAGTCGAGACAGAAGAGGAACATATCCATCTTGACCAGCAAAAGCTTTTCACCCTTTTCAGTGTTGCTTTTCAGTACCTACTTTTTAAAAGTACAAAAGAACCCGGTGCCTATATTTTAAGAATTGAAGATTCGGCTCTGGCAGAGAAGCTGGCCAAGAAGTCAAAAGACCCTAGCACTAGACGCTTTGTCCAATCCCTCCTCCTGCCACGAAAATTAAAATATCAAAAATCAACATTCTTCCTCGACTTCTTTCACATTGGCTCATGGTCATTAACTTCTGATGTTCCACGGGAAAAAATAAAAGGGGCCATCATTGTTAAAAATACTTCCGGTCGTCCTATGACTGAGATTGAAATGGATGAAGAAGAAAGTGAAGAAAATCCAATGGCCCACCTTCCCAAGGATTACTTTCTCACTTCCCTAACTGAGTTTGTCCCCAAGACCATAACGATTGCTTATGAATGGGAAGAAGGTGAACACCTTCCCCTGAAGAGAGTTCAATTTCCTTTTATTAAAAAAGAAAAAGAGAGAGTGGCGGGACTCACCCTCTCTCGCGATATCGACTTAGAAAAATTTGAAGACTAAATAAAATTTGCAACTCTTTGAATTTGCGTACTAGTCCCATTATTTCAATGACTTAACCTCTGTATTTCTTACAAGCTTTTTGTTCGCCGATAAAAACATTCTTGAAAGCCATGACAGGGTGCGATATAAACCTTCTAACATCATTGTTAATAGAAGGAATATTACCCGATGCTAACGAGAGAAATTGGTTCTCACACATTATTCAAAGAGCTCAACCGCTACCTGGATAGTACCGACCTTTCTCTATCTCAAGTGGCGAGAAACCTCGGAGTTTCTAAAGGTCACCTTTCAGAAATAAAAAATGGAAAAGCTGATCCGGCCTTAAATACCGGACTGCGAATTCTTAAATTATGTGGTCTCGAACCAGAAGAAAGAAAAGCATGGGCCCATTTCTATAATCGAACGATTTCTGATGAATACCTTGAAGTCCATGCAGACGTAGATCACGTCTATGCCCTCAAGCTCAATGAAAAGGCTTCTTTTCGCTTGGCCCATGATATTGATTTTCTCAATGCCTATACTGATATTGTGAATAAAATGGAAGAGGGAGTTCCCTTAGTCGATCTTAGGGTCGAATACGGTAAAGATATAGAAAGAAAGCTCAACACCTTTGTAGACCTTGGAATTTTAGAGCGTACCGAAACGGACCTAGGCAAAGTCTATAAAGCGGGCAATGTAAGTCCTATTGTTTCCAAGAATGCTTCTTTCTCCCTGATTAGAACCATTCTTGAGCAACAGCATATCAACTTTCAAAATGGTGAGCACAAGGGATTGAATAAATTCTTTTATAACGATGTAAGTGATGAAGGAATTAAAGAGCTCGATGCGCTTCTTATGGAAACGACAGAAAAGGCGGCACAAATCATTCGCAAACATAAGCAACACCGAAAAGAAGGTGGAAATCGCTACATCTTCCAAGTGATGTTAGGACAAACTCAAAACTAGAACCACTCCCCAAATTCTTTGAAAATTTTTCACGAATTCAGTTCTAAAAACGAAAAATATTGGGCCCTCTTGTATTTCATGGCCCTATTTTCTAAGATCCCTTCAATAAGAAGCATACCCTGCGAATTTAGGAAAAAAATTAGAGGACATGGGAGATGAATATTTTCCATGAGAGAGGCCCTCTAATTTTTTTCCTAATATTTTCCATCCATCAAATCCACCCCTTATCAAAAAATAAAAAGTTAAAAAGATAATACGTCAAATTTTACGCTCATTATAAAGATTATTTACACACAGAGGTTCATCCAATACTCTTAAAATACAAATAAATTAAGAGAAGTTATGAAGAACCTACTTTATATTGATGATAATCTTGACGCTCTAGAGCTCTACAAAGAAATGCTCTCGGAGAACTTTAAAGTCCACACCTATTCTAGCCCAGATGATGGACTAGCTGCCGCTAAGAAAGATGAATACGATGCGATCTTACTTGATATTTATTTTCCGGGCACCACGGGCTTTGATATCATGCTCAAACTGCGTAGTATCCCTCATATGCGATCGACACCCCTATTTTTCATTAGCTCCGAAAATAATCTTCACAATCGTCTAAAAGCTCTCAATATGGGCTCTGAAGACTTTATTTGTCGCTATATGGAACCTGAAGAAGTCATCACTCGTATTACTAAGAAAGTTGAAAAATATGATCATTCTTCCCAACAAGAGCAAAATATACTGAAGGTTGGAGACATCGAATTAGATCAGTCCCTCCTGTCTGTTAAATGTCGTAATGAATATATCCCTATGACTCAAACGGAATATAAGATTATCTATATTCTTCTGAAGCAGTACCTTCTTAATGCAGCTTCCGTGCTTCCTAAAGATGAACTCATTCAATTTGTATGGCCGACTGATCCAGAAAGTGTCTTCCCAAGAACTTTAAGTACTCATCTCACCAATTTACGAAAAAAGCTTGATAGTAAAGAAGTGAAAATTGCCAGCATTCGCCAAAATGGTTTTCGCTTAAAGCTCATCTAAATCCCCTCTCAAAGAGAGAAGGGCCTTGGTTCCATTTCTTAGTTTAAAGATAAGTTTTTTATGACTTAGAGAAGTGTCTTTGTGATAGGAGCCTATTCAGGCCACTCTAAATGGGGTTGGTAGTGGTGGGACTGTGGGATAAACTAGTGTCTGTTATGAACCAAGGCCATTTTTTCTATTACCAACCTGCTGCCTATATATAGAGCAACCTTCGTGCCAAAAATGTATAAAACTTTGACACTTTGCGATCTTCCAGAAAATAAGGAGTTAGATGGGAATTGAAAAGAATACCTAGTCCCATCGAGTCACCCCGTGGCCATTTTGCCCCAGCAATATGCACCACCGCCTAAAGGATCCCTCTAAAGAGTCGAGTTTTAGGTATTTTCAAATTGAAATAAATTCAGTAATTTATATACAAATAATCATTTAAATTAACGGAGATTCAGCGTGAAAGTAAAAGAAATGCGCGAGCTAGTGAGTTCATTACAAAAAGAAGGTGCTCTTGCGAATAAGACTGTGGAATTTGTGGTCGATACCAAGAAACTCTTCGTAGAAGATATTAAAGCTGGTGTAGATACAATGGCCTTTTCTGTTACACGTGATAATTTTCGTACCCTGACTATTGATGAGCTCAATAATGCTCTCGATACAGCAAGAGGCGATCTTGATGTTGAAGTTCTCGTCGGTAAGAATAGAAAAGCGGTTACAGGAACCTACTGTGGTCCTACTGCTCTTGAATTACTTGTTGAGTAATAAAAAACGAATAGAGCTTTGTTTAAGAAACAAAGCGTTTTAAAACACTTTCTAAACGAGGCCATAATTCAATGGCCTCTTCTTTTTTAAAGAAGGCACTAAAAGATAGGCGAATTGCTGATATGGCCTGATCTTCACTATATCCCATGGCCATAAGAACACGGCTGGGAATAACGGCGCCAGATGAGCAAGCACTTCCATTACTCACATCCATGCCTCCCATATCTAAGGCCATAGAGACAGTCTGTGCCTTAATATCGTTGAGTATAAAATAAAGAGTATTCCCATTTCTTTGGGGAGCCCCTTCACCTGCAATATGTCCCTTATCTCCGATCAGCTGGCGCAACCTCTCTTCAATATAAAGTTTAGCTTCGTTTTGTTCATCGAATTGATAACGCTCTTTCATAACTTCTAGGGCCGTCTGAATGGAAAAGATCCCCCACGTATTCTCGGTACCCGAGCGTAATTTATCTTGCTGACCACCCCCATTCATCAGGGCCTTCATAAAATGTGGCTTAACAAAGCTAAAGCCAATCCCCTTAAGGGCTCCAAATTTGTGAGCACTAAATGTATAGGCATCTGCAATTGAATTTAATTGGTTAAATTCCCTAATTTTACCAATCGACTGAACAGCATCCACATGAATCATTACGGGAAATTTTTCTTTGATAAGAGAGAGTTGATCTAGAGAATTGACGACACCTGTTTCATTGTTGACCCAAGTCCAGTTCAGAAGAATATCTGTTTGATCAAGATTCATCCCCTCTAAAACATCTGCAATTTGCTCCCACTGGATTTGGCCGTGGTGGTCCACAGCTAAGGCATGAGATTTTAGACCTAAGGATTGGATATAATCGATTTGATTAACGACACAGCTGTGATCACTTAGGGCATAGAGAAAAACAAAGTGTCGATTCTTTTCGAAAGACTCAAAGGCCTTTGATTTAATAAGAGAGTTTATCCCCTCGGTAGCACCTGAGTGAAAAAAGAGTTCATACTCCCTTTCCCCTAGTTGAAAGAGATCATAGAGATAAGATTTAACCTCTCCCATTTTCCTCTTGGCCTTCTTGCCACAGGTGTGAACACTTGAAGGATTTCCCATAGGCCAAGCACCTGTGCGTATTTCTTCTAAGACTTCATCAAGAATAGGCGCGGTTGCATTATAATCTAAATATGTTCGATTTTGATAAACCATAGAAACTACGCCAATCCTTACTTATTATTCTTTATCTCTCATTATATCGCTTAATATACTAGTTAATCTTACACGACTTGTTTAAAAAAAAGGCCTTAACAGTAGGCACAAAATGCTAAACGGCCGTACCAGAGCTTTTGACAAGAGAATGCTTTAAGCCACAATAGATAGCAGAAGATATTCAAAAAAATAAGGATATTTATATGTCATCTCAAAATCTTTCATTACCTCATTATTCAGAATTTTATCAAAACTTTAATCGACAGGATTTCGATAAACACTTTGTTGGAGACTTTTCTGGCCAAATAAATCCGGCCATTGAATGTTGTGATCGCTACGCTCACACCGATAAGATTGCCCTCTATTGGGAAGGTTTAGACGGCCAAAGTGAAGAAGTCTCATTTAAGAAGTTAAAAGAGGAAACCGCTAAGGTGGCCAACTTTCTTGTGGCCCAAGGGGTAAAACCCGGTGACTTTGTAGCGGGTCTTCTCCCTCGAACCCCTCAACTCCTCTATACTATAATAGGAGCATGGAAAGCAGGTGCCATCTACCAGCCCCTATTCACCGCTTTTGGACCCAAGGCCATTGAACAGAGATTACAAACTTCAAAGGCGAAGGTCATCATCACTGATCATATCAATAGACCCAAATTAGAAGAGGTTAAATTCCCACGAACGGATGGAGTTAAGGTTGTATTGAGTCGTGATGAAAACGCCCAGAAATATCAAGGGGACTTCGACTACGCTAAAGATATTTCTCAGCAATCTTCTGAGTTTGAACCAGTGGCCCGATCGGGAGAAGATCTTATGATGATACTCTCAACCTCAGGGACGACTGGCCTTCCTAAAGGAGTTCCCGTTCCCATCCATGCCCTCACATCATTTAAAATTTATATGGACTATGCAGTCGACTTAAGAGAAGAAGATCGATTCTGGAATCTGGCCGATCCAGGATGGGCCTATGGACTCTACTACAGTGTGACTGGCCCTCTTATTAATGGAAACTCCCTACTTTTCAATGAAGCAGGCTTCACCGCTGAAGACACTTACCGAGTGATAAAGAAATATAAGATAACAAATCTAGCGGGATCTCCAACGGCCTTTCGCCTATTAATTGGTGCCGGAGAGGAACTCGCCCAAGAAATTAAAGGTCAATTACGTAGAGTAAGTAGTGCCGGAGAGGCCCTAAACCCAGAAGTCATCCGCTGGTTTCGTGAAGAATTGGGAACAGTAATTTGTGATCACTACGGCCAAACAGAATTGGGCATGGTTGTGAATAATCATCACTCATTGGATCACACCAAGAAAGCAGGAAGTATGGGCTTTCCTATGCCGGGCTATAAGATGGCCGTAGTCGATGAAAATGGACAAGAGGTTGCTCCCAATACTCCTGGTGAACTTGCCGTAGATATAGCAAACTCCTCAGTTCTTTGGTTTAAGGGCTACTATCAAAAAGAGACGGACTCAATTCGCAAAGGATATTATCACACCCATGATACTGCGGAAATGAACGAAGAGGGTCTCTTCACCTACGTAGGGAGAAGTGATGATGTGATCACCTCCTCTGGTTATAGAATCGGACCCTTTGATGTGGAAAGTGCACTCGTAGAACATCCTGCAGTGGTAGAGTCTGCAGTGGTGGGAATTCCCGATGAAAAAAGAACTGAAATTGTAAAGGCCTATATAGTTCTCAATCCTAAGACCTTGAAAGAGATAGGCACCATGGAAGAAGAGCAACAAAAGAAATTCAAAGAGGATTTAAAAGAAGAAATTTCTCTCTTTGTAAAAAAATCCTTAGCAGCCCATGCCTATCCGAGAATCATAGAATTCTTAGATCAACTTCCTAAGACACCGAGTGGGAAAATTCAACGTTATTTGCTTAGGAGTAAATAAAGAAGACTTCAAAAAAAGGGCAGACTTATCGATTGAGTCTGCCCCCTCTACTTCCTTTCTTTGTAACAAAAGTTATAAGAAAAGATATGATATGAAAGCCCTAGTCATTGCGATCAATTGTTTTCGCAAGCTCAATCATTTCTATAAGCTCAGCTTCGAATTCATAAGGATCACTTCCCTTCGCCTCTTTAGCGAGTTTGAGAATCTCATCATAGGAGTAATTCTTTGTCAGTTCGTCATCTCTTAATTTTAGACCTAAACTTGCCGCAGCAGTTGCCAATTTAAAGTTGCGATCGGCCTTCTCAATTTTTTGAGTTTTGTTCTTAAGAGGAACTTCAAACTTGGTACTCTTTGATCCAGTTGGAGACTTATATCTAACTTTTACCGTAAGGAGTTCATCATCAAAATCATGGCGACTTCCTTTCCCTTTAGTTTGCTTTGAATACTTTAAGTCATCAATGACCGGGGCTATATCCTCAATTTTTCCACCGACAGGAACGATTTCATAAAGGGCCGTTACGGTGTGACCAGAACCCATTTCACCAGCATCTTTCTTATCATCGTTAAAGTCTTTAGCTGCTAGCATACGATTTTCATAACCGATTAAACGATAGGCCTTAACCAGATTGGGATTAAATTCAACTTGAACTTTTACGTCTTTCGCCACAGTTGTGAGATTCTTCTCAAGATCAATATTAAAGAGTTTATTAGCCTCTCTCAGAGAATCAATATAGGCATAATTACCATTACCACGGTTTGAAATTTCCTCTAACATAGCATCTTGATAATTTCCCATACCAAGTCCAACTACAGTTAAGAAAATATCATCTTTGGCCTTTTCTTCAATAAGATCCAGCAAGGCACCACGAGAAGAAGTTCCAACATTGAAGTCACCATCTGTGGCCAAAATGACACGATTAACTCCATTTTTGATAAATCCCATTTTCGCCATTTTGTAAGCGGCAATGATTCCGGCGCCCCCATTTGTTGAGCCCCCTGCTCGTAACTGATCTAGGGCCTTGAGAATTTTGACTTTCTCTCTTACTTCAGTAGGCTCTAAGATAACTCCCGCAGCACCGGCATAGACAACTAATGAAATCGTATCAGTCTTTTTCAATTTTCTTAAAAGAAGCTGCATGGATTCTTTTAACAAGGGTAATTTCTTAGGAGAATGCATAGACCCGGATACATCCATCAGGAAAACAAGATTCTTTGAAGCTTGGGCCAATTCTGAAGAAGTCTCTGACTTCATGGCCACCCTTACAATTTTTCTATCTTGGTTCCAAATACTTTGAACTTGATCGACCTGGATGGCCACTGGATGTTTAGAAAAGTCACCTTCATATGAATAAGGAAAGTAATTAATCATCTCTTCTATACGAAGTGCGTTCTTAGGAGGCTTTTGTCCTTTTAGGAGAAAACGGCGCATATTTGCGTAACTGGCCGTATCGACATCTACTGAAAAAGTCGACAAAGGTTCATTTGAAACCAATGTATAGGGATTGGAATCAATCTTATCATAGCCTTCTCTATTGAATTCTTCTTCTTGAATACGACTTGTTACTTGGGGCGAAGGGATCATCTTTCCCTTTATCGCACCCGCGGCTGGAGCAAAATCTGAAATTTGAGCACTTTTCATCTTGGCCATTCGAGTCGCGACAACTGATTCTGTAGTATTCATCACCTGGCCAGATAATTGAGCCGAGTTCTCTACTAATTCTTGTTTTCGCTCAGGTCTTATTATTTTTTTCTTCTCAAGAAGGATATTCTTTTCTCCTCTATGAACATCATTGATGGAAGAAATTGATGGACTATTATCAATAATATTATCATTAACGAAGACCACCAAAGCAATAACGGCGACCGAAGTACTCACGGAAAAACCTAAGAGCCATTTTTTCCATTGTTCTCCTTTCGTTGATTTAGGTGAAAGAATTTTTTCACGCATCTCAGGAGATACTCTTAACAAATGATCTTTAGAAAACTCAGCTTGTAAAGTGGCCTTAAGTAACTGAAGGGATGCCACTTCATCACGTATTTCTTCTTCACTAATACCTTTATCTCTCAACTCTTTTAAAAACTCCTGGGCCCTGGATTCGTCAAGCTCATTTAGAGCATAGGCCGTAAATTCGGGAGATTGATTCCATTTATCATGATTCAAATTTTCACCATTCATACGTTTGTCTCCTTTTTCTTAGGATTAAGTTCAAGGTTATTTAATTCGTCCTCTACAATTTTACGAATTTTCTCTAACCCTTTATGAATTCTGACCCCAACAAGAGAAACGCTAAGACCGGTAACTTCAGCAATTTCTTTATAGCTAAGATCATCATTAAACTTTAAAACAAGAACTTCTTTTTCCGCTTTAGAGAGTTTATTAATTTCGGCCATGATCTGACTGGCCTGAAGTAAACTCTCACTCACACAAGGACAACTTAGGACTTCTTCTAAATTATCTTCAAAGCGAATCCTCTTATCCTTTCTCAAGATATCAATAGCGAGATTACGACAGACACGATATAGCCATGCCTTGGGATAGTGCTCAAAATGACCAGGAAATTCTTGTTTCCATAGTTTTAAGAAGCTCTCTTGTACGACTTCTTCACTGGTGGCCATTTGGCTTAAAATCTTAAACGTGTAGTTTAAAAGAGAGGACTCATTATCCACTACCGTTGTGTGAAACCAGCTCTGTTTCTCCATTTGATCACTCATCATTTTCTCCAAAAAGATGTTCTTATTTATTAAACGTATGAGGGGCTATTTTATTAAAAAAAAAAGGTAAAAATAAGGAAAAAATAGGACAAAAACTAATGAATCCAGACACTTAACTGGATCATTTTACTCCAGTGAATTTATTTTCCCCACAGGATAAAAAACATGTCATTCTTAATAGGAGCTATGAAATTAATTTTTTTCCTTTTTATTCTAAACTGCACTTCTCTCATGGCAGCAAAAGAGCTGACCTTAGGTGGTCAGATGACGATCATTTATCAAACGAGCAGTATAAGTGAACATACTTCGGGAGCTGCTACATTTTCAGGAGATCTCTTTATAAGTAGAGAATTAGAGCAAGGCTCTATTTTTCTGGATCTCCAATACGCGCGTGGCGCAGGAGTCGATGCCGCCCAGTTTGGGGGCGCTATGGTTAATAACGATGTCATGCAAGATCCAGAACATCCAGAGCAACCCTATCTTGCGAAGCTTTTCTATGAAAGAAAATTCTCATTAAAAAAAGAACATGATTTAACCCTTCATATTGGTAAATTTGGTGTTAATGATTACTTTGACCTCTCCCCCTATGCTGATGACCAAACAATACTCTTTCTCAATCAGGCCATTAATAATAGTGGGGCTTTCGATTATGCTCAGGATCTAAAAGGTCATGGCTATACTTATGGCTGGCATGCCGAGGACCAATATAAAGAATGGTCTATCGATCTTGGCCACTTCAGTGCCAACGGTGATCTCGATCAAATCAATAATCAATTCTCGCTTCTCTATGGACTAAAATGGAGACCTAAGGGAAAGGGTGAACTCCACGATCTCTTCCAAGTCTTCGCCTTTATAAATAAAGGAGAATATGGAAGCTTTGATCATCAGGGAGACTTCCTCACCTCGGATAAAGAAAGGATAAACACGAAAGAAAATAAAGATCGCAATGATAAGAAAGGAGTCATTGTTAATTTAAATTATTCCCTTTCTCGTCAAGTCCATCTCTTTGCCAAATTTGGCCAACAAGATGACAACCGTGATGTAAGACACTATCAGGATATGGATCGCTCCACAGTTATTGGGCTACTTATCGATGCTCCCTTCAAAAGAAGACCACTCGATGCTCTAGGTTTCGCACTAGAAAGAGGAGAACTCACCGGAAATCATAGGAAGGCCCATGAACGTGGTTATCAGTCTTTCTTTAATCGTTCGAGTGGGATTGGTAGTGGAAATTATAAACCAGAAACCGTAGCGGAATGTTTTTATCGCTATCAATGGGATCCCCATTTTCAAATCAGCCTAGACTATCAATGGATCCATCATTTTAACTACGATAGAAATAGAGCAGATGCTCATTTTGTAGGGAGTCGACTTCATCTGGATTTTTAGTTTGAAAAGCTGGGCTGTTATTCTTCTTCTCACCTTTTCATCTTCAAACTAAACTCTCTAAATTTTGCAAAAAAAAAGCCCGCCAATTGACGAGCTTTTTTATCATTGAAAATAAATGATTTCTTACTGGTTGATCTCTCCAAGAGGACCACGAATCGCAGATGTTACATTCATCCCGTTATTCTCAGAAGAAGTTGTATTTTCTGTAGTAGGTGTACTTTGAGTGTGTCCACCAAAACCATTGTCATTTGAAGAAACAACTTCTTCGTTAGACTTAATATTGGCCTCAACTTCTTTAGCTTGACGAGCAAGGTCTCCAAGTGAAGTTGTTGTTAGGTATTCACTCATGATTGTTCCCAAGTTTTGGAAATAATCTTTTGAGAGGTGGAATTCAACAGTGTTTGAACTCTCCGCCTCAGTACCTACGATATCCTTAGCTGGGTTTGTGTTTTCACCTACACAGTCAAGAACGTCTTTAATTGAAATTTGATCCATTGGACGCGCTAAAACGTATCCACCACCTGGACCACGAACAGACTTAACAGATTGTCCGTTTCTAAGCTTTCTAAAAAGCTGCTCTAGGTAATGTAGTGAAATGTTTTGACGAGTAGAGATCTCTTGTAAACGAACGGGATTCCCGTTTGAATGCATAGTTAGATCTAGCATAGCACGAACTGCGTAACGTCCTTTTGATGTAAGTCTCATTGGTCTTCCTCCATAAATCCAATCATTAAAATAGCTTAAAGCCGATAGGGTAAAAATTTTTGTAATGCCGTATTGAGTTTCACTTTCCTAGCTTCACTCAGAGACTCTTTAAAAAACTCGATTAAAAGAGTTCCTTAATTTTGTCTGTAGATATTATGACGGCCTAGAGATTTAACAGTCAACTCTCAAATAAAACAAAATCATTTTAATTTTCTAAAATAAAGTTACACATTCCTGTCAGTTTTTTGATACCCATTAAATTCAGTAGGTTATCCATAAGAAAGTCAAAAAATCCAACTTCTTACAGGCTCAAAAACTCAATAAAATTAGAGAAAAAAAAGGATGAAACGGAAGATAATTCCGTCTTGATTGGTCAAGAACTTAAATGGATTAACTTTAAATCACGAGTGGCCACTAACTGTCCTTCAGCAACTTCATTCATTTCAAATTCTATTTCATAGACTTCAAAATCATCAGAAGTCTCGGCCAAAATTTCATTTAAATAGGGTTTGCCCCACTCTACGAGGAAGTATTCCTTATCTTCTAAATACATAGAAAGCTCTAAGTGAATCACTTCCTCTGCACTATTTAAGCGATAGAAATCTGCGTGCACAAGATTACCTAATTCATTAACTAAAGAATAAGTAGGACTAAAGGCCTCTTTATGGGTGGCCATTTGTTGAACAAAAACTTTGGTAAAAGTGGTCTTTCCTACACCAACATCACCACTGAGGATAATGATGGCAGGGGTTTCAATAAAGTCTTTTAGCTCATATATGATCGACTCTAAATCTGTTTCTAAACTCTTCTTCCACTCTCTAAGTATAGTGCTCAAATAGACTCCCCTAAAGTTGTTCTTCTAATTCAGCGAAGGCATCAGAGAGATATTCTACCAAACTAATGGCGGTCATTGATCTCGATCCCTCTTTTAGAGAAGCGTGCTTACCTGATAAAGTATGAATGATAATTCCCAGCTTAATGGCATCATAAACAACTTGTTTATTGGCAAACATAGAACTTGTTTTAACTTCCATAGGACTTTGGGCCAATAGACCCCCTAGAATACCAGAAAGAACATCACCACTTCCTCCAGAGGCCATACCATCATTAGGAAAGTAATTGATAAAGATATCACCATTAGGAAGTCCTAAATAGCTACAGGCTCCTTTTAAAAGAATGCAACTATTTGTGCGATCAACTAATTTTCTTAAATAGGCCATAGGATTTTCTAAAACAGCTGCTTTATCAACTTTGGCAAAATCAGCAAACTCACCCATGTGAGGAGTTAAGATCGTAGGCCACTTTCTTTGAGCGAGAACTTGATCATCCTCTTCAAGGTTAAGGACGCGAATGGCATCAGCGTCAACAACAACTGGACCTGCAAAATGATTGAGAACTTGAAGAACCACTTGGCGAGACTTTAAATCACGTCCAAGCCCTGGACCTAGAACAATAGAGTCCCAACGATTTAAATCTTTAATAATATCATCTACCGCCTCTTTAACCGTGGGAATGAGTCCTGTCATAACTTCGGGAACAATCCTAGAGCAAAGTTCTACGTACGACTCTTTCCAAGTGGATGCGGTAACGAGACCGGTTCCCACTTTAAGGGCCGCTAAAGAAGACATAATAACGGCTCCAGTTAAACCTGGACTCCCGCCAACGACGAGACAGTGGCCGAAACTATTCTTATGACCAAACTTATCTCTTCTTTTTAAATTTTCAATACAATCATTAGCACTCAAAAGCTGCTTATCGCCACCCACTAAAGTTTTATAGGGAAAGCCTGCTTCTATGACCACGAGTTTTCCCGTGTGCTCAGCTCCATCACCAACGTAATGGCACAATTTTGGGAGACCAATGGCCATAGTGTAATCAGCGTGGATCGCATTTCCATTGACTCGACCATTATCCCCGGCGACACCTGTGGGCGCATCCACAGAGACAACAATGGTGGCATAATCATTGATAAGATTAACCACATCAAAGAGATAATTAGATAGAGGGGGATTGAAGCCCATTCCGAGGATGGCATCGATAACAAGAAACTCATCTTGAGTTTGAGTAAAATAAGATTCAATTTGTTCAGTATCATCAATGGAGTTTACTTTCACACCGAAGTGTCGAGCAAAATTGAGTTGCTCAGTGATAACTGGCCCAAACTCACTCTCAGAAAAAAGAAGAAAGGCACGAACACTGTAGCCCTTATTCGTTAAATGACGGGCAATACATAGGCCATTAGCGCCATTATAACCTTTACCAACAAAGACAATAATCTCAGAAAAATCATTCTCGAGTAAGAAGCGATTTTCTATAAATTCAGCAGCATTTCCACCAACATTTTCAATAATACGGGCTTCACCAAATCCCATATCTTGGGTAGTAAGGGATTCAATGGCCTTCATTTCTTCAGAGCTAACAACTCTCATAGTCTATTCCTAAGGGGGTTAAGTTTATTTACTTTGTAATTCTTCTTTTAGATTTTCTACCACTTTAGATAATCCATCAAAGACAGACTGACAGATAATCCAATTACCAATATTGTATTCGACAAAGAGATTCTTCTCAACGAGCTCTTTGACACTTTGGCCAGTTAATCCGTGACCAGCGTGATGGCCAAGACCAAGTTCGGCACATAGACTCTTTGATCTTTCATATTGTTCTATGTAGGAAGCAATATCTTCACCGTTGAGATGGGCCCTTGCATAGTCGCCGGTATGAATCTCAACAGCATCACAATTTATTTCAGCACATTTTCTAAGAACTTCTTCATTGGCCTCAACAAAGAGAGAAATTTTCAATTGCTCATCGTTGGCCTTTAGTTTTTCACAGGCAGCTTTCACCTTTTCAAAGGTCTTAGGATTGAGAAGATCGAGACCACCTTCAGTGGTTTTCTCCTCTCTATTTTCAGGTACGACACAGATCCAATCCGGTCTTGTGGCCATGGCAATATCAACAATCTCTGGAGCCACTCCAATTTCAAGATTGAGGGGTTTACCAAACTTCTTAGTCACAAGATGAACCGCTTCCACATCCGTGTCTTGAATGTGACGACGATCCTCTCTCAGATGGATGGTGATTTGATCAGCCCCATGATCAAGACATGTGTAAGCAGCATCAACGACTGAGGGATAGGGTTCTCCTCGCGCTTGTCTTAAAGTTGCTACATGATCAATATTTACACCTAAACGAACCATTTCTTACCTGCTCAATTTCTTTAATTATGGGTTTAATTATTACCTATTTTTTTCTGGATATATTCTTTCGCTATATCTATTAAGATTAACTAATCTTCGCGATAGAATCCACAGCGATTTTCAGCAGTCTATCACAAATCGATTCGACTTGATCGAGCTTCTCCCCTTCCACCATGACACGAAGCTTTGATTCCGTACCAGAGTAGCGCAGCACAATACGACCCTTATCCCCCAACTCCTTTTCACAGGCCGCCAACTCACTTTGCAATGAGGCGATTTCATCGAGGGTGGGCTTTGAATTGACCATGGCATTTTTGAGAACCTGAGGAAAGAGCTTTACGCTTCCAGTCAACTCCGAGACGCTCTTATTGTAATAGTGCATGCACTCAATCATCTTAAGAGCGGCCAAAGATCCGTCTCCTGTCGTCGCATTATTATTAAAAATAATATGACCTGAAGGCTCCCCTCCAAATATGGCACTGGTTTCCTTCATATGTTCGATGATATAGCGATCACCAACTTTCGTTCTATGAAACTTAAGTCCAAGAGATTCGAGATAGACCTGAAGCCCAAGATTGGTCATGATCGTCCCTACGACTGTATCTCCTTTCTTTAAGACGCCTTGATCTAAGAGAAGCTTCGCAAAGCAGCCGATAAGAATATCACCAGGAACAATCTTTCCTAATTCATCCACGACAACGAGACGATCCGCATCTCCATCTAAGCAAATCCCCAGATCAGCACGATACTCTCTTACCTTTTCTTGGGTCATCTCTGGATGCATACTTCCACACTTTAAATTGATATTCATTCCATTAGGGTTATCTCCTAAGGTTATGACCTCAGCCCCTAACTCACGAAACATCATCGGTGCAATTTTATAAGCGGCTCCATTGGCACTATCCAATACGATTCTCATCCCCTCAAGATCAAGATTATCATCGAGGGCCGATTTACAATGAACTAAATAACGTCCAAAAACTTCTTCGAGCCTTTTGGCCCGTCCCAGCTCTTCGTCCACCATGGTAGGGATCAAAGAGGAATCAAGAACCATACTCTCTAACTTAAGCTCCACATCGTCAGGAAGCTTAAAACCATCCGCATCAAATATCTTGATACCATTATCTGAATAAGGATTGTGACTGGCCGAAATCATCACCCCAGCATCGGCACGCATAGACTTAGTGACAAAGGCTACTCCCGGAGTGGGAAGTGGACCCGTAAGAATCACTCTTCCCCCTTGGGCACAAACTCCAGCACCAAAGGCCTGTTCAATAGTATAACAACTCAATCGAGTATCTTTTCCTACGATAATAAGGGGAGTTTTATTCTTCTTTACGGACTTGAAATGTTCCGTAACCGCACGACCTAGAGTAAAGGCCACTTCTCCTGTCATAGGAAAGACATTGGCCTTTCCTCTAATTCCATCTGTTCCAAATAATTTACGCGTCCCCATATTTGACTCCCACTATTTTATCGTCACTTCTAAAGCACTGGGATTAATCTTGAGAAGATTAACTCCCTCTGGCAGCTCTGCTTTGAGTTCCACCTTGTGCACACCTTTTTTAAGCGAAACGAGATTACCAATAACTAAAATATCCGAAGGAATAATTTGATCCCTCTTATCTGTGGACACAAGAATATCCACGCTCACTTTCTTGCGATTAGCTTGATAGTTAGAGCCTTTAGATAAGAAACTCACTTCGACATCATTTAGGGTAAGATTCGCTTTATTTGGTCTAATTGTATAATAGAAACTTATATCTTTTAAGTCTTCAATTTCAATTCTTGAATCAATAGGCTCAAGTTTAAGCTTTAACTCACCATTTCCATCAAGTCCTTCCAAATCGAGAGGTAATGTATTGAGGAGCGTCACTTTCTTGATGGCATGATAGGGCCCACGAATCATAAACTCACGGGGAGTAAATTCTTTATTAATGAGCTTCAGATCCTTACCGACTTCACCCACAGTTCGTAGACGAACGGGCACTTTCTTCTTAATTTCTCGCTCTAGAGAGAGGACAACTTGCTGGGGTGAAATCTCTTGAACTTCGATTCCAAAAGGAAGTTGCACCATGGAGGGATCGAAAGTCACAGCAAAGGTCTCCTGATCATAGGGGTAATCCCGTAAATCGATGACCATCTTTTCCTGTGTCAGATCAAGATTTTGCACAAAGGCCCTGGAGCCTTTCACTTTTACTTTTACGTATTTTGGAATTTCCACATTGATCGCTAAATCTGTCGGAGTGATAAAGACTAACTCTACCCTTCTTTCTACTTCGAGAGGCTCTGAGTTGAGTACATAGAACCATAGTGAAATAGCGATAAAAAGTGAGAGTAATTTTAAGACATGTCGAGAGCTTGCCGAATTATGATTATTCTCATCTTTCTTTAATTTCTTTGTGGTTTTGGCCGTTGCCTTTTGCTTCATGATTAATAACCTTTAGCCGCGACTTATCGCATATCACTTAATTTGATAGGAGTTAGGGATTCATCTAATTTCTCGCGATTGAGAAGATGCTTGAGATACTTACGCAACGTTTTAGAATGATCACAAGAATAGAACTGCCCTCCTACGGCCAATGAAATATTTCCCTTTTCCTCACTTACCACTATGGCCACCGCATCTGTATCTTCCGTTATACCTAAAGCCGCTCTATGCCGAGTCCCTAGATGTCGATCAATTTCCACATTGCGAGTGAGAGGTAAGAAGCATCCTGCCGCTGAAATTAAGCCTTGATCGATGATCACGGCTCCATCGTGAAGAGAAGAACTCGATTGAAAGATGGCGTAGAGAAGATCCGCATGGAGTTCAGAGCGCAAGGAAGTTCCCGTGGCCATATAATTGGCCAATCCATGGTTTCTTTCGACGACAATAAGAGCTCCAATTTTTTCACGACTCAGACTTTGGCAGGCCTCTATGATTTCATTAATTTCTCTTCCTGGGATTTCTTGCTTAAAGAGTCCAAAGAAGCGCTGTCTCGTTCCGAAGGATGCTAGTGCATTACGGAATTGATCTTGGAAAAGTATGATCGCAATAATGAAGAATGAATCAAAGAAATGATCGAGAAGCCAATTAAGTGAGTAAAGCTTATAAGAGTGACCGATCCAAAAAAGGGCAACAATGATTCCCATCCCGGTTAGCATTTGCACGGCCCTTGTACCGTAAACAATCAAAAGACCTTGGTAAATAAGGAAGGTCACAATAAAAATATCGACAACATCTTTGATGCCCATATGACCAATAAGACCTGTCATATGATTCTCCAATCCATGAAAATTAACTTATATTTTCTTATCGGGTAAAATGCGAGAAATCTAAGAAATATGCCCTAAATTCCACTATTTAGTGCTATTTTAGTGAAAAAGGAAACTATTCGTAAATGGAAAAAAGGAAAGACTCATGAGGACCCAAGAAATTACGATTCCCACTTCTGGAGAGGGCTTCTACGATATTACCGACACCATTCAAAAGGAAATCGCCAGCTATAACGCAGAGGAATCATGTCGTGAGGGTATCCTCGTTCTCTATATCCCCCATACTTCGTGTGCCCTGACCATCAATGAGTCCTATGACCCCACGGCCAAGGAAGATATGGAAAACTTTTTGAGATACCTGGCTCCAGAAAATCTTAAATTCATTCGCCATACCAGTGAAGGCCCCGATGACTCTCCTTCTCATATGAAAAGTATCCTTCTTCAAACTAGTCTGACGATCCCCATAGACCAGGGAAAGCTTTGTCTGGGAACTTGGCAGGGAATTTACTTATGTGAATTTAGAAAGGACAATAAGAAGAGAAAAGTTTTGCTGAAATTGATGAGGGGATAAAAAAAGGCCTTCTTTTCGAAGGCCTTGTGGATTAAGCTGCTTTTTTCTTTTGATCTGGAAATTGTTCTTCAAGTCCATCAAGAACTTCACGAGACATAAGGAGCTTCTTTCGAAGAGCTTCTCGGGAGATTCCCATTTCCTTTGCCGCTTTAGACTTATTTCCATTACATCGTTTAATCTCTGCAATGATCATTTCTCTCTCCACTACCGCGACACGGTCTTTGAGAGGAACATGGTAATCACTTACAAAAGGTAAATCACCAAACATACGCTGCTTCACCGACTTGTCGACTAAGGGAGAAGCGGCCGACTCAAGTTCAACTTCACTAATGACGTGGGCCTTAGGGTTATAGAGAACCGCTCTTTCGACCATTGTTTTAAGTTCTTTAATATTTCCCGGCCAATCATAGTCTTTCATTTTATCCATCATTTTTGGAGCAAAAGACTTTAAGAGAAGCCCTTGTTTCTTACACTCAATCTTTAGAAAGTACTCGGCAAGAAGTTCAATATCATCCATTCTTCTTCTTAAAGGCTCCATATAAACAAAGGCCTTAGAAAGGTACTCATAGAGATCACGATCAAAGAGTCCGTCATCTACCATCTTTCCTAAGTCCTTAGTCGATGTTGCAATAATTCTAACATCAAGACTGATATGAGGGGCCGTAGGGATTTGACGTTTAGAGAGTACCTCATAGAGATGCTCTTGATAGGCCATAGATAGAGAACAAATTTCATGAAGAATTAAAGTTCCCCCTTGGCATTTAACGAGTTTAGATTCAGAAGGCTCACCCCATAATTGACGAGCGATCGAATCAAAATTCTTAGTATTACAATCTACTGTTTCAAGTTCTTTAAGTCCTCTTTGTCCTTCAGCATGAAGGATATGAGAGTAGAGTGACTTCCCTACTCCACGCTCACCATGAATGAGCACTGGCTCATCGAGGTCCTTTAATTTAATAATTGAATTTCTTAGTGAACCCATGTGGGGAGTTTTTCCAATAAGGGCAAACTTACGATCATGAGGACTAGAGAAACGACGAATCTGAGAAGAGTCACTCATTGGATTATACTTATGAAATACAGAACTAAAAACCAAGGCCAAGACCTTCATTGTTTTTTCATCTTCCACAGTAAAACGATCTTCGTTTCTTTTGTTGATCACTTCAATAACACCAATGATCTTATCTTCGCGATTATGAATCGGATGACAGATAATTGATTTGGTTTCGTACTTATACTTCTTATCGAAGAAATCATTGAAGCGACTCTTATCACTAATCGTATCAATATTTAGAGCAACTCCCGTCGTAAAAACGGAACCGGCAATCCCTAAACGATAATCGAATTTTAAATTTTCTTTCTTCACCCCTAAAGCAGCTACCGCTTCAAGCTCATTGGAATCAGGATTAATGAGAAATACCGAGGCACGATTCGCATTAATTACGCGAACAACCTCTTCTAACATATTTTCTAGAAATCCCTCTCGGTCACCAAAGTGAGTAATATCTTTAAAGAGAGAAAGAAGCAGAGAAAACATTTCAAAACCATCAGAGGCCTTGGTATATCTTTCTTTTAGAGCGGAGTCGATTAAACAATCTTTAAGTCTCTCTGAAGAAAAGCTTAGAATAAATTGCTGAAGAAATTTATTAATCTTAGGCTCTTCATCAATCTCAATACCGTAGACGATTTCATCATCTTCAATATCATTACAAAAGGCCCTAACCACTCGACCAGTAAGATCAAGATGATATTTTTTAAACTGAAGGGAAATAACAAGTTCCGTTCCCACAGAAATTCTCTCATTCGTTCTAAAGCCTAAACCGGTTAGAGAAATATCTAAGAGAACTGCATCTTCAATATATTCATTCTTTCCAACAACCGTTTCTTTCTCCACTAGAAAACGCAGATTATCGGCCTTTTCAACTGGAATTCTAAACGACTGGTAAAATTTAAACTCAGAAAAACTAGCGAGCATAGATATCTCCTCAACTTTGAATCTATTCGATAGTCTCTATCGGGTAATCTCTATGAGGAGTTTAGATAAAGTGCCAAACAAAAATGGCAATCTGAACAATTTTAAGGACTTACAGAAGTAAACAAGTGAATTTTAGTTTGATTTCGTATCCTGCTCTTCCTCTTCACTCTCCAGAGCAAAGAGACTTGAGCCTCGAACTTCTTGCATAACCGCTGAATGGACAGAACTTTTGAATAGATTCCAATAAGTTTCCACTTTGCTTGGGTCTGATGTTGGAAGCTCTAATGTATAGGTAGGAATATTGCGCTCATTGCCCGCATAATTTCCTAAGCTTCCAGGAAAAAAAGGATAATTCTTAATGCGATAGCCTTTGGCCTGTTCACTCATTTTAATCAAGAGCTCATTGGCCTTTGAGCCCACAAGTCCACCAGTGTGAATACTTGCTGGGCCATCATAATCGAGCATCGTGAGAGGGGCATGAACACTAAGAATTTTATCAGGAGTATACTGGTCGATGAGATCCACTTGAAAACCTGTTTCAGGCTCACTGCCCGCCTTCACACCTGGAAAACGCCTCTTATCTTTTCGATAGCGATCTTCCCATCTCTTAAGGGCCAAACGATCAAAGTCTTCCGTTGGAAAATTACGATTAACATCAACCCCATTTGCATTGGTTCGCGTAGGATGACCTTTAAAGTATGAGTCTGGATTAACTAAGGGGGCAACAACCACGAACTTACCTTCTAAATCAGCCGTGACACCTGTCTTCTTATCGACGATCTTCCCTTTAGAAACATCTTTGAGATAATTGATGACGTCATAGCAGAATTTGATGGGAGTAATTTCATCCCCATGTACTCCACACATTATGAGAGTCGTTTCTACCTTTGTGCGATCAGGTTCAAATTCTCCGAAAGTCATCCATAGAAGAGGGTCTCCTTTTACCGAGGTCCTCTTATAGCTCCAATTCATTTTTTCACAGTTACTTTGTCCCCAGCGATATTTACCAAAGCTATTTTCAAGCTTTTGGCAAAACTTGGAGACAACTTTATCTTGGGCCGCATTGGTTTCATTAAAGTAGGGATCGACGGGCTTTACAGGGGCTTGGTTACTTTCTTTATTACTTTCTTTATTTTTGGCACTCTTATTTTCTGAGGAAGATAAGAACTCAGGCATAATCCCCTCAGAAGAACAGGAATGCATCAGCGAAGTACATAGACCTAAGAGGAGAAGAGATAGAGTCAAATTCTTAAACGAGTGATTCATAAATAAAAAAAGGGTTGAGGTTAGTGAGGGTGTCCCCTCTTCAGTATCATTTCTTTAAAGTATTCCTGACTCTATTGTACCTTTATTGAAGCCAATAAAAAACCACTTATTGATAAGAGTTTTGTCTAAATTTAGTTATTTAGATGGCCCTTTTCTAACCCGGTGCATACAATAGGGCCTATGGGACTTCGAAATCTTATCCTTTTCACTAGAGATTCATCACTAGCAAGTATCGTGAATATTTCCCAACTTGCTCAATCTCATCAACTCAATCTTTTTCTAAGAAATCCCTTTGAAATCTCCATTGAAGATTCGTCATTTCAGGCCCTCTTGGAAGAACAAAACTTTGAAGAAACGATAGTTCTCAATCGCTGCAGTGGCATCACCTTTGATGATCACGATCTCAACCTCTGTGATTTTCTCGTGGATAAGGGATGTTTCTGTCCTCACAGAATTTCTTCTTTGAGAATCCTGCGTGACAAAGATCAACAATACCTCTTTCTAAAAAAGAAAGACTATCCCATGGTCAAGACCTTCATTCATCGAGGACTTCTTACTGAGGAAAAATTAAGGAACTTTGATCTCACCACTGAAAAAAAACTGGAATCTAAATTATGGATTGTAAAATCAATAAGAGGCAATAAAGGAATTGGCATCCTAAGACTCACGACTAAAGAGCTTCTCTCATTTTGGGAAAAGGCCGTAGCTCAACGTGATCAACGTTTTTTGATTCAGCCCTTTTTAGGAAGGGAGCCTCACTCTCATGAAGGCGCCAGAGAAATAAGAATTCTCAATTTAGGAGAGAGAAATTTTGCGGTTGAAAAAGAACAAGGATCCAACTGGAAAAAGAATGCTCAATTCTCTTCCTTTAAAGAAGCCTCAATTAAGGAGAGCGAAAGAAATCACCTCTTTCACCTTAGTGATAAAATAAAAGAAGATTTATCCCTTCCCCACATGGCCGTAGACTTCATTTGGAATTCTCTCAATCAAAGATGGGAAATCCTTGAGGTCAACACTCATCCCGGATTAGAGGCCAGTAGCGAGGCGCTGGGAACTTCCCTTTATCCTCTCTACTGGAATTCTATCTTGCCCCCAACCTAGGCTTCAGAAGGCTTAGGTAATTTGGCCACCAAGAGCATGGGGATAATCAAGAAAGCCGCTCCGATAAAATAAGGAGAGCTTGATCCACTCTTCCAATAAAGAAGGGAGGCCAATATAGGTCCAATCACTCTGGCCAAGGCACCGAGAGAACGAAAAATCCCCACACTTCGTCCTTGATCTTGAGAAGGTGTATAGAGACTTACTAAAGTAGTTAAACAAGGTGTGGCCATTGAACTTCCCACGGCCAAGAAGAAAAGTCCTAAATAGAGCAACCAAGTTGAATGAGCAAAACCAATGGCGACCAAACCAGGAACGAGAAAAATTAATCCTTGGAGTGCCATTTTCTTTTCCCCTACTTGGTTGGCCTTTCTTCTCACATATCCCCCTTGTACAAAGGCGATCAGAAGACCGATAAAGATAAACATATAGGCATTATCCATAGAAGAATAACTCAAACGCTCGGCCGCGAGAAAGGTCAAAGTAAATTCCATCCCCGAGAACGCCATCAAAAAGAGGAAGTATCCAAAGTTGGTTAAATTCACCCCTTCATAAGGGAGGGGCTTAAAGAGAATGAAAGGATTGATACTACGATCCGATTCATTACGCCCTCTTTTTTCAGGAGGAAGAGTCTCTTTAAATTTCTTGGAGAGCCAAATAAAGTTAATTGCCGAAAGCACGAAGGCCAAAGCAGCTGGCATACTAAAAGGGTTCACTCCATAGGCCACTAAAGAGGGATAGATTTGAGTCAGATCAATTAAACTTAGAATCCCACCCATTGCAGGTCCAATGATGAATCCAAAAGCAAAGGCAATACCAATGATGGCCATTCCTCGTGAACGATTTTGTCGTGTCGTAATATCTCCCACAACTGCAGTTGCCGTAGAAATATTTCCTCCCATAATTCCCCCAATAAAGCGGGCCAAAATGAGAAGAGTAAAGGAGCCACTGAAGAACCAAAGAAGATAACTTAAGGCCAAGAAGAAAACAGAAATCATAAGAACCGGTTTTCTTCCAATGCGATCAGAAAGAGTTCCCCAAATAGGAGCGGCAATAAATTGAAGTAAACTATAAATAGCTCCGAGGGCCCCTCCAAAGAGAACGATCGCATTCATATCCGCTCCCCCAAGTTGGGTCAAAGACGTAATCGATCCAAATATGGCCTGAAGAAAGTAATTGTCCCCATCAACCGTTAGGTAGTGCTTAGCGAGAGCAGGAAAGAGCGGGAAGATGATGGAAAAACCAATGAGATCGAGAAATAATGTCAAAAAGACAATCTTTAATGTCCCCTTTGCCTCACTAGATAATCCGGGCTTCTCCATTTTAACTTCTTCCATATTCTTATAATCCTCTTTTTCCATTTGATAATATTGCTCGTAAATTTCACTTTGGCTTGATTCACAATGATGGGTAATGAGCTCAGCAAATCCTTCACACCAATGATCATCATCATTAAGGCAAGGGATGAATTGAACCTTCCCTCCTAACTCTTCAACCTCTTCTCCCAATTCATTTCCGATCTCATCAACAGTCTCTAAACAGTCCGCAACGAAAGCAGGACAATAGACTGCAATCCTCTTACTTCCCTTCTCAACCAGATCACAGCAATAAGCATCCGTATAAGGAGTGAGCCATTCTTCGGAACCAAATCGAGATTGAAAGGTCATATGGATGCGCTCTTTATCAATTCCCTCGATTGAACGAACGAGCAGAACAAAGGTTTCATAACAGTGACGATAATAGGGATCTTCCTTATCTATCACTCTTCGCTTTGGAATTCCGTGAAAACTGATCACCAGCTCATCTGTTCCACCATCGCGATCCTTGAATTCACTTAAGAGAGAATTAATTTGTTTAACCGAGATATCGATAAAACACTTGGCCCTATGAAAGTCCGTAAAGAACTCAAAAGGTGGGATCTTCACGCGCTTTTCAAGCTCTTTGGCAAAGCCATCCATTCCACTAGCAATGGTGGCCTCCGAATATTGAGGAAACATAGGAATGGCCAAAAGCTTAGTTGCCGGTTGAATCGACTCTCCCTTTTCTGCTCTTTTTAGATCCTCTTCCCAAGAGTCCCAGACATCTGAAACTCGCGGACTCGACAATAAGAAAGCGTGATTAATTTCAATCGTATGCTTTGCCTGCTCAGACAGGTATGATTCAACCTTCTTAGCAAAGCTCTCTGTAATGGTGATTAATGGAAAACTCTGAGTTTTTTCATTCCAAATTCTTGAATAGGCCTCTGCACTTCTCTTAGGTCTAAAGGGAAGAACAAAGAGATTAAGAATCAATTTCCACAAAATGGGATTAATATCCACCACTCGGGGATCCCCTAAGAATTCTCTTAAATACTCTCTAACATGGGAAACTTTTGGAGACTTAGGCGATCCTAATTGGACCAAAACGACTTTCGTCTTCCGCTTTTGTTGATTGGATTCACGCAGTGACTTTTCCTTATCAATCGTGTGGTTCATTGCTGAGCGCTCCTGAGCTTAATCTCTATCTCTCTTACGATAAATAAAGCTAGAAAAGTCTTAAGCAAGAAGAGTTCATGACCCATTCACTTTACTTTGACTTTACTTTGCCTCAAATTAAGCCGATAAGAGGTTAAATCATAGAATAAATTTTTTGGAACCATAGCATAGGGACCACCACTTGAATATTTTTTAGGCTAGGGAAATTTTAGACTACCTGGCCAGCATTGGAGAATAAGCGTGAGCAAGAAGAAGACAGCCCCAAAAACAGCAAAGAAAGCAGCAAAGAAAGCGACAAAGAAAAGTGTAAAGAAATCATCCAACAAAGCGAATCAAAAAAGCCCAAAATCAAAGGCCCGCAACCCCCAAGAACTCAAAGACTTCTCACTCGGAGAATCCCACACCGACTACCCCTCGGAATATGCCCCCCAAGTGCTCGAGGCCTTTGACAATAAGAATCCCAACGATATCGCCTGGACCACCTTTGTCTGTACAGAATTTACCAGCTTATGCCCTAAAACGGCCCAACCTGACTTTGCTCGAATTTTTATTAACTATATCGCCGATGAGAAAATGGTGGAATCTAAGTCTCTGAAGCTCTATCTCTTTAGCTTCAGAAATCATGGAGACTTCCACGAAGATTGTGTACAGAAGATCTGTAACGACCTCTTCAAACTTATGAAGCCCAAGTATATTGAAGTTGTTGGGGAATTTACTCCTAGAGGAGGCATAGCCATTTACCCCTATAGCTCTCAGTCCAATTCCGAGAAGAAATTCAAAGAACTTCTTGAAAAACGAAGACTTAACTACGCACCAGGGGCTTATACCATGCCTCTATCTCGAGTTTATTAGGATCATATTTATAAGAACTTGGTATCTGGGCCTAGAGAAAGTAAAATAGGCTAAGATACCATTTAATAAGGATTGCATATGTTTGGTTTAGGAATGGGTGAAGCCCTTATACTTTTGGCCGTAGTTGTTCTTCTCTTTGGAGGAAAGAAACTTCCTGAATTGGGAAGCTCCATGGGTAAGGCCCTGACAAATTTTAAAAAGGGTATGAAAGAAGATGATTCTGATGCTGTTGCTAAGAAATCAGTAGAAGATCAGAATGATAAAGGTAATGCCTAATTAAGAGATCGTCTTTTGATCAGAGAGTTTTAAGATCCTCTCCAATTCGATCTATCAATTCAAATAAGTCGTAGGGCTTGGAGATTAAATCGGCTCCCCCCTCGGCTTTAAAATCATCACGATTTAAATCCAAATCTCCACTACATAAATAGAATAGAAAAGGTGACTTCGACTCTTTCTTAAGAGCTTGGAAAAGCTCGGCACCACATAGACCTGGCATATGATTATCGGAGAGAATGACATGAAAATGTTCGGATCGACATTTCTGAAGCGCTTCATCGCCACTTAAGGCCATCTTTACATCAAAGCCTTCTAATTCAAAGGATTCGGTTACAAGTTCTGCTAGAT
This sequence comes from Halobacteriovoraceae bacterium, assembly GCA_002712005.1. GTDB lineage: Bacteria > Bdellovibrionota > Bacteriovoracia > Bacteriovoracales > Bacteriovoracaceae. The sequence continues at coordinate 54,157 of PASP01000012.1, forward strand.
CAATTTCATCATCAACAACAAGAACTTTGCTTTCTGAAATGTTCATGAATTTCCCCCTAAAAGATAAATTATATTATAAACTCAGGGGAGAAAATACTAAAGAAAAATTGAGGACCTCAAATAAAGAGTGATTAATACTCTACTTTAGAGGTCCGTGATATTGAAATTTATTCGATGATTTCAAGAACTGAACGCTTCTTAAGCTTCGTTGAAGCTGCATTAAGAATTGTTCTAAGGGCTTGAGCGGTACGGCCTTTTTTACCGATCACTTTACCTAAGTCTGTTTTATCAACTTTTAATTCAATAACTGTGGTCTGCTCACCTACAATCTCGTTAACTTCAACTTCTTCAGGCATATCAACAAGGTGCTTGCTTACATATTCCATTAAGTCTTTTAATTCACTCATAACACTCTCACAAAGAAATAATTAACGTTCAGCTGGATATAATCCAGCTGCCCTCATCACAAATTAGAAAATCTAAAGATTATAATTCTACTTTAGCTTTCTTAAGTAATGTTCTTACAGTGTCACTAAGTACAGCGCCTTTATCAAGCCATGCTTTGATGTTCTCGGCTTTTACACCATTAAGAACAGCATCACCTTCAGCTTGAGGGTTGTATTGCCCTAGTCTTTCAAGAAAACGACCGTTACGAGCATTTCTTTTGTCCGCAGCAACGATTGTATAAACAGGACTGTGCGTTCTACCACCGCGTTGGAGTCTGATAACTACCATGAACTTCTCCTACAAATTGGTCCAATATATTGTTAGGGGAAGAAAGTAAGAGAATTTAAGGCATAAGTCAACAAAAACGCGTAGAAAATACAGGATAATCTACAAATCAATTCAAGTTTACGTTACAATAAGAGTATGAAATTACGTCTCTGGATATTTACTCTCACCTTAATGAGCTCAGGGGCTTTTGGAGCACAGAAAGTTGTGCTTTCTCAAAGGGCTGCCCCAGGCTTAAAAATGTCTTATCCCAATACGGCCCTAATAGAGAGTATTGTTCGCCAAAAAATTAGCACTAGAGCAGATACAGATAAAATTATTATTAAGATGAAATGTTATAAGAGATGGAATGTGAGAGGCCGTGATAATACCAAGGCCTATCAATGTGAACCTATCGAGATAGAGGCCGATGTCCCCGACCTCTAAGAACCTATTGTAATCGACAAAGAAACAAACTAGGTTGAAGTTGAAAAAGACCTAGAAGAAGCCTCCCCCCCATGGTCCCTTTTTCTTTCCTTTCTTATTTTTCTTTGGCTTTCCAAGTCCAGGCATTCCCCCTTGCTGTCTAAAGCCAGGTTGTCCACCCATTCCAGGCATACCAGGCATTCCCGGCATTCCCCCTTTCATCATTTGCATCATTCCACCCATCATTTTTTCCATCTGGCGAAACTTTGCGAGAAAGTCTTGTACGGCCTTCACATCACTTCCCGAACCTTTTGCAATCCGTTCGATGCGAGACTCTTTGATGACTTTATAATTTTGGCGCTCTTGCTTAGTCATGGAGTCGATGATCACTCTCATCTTCTTCATTTCATCCTCAGCCGGGCTTAGATCACCCATCTGACGTAAAGCTCCTCCCATTCCTGGAATCATTTTCAGGATAGAGCCCATAGAACCTAAATTCTTAATCATATCCATTTGTTTCATGAAGTCTTCAACCGTAAACTGGCCTTTCTCCATTCGTTTCATCATGGATTCCGCTTCATTTTGGTCGATAGCATCTTCTGCTTTTTCAACAAGAGAGACGACATCTCCATATCAAGAATTCTTCCGGCCAAGCGATCGGGATGAAAGAGTTCAAGATCCTTCATCTTCTCACCAGTAGAAATATATTTAATAGGTACACCCGTCACGTGGCGAATTGAAAGGGCAGCACCCCCACGGGCATCAGAGTCCATCTTGGAGAGAACAATCCCCGTTAGCCCCATGGCCTCATGGAAACTCTTGGCCACATTGACTGCTTCTTGACCGGTCATTGCATCGGCTACCATCAGAACTTCTGGATTATGAGGGGGAACCGCTTCTTTAACTTCCTTTAACTCACCCATCAGCTCTTCATCAACATGGAGACGTCCGGCAGTATCGATAATCACCACATCTTTATGTTGTTCTTTAGCTGCTTGAATCCCCGCTAAGGCAATATCCTTAGGGTGCATAGACAAGTCACTATCGAAATAGTCCATATCCATACTCTTGGCCAACGTGATCAACTGATCCTTAGCGGCAGGACGAAAGGTATCACAGGGAACGAGAAGGATATTTTTCTTTTTCTTATTCTTTAAATGAAGAGAGAGCTTTCCGGAGAAAGTCGTCTTTCCCTGACCATTCAGTCCAACCACTAATACGGGCACAGGACCTGGTCTTTCCAGATCGACTTCTTCATTTTCTTTGCCCATCACTGCGGCCAATTCATCGTGAACAATTTTAATAAATTGCTGTTCAGGATCTACACCGCGAAGAACCTTTTCTCCTAAGGCCTCTTCTTTCACTTTGGCGATAAAGGATTTAACAACTTTAAAATTAACATCCGCTTCCAAAAGCGCTGTTCTCACTTCTTTAAGGGCAGATTCAATATTAGATTCTGAAATCTTTCCCTTTCCTTGTAAGTGTTTAAAAGCATCTGAGAATTTTTCACTCAAATTATCGAACATAGTTTCACCTTAATTTATTGAGTTAAGCATCATTAGTATAGAATTCGCATAACCATAGCAATCTTTTCCTTCTTCGTACACCTTGGAAGCTTCTCTCACCTAAGTCCTCCTATGAAGAAATGATCTTCTCCCTATTTTCACTATTGACCAATATAGCTGCTTTTTGGCAAGATGGCGCACTATGACGAATCGAGATAACCAACACCTTATAGAGACCCAAGGGCCGTTTTCCCCTCAGCTTCAGGCAAAAGTGGATGCCTTAAAGGCCAAGCGCCAAGGTATGAGTCTGGGCTCCGTTCAATTTGACTCTCCTCTACTCTTAGCCCCTATGTCGGCCATATGTAACTTTCCTTTTCGCCTTTTAATGGAAGATCTGGGAGCTGGTGGGACAGTTAGTGAACTTATCTCATGCCATGGGATTAATTATAAGAATGAAAAAACTCGTCAAATGCTAAGAATTCACCCCAGAGAAAAGAATGTAGGAATTCAGCTCTTTGGTGAAGATGAAGTGGCCATGAGTGAGGCCGCTAAAGTAGCAGAAGAATTTGGTCCAAAGTTTATTGATATCAATATGGGCTGCCCTGTAAGAAAAGTAGTTTCTAAAGGCGGTGGTTCGGCCCTCATGAAAGATCCATCTAAACTTGGAAGCTTCTTTGCTCTTATGAAGAAGTCTATTCAAGTCCCTTTGACCATCAAAATTAGAACGGGTTGGGATGCTGATTCTATCAATGCCCAAGAAATTGTCCATATCGCTCACAATGAAGGAGTTGAGTTTGTCGCCATTCATGGGAGGACTCGGACTCAAGCTTATAAAGGTAAAGCAGATTGGGAACTTTTAGAAAGGGTGGCCGTCGACTCTCCTCTTCCCATTATAGGAAATGGAGATTTACACTCACCTGTTCTCACAAAAAGAAGAATGGAAGAAACTGAGTGCAGTGCTCTCATGCTCGGTAGAGGGCCTCTACGCGATCCTTTTATCTTTCTAACAAGCTACTTAGAGGATCCCTCTCAATCGCCTTTTGGTCCACAAGACTTCAAAGAAATTGTTAAAGTCTATTACGACTACGTCAGAGAATATACTGATATGGAAAGATCCCATCTTATTCAAATGAGAAAAATGATCGTTTGGTTTGTAGCGGGCTTTTCTAAAGTTGCCGAGTTTCGAGGAAATATGTTCAAGGCCCAAACCATTGAGGAAGTCTTTAGACTTTCTGATGAGTTCTTTGACGAACTTGATGCTCGCGGAAAATTTTCAAAACGAATTGATCTAGAAAAGCCATTTATGATGGGAGGCCACGGTTAATCTCTAATCGCCAAAGTCGAGATTCTTCATGGCCTCATTTGATTTCTGTAAATTCTTAATCGACTTTTGCAGCTCGAGTAATGCCGGGTTGGATTCGATAGTTTTCCTAATCACTTCATGTTTCTGTTTCGTCTTTTCATCCATTTCATCTGTATTACTTACCGAACCAGTTACCACTTGGTGAACGTCTTCAGTTTTTATATTGTGACTAGGAGTCCCTCCAGCAAAAGAATTAGAGTTACATGCAGAAATTTTTCCAGCATCGTCGAGATAGACCATAAGATCAATCTTCTTCTTAATTAAATCCGCTCCAAAACTTTTCTTATTCTTTTTTAGAGTGACCATCAGAGTAAGATTCCCTGTTTTCTTATCTTCAGAATCGTAGAAGAATTCAGAGTCTTTAATAGATTCTAAAGAGAAAAATCGATTTCCATAGAGTTCACCTTTTTCAAAAAGGACTCTACCATTGGGAGCTAGAAATTGATCAATTTCAAAAGGCTCTTCCGATACCACAGATTTTCCGACTAAATTCTTTTCACAATAATCAGCGCGCGATAGAAAACCATTGAGCTTTTGCATGAAAGTATTGATTTCACCATCCATAGAAATTTTATTTTGATTCATTTGCTGATTCTCTTGCATCTTCAACATGAAAAGGGAGAGAACGCCCATGAGGCCCGCGGCAATGACAACTTGAACTAAAGAAAATCCTTCTTCTCTTCTGTACATTCTATAACTCCTAACTCTCAAACCTCGTAAATTGCCTCTTTTTTGAGGCACACTAACTAGGGAGTCTGCTCACCTTCTCCCCTTCTTCAATCACCATCAACTCCCTAATTTTATTCAACTCATAAAACAAACTCGTTGATGCCCCCTCTAAACCAAGTAAAACACTCAAGAAATTCCTTCATAATACCGATAGAGAAGTTAAAGCGAATTTATGTGCCGTGGTGATACATGTTTAATAGTAATAGAGGATCAAAAATTTCTAAAGGTTTAAAAGAAATAGTATTTATTTCTGCCTTTTATTCGCTCCTTTTTTGCTCATGGGCCAGCGCAGATGATTCCCTCAGTGATAAATCCAGTTGTGAAATCTCCCACGAACAAATCCAAAGTGTTCAATTTAAAATCTTCGAAATGAAAGAACCTGGTGGAGAAGAAACCTATCTAGACCTTCTTAAAGAAAGAGATGTACTCAACTCTAAAAAAGTAATGATTGAGACCCTTATCTCCCTTTGGGATAAGTATAATAACTATTTAAGGGCTAATCACAATTTCGCAGGAATGTCTCAAAATGCGAGAAATAGCGTACAAGGTCTTTTGGATTTACGTAGTCTCATAGCCAATAATGAACAATCGGTTCAAAAGTACCAACTTGTTTCTGACGTCTTTAGCTCTAACGATCCTGAAGAAGTAAAAGGAAATAATGCTGAAGAAAATTTCAATCTTCTCAAAAATAAGCTGATGAATAATTGCCAAGCTGGTCAGTCTCATCTGATGTATTGTGAGATAGCAAGAAAGGCCAGCGAAGATGGAATTGATATTTGGTCCAATATACAAGCAGGCTCTCCCCCTCCGGGCAATGCCAGTGGACGTGAGGTCATGCTCCATAAGTTTATTGAAGTTTCAAGTACGGCCCTAGGAAATGAGAATTTTGGATGGTTTCGAAATCTCTCCTCTATGTTTGTCGATAATGAAGAACTTCGCTATGACCTAGTTGGCAATGGTGATCTTAGTCAAAGTGTTTTGGCCACGATCGATCAAATCACGGCCACCTGTCGTGAACAGGCCCTTCTCACAGAAAGTCGGGTCAATTGTATGTCCCAAGATTTAACGGAAATCGCTCCACAGGGCTCAAGCTTTGATTATGTATCTCATATTCAAAGTCACCTCGGATCCCAAGTGAGAACTCCCCAAGACCTTATTGATAAGTATCTCGAAAATGTGAATCGCATATCCCATGCTCACGAAGAAATTGCTGGAGGAACAATAGATAAGTTCGCAAACTTAGCAGAGCAAAGAAACTTAATCGTTTCTAATCTAGCAGTTGCCGATGGACTCCTCTCTCAAAGTGCACACGCCTCCAAGGAGAATCTGAGAAATCAAGCCGCTATCGAAGCGGTGAAGATGGGAAGTCACTTTAGTACATTAAAAAAATCAGATCGCCTCTACCGAACTTATAAGAACTCGGAAACTTCGAGCCGTAGTATTGCTCAGATGGCCAATGACGAGCTTAAAGATATTCTCAATCACTTTTCAGATGGGGATAGTTCATTAAATGATATGTTCTTCAATGCAAGTACAGGAAACGATAATGGAGAGACAACTCTAGGAATTCATCCTGAAAAACTAGAGGCCTTTTTTAGAAATAATACTCTCACTAAGGAAAAATTAAACTCTCTTCTCAAAAATGGTTTCAGTGGTAATCGTAGTCTTGATGATGAAATAGCCGCAATTGATCGTAGGCTTGAGTCTTTCAATCAAAATCCTGAGTTTGAACTTCTTGAAGGCATAAAGAGTTTTGCTTGGAAACAGGCCATGGAAAATTGTAAAGGTGACTCTCAATTTAATATTAGGGAAATCGATAATTCACAATGTATTACGGATGAGAACTTCTCCCCTGTAGATAACCTCTTAGAGATGGGCAACCAGCTTGTGGGTTATCAAAATAACCAACAAGAGGAATTAAACCTCAATACTCTCTATGATAATTGTCAGAGCCTTAGAGAAGATCAACTTGAACTCTATAGCTCTCAATATGCAAAAGTTTGTAATGAAATTCGAGTTAAAAGAAGAGAGGTTGCACGAGCTGAAGAGTACTACTCTGATCGCGCAAGAAGAGAGAGATTTAGAAATAACAGACGCTATGATAGCGATGGTGAAAATGTTGTCTCCCAATATCGAAGTAAGTCTTGGGCAGAGCTCTTACCGGGGGCCATTCAACATGCTATGCCTGCCGGAATGAGACTCGGCCAAACTTGGGCCAATACCTATGGAATAAAGTCTCAGATGTTGGGATATACCACTTATGCTAAACAACGTTATCGCTATCTCGAGCAACAATATAATCAAGGGGTATCCATTTGTAATACCACCATGAGCTGCTACTTCAATTCCCAATATCAGGCCTTCCTCCCTACCTATGGAGGAGGAGTTAATAGTTTTGGTACTGGAGCTTTTTCTTCCAATACTACAACCTTCTTCGCCCAATAAGCGCCCCTTCTTCCTCTGAGCGGCATCTTCTGCCCACCTAAGTTTGCACTCTTTAACGTGAATAAGTTATTGAAATTCCTCTAACTTACCGTAACTTCTAGCTACGTGAATCCAGGGAGGAAAACTGGCCTAAAATAAGCTTAACTCCCTTTAAATAAAGGAAATCTTTAACCGATAAGACTTACTGAAAAGGCCCAGAAGAACAAGGAAGGATTCGCCTCACTCATGACAAGACAGATACTACTTACTCTATTCACCCTAATTATAGTTACACTTCAATCTTGTGTGCCTCAAGGAAGTAGTAGTGGAAAAAGAAGTACGGGGGGAACGACTTCTAACGAGGCAGAGGAAACCACCAATACACCTGACTTTGATGATGACTCTGAGATTTATTGGAGTACAGGAAGTGTTACTTACAATAATAGCATCACCATAAATGAAGATATCAATACCGTGATCTACCTGAGAGGTCAGTCTATACACGACTTTCTCACAACGACTCTGGATAATAGCACTGTAGAATTTAAAGACTTAAACTACTGCCTGGTTGCTTCCTACAATACAACAGGAGCAAAGAAGAATTTAAGAGTGAGGGCCGTTCCTATAAGTTTTAGAAATCTATCGACCAACACCAGAGAATACATTCTTCGAATCGATCTTCCAGAAGAAGACACTTCGACTTCTCAATGTCAGGGAAGTGCTTATCAAATTACCACAACTGCTGATGCGGCCAATGCTGTTGGAACAGCTGATAGTTCATTTGTTCCCAGTGAGTTATGCCCTAATTGTAATAAGACCATTAATTCATCCAATGTATCACTCTATATAAGTAATCCTCCCCTAAGTGTTAATGATCGCGTCCCTGAGTCGCAAATTAATTTTGGTGGACTTATCTTAAGAGTCACATCTTCAGCAACCCTTGATGATGACACTTCAACAGGGTCGTGTTCAGACTCCGCTTGTTTAGCGAAGGGCTTTGATTGCTGTCTAGATGGTCAATGTGTGAATGATGGTGGACTAAGACCCAATGCCTCTTCTCAAGATGATTTTACTCAGGCCTTGGCCGATGTTAATTCCAATCCTAATAACTTTATCAATTGGCCAAATATCTATTTTGTGTGTGGGTCAACTCCGCCTAATCCAGATCCAACACCAACGGAACTGCCCGACGCCAGTGGAACAGCATCTGCTTACTTACAAGAATTAATTGAAGATTGGAAGTGCTTAGAAGAAGGCAGACTCGAAGAGCCTGACTATCCAGGAAAAGCGGTATGTGCTCCAGGCTATGATCAAACAGCTTATGAATCAGTACGCTCTAAGGTTTGGGCCTATTGTGGTTGTGATGCTGATCCCTTTCCCACCGATCCCGATGATAATGCTTGTCCAGACTTTAGCTTTAAGGCCCTCGACAGTGACGAAGAAGAAATTCCCTATAATGAAGGTACCTTCAATCAAGCGGCCATTAAGTCCATTGTTTGCTATAGCCCCATTGTTGATCCCGTCCCGACTCCTTTTCAAAATTTAAGTCTTCCTGTTAATACAAGGAGTGCTCCTCATCGTTTTTATAAGGCCAGTGATGGAAGCTCTGTGGATGATATTGAATCTCTTGTGGACAATACAGTAGAGCCGGAAGGAACGCCCTTTCAGTATATTGATAATAGCGCTAAGACTGATCCTGACTGTTCAGGCACCAACGGATCTTCTGGCGCATCTGCTTGTGAGTTCAATATGAACTCTATTCTTGGTCAAATGAGTGTGACTCTTAACCAGGCCAAGCCTGCTAAAGTTGTTCACTTAGATTTTGATCAAACTTATGTCATCAGTACTTTGAATGGTTACTATACTCCCTGCCCCACTTGTGCAGCTGATTATTGGTTCCAAAGCTTTAAGCCTTTTCCGGCCTCTCAAAATGGAGTTGGACTGGAATCTATAAGCTACACGACTAATCGATCTCAATTTGGAGATAATAATACTCTCGGAAACTATGAAGATACTATTTTTGGAAGGGCCTGTTTTGTTCCTCCAACCATGATTCCTTTTTCCCATAAGCCTCACTCGGATTTAAATACGCAGAGAAGAAATCGACTTCTGACCCAAGCTGCTCTTTATGTGAATGGCTATCAAAGAGACTGGTATGGATTTAACCGAGGTGCCCTCATTGGATCTTTTGATGGGGTGAAATGGTTTGCCATTGGTAAGAATAGAAGAGTTATTGCCTCTACAGGAAAACTATTCTTGGCCATCAATGCTCCCTTTGCCGACCTGGCCGAAGATAATGATCTCACTGTTCAAATTATACTTGATCAAGGAAACTCCATAGCCCCCACTCACGATTACGATCCCAACTTAAGCGCCAATGATATTGAGCAAGGATCTGCTGCGAGTTGCCAGCGTTGGCACCAATGTAATACAGACACAGATTGTATCACTCGCTTAGGCTGGGAATATATGTGTGTCGACACCAGTAATTACAAGAGCCATTGGCCAAAATTTAATGTAGAAGCTGATGAATTAGAAGATCAAGAATATGCCTCAGCAACATTCTCTCGTATCTTACAAGCAGGTATGCCAGCAGGTAATAAGAAGAGATGTGTCTATCGTGGTTCAGGGGCCATCTGTAAGGGAGACTTTACTTCTAACCTTTCTGAAACTCGTCAAAAAATGTTTGCCTGTGCTCCTAATTTTCACTGTGAGTCTTTAGATAATAATAACTTCAATTCCCGTGTAATTCGTACTCCCAATCTTCAAAGTAATATCCTCTATGGCCGTGATGCCGATATTCTTGGAAGACCTGAGTTCTATCACGAAGGTCAAAGTTCACTTCCTGATGCCGCTAAAGATACCATTCGCTATAATGCTGAAAACTTTACTTCTGAAACGGATGATATGGGAATTTGTCGTCCAGGAAGAAAAATCAACCAAACGACTTATATCAATCAACATGCTGAAGGCGATACAGCGGGAAGGTCAGACTATATTAGCCAAGTCGGAACTTGTAACTCCACCATCACAGGTGTTTCTCGCGTTCGTGGCTGCCCTATGATTCAAACGGCCGAAGGTGAAGATGTTGCCAAAGGCGATCTTATCTTTGGTCTCAATGATACCATTCAAAATATTCAAAATAGTTGTGGAGCAGAAAGTACAGCAACGATAAGTAGTGCAACCCAATCTCTATTTAAAAGCATTGAGGCCAATGCTCTTCAGAGTATAACAAGTATCACGACCGAAACTCTTGCGGCAGATGCATGTCTCAGAAGGGCCGGTTCTGTTTGTCACACAGACCTTGATTGTTCCCCCAACCGTCTTCACCAAAGTGCTTCCTTTACTTATGGACAAGAACAATTTGGTAACACAGAAGCAGAAAAGCTCTATTGGGAAGAAAGTCTTATTTGTGGCCAAGCGGCTGATAAACCTTTCAATACAGATGAAGATTATTACGACTATGATATGTCTAAGAATCGTTGTTGTCGCGAAGTGGGTAACGCCTTCACTATGTTTACCCAAGGAGATCCAACAACTGATGCTCTAAACTCAGATCTTGATGTAACAGCATTTCCTTATTTAAACCCTGGAGCGACAGGAAGGTATTCTCGCTACGCTGTTGTAGGAGCTACAGATCAGGCAACAGGTACGGCGACAAGTGATCCCTACCCTCAAGCCCCGATAATCAATCCAACGGCAGGTGAAATTCCAAAGGCCTACCAATGGAAAACGATTCACGACACCGGAAGCCTTACTTGTTGTGGTGGTGGCTGGGTTCGTAAGTTCGCAGACGGATCATCCGCCTGGGATGATACGACTCGACTTCAAATCAACCCCACTGAATTTCAATGTTTAAACTATAGTTATGAAACTCCAATTACGGATATCCGTAATAATAATAATGAGTTCTTTATCAGTATTATCAACTACGCTAAAGATCTTGATCGCTTTTGCTTCTCCCCCGTATACGGTGGTTGTTCGGAACTTAACTTTCCAGAGCCTTCAAGTAGTGGAGAAATTCTACTACCTCAAAGAAAATCTGTGGTTTCTAACTCCTACAACAATGCGGTACTCGATACTCTACCGGCCGTTATTCCCACGGAGACGGATACGACTGATGGAATGGCCGGACTCTCTGTCAATGTCCCCTATCAGCCAATTCTCTTTGAAAATGTTGATGATATCGACTCAAGTACAGATGACGACTTTAACTACTTTAGAAGCCAGAGCTACAATGCTGTAAGTTTCTATCTCCCTTCCTATGTGGGCTATATTAATTCTATAGCGGTTGGGGTTAATAATAATATTAGAAGTGTAAAGGTACGCTACTACGATGAAGATGGTAACGACTTTCAAACGGATGATCTCACTTTCTATACAGGAACTTGTGATCCTTCCATTGCCAGTCCAAGAAACCCGAAAGGTCTCTTAGCAGAAGGCTCTTATTGTATTCATGAAAGTAACACTCATGGTAGAGTCTTCCATGCTGTGGCCGATACATCTGTTACCGACTCGGGAGGAAACCCTTGGTTCTTCGCCTCAGTTAGAATTACCTTCAATGTGGCAAATGGTCCCGACTTCTGGTACCAAGATGTCACGGCCGCACCTGCTCGCTACCAAGACCCTACTCGCGAGGGAATGATTGGTGGAAATGAAATGTATTATCTGACCAAGCTGGCCCGCCTAGAACTTCTAGGAATACCTCAAATTGTATATGAGCCCCTATATTGTAATACCAACAAAGAAAAGCTCGTAGGCGGTATCTTTACTGGACTGGAATCAAGGGATGACTTCTATGCCAATTCTCATTCCATGGCCGGAAGTAACTTTGATATCAATGGGCGATCTCTGCTGCAAATGTACGATGAGCGCTATCAAACTCCAAGCTCTGCTCAGACGGCGGTTCACATGGTAGATGGAAACCCTAGAGAAGACCATGCGCAATTCTATAATTATGACTCAGGAAGCGATACCTATTTAGATCGCAATGAGCATTTCAAATATTATAATGAATCAGAATTTGAGATGCCTCGTATCTTTAGCTCTAATGAATTCAGATGTTGTGTTCAACTAGGTGAAGAGGCCAGTGAAGATGGACGATGCTGTTCTGGTTTTAGAGACGGAGATAATATTTGTAAACTTCCAAAAGGAACAGATCTCTATGTTTATTTCAACCGCTTTGTTTCAGGAGAAGGACTTGGAGAAGACCAACCTGGTGGTGGATTTAAAGATGAAGACTTTATTCCAGAAACAGGTGAACCTAAAATTAGTAATGAAGTACAAAATAAAATTCAGGCCCTAGGAGAAGCTTACTGTGAAAGTGGAGAAACTCGTGGTGGTGCTGCATTTGGATACTATAATCCCGAACCTAATACCGGTGGCTATCAGCATAGAGAATCATTCCAAGCAGAAGATTGGATCCAATACACGATTGTCGATTCGACAAACGATCTCTACGAAGATGGAAATAATGAGTTCTACGGTATTTCACCTTTTCTAGCGGGCTACCGTTGGAATCATCATGTTTACTGTAAATAGTCTATGGCCAATGATGAATATATCTTAGGACATTATGCAAATGTGGCCAAACAATATGGCCTCTCCCCTCAATCGACGATTGAAGATCAAGTCATAAGAGATGCTGAAACGGACTTCTTTAAAAAGGCCATCTCAAAAATTCTAGAAAAGACTCCTCACCTTCATCGCCCCCTAAGAATTCTTGACGCCGGCTGTGGCAATGGAATTACTATAGAGCGCTTATCCAAGGTCTTTCCTCGTACTGAATTTGTGGGCCTTGAGTTTACGCCGGAACTGCATGAACTCTGTCTACAGAGGCACTCAAAGCTCGAAAATAAAAAGAATATTACCTTTATCAAAGGTGACTTACGTGAGCCCCATTCTTTTCAGGGTCAGTCCTTTGATATCATCTATTCCCAGAGGGCAGTCATTAATATTTTAGGTAAGCAAAAACAAGTGCAGGCCCTTCGCAATATTGCAAGTCACCTCACTGAAGATGGTCACTATCTCTTAAGCGAGTCCTTCTATGAAACGTGGTCATCTTTGAATCACGCTCGAGCTGAATTTCAAATGGGAGAAGTTCCCATCTCTAAGCATAATCTCTTTCTAACCGAGTCGAGACTTAAGACACTAGAAAAATGTGGAATGACGGAATACCACCATAATTTAGGACGCCACTTTCTAAGTACCCATTTCTATCTCACTCGAGTACTCCATCCTCAAATTTCTAAAAGAGGAGATCGGGCCATAGCTCCCCACTTTGTAAAGTTTTTCACCGAGGGCCTAGGTCCCAATATTGGAACTTACTCACCCTTGCAATTTCGCTGGTTTGAAAAAAATTAGCACCTCTAATAACTCTTTGCCTTTTGCGTAATTTGATACTATCTTGAGCCCTATTATTAAATACAACTATCTTGCAAGTATGAATAAAAACACCTTTAAGTATCTAATATTACTTACACTTATATCTCTAAGTCCCCTTCTTCGAGCTGAAGAGGTCACCCTCTGGACCCCCCATCCCCAAGTCCAACACGACTTGAATCTCATGGCCCAACTCTATCGCAATACAAGTAATAAACCCGTATTCACAGCGAAGCTGGTCTTTAACCTAAAAGATAATGTGGATATCCATCAATTTTCCCCTAGTAGTGGAGAGCTCAAAAGGCTGATTACCTTCTCTCCTCTTATCGCTGGACCAACACCTCATCAGCCTTGGCTAAAATTGGCCAAAAGCTCAGGACTTCTCCAACTTAAAACCACACTCTTTCTCAATGAGTTTAAAGAGGAGAATCACTATTGGCTCAGACCAAAGGAAGCCCTACGCTTTGAAAAAACGATGAATAAATTCTTCAAGGCCATGCACCTACCAACTCGAGATGACTATCCTTGGAGTGCACTGATTCAAGAAGAGGCCCTTAAGATTAAAGAAATTCTAAAAGCAAAGAAAATTGGAAAAATTGTCTTGGCCCACAATGCTCTTGCTCCTCTTTTAAAAGAAAGTGCAGACTTGGTTGTACTCTTCACCGATGATCATCACAGTGAGGTCGCTTCTTCAGAATTAAAAAAAGTCTTTCAATGGGTACAAAGGCCTGAAGAGGTGCTCTTTATCTTCGAAAAGAGTATTTCATGGCCTAGTAATTTAAAGGGAGGTTCATTTGATAAAGTTCGCTCTGTTCAATGGGCTCCTATATCCTCTTTTCCCCTGCGTTCTTTAAGAAAGGCCTTAGAGGAAAATTTATGACTACCGTTCAGGTAAGAGAACTCTCCTTTTCTTATCCCAAAGCGGCCTTTCAAAAGGCAGATCAAGAAAGTGAGAACTTTCAGCTCATATTAGATCGTATCACCTTTGAAGTTTCCAAAGGTGAAATCCTAGGAATTCTAGGTCCCAATGGAGGAGGAAAATCAACTCTTCTCAAAATTCTGGCCGGCTTATTAAAGCCCACATCGGGAAGTCTGACTTACCACCTCGAAGATAAGAATAGGGGGATCATTTATATTCCTCAAAAAGATCAAAGAAATCTTAGCTATCCCATTACGATTTTGGAATTTCTCGAATCGGCAAGGCTACCAGGTTCAAAAATTCCAAGATCAGAATGTATCCATGCCCTAGAGCGAGTCGAACTCAAACGTCCAGTTAATCAACCTATGAGTGGCCTAAGCGGAGGAGAATTCCAAAGAGTTCTTTTGGCGAAGGCCTTCTTACAAAAGTCTCAACTCATTCTCATGGATGAGCCCACTAAAGGTTTGGATGGAATTGGACAAGATAAACTACTTGAGCTCTTAGGTGAGTTCAAAAAGAATGCAGCTGTTATTCTTGTCGATCACAATATTGCTCAGGTTCTTAAACACTGTGATCGACTTCTTTGTCTCAATAAGAGTTTCCACTGGCACGACCACAAGTCTCAGTTAAAGAAGAATATTTTAGAAGATACCTATCACTGTGAATTTGAGCACCTTCTGATACATGAAAATACGGATGACATTCTCAACCATGATCATCACAAATGCTCTCATCATGATGATATTCATGAACACAAGAATAAGCATGAACAAGATCCTGTTGATCAAGACACTAAAAGAGCTGACCAAGAATGAACTGGATTACTGATTTTATAACTTTTCCTTTCTTACAAAAGGCACTCATTGGCTGCTTAATCTTGGCCGTAATCTGTGGAGTACTCTCTCCTATGATTGTAGCGAAGAGATTTGCCTTTATGGGCTCCTCTATTGCCCATGGTGCACTTCTTGGTGTTTCTATTGCTCTCTTTCTCATCGACTATATTCTCCCACCAGAGAGTCCAATGACCTCTCTCTTTGTCTTTGCTATCACAACGCTTGTTACTCTAGTGGCCGCGACTCCTTTGGCCTTGACGACTTTTCGTCAAAAGTTACCAAGTGATGCTTTAATTGGACTTTTCTTTACTGCAACGATGGGTCTTGGCCTTCTTATCCATCAATCTCTGGGGCCTGGAAAAGGGGATCTTCTGAGTTACCTCTTTGGCAACATCCTTATGCTCTCAACTATTGATCTGATGATACTTCTTATCTTGGGTCTTCTGATTTTCTTTCTGATATGGATCAAACGCTCCCATTGGATTTTATTTCTCTATGACGAAGAAGCGGCTTTTATCCAAGGGCTTCCCACTAAGCGCTATCATCTTATCTTCTTTCTTCTTCTTACGCTTGTCATCGTTAGTGGACTAAAAATATCAGGTGTCATTCTAATCAATAGCTTCTTACTTATTCCTGGCCTCTTTGCTCTGAAATTTGCTCCCTCAGCAAAGAGCACATTCACCTATTCTCTTGGCTTTTCTCTCATGAGCGCTCTCACGGGAGTGATCTTGGCCAACGGACTGAATCTTTCCACAGGCCCTACATTGGCCGTAACCCAAGTAATCTTTTATTTAGGATCTCAAATTAGGGACTTGCGCAGACACTAAGTCTTTTTTCTCAGAGGAAGTTGAGATAAAATGACTAGGTGAAATCTTTAAGCTCATTTATCTTATTCAATTTAAGCCTGTGCTTCTTTCCCTCTTTTCTTTATGGACAGTATGGAGAAGAAGTCTCTTCCTCGGATCTCGAAGAACATACCAGTATGGACGCTCCCAAAGAGATACAGAAGAATTTTAAGAGAGAAGACTTTAAACCCTATATGCTCGATCATTTTAATGAGGGCTGTCCCACTAATAGTACCTGTACAAAGAAAATGGGAAAGCTCTACAAGAATTGGTCCCAGACCCTAAGTTCCCTCTCTCAAAATAAAAAAATGAATGAGAAACTTGAGTCTTACAGAAGGGAAAAGGGTATTCCCTTTGAAGTGTGGGTTACTCAAACAGAAAAACATAATCCCGAACTCATCACGTGGGAAGGTAACTGTAATTATCATAATCGCGAAGGTCATCAGAAAATAAAAATCGGAGTGGCCCTTATTAAGAATATTTCAGACCTCAATAACCTTGAGGAAAAAAATCTCATCGCCACAAGAAAAATCTATCGCTTAGGCCATGGAAATAAAGTCATCCGCTATAAAGTTCCTCAAAGTGATACTCCTTTGTATATTGCCGGAGATGATCTCATTTACCAAAGAAGTGAGAATGGTATTTATTATGGACTCTCTATTAATCCAGAAGGTCATCTGGGTATCATCGATACAGTTTCACCACCAGAGTTTCCGAAGTCTATGCCGTGTCCTAAAGTTTTGGAAGAAGTAAAGAAGGATCATCCTGAAGACTTTGAAAAGGAAATCTATGCTGGAGTCTATTGTCAGAGAATTTGGAATCATTCTTCAAAGAAAATGGACACTCTACTCTTAGGTTGGAGCTGTGATTAAGTTTACCACATGGAACCTTGAAAACTTCTTCATCACCCCTCACTTAAAATATCCGAATCGCTTCCTAAAAGATAAGGATAAAGTTCAAAAGATTGCAGAAACTCTACTCCACATCAGTCCTGACTTTCTCTTTCTAACAGAGATTGGTGGACTTGAAGATTTGAAAATCTTTAACCGAGATTATCTTCAAGAGACTTATGAAATTCACTTTATTAAAGGTAATTCCAATAGAGGGATAGAGCTTGCCTTCATGGCAAAGATTGAATTTCTTCAAGAGAAGAATTGGAAAGTTAAAGCAAGCTCCTACGCAAAGAGCCCAATTGGATTCAACTATCCTCATGAAGTAAAAGAAAATAAAAGGGCCAAAGAAAGAGGCCAAAAGCTCCCCCATCGCAGCCATCGCATGTCTCGAGACCTCTTACAAATAGATGTGTCAAATGCAGAGGGAACTCTTCAGTTCATTCTACTTGGAGTTCACTTTAAATCTAAACTTGATAAGGATGGTATCGACTGGAATGGACAAAGAAGAAGATTGGCCGAATGCCGTTTTAGTGCAGAGATCTATGATCAACTCAATAAAAAAAACCAGGGAAAAGTCCCTATTTTTATAACGGGAGATTTCAATGGAGAGGCCCACTCTCAAAAAAGAGATCCTGAATTTAGAGACCTCTATGCTCTCGATCTTATAGACTTTAGTGAAATTCTCGACCTACCTGAAGACCATCGCTACTCATTCGTTGGCATGAACCGAGCAAGAAAACTAGTAGGACTGCAACTTGATTATTTCTTTATGCCCAAGAATTTAATCCAAAAGATCATCCCCTTTGAATCAGGGTTTTATCGCTATCTTAATGAAAATGGCGAGCCCTACCCCATTCCCCAAAACCCAGGAGCAAAACATGCTCTGCCTAGTGACCACTACCCCATTGTCATCTCTCTCGATCTCTAACAACGATCCTTCTTTCTAGAAGCTCACTTTGGTGGACTTATCTTCTATTCCTTTCTAAAATAGAGAAGTTTGATATCCCAAAGGTAATATATGAAATACTTATTTATTCTCTATTTCTCATTCATTTATTTTCCCAATACACTGGCCCAAGTAAATGGAACTGAAAGTGATATTAAATGGGAGTTACAAATTACCGATCCAGAATTTGAGCTTAAATACTTCAAGCTTGGTCCGTCGGACTATAAGGCCTTTATGGCCAAGACGAGCTGGCGTTGTAGTACGTCTGCCACTCAAAAGCGTGGAAAAATTGAATTAAAGAAGCTCTTTTGTGACTATAGCGTTGAGAAAACAGGCACTGTTACGACCACAGTAAGCTGCTCCCCTAGTAGGCCATATTCAGAAGCGACTTTAGAAATCTATGATGAAAGAAAGGATTTAACCTTTCAGGTCATGCTCAATTGCAGAAAGTCGACTCCCTAGATCTAGAACTTTTTAAATGGCCCTGGCCTCTTCTTCCATACCGTCATCATAGACAACCCAGAAGTCACTCTTGCTGGGATAGGATACTTCTTCCCCATTATCCAGCTCGCCAATTACGCTATCCGTTTCAGAGTCAAATTTTACAAGCTTTAAAAACCTCGTCTTATGGTCCCATCCCAAATAGCGAACTTTGAAGTCTTCACTTTCTTGTCCCTGCATCTGAGCAGACTTTTCTCCGTTATTCTTAATTTGCCACCATTCTCTTAAACATAATACATTTGATCGCATTTTGACCTCTTTTCCATAGTTTAGGGTGTTTCACTAAGTATCCATCTTAGCGGATATCTCATTTTAGCGAATTTTCGCTAAAAATCCAGCATAAAATAAAACGGTCGTTTCTTTTAACTTCTTTACCCAAAAGCTCCAGTTTAGGAGATATTTTCCTCTAGAGAGAGTGTTCAGGAGTTCACCTTAGGTCTAGAGATGGCCCACCGAAGAGAGAGGTAGATTCTCTATAAAAGAGAGTCAATTAAACTAATGAAATAGGACTTAACTCATGGCAAAAGAAAGAATCATCCTCTCTAGTCTTCTCGCACTAGGTCTTCTAGGTTGCTCCACCTATCAGCATCCAGAATCTATCGCAGATAAGATGAGCCGCTTTAGTCCTAGAGACGTCAATCCCAATAAAGTTCCCAAAATCATGATTCCTGAATCCTCAGCTTCACGCGGTATTGCGAGTGTAGAAACTCAGGATGCCCCAGAAGAAAATACTTACGACACAGAATCGATGGAATCAGAAACAGATGGACTTACTTATAAGAGACTCTATTTTATGGGACTCTATCAACAATATCGAACCCTAGGAGCTTATATCCAAAAAGAGCAAGTTCCAGAGATTCAACATTGTCCTAGCTTTCACACAACTCTATTAAATGGAAAGACCTACTCTTCAGTTGATCCTCAGCAGATGAAGAAGAAGAAAATTGATTTCAATGAGAGATTTCAATCCATAGATGAGGCGAAGGCCGCTTACTATCCAGAGCTCTTTCTCCCCATGGAAGTAGATGATCATTCGACGACACTAGCAGACGTCATCAAAGAGAGTCCTGAGCTTGATAAGAATGTCGCCTTTGAACAGGCCTTAAAAGTTCATCTAACTAAGACCTATAAAGAGCTTGAGGAATTATGTGACTCTGGTCACTCGTCAAATTACTATAATTATGAAAACCTCACTCGACATATAAAAAGCTATCGCTCTCACTATACGGCCGGTGGTCAACCCTTCAAGACTCTTGTTAAGACGACCATTTTTTCGAATATGGCCTTAATTGAAAGTCTAGAACTTGGTCAACCTACACAGAATCGCTCAAGAATGCCAGCTTCTGTAGGATGAAGAGACAACTCTCCTTCGGCAAATCAATATCAAGATAAGATGTTAAAGGATCTCAACCTTAGCTGGTCAAAGAAGTACTTAATTCAAAATCTAGATCGTCGTTAAATGAAACGAACTACCCAAAAAGTGGGTAGTTCTAGCGAAAGACATAGAGTCTATTTCTTGAACTATAAGCAGCAAGGATCCCATCATCCACGGCCAAATCTCCAAAGAGGGCCGATGAACTGTGACCAAAATTGAAAACTTCTTTCACTTTCGTAAGCTCTTTATTCACTGAAAGAAGCTGACCTTTAGTTGTTCCTGCCACATAACCATTCTTCCAACTTTTAATAGAAGTGATGGCAAAATCAGATATAGCAAGTTTCTTAAGCTCATTGAGATTTTCATCGAGAAGAACAATTTCTCCTTCAGAATTACCGATAATTAATCCCTCAGGAACGATGAGCGGGGTTCGTGAAATCTGATGAGGGATCTTTCTCAAAATAATTCCCCCTTTAATATCCATAATTGTAAGGGCACCTGCTAAACTTCCCACGATAAGCTTATTCTTATAAATGAGAGGTCGGGTATCGATATCAATAAATTTTGGACCATCAACAACCTTTCTCTCCCACAGAAGAATTCCTTCTTCTAAACTAAAAGAACCAACAGTTCCATCGGCAAAGCCCACATAGACTTGATTATCGTGAACAATAGGTCGGCTGACTCTTTGAAGGGTGGTTAAAAAAGGAACTGCTCTCTTATAGGCCCAAAGAATTTTTCCCGTGAGAGCATCTAAACAAACAATTTTATGATTTCGTGTGTGAACAATCAATCGCCCACTATGATAAGTAGGACGGCCTTCAACAGCTCCACCTAAATCGACATTGTAAGAAAGCTTTCCACTCAAACGATCCCGAGCAAAGAGGCGTCCCTCAACATTTCCATAGGCAACAAGTTGACCAAAGACAACTGGAGCAGAATGAAAAGATGATTTCGAGTCAAAAGCATTCCAAATCTCTCTTCCATTATAGAGATCGTAAGCTGCTACAGCTCCACTATTGCTTCCCATGTAGACAATACCATCAAAAATCGTCGGACCTTGTAATCCAATGGGAAGATTTCCAGTAACGTGATCACTATCCAGATTCTTAATCCAGGCGGGAACAAAAATGGGGGCTTCAGGCTTTATTCCTTTTGGAGAATACTCTCCCCACTTATTGTCTAGGTGAGAGCAAGATCCGAAACATAGAGTAGTCGCAATCAACAAGAAAAGAGTTTTCCCCTCTTTAAGAAAACTCTTAGAACCAACAGCATTATTGAAAATCATAATTAACCTTTTAGCAGTGAAATGAACTATCCATTAAAGTTCAGAAAGATAGAGTTTCGCCATTTTCTTAAACTCTTCTTCTTTCCCATTATCGATAACATGTTGGAAAGAAGATTTGGCCTTCTCTGTATCTCCTGTTTTCAACTGGAGTCTTCCAAGATCAAGATAGATTTTATCTTCCATATACTTAATTGATCCAGAGATAAGAGTGTTAAGGTGCTTAAGGGCTTCATCAAGCTTATTTAAGTTTTCGGCAAGAACGGCAGCTCTCATTCTTAAGAAGTAAGCAGCTTGATCATTAGAAACTTTGTCCATGGCCTCAGTGGCCACCGAGTAGGCCATTTCGTAGTTCCCTTTTTCGGAAAGGGCATCAACGACTTCTACTGAAAAGCTACCAGCACCGTCGAAGCTTCCCACTTCTTCTAGAGTGGCACTATATTTTGCAACAAGTTCCTTCGCCTCTAACTTTCCTTCACGAAAGGAAGACAAATTATCTTGAGTAAAATTAAAAAGAACGGTCGCGTACTCATTATTCTTCTTCGTTTGAAAGTGATTGAATACTCCATATCCAATAAGACCTAAGAAAATAAGTACAATAAGAGAAATCGTCAGAGACTTATTTTCGGCAATCCATGCACCAAAGGAGGTTTCTTTTAGTTCTCAATCAAGTTTTGCAGTATCGATTGGTCCAGATTCAGTAGGTGTATTTGTCGTAGTATTCATTAGGCTAATCCCTCAGTGGTTAGTCATTTAAAGATTTATATCTCAATAGGTTAATAAGTTCTTAATTAGAGGCTAAATTTTAGGATAATTGACATCAAAGTTCAAAGCAAAAACCATGAAATTACGGGGGATAACCCCCTTTTAGGCGCGAAGGCTTACTTGCCTATTGGAAAGGCTTCGGTTTATCATAATTATGTAATATTTAAGGCCTATTCATATTCACGCAACTAGTCAAAGGAATGACTTATGCTTAGCAAAATTCAAACTCAACAATCCTTATTCTTTTATAAGAAATATCAACTCTATATCTTGGCGGCTATGGCCTTTATTCTATTAAGTGCCCCTTCACCCCTTGCTATGGAGAGAATTTCACGTCTTGGTGTCGGCTTCTCTGGGCAAATGAAAAATGATATTCCGGCCTTGAGTTTCAAGCTCCAAAAAAGTAAGTCTTTCGCATTTGGTGGCCTGCTGGGATTTAGCAATAAAGACAATGGTGGTGGTCACGCAGCCGCGATTAAAATCTATCGCAATATTTTTGATGAACCGCACCTCACTTTCTATGGTTCTGTCCTAGGGGGAATTATAAAAGAAAAGAATCAAGGTAATAGTGAGTCTGGTTTTCAAGCGGATCTTACACTAGGTTCTGAATTTAGCTTTGCTGGACTGCAAAGTCTGGGCTTTAGTCTCGAATTTGGAGTGTCCTTTTATAAACTGGATGACTTTGTAACCGAGACGGTCGGAAATAACTTTCTTGTGGCCGCCGTTCACTTCTATCTCTAATTAAAAATGAAGCATCAATGAATATGGGAAACCCAAGCATGACTCAATCTCAAATTAAGAAAATTTTCTTACTCCCTTTCTTTGCAAGCTTACTGCTTTTGCCATCTCTAGCTCAGGCTCAAGTTGGTGTGGCGGTAGATCCCTTTGCTGTTGAAGAGGACGATCTCAATATCGGAGGAGATATATTTTCTGATTTTAATGAAGATATAGAAAGTGCTCAAATTGCAGAAGATGAACGCTTCTATCGCTATGGCCGCTTTTTTAGTTTTCAAATTGGTCTAGGTGTTACCACTTTTGATGGAAATCGTGGGGCTGCTTATGAAGACAATCCTCCCACCTACAATATCGGAATTAACTACTTCATGGACTTCAGAAATTCTTTTGCCATGGGCTTTGAATATTCGAAACATAATTTTGTTTTAGAAGATGAAACTTTTGGATTCCAAGGTCAGGGGGCAGTAGGGCTCGTAGATGTAAGTATGCTTAGAATCTACTTTGCTCCCCGCTACTATATTGATACAGCTGATCTTGGTACGGCCATCACTTATTACAACCCCTATCTTACAGCGCGACTGGAATACTGGTACGTCAATAATAAGTTCCGCGATCAAGATGGGGTCGTTCCCGACGACTCTGGTGGTGGTCTAGGCGTAGGACTTGGAGGTGGTTTTGAATTTCCTATCAAAATTAAAGAGAGTTATTTGGGTGTAGAGGTGCTATGGCATAGTGTTTCTTTCCATGACAAATTCACTCAAAACTATCGCTCCGTCAACGGAGGTCAAGGATATGATGACCTCTCCGGTAACGCCTATTCTGTTATCGTATCCTACGTCATTAACTGGTAAAAAAAAGAAGGCGGCCGAGGGAGACCGCCTTCTTTGGCAAAGAGGGACAAAACCAAGGAACGTCTCTTTTTTAAAGACGCTGGTTATTCGTAATTAAGAAGTTCAATAGATAGAGAGGATAATTCACACTATCTCTAGCAATATAATCATCCTTATCCCCACCTGTTCCGGCGGGCCAAGCGTGACCAATACCTTTATTTTCGATGAGAGAGAGAACCAATTTATTCTTTCTATAGTAGAGCGTCCCCTTCCCTTCTACTTTACTTCCAGGAAGACGGCTCATTTCCATGGCCACACTTGAATCGGTTCCTAAGATTTGAGCAAAGGCCTGACGATTGAGATCATTATAATCTGTATCCACAATAAAATCGTTATCTCCATAAATAATAGAGACCACTAAGTTTTTTAAATATCGTTTATTCTTTCCGGCAAGTTTCTCGCAATTCTTTACGATCTCTTCGACAGAGATTTTTGCTCGTGTTGTTTGAAAAGCAGAAGTTCCGACACTAGGAGCAGCATTAACTCCTACCCCTGCAATCAACTCAGGGGCCAAACAGGCCATGACCATTGTCTCTCCCCCCCCTGAACTTAAACCCGATAGAAAAATACTTCTTTTCTCTACGGGATAGAGTTTATTAAGAAATTCCACAAGCTCTATGAGATAGCCGCTATGTCCGGTTGAACGACTATGTCCAAGACCATAGTAATCCCAGCAACCCGCGTAGACGCCCCCATCTGGAGCCGAAGGAAGAACGATGAAAGTCGAGAACTCATTGGCAGCATCCTCCCAATTACCAAACTCTTTTAGAGTTTCGGCCTTTTGAGCGCATCCATGTAAGTTAATCATCAGGGGAAATTTAACGGATCTTCCCAGCTCCATCGACTTCTGGACTTTTGTAGGGATATAGACATGGAGCTTAGAGTCTTTGAAATCGACTTGAGTCCATGCAGCAAAACATGATGAACTCTGCCCTAAAAAAGAGCCCAATATGAGGACCAAAACCTTAGAAAGATTGAATTTCTTATCCATAGACTCTCCAGGCCCGATTTAAAAATAATTTGAGCCTAGAGAGATTTTTATACAAGCGTACAATTATTGTCAATACGCTCGTTCTTTTTTATGAGAATAAATGAATATTTTCTTCTTATTACCTGAGAACCTTCTTCATTCTCTTTTCTAGATCCTTACCGGTTCTAAAGATTAAATGAACTGGAGTATTATCCAAGTCAAAAGTTGTTCTCAAACCATTTCGAATATAACGCTTATAGGTCTCAGGAATTCCCTTAGATCGATTCGCAAAAAAGAGAAATGTTGGTGGGCCACTCTTTACTTGAGAAGCATACTTGATTCTAAGTCTCTTCCCTCCTGAGCGAGTTACCGTAACTGGATTTCTCTCGATCATGGAAAAAACTAAACGATTCAGTTCACCAGTGGGTACCATCTTAGAGCGAATAAGAATGGTCTTAATAATCGTTTTCTTAAGGCGATTAATTCCCGTTTTATTCTTTGCGGAAATAGGAACAATGTCACAGAAATTTAACCATGGAACTTTATCTCTTAGGTCGGCCAACCATTCTTTACGATCTGTTTCTGTCTTGAGTGTGCTCTTTAAAAGATCGAGCTTATTCATACAGACAATAAGAGACTTCCCCTTATCCAAAGCGATATCCATCAGACGACGATCTTGGTGACCAATCCCTTTAGTTGCATCGATCATAAAAATAACGATATCTGATTCTGTGATACATCGAAGAGAACGATAAACCGATTGATTTTCAACAAAATCTTTAATATTTGATTTTCTTCGAATACCGGCCGTATCGACGAGGTGAACTGAGCGCCAATAGCTTCCCTCATCCTCGAGCTCTTCTTCTTGATCATTCTCGATCATTTCATCTTCATCTTCATTTTCATTTTCATTTTGTTGATCACTAAAGAGCTCTTCGGCTTGAGTGCTTAGGGCTAGTTCGTCCTCACTGGCATCGAGAAGAAGGCTTTCTTTTTCTATGTGTTCGCCGTCTTCGTAGTCTTCGTTATCATCTTCGTTATATTCTTCGCTATACTCTTCGTTATATTCTTCATTATACTCATCGAAGAGATAATCATCTTCAAAGTCTGATTCCTGCTCTTCAATTTGATAGGAATCTATAATTCTGGAATAGACATCAGGATTATTATTTCTGAATTCTTCATATTGTTGAAAGAGAAGACGGTCATCTTTGTTGGGAGTCAGATCATCTGAAATACGGGCCGCTTCCTTTCCAAAAAAGAGATCAAAATATCCTTCAATGGGATCAACTGTTGTTCCAGGTATATTGGAAACCAACGCCCTTTCCGCCCCTATTAATTGATTGAGAAGCGTTGATTTCCCAGCATTGGGTGCACCAATAAGGGCCAAGCGGGCAACAACATTCTCTCGTGGGGTAATCCCTTGAGACAAGTTAACGGCCGACGGGTTTTCTTTAATGAATCCCAGACCACGCTCTTGAATTCTCTCCTTAAGTTCAGTCACTCCTTGGTTATGAGCAGCTGAACAGAGAAAGTAATCATCTACTGGAATTGAATAGAAATCGGCTTCCGTTCCCATTTGTTTTTCAGAATCGTACTTATTGATCACAAGCCAAAACTCTTTACCTTGGTAGCGGATAAACTTAGCGATCTCCGCATCAAAAGGGAGAGCCCCTTCACGAACATCTACTACCATAAGCACGAGATCAGACTCGTTGATCGCCGTTTTCGCGTGATCTGTCATGATATTAAAGAACTTATCTTGATTACTTTCATTTTCTTCAACACGTTCAGGGTAAAATCCACCTGTATCTACCAAAATGATATCCACAGGCTCTTTATTTCCCAAGTCCTTTAAAGTGGTAATTCCATAGTGGCGATCACGGGTAACCCCTGGCTCATCGAAAGTAATCGACTTATGTTGTTTTCCCATAATCAAATTAAAAAGAGATGATTTTCCAACATTGGGTCGACCAATAAGGGAAACCACCATATTTCGTCTTTTTATATTTTGCGTATTCATATCTTAAACCTTAAATAGAAGAGCTATTATTGCCCTTTATTTCTCCATACACGAGCCGAGTTAACCGCTCTAGGAAGTCCGAGTTCTTCGAGTACAAAATTATTTTTAAACCACTTTGGAGAAACTTTAACGTGTAAATTCAAGTGAACAGGACCTCCTGTCATCGCCTCGATCTTCTTTCTTGAACGGATACCAATCTCTTTAATCATCGAACCTTTGGATCCAACAACAATGGCCCTTTGACTAGGACGATTAACAAGAATAGAGGCAGAGATATGAGACTCACGTGCCTTTTTCTTATCGTTAACATCTTTAAATTCTTCCACAAGAACGGCAACTTCATAAGGAATTTCATCTTTAAGAAGTTCAAAAGCTTGTTCACGAATATACTCAGAAGCAAAGAATCTTTCGTTCTTGTCAGAAACAGAACCATCTAAATAAAGATGGGGACCTGGTTGAGCACGGTCACAAATGGCTCCCGTTAGCTCATGCATATTTGTTCCATCTTTTGATGAAATCACCATAAAGCGCTCAGCAGAAGTAATCACTTCTTGAATCTTTTCAAAAACTTCATTCAGTGGCAGCTTTTCTGCATCTTCAATTCTATCGGCTTTAGAAAAAATGATCCAAGTAGGGCCAAGCGTCTTTTCTTTAAGATCAAGAAGATCGATAAAGTTCTGTACCTGAGGTAAGAGTTCACGAGAAAGGTCGATAAGAAGAAGATTTAAATCAGCTCCATCCAGACCTTCTTTCGCTTGCTCATTAAGTCTCTTATTGAGTTCAGCACTTGATTTATGCACACCGGGAGTATCCACAAGAACAACCTCAGTTTGATCAACCGTGAATACACAGTGAAATTTATTTCGTGTTGTTTGAGGTCTATGGGTAACTACACTCAGATCCATTCCCGTTAAGTAGTTAATCATGGAACTCTTTCCAACATTAGGGGCTCCAATAACGGATACCATGATGGATTTATTATGGGGGTGCTGATCAGTTAATAACATCGTTTACTCCTGATGATGATTTAAACTCTTATAATTTTCTTTAATTAATACTTTCTTTGCTGCTGCCATTTCAGCTCTTTTCTTACTCTTTCCCGTTGCCTCGGCCAAGACCTTATCTAAAACAGTCAAACGGCAAAGGAAGCCCTCTTTTTCATCCTCCTCACTATGGTAGTTGGGAACAACTTTATATAATTCAAGGGTATATTCTTGGAGTTGGGTTTTAGGATCAAAGAGTTCCAGTCTCTTCATTGAAAAATAAGGAAGCTCACTCTCTTCGTTAAACTTTTCCATCCATAATCTTAGAAGATCGTAAATTGCGCTACGATCAATAAGGGCAAGGGCACCGATAAGAGCTTCAAAGCAATCGGCGATAATCGCTCTTTCCACAGACTTTCTTGTGGCCTCTCCCTTACCTAAGAAAATATAGTGATCCAGCTTTAAAGCTCTTCCCCAATCAGCGAGAATTTCCTCATTAACCAGAGAGGATCTAAATTTAGAGAGTTGGCCTTCACTGAGACCAGGAAATTGCTGCCATAACATAAGAGAGATTTCTGAATCTAAGAAGGCATCCCCAAGAAACTCTAATCTCTCATAAGAAACCAGATTCATTTGCGGCTGTTCGTGCACAAATGATGTATGAATCAAAGCATTTAAAATAAGGGTGAAATTTTTTTGAAGGTAGGGACTAAGACCAAGGGAGTCAGTCCAGTGGTTGAATTGAGGAAGCTCCTTAACTTTTTCACATAGCTGAGTAAGATCCGTAATCTCATTGAAATTGAATGTGTAGATACTTTTATCCTTTTTCATTAAGGAAAAATCTCCATTTCTTACTTCCAGCAAGGGAAACAAAGTTAAGGTCGTCTTGGCCAAATTTTGACCATAATCCTCTTATTCGAATTTTAACGTGCGTCATAATAGTGCACTTTAAGTTGTAAGTCCTTATAACCAATATAACTCAAAGCGACAAGTTGTTAATCTTCTGTTGTACATTTTACTCGTGTTGACTACCATATATACGAACCTTTTCGCGATGGAAATAAAGGGCCAATCCCCTCCATTTTACTTATTAAAAACAATAAGTTAGCGAATTGAACGGAATCAATAAAAGAGGTGGATATCCATATGGAATCAAATAATCAACACCCCCATTACGATAAAATGCTTGCCCTACAAAGTGATTTTATTTCCCAACTTGAACACAAGGGAAGAAGTAATAATACGATTAAAAATTATCGCACTGACCTCCAATGCTTTAATCAATATCTTCTTAAAGAAAAGAAAAACCTCAAATTAGGAGATATAGGGATCAAGCAAATTGAACTCTATGGTGACTATCTCCAAGTAAAATATAGTTCGGATAATAGTAGGCGTCGCCGTGTACAAGCTCTAAGACTTTTCTTTGACTTTCTCGTAGAAAAGAAAGTGATGAGTTCTAACCCTGTTCGAAAGATACCGACTTCTCCCAAGTTCTTAGATATTCCTAGACCAACTTCTCTAGTTGATCTTAAGACCCTATGGCAACATCTTCTCACGGAAGCTCAATCCAAGAGTTCCATGACAAGACTATTGGCCAAGAGAAATCAAGTGATCGTTTTACTGATATATTCTGGAGCCTTAAAAGTATCAGATCTCCATCATTTAAAAAGAGAACAAATTCTTCTTCCCATAAATGAAGATGAGGATCCCCGCGTGATGGTGACTCCAGATAAACGGGACCCCTACACCGTTCCCCTAGCGCCCGTCTTCGTTCCTATTTATGAGGAATATTTAAAAGAGCTCAAAGAAGTGATGCATTCTCAATCCCTTGAGTTTCCCGAAGTTCTTTTTAATGCCAACCCTTATCGTATTTTGGCCGGCGGGCTTTCTTCTAGAGGACTCGAAATTATATTTGAAGAATGGCGAAATCAGCTCATGGTCAATATTACACCCAAGTCATTGAGACAAGCTTGTATTATCAAATGGCTGCAACAAAGGTGTGTAGATGGACTTATTAAAGAATGGATGGGGGTTGCCCCTGGCTATTCTCTTAAACTCTATAAAGACAACCTGACTAAGAATATTTACGATGAACAATTCTTAATGGAGCTTTACTATCACTACAAGAATAAGGACTACGCTCGTGAAAAATAAATTGGCCCATCTCTTTTTACTGGCCACTATCGGACTTATTCTCAGCGCCTGTCAAAGTATGGTTAGTCCTCTAGGTGGCAACTTTAACGATAATATTGAAGAGGCCAAAAAAGAACTCTCTCCTGAGACGAAGAGATTCATTGAAAAGGCATTTTCTGAGTTTGAGCCCGATGATTGCATTGTCGACTTTCACTTACACGCCATAGGTATGGGGGTGCATAAAGATGATACCTGGGTAAACCCTACTTTGAGTTCCATTTGGGATCCCCACACTTTTATCAAATATAATGTTTTTAAATCAGCAGGTGGTATAAAGGATCACGAGACTGCAGATGATGACTATATCGAAAGGCTTGTTCGGCTCCAGCGTTCAGAACCTCGTATTGGAAGACTTCTTCTCTTTGCCTTTGATTATTATCACAATGACGAAGGAAAAAGAGTACCAGAGAGTTCTACCTTCTATGTATCCAATGACTATGTCTTAGAAATCGCTAAGCGTTTTCCCGATGTCTTTGTTCCCGTTGGTTCTATTCACCCCTATCGAAAAGATGCTCTTTCAAGTCTTGAGAGGTTGGCCAAGAGAGGGGTTCGCTTCATAAAGTGGCTGCCTAATTCTCAAAATATTGATCCGAGTTCCGCCAGGGCCAAGGCCTTCTTTGAAGTCATGAAGAAATATGAAATGACTCTAATCTCACACACTGGACATGAAAAGGCCGTACATGGTGAAGAACACCAGGCCTTAGGAAATCCCCTTCTTCTTAAAACGGCACTCAATCTTCAGGTAAAAGTCATTATGGCCCACTTGGCCTCATTAGGAACTTGTTCTGACCTCGAAAATGGCGGTAAGACTGAGTCTTGCTTTGATCTCTTTTGGCGTATCATCGAAGATGAGAAATATAGAGGCTTGGCCTTTGGTGAAATGTCGGGAACAACGATTCATACGAGAATTGGTCATCCTTATAATAAGGTACTTGAACACCCTGAACTCAAATATCGCTTTGTAAATGGCAGTGACTATCCTCTTCCTGCTATCAATATGCTCTATCGTACTAAACAGTACTTAGAAATGGGTTATATTACTGAAAAAGAGAGAGAGGCCTTAAATGAAATTTATCATTACAATCCACTACTTTTCGATTTTATGTCCAAGAGAGTTCTCAAGCATCCTCAATTAAAAACAACCTTGTCTAAAGAGATCTTTACATCGCAAAGTCTCTTGGAGTGTAAGAATGAATCCTAAAAGTACAGCATCTCAATATACACCTGTGCGCATAACAACGATAAAGGCCGAAAGAACAGTCACCTTTCCGGTATATATACACTTTAAAGAGCAGTACCTGGAGTATATTAAACCAAGCACGGCCATAGATAAGGAAAAGTATAAGAAACTGAGAAAGCAAAAAATTACTAAATTCTATATCTTGTCTGAGGATGAAGTTAAGTACCAAGACTTTCTCGATAGTTTTTTAGAAGAAGCCTTGAGTAATCCCAACACATCAATCGAAGAGAAGTCTGAAATAGTAACCGGTCAAGCGGAAACGGCCATTGATAAAATGGGAGCCGATCCCGGTAATGAAAATAACTTCAATATGACGAGGAAAGCGGCAAAGAATTTACAAAAACTTATTTTTGAAAATCCAGATGCCCTAAAGAATCTTTTTGGAACAGGAGAGGAGTATAATCCTATTATTCAGCATAGTATTAATGTTGCCGTTCTCACCATTAAATTTGCGACAAAGAAGAAACTCCCAGAAGAAGAAGTCGACTACCTTTCAACGGCGGCCCTTATGCACGATGTGGGGCTCTTAGAAAATGATACGCTGATGGAAACTTTCATGGTGCCAAAAAATGAGTTCACACCCCAACAAAAGAAAGAATATTACGAACATACCAAAGGAATTATTCCGCTTCTTAGTGAGAAGCCCTATATCAATCAAAATATTATTGAATATATTCAATCCCACGAAGAGAACCTTCAAGGATTAGGCCCTCATAAACTCAAGAAACTAACTCCCTCTCAAGAAATACTTTCCATGATCAATAGCTATGACAAAATAGTTACCGCTCGAAAACTAACCCCCAAAGACGCGATTAAAACGATGATGATCGATGAGTTAGGAAATTACTCATTAAAAATGTTAAATGATTTCCAAGCTTTTCTAAAAGAAGAAGGCCTCGTTTAGGAGGCCTTTCCAAACTGAGAAATCAGTTTTTGTAACTCTGCTGTAGTTTTAGAATTCTTAGGGGTTTGAGAGGCTCCAGCACCATCCTCATTTGAATCTATTGCGCATGATGCTCTTTCAATATCTTTAAACTTATCGGCCAACCATTGAAGTCGATCTTGAAAAGTTTCATAATTAAGTTCCGTATTCTCCTTGCCCTCTCTAATATTAACAAGAAGAACCTCAAGAAAGTCACAGAGATCAAAGAGTACACCAGCTGCAATTTCTTGCAAGGCCACCTTATCGGACTGAGAGGCCTTATAACCAATAATTTTACCCATTTTACACAGCTGTCCAATATCAGAGACTCCCATGGTCTGCGCTGCTCCCATGATCCGATCAACCGTTTGTCCGAACTCTTCCAAATGTTTTGATTCTGAAGGATTATCTTCAAAATTGTCTAGGCTATCGCGCATTTGTTCCAATAGATCATCGCATTCGTCACAAAACTCTTCGACTATTTCTTTCATTTCGGGATCATTTAAATCAATCATATTTCCTCCGAAAACTTATGCAGCTTTCTCATTCTTTTGGTCAAGATTAGAAAAACTAAGATGTCCTCTTTTCTTAGGGACAACTAATTCCTCAAAATTTAAGACGGTCACAATTCGATCTTCAATCGTGATTGTACCCAGTACACCGTCACGATCTGAGAACACCCGGTCAACAGTCTCTTCCGTAGTGGCGATATCTTGAAGTTCTTTGATAATCGCACCATATAATTTATTTTTGATATTAACGACAAGTACATTCATAACATCATCAGTATGAGAGGAAATCACCTGTTCTAAAGTATTATCAGTAAGACCTAGTTCGTGTTCAACATAGACTAAAGGTAAAGACTTACCACGATAACGTATGAGCGCGCGATTTCCCGTATATTGCACAGAAGACATCTTAACTTCTTCTAGGCGAAAGACATGATCAAGAGAGAGCGCACAATTCTCAAGTGAATTTAAACTAAAGCGCATAAATTCTTGAGCCTTCTGATTTTCTTCATCTTGATGATGAATATAGAGCCTTTCTTCATCAATTTGATCAGAAGCATCCACATAGTTTTGAATTCCATGACGAGAGGCCACTCCATCACAATCCAGAATAAGAGATAAGGCACCATCATCCGAAAAAGTAGTGCCCAAATATTCTTGGGTTTCAAAATGTTTACTTAATTTCTTAACCACAATTTCTTCAATATCATTAATTTCATCAACGAGTAGACCATAGCGATAGCCCTCTCCTCTGACAATCACCACATTTTGAATATCAGAGAGTTCATTACGCTGAGAAAGACCCAGAGTATGACCTAAATGAACTAAAGGACACAGACTACCATGATGACGTAACATAATAGCGCCATTTAATTCGTGAATATCCTTCTTATTCTTTGAATGATCTAAAAGAACCACTTCATCCACATCATCGAGAGGAATATTAAAGTGTGAATTTTCACTTGTAACCATAAGGGATTTAATAATAAGAATGGATCGGGGAATAGGTATCACTAAAACAAACTTAGAGCCTTGTCCTATTTTTGAATCGATCAGAATCTTTCCACCAAACTCTGAAATAGATGATTTCACCATATCCATACCAACCCCTCTACCGGAAACACTAGTGACTTCTGTGTTTGTAGAAAAGCCAGATTCAAATATAATGGAGTAGATTCTTTGATCACTCATCTTTTCAAGTTCTTCTTCACTATAGAGTTCTTTTTCTAGGGCCTTTTTCTTAAGGAATTCTTTATCTAATCCTTTGCCATCATCTTCTACTTCGACAATGATATTCTCACCTGTTTCATAAGAGTTTAAACTTAATTTACCCTGTTCAGGCTTACCAAGGGCCCTTCTTTCTTCTGAACTCTCAATACCGTGATCAACCCCATTTCTTAGCATATGAACCAATACACCATTGAGAAGTTTGGCCACAGAGGTGTCGATCTTAAAAGAATCACCTTTAACTTCAAATTCAACATTCTTATCTAAAACCTTACAAGAGTCGCGGACTACCCTTTTCATCGGGCGATAGACACTTTCAAGTTCAACTTTCTTCATTTCAGAGATTTGATTTTGTAAAATGGTTGAAACTTTAGAGAGTTCCCCCATAGATTCTCATAAATGTTCTAGATCTCGATCACCACTTAACTTACCTTGGAGTCGAGTCAGTGACTTAAAAATAGTATTTCTAATCACCGTTAATTCACCTGACATCTCTAGAAAGTCGGCCAATAAGGTTTCAGAAACCGTAATTTTTTCATCTTTTTCTTTAGTAACCCTTTCACCCTTACTGGCCTCTTCGCTACTACTTGCAGAAAGATTATCCTCTAGAGCAGTATTTACCTTTACAGGATCGTCAGAAAAATCAGCTTCAAAGATCTTGGCCAATTCATCAAGATTTGTAGGAAAGGGTTGAAAATTTTCTGCGATTTGATAGAGATTCTTTAATTGATCAAGACCTTCTAAAAGAACATCAATAACCTTTTGGTTAACAACAATTACAGCATCTTTGACCTTCGTAATAAGGTCTTCATATTTATGCGCATACTCACTAATCTCTAATAGACCTAAGCAGCTACTTGTTCCCTTTATAGTATGAAGAAGTCTAAAATAAGTGTTAATCGATTTTATATCGTGAGGGTCCTCTTCCACATAGAGAATAAGATCTTCAATTTCTTCTAACATGGGTTTTGTTTCTTGCAAGAATTCAGAGATCATTTCTCTATCTTCATTAAGAGAATCAATCCTCTCCTTGGCTTCCGTCGCTAGTAAATCAAGAATTTGCTGATCTTGGACTGGTTTTTCAAGAAACCGTCCTATTTTGAGACGCATCCCTTCTGTAGCCATTTCCTTGTCGTAAAAAGCCGTTACAAGGGAAAAAGGACAATCTATCCCTTGTTCAAGTAAGCTTTGACGAAATTCAAACCCTGTCATTTCGGGCATTTTATAGTCGGAAATGATTAAGGCCAAACGATTAAGATTGGCCTTAGCAAAAGAAATAGCTTCTATGGGATTTGTAAACTCTACGACTTCAAACTCATCTGGAATAATATAGCTATAATATTCTAAAATGGCCGGTTCATCATCAACAGCTATAACAAGAAATGGCGAACTCATATGAAGGTCTCCTTAAGCAGCGAAAGGAATTTTACCAAAATGGAAGTTAAAAACAGCTTCAATCACTTCACTTCTTAAAGGTTTATGAAGAACATCATAGAAACCTAGAGTCCTAAACTTGATAACCTGAAGGTCATCAAAGTCAGAGGCAGAAAGTAAATAGAGAGCACAATCGCTAAAGAGCTTGGCCTCAGAGACTTTCACTATGACTTCATCCCCATTCATTTCTGGCATCATATAATCTAAAAAAACTAATTGAGGACGATGTTCCTCAATGGCAGCGAGACCTTCAATTGGATTTGAGAAAGTAAAGATCTCGACATCATAGGGCTTGAATAGTTTCGTAATAACTTTCAATGCAACTTTATCATCATCAATAAGAAAAACTTTGTAATGGTCTGTCATAATTCACCTCACCTATTTTTCGGTCGAAAGACAAGTGAGGTTTAGAAAAAACGAGTTTCATTTATCTTTTTTTTGGACCAAAATAAAGTATTAAAATGATTAAGATTTCCTACGGTAACAAAAGGCCTTTCCTAGCTGTTTTTGCTCCATGGGAAGATCTACACCAATGAGACTTTCACCAGCTCCCATAAAGAGCAATCCTCCAATCTTCAGGGCCTGACAAAGTTTATCAAGTATCTTCTTCTTATTTTCAATATCTTGATAGATCAGAACATTTCTACAAAAAATCACGTGGTAATGATTCTTTGGAAAGGGGTCATTTAAGAGATTGAAAGACTTAAAGTGAATGCGAGTAAGAAGCTTCGGATCGATCTGCCAATTATCTTCGACTTGAGAAAAATATTTAATGAGAAGATTGGCCGGTAGTCCCCGCTGGACTTCTAAACCGGTATAAAGTCCTTTCTTAGCTTTATCTAGGGCATTGGCCGAAATATCACTGGCCTCTACCCTCAATTTTGCAGCGTCCCCCTCTTGACCAAAGGCTTCAGTTGCCATGAGAAGACTCAAAGGCTCTTGTCCTGTCGAACAAGCAGCAGACCAAATTTGATAGGAGAAGCTAGTAGGAAACTCTTCTTTAAGATATTCCATTCCTTCTTTGGCAAAGCCTTTAAAAGGTTTCAGATCTCTCATGAAGTAGGTTTCATTATTGGTACACAGATCGATTAATACTTGGTGCATTTCAGGTGTAATTTTTTGAACATAGAGCCTATAGAGTTCTTCGACATCCTTGAGCTCAAACTTTTTAATTAGAGTATTGAAGCGCCCATCTAGACGATAGTAATCCTGCTCTTTATAGGAGATTCCGGTATGTCCAAAAACATAATCTGCAAAGAATTTATAAACTTCAGGTCTTATCATAAAATATCCAATGGTCTAGTCACAAACCAGTTCAATTTTGTTTTCGATAATATCGGCCGTAAAAGGTTTCATGATGTAATCACTAGCCCCATGTTTTAAGGCCTGTTGGATTTTCTCAGGCTTATTTTCTGTCGTCATCATAACGATAGGTGCCTCACAAAAACCTTCACCTTCATTCTTTTGCAAGAATTGAAGTCCATCCATTACAGGCATATTCCAGTCAAGAAGGACTAAGCCCAGATCAGGATTCTCTTTAACTTTTTCGACAGCATCTTGACCATTTTCGGCCCAAACACTCTCATGCCCTAGTTCAGTAAGCATTTGACTTACCATTAAAAAAATTGGTTTCGAATCATCGACAATTAATACCTTCATTTCTACCTCTTCAAATATTTCATAATATTTTTAATATTAGATATATAGATTTTTTTAAATTCTTCATCACTCATAAGTACACTCTCCTCCTCTCCCGTTTTAAGGGAAGATTTAAATTTCCAAACAAGATCAAGCATTTCGCTTACTAAAGGATCCCATTCATCAGGGACTTCCATTCGATTATCCATAATGCCACTAATTGCATTTTCGTAAGGGGTAATTAAATTCTCTAAGTATTTAAACTCCGATAATTTAACAAGAGATAAAATTTTAGTGAGGTCCTCGTGAAAGAGATGAAGATCCTTTTCTCTCTTTTTTAATCGATAACGATTGGCCATCACCAAAAGACCACTTTGCCTCTCTTCATTGTGAAAATCAAAATATTCTTGTGCATAGATAGAGGCGTTTCCATCAGATACAGAAGATGTAGAAGATGCACTATCTTCTTTAGGAGCTTCAACCTCTTCTATAGTGTGAGGATCTTCTTCTGTAGGTGATACTTGAGCTTGCAATTCACTTAACTGTGAAGCATCAAGTCCCTGTACTTCCATCAGACTCTCTAAGGCTGCTGCGGAAATCCCACCCATTCCCGAGGATGGAGACTCAACCGTATCTTTATTTTCGACTACATCTTGACTTTGATGAGTTGCTGAATCGTTTGAAAGATCTGAATTTCCTTGCCCAGATTCTTTATAACCTCTTAACAAAGACTCATACTTATCTTGAGAGATAAAATTCTTTTCGATTAGAATCTGATTTAGACTTTTCGCATCTAATTGTTGCTTACGATATAAATGATCCAGATCACTTTGAGTTAGCCCACTCTCCGCTTTAAAAAGGTCTGTGAACGATCTCCCCTCACTTGCCGCTTTAAAATAAAGAGAGAGAACAGTACTTGCCTCTAATACATTTTCTTTAAAAATAATATGAAGAAGAGACGGTCTACTTTCATTATAAAGAGCCGCAACCTCAAGGGCCTGCTCCGGAGAAATTTCTTTTTGTTCAACGAGGTATTTTAAAAACATTTATAACCTACTATTTAGTTGATTGATTAATTTAGGAACTTCCTCTAGGTCTATTTCATAACCTTTACCCGTCCGTGAAATAGCTGCTGGCATTCCATAAACCGTGCAAGTACGCTCACTTTGATAGAAATTATAGGAGCCTTTTTCAGATAGTTTTAATACTCCAGCACCACCGTCTTCTCCCATACCTGTTAATACAATCGAAGCCACCTGAGCATCATAATTAGCGGCCACACTTTCAAATAAACAATTTGCTGCTGGACGAACAAAACAATTCTTTTCTTCTTGATCCAGAGTAATCAATCCAGTTCGACTATAGCGCATATGATAATCACCAGGAGCTATATAACATACGCCTCTTTCTAATCGCTCTCCCCCCTTCGCTTCTATGACTTTGTAACCAGGAGAAACACGAGTTAACATTTCTGCAAGTTTTGCAGTAAATAAAGGGGGCATATGCTGCACCAAAAGAATGGGTAGATTATTTTGATATTCATTTAAATTTTTGAAAACCGTCGTAAGCGCTTCAGGCCCACCCGTGGAGGAAGCCATAACGATAAGTTTTGGCTTAATGGTCATTTCTGGAATGACATTTATTTTTCTCTCTCCCTCTTGAGAGGCCACGATCGTCTGAACGCTATGTGGAGTTTGACTCTCATTCTTAGAATGAGAGCTACCAGCTCCAGTGATCGCCATAGTTCTTTTCTTGGTTTTATGAAAGGCCTGTATCTTAGGGAGAAGCCCCTGTTTAATCATTTCAATCGAATTATCAACACTTTTAGCTCCACCAACCTCTTCTTTAGTAACAAAGTCATTGGCACCACGATTAAGAGCTTCAATTGTTTTTTCAGCACCTTTTGTGGTTAACGAACTAAATACAATAATAGGAATAAATTTATTGATTTTTCTAATTTCAACGATGGCACCCATTCCATCTAGAACAGGCATCTCCATATCTAATGTAATGAGATCCACATCTTTATTATTTTCAAGATAGTCCACGGCCAACTGACCATTGCTTAAAGCGGCTACCACTTCGATGCCTTCAACCGAACCAAGCGCTTGTTTAAGGGCCATTCTAAAAACCACAGAGTCATCAACGATTACGATTTTCACTTATCCTCAATTGTTAGGGCTTTTAATATCAAGTAACATTTCAAGACTAAGAAGACTTAGGAGCTCATTTTCAAGCTTAAAAACTCCTCGAATATATTTCTTGATATCTTCTTCGATCATATCTGGAGTCTCTTCAAAAGTTGTATTTTCGATATCCATGACATCCATTATTTCGTCGACAACCAAGGCATAGAGCCCATCTCCCCAGCGGACAATGATATTCATATAGTCTTGATTTTCATCTTCGTTGCGAGGAAGGCCAAAGAGAACTCTTAAATTTATAGCGGTAACAATCTGTCCTCTTAAATTAATCAGTCCATCAACATAGTCAGGACCTAGTGGAACAGGAGTTACTTTCTGAGGTTTTACAACTTCTTGAACTTCTAATACCGGTATTGCATATTGACCATCCATAATTTTAAAACCGCATAACTGGGACGTGTCTCCCGATAGTACAGCCTCAATAACATCATGTCTTTCATCCATAACTTGTCCTCTAGGGCATCTTTATTAGCCTAAGTATTGTTCTAATAAAGTAACCAGTTCTTTTTTATTTAATTTTTCAAGATGAGTTGTAAAACCTGACTCTTCACCTTTTTGTCTTTCGTTTTCACTAAGGCGTGCAGAAACAGCGATAATGGGAATTTGATTATTACTCTCTCTAATTTCTCGAGAAAGTTCATGGCCACTCATGACAGGCATTTCGACATCAGTAATAACCATTTTGACATGAGGATTATTCTTAAAGGCACTAAGTCCCTCTTCTCCATTTCTAACGATTATAGGCTTTAGACCAATATCGGTTAGAATATCCTCATAGATTCTACGGTAGAGAGAACTATCTTCTACGACGAGGACTTCACCAGAAAGCTCAACTGACTTATCAACTTTAAAGAGCTTCTTGCCCACTTCTGTCATATTAATCATCTCATAGAGATCGACTAATGTTATTAAGCGATCGTTGATATAGATCGTACCCATCAGACCATTTCTATCAACTGTATCCGTATCGAGTTCAGTTTCACTCATGGCTATATCCATAATCTCTGAGACGATGACACCAAAGAAAACACCATTAATACTGGTAACAATACAATTAATCTTACCTTCTTTCTGTGTTTCTAGAACACTTTTACCATTGAGTCCGAGTAGATTCTCAACATTGATCAAAGGCATTGAAGTATTACGATATCGAATAATCGATTGATTTCCAGACCACTCAATTCGACTACAATCAATCTCCTCCAGACGATCAATTAAACTGAGAGGTACAGCATAAGTTCTCTCATCACCTAACTTATAAAGTACGACTTCAAGAGTATCGTAATTAGCTTCTGCGACAACTTCTCTTTTTCCAATCTCTTCTTTCTGGGCAGATTCTTTTGAATCAAACTGATTATAGAATCCAAAGGCATCAATAATGAGCGCTACTCGCCCATCCCCCATAATAGTTGAACCCGCATAGTAATTAATATTTTTTAAAATTCGATCTAAGGGTTTAACTACAATTTCTTGAGTATCAAGAATTTCATCTACGATAAGTCCGTAAGTCTTCCCTTCAGCCTTCAATACAATAATGTTGAGAACAGGATTCTCCACTTCTCTATCTTTAGATATTCCAAGAACTTCATTTAAGCGAATAATAGGAATGAGATCTCCTCTTAAACGAAAGAATTCCTTTCCATGAAGATGTTCAATTTTTGTAAAATCTTTTTCTTCAAGAAGCACAAGTTCAACTAAATTCTTTTGATGAATAGCAAAAGTCTCCCCGCCTCCTTCAACAACAAGAGCAGGAACAATGGGCAGAGTGAGAGGGATTTTTAACCTAAAAGTAGTACCTCTTCCCTCTTCAGACTGAACTTCAACTTCTCCACCAATCTTTTCAATATTGGACTTCACCACGTCCATACCAACACCACGACCGGAAATATTGGTAACCTGTTCAGCAGTTGAAAAACCAGGATGAAAGATAAGAGTGTGAACCTTATTTAAACTTAGTCCATCGACCTCTTCACGTGTCATAATTCCTTTTTCAACGGCCTTATTTCGAACTCTTGCCGAACTAATTCCGTTACCATCATCCGCGATCTCAATAACAACCTGCCCACCTTCGTGATAGGCCTTAATAGAAAGGATTCCTTCAGGATTCTTTCCCTTCTCTTCTCTTTCTTCTGGAGTTTCTAATCCATGATCAAGAGAGTTTCGAATAAGGTGAGTCATAGGATCTTTAATGACTTCAAGAAGAGTCTTATCGAGTTCTGTGTCTTGACCAATAATTTCAAGATGAACTTTCTTCTTCTGTGTTCGACTTAAATCTCGAACGATTCTTTCAAACTTATTAAAAACACTTCCTACAGGTTGCATTCGCGTGGTCATAATATCTGTCTGTAGGTCAGTTGTGATCACATTCAATTGCTGCGCATAACGATTTAAGTCTGCATCATCTTTGAATTTTGAATATTGA
The DNA here is from genome assembly GCA_002712005.1 of Halobacteriovoraceae bacterium. Taxonomy (GTDB): domain Bacteria; phylum Bdellovibrionota; class Bacteriovoracia; order Bacteriovoracales; family Bacteriovoracaceae. The sequence continues at coordinate 95,448 of PASP01000012.1, forward strand.
AGAATCTGATTTCTTGTAATAACCAATTCGCCCACAACATTCATGATTTTATCAAGTAAGTGAACATTTACTCTTACAATGCTGTCAGAGATATTTGACCGTCCCCCAGGAGGAGGAGTCGCCTTTGGCTTTACTGGGGCAGGCTTTGGCTTTTCAACCTTTTTAACCTCTTCTGCAGGCTTAGCTTCTGCAGGCTTAGCAGCTTCTTTCACTTCGGGCTCAGTTTTATCTGCATTCGTATTTTCTTCGACTTTTTGAGTAAGGACAGAGGATTCAGAAGAAAGTTCAGTTGGAGGATTAATATGATCGGCAATTAAGCTCTCGAGGGAATTGTCTGCTTCAGTAGCAGGAGAAGATGTCCCTTCTAACTTTTCGCCACCGGCTTGATCTTTTCCCTGTGGCATTTGATTGCCCAGTAATTCTGCTTCTAAACTATTCTTTAAACGTCTCAAAATATCAGAAGTATCCAGGTCTCCCTCCGTTCCAGAATTTTCAATATTCCTTAACAGATGAATACAAATATCAAAACTCTCCAAGAATATATCAATCAGATCTGAATTGACGTTGAAATCTTTATCTCGAATATGATCAAGAATAGATTCCACCGTGTGAGTGATCTCTTGAAGCTTATTAAGACCTAAGAAACTTGCCGAGCCTTTTAACGTATGAATCTTACGATAAATACTGTTAAGAAGATCGTAGTCTTCGATATTCTTTTCGTATTGAGTAAGATCATCGTTGATATTAGAAAGATTATCAAAAGATTCAACGAGAAATTCTTGAATAATAGCAGAATTTGAATCAGACATTTTACCTCTTCATAAAATAGTCATGCCTAAAAGCTCTAATTAACTTGTACTATTATACAAGAAGCATAGAGCTCAATAAGTGAAGAAAAACAAATATTTTTCTTCTTTTAAATTAAGGAAAAATCTTTTGAATTTTTTCTTTAAGTGTATCTGGTTTAAAGGGCTTAACGACGAAATTAGATACTCCAGCTTGAACAACCTTAACCACATTACTTTGCTCAGCTTCTGCTGTAACCATGAGAAAAGGCGTATCTTTAATTCCCTCTGTGGCACGAATTTTGATGAGAAGGTCTAGTCCTGACATCTTTGGCATATTCCAGTCACTCACGATAAATTCGAAAGGCTCACCTGCATTCTTGGCCTCTTCAATCATAGGCCATGCAGTAGCTCCATCATCTGCCTCTTGAATATTGGTAAAGCCAATAGACTTAAGCATTTTTGTAATAATTTTTCTCATCGTCATCATGTCATCGATCACAATTGTTTTCATATCTGGTCTAAACGGCATAGAACCTCCCTCTAAAATGAATCCATTTATACAAATCTATTCTATTCATAATTTAAAAATTTCAAAAGACTTTTAAAAAAGCTTCTAAAGGTTTTTTGAAATTCCCAACGTTATAAATATCAGACATCTTTGCTTTAATACTTTCGATATCTACTTCATGCGGAGGTTTGCCATAGATTTCATCAACAAATTCACTGGCCAAAATAAAAATACAAGATAGTGGAGATATACTTAATGCTCCTAAGCCTCTGGGAAAACCTAACTTATCTGGTCTCTCATGATGCTGGATTATTATCGCATCCACATCTGCAAAAATATGTTCACCGCTTGAGATCAATTTAGCGGCTTCTCCGGGGTGAGACTTTATTTTTTCAATATCTTCACTACTTAAACCAGCATTTTTTGCTTCATCTAAGGTCTGAAATTTGGCCCATTCATTTTTTTCTAAAGTTGTATCATGAAACATGGCGGCCATACTCAGCTTCTCAAGAGTTTGAGCATTGCCCCAACCGGTTGCCATACAAATTTGACCAGCGATATAACTGAGTAAAAGACTATGTTCAGAAATATAATCTCCTCCTCTCATTATTCTCTTGAGTAGATCTCCTAATTTAGGAGAGCTCTTAAAAGAATTGAGATTAGACTCTATACTCTGTTTCACTTTCTCTGCGGTGGCCTTATTAATTCCATATTCTTTGGCCATTTCAATAGTATTTTCAAAAGCCGCTAATTCAGCAATGGTCTTAATCTCAGGAGAGAGCTTTTGGGCTTTGGCCAACTTTGCACTTACTAAATCACTAAATTGGTGACTAAATTTTTCATAATCTTCATGTTCGACAAAGAGAAATTCTTTTCCCTTATCTCGATAGCGTTCAATCATATCTTTTGAATATTCTTCTTCGGCATTGATCACTTTTAAATACTTGAGTCGGCTCAATTGAATATAAACATCACAACTCATACGGCTGAAATTCAAAAACCTTTTAAGTTTTACTCTCTTAAAACGCTCTTTATCGTATTCTTGCTTTGCGCTTGTAGCTTCTAAAGAAGATTGTGTAGAAATACCACCATTCTTCTTTCCCCCAGAGCCCTGTTGTGAACCCTCAGTTAAATCAAGCTCTTCCTCATCGGATTTCTTCTTATCTCGGCCGTAATCAAGCTCCTCATCTGCGAGATTCTTTCTTTCTCCAGAGAGGTCTAGCTCTTCTGTTGACTGATCTTTCTTCTCACGAGAAAGGTCAAGCTCTTCTTCTGCTAAATTTTTCTTTTCACGAGAGAGATCGAGCTCTTCTTCTTTGTATTCTTTCTTATCACTCGATAAGTCTAAGCTCTCTTCACCCGCAGAGTGAAAGTCTTTCTTAAGAGAATATCCAGCTTCATCCGCTTCTCCATATTCTTTCTTTGGAATACTGTAATCGAGCTCTATCTCCTCCCCTTTTTTCTTCTTAGGTATGGAGTAATCAAGCTCAATTTCTTCTCCCTTTTTCTTTTTGGGAATGGAGTAATCAAGCTCGACTTCTTCCGTATTTTTCTTCTTCTTATTTTGGCCGTAGTTCCAATCGTCATCAGAGAATTTGCTCTTAGAGGGATTCTCCTCATGGGCTTGATTTTGGTTTTCTTTTTGGTTTTCTTTCTTGCTTATTTCATTATAAGAGTCGCGAAAGGGGTTTTCTCCACTGCTTGAATCATCTTCACTACTTTGGGACTTTGTTGGATTGCTCTCTTCTTTGAGTTCATCCCATAGGAATTCGTCGTCATCGAAGGAGACTTCTTCATCTTCGTCTTCATATTTATTTTCATATTCATTTTCATTTTGATCTACGTTATCATCACGATCCGCTTCACTTTGCGCACTCTCTTTCAAACTAAGAATTTTATCTATAACCGGAAAGAATTCATCGTCGCGAAATGGTTTGGCCACAAAAGCATTGAGTTCAGATCGCTTTAAGACCTCTTGAACTAAGAGAACATCTTTATTAACAGGATCAGATAGCCAAACTATGGGAATCTTCAATTTCTCCGCATCAAGATAGTCGACAATGACATTGCCATTGCCTCCTTTCATCGTGACTTCTGTGATAACAAAGTCGATATCACTTTCAAAAGAAAGAATACTTAAAGCTTCATTTCCAGAACTGGCCTCTAAGATTTCGCAGTCCAATCCCGCTTCCAAAAGCATGGAAACATAATCTCTTACTTGGATATCGTCATCGGCATAGAGAACTTTCAATGAGGTCCTTTAATCTGAAGTTGAGATCATTAGAGCTGATAGTCTTCGTAGCTTAATTCGATATAGAAAGTACCTAATTCTGAGTCTAGTGGAGTAGCAATGGTTACAATTCCATCTTGAGCTTTAATTTCGTGATCCTTACCTTTTACAGATGTAGGAATCGACATCTCGATAAGATAACCTTGTTGGGAAAGAATTTTCTTTGCATTACCCATCGTAATATTACAAATCTCCATTCCAACATCTGCAATCTCGTCATTATATTCGGAAAACTCCTCCATAAGCATCGCTCCAGCACTTTTAAGATACACAGCTTCTGGCCAACTTAGAGTTAAGCTTCCTCGAAATCCTTTCTTCTCATTAGCTCCTTCATAGGTTCCATTAATTCCCATAATTGATGAGAACTCTCCATGGCTGATACTTCCCTGTTTGATTTTAGGTGCACCAGGCTTCAGTTCTGTGCTCATCATTGTTGAATAGACGTCTTTAATGGCGTCTATAAAGGGTTTACAAAAGTCGAGATAACGTTTGTTAAATTCATTCATTATATAGGCTCCCTTCATCAGTAGAAAATTAGATGAACCTATTTTATAACAATTCGAATTTAAACCAAGCTTAAATTAAATTAATTATAATGGGCTTTTTTAATCAGCTTTACTCTTAGAAAATAAAACCTAAGCGACTATAAATTGTGTCATTTGAGCGATAAGGAGCCCAAAAACTATGATCCTCTGGAGCATCAACAATTTGTACCCCTGCAGTTAACGAAATATGCTTAGACCACTCATAGCGGGCTTCGCTCATAAACGTCATATCAGCAGTTTTGATATCGTAGCGGTAAAGAGTATTTAAATAAACTGAACTCAGAGGTGACCAAGACGCAGTCAAACCAACCGCCCTTCTCCACTTAGGCTTCTTTGCAAAAACATTGGTATTAACTCGGTCTCCATCAATTAAATAGAGTGCATTCAATCCTAGATTAAAAAGATCAGATTCATAATCAAGAGACCAAGTTGTATAAGTCAGGCGTTCATATTCCGGTTGAATTTTCAAGGCCTGAAATTCAAAGGATTCATCATTTCCTATTTCGGGAACGACACCTTCTACGCCAAGTGAACTTATCCAAGCATCGGGATCATTGCGAGAGTTGAATTGATAATCGAAACTTCCCCCCCAGAAATAGTGATTATTAACAAAGGGTTTGGCCTTAACTAAGGCACGCTCTTCATCAAATTGCTCATAGAATCCTGTAGCATTGATACGAATACCTGTCTCCGGCTTATATCCACCGTAAATTCCTATGCGAGCTTGGTCAAAATGATAGGCCAAAGAAAAACTGGCTGAAGTTTTCAAAAGAAGCTCTTTCATATCCGGATAAACTAAAGTGTAGTGAATAGGAACTTCATTACCTCTAAAGCGAACAAATTCAGGAGGGGGGTAAGACCATTCATTCTTTCCGACCACTTCACCATCTTCAGCACTGAATGTTGGATTCACCTGAGGAATATGTAGGGGTGAGAATTGGGCCATAAACTCCCAGCGACTTGAAGACTTCCATCTGTAATGGATTCCCATCAAACCTTCTCTTTGAGTTTCAATGAGATTGAAGGCCTTGATAGGATTAACTTCCCCTAAGGCCCAAAACTTATCATTTCTTTGCCAGTTGATAATTTTACGACCGATACTCCACTCATGAGCCCCCATTCTCTTTTCGATATAGGCTTCAGGTACAGAGAAAATTTGGGATTGAGCTCCAGGATAATGTCTAAAATGAGCAGAATAGACTCCATCCCAATCTTGATTCTTATCGACTTCTTCATAGAGATCAAATTCAACAAATTGATTACCAATATTCTCAACCAGTGGAGTGTTAATTCTTCCCATATAGGAATAGGTCAACTGACCCTTTGCATAAATAGAGGCACTCATCAGAGAAAGAGTGAAGGTCATAACTCTCAAAAGAGTTGGACAAAATGGGGCAGATAAATTTTTTCTCATATAAAAATCATAGCTATATTCAGGACAAACCGAAAGTTAAAATAAAAATAAAAAAAACAAACGACCGATTGTTCTAAAAACGAATCAAACCCTGATATTTCCCTCAAATTGGAGGTTTTTTCCATAAAAGCCTGCTTAGCCAATCCATAAATTTATAGGTACAATAAAGATATACAGAAATTGCATGCAAAGGTATTTGCCCGAATGGAAGCGGCTCGTCACAAAATTGATTCAAGAATCACTTTAGGAAGAAGTATGAATCTTTCCCGTAAAATCATTGGTTTTCTGATTTTTTCTCTACTGTGCTTATCCAGTTGTGGGCTCAATGATGAGAAACCCGCAGATGCAGATGTTTATGACTTAAGTAATTTAGAGGGAAGCTGCGAGCTTAATACTGACGCTCTCACAGATATACTCGAAAAGGATATAAAAAAAGATATCGATTGTTTGGAGTCTAATCTCAATCAATTTGTTGATTTCGTAAGAAGAGCTGATTCCAACTTTATTACTCGTACCGAGTTAAGTAAATTCATTATCAAATTCTTTCCTGAGTCTCGTGACATTGCGGGAGATCTTTTAAAATTAGTATTTGATATCAACACCCTAGTTCTGAGAGACCCTGTTGATCAAATTAAAGTGACTAAACTCCCCGCTTTTTTCACCATCGTTCATGCTATCAATCAAGATGGTCGACATCTCTATCAAACGATAAAAGATCTCAATGGGGATAACTATGCATTAAAGAGACAGAAAATCTTCTATCATATTGAACTTCTCACCGGTTCCATTATTAATACAACTCTCACCCATGTGGATGAAGAAGACTTTAATTATGAATTGAATATCGAATCTTTTCTCGAACAGGTTAAGGCCATTGTTAAAATCTCTGACGATGACCTCAATCTTGATAAGATTCGTCCTTGGCTTTTTATAAAGAAACTCTTTCTAAGCGGTAAATCGAATGTTGTAACATCAGAGGAGTTCATCGAATTTCTTGATCGTTCATCTAATATTTTTATCACGGCCCTAGATGCAATCTATGCTTTCAATCAAGAATATGATGAGCTTAATGATCAGTACTATTCTTATTTCTCTATTATTGAGGATGTAAGAAAGAATATTAAAGAATTTAGTTCTACCGAACTCATCCTGGCCGGGGACGATCTCTTTAAGATTATTGAAATGTTTCTAGATGAAGAAGACTCCATTAGAGATCTCGAACAGCCCATAGCCCGTTTTAAAGAAAAGTTCATTGGCGGAAATATTAATGAGATCCTCTATCGTGATGTTGATAAACTCATTTCATGGCTTGAAGAGTTTACGGGAATGCTCTATTTCAACGCTATTACCTATGATAAATTTGAAGATAAAATGAAATCTCCAGGTGCGATTTCCGGTATCCAGCGGCCAAAGAATACCTTCTACCATAATCTTAACGGAAAATATCTCGATACTTATTGGTCTCAATTTGAATATATCAGCAAGAATTATCGCTTCTTTCAAGATGATAATAATAAGTCTCACCTCTATAACTACTACAAGAGATTTAAATCCGGTTTTCAGACCTCAAGTATGATTCGCTGGGTGATTGATAAGGCCATCAATGTATATGGACACTTTCCTGCTGGAGAATCTCAGAAACATATTGATGTAGATGATTTAAGAACAGCTCTATTTGATCTAAAAGGGATTGTCGAATTTCTAGGTTTCTTCCCCGATGATCCTGAGCGATTTGTAAAAGAGGCCATTGCTTCTTCTGATCTCTTTATGTACCACTCTGATGGAAGTCAAAAAAGCTCAAGAGAAGAAGTGACTGAGTATGTAAATAATGTCATTCATGCTTTTGGCATCAATTCAGAAATTCACAAAAGACTTACGACTTATTGTCCTATAGTCGATCCCGATAAAGAGGCCGTTGAAGTCACCTGCTTTAGAGAACACTTTCAACATATTTTCTTCAACGAACTCAAATATCAAGTTTATTACAATAAGCTCTATGACTTTCTCCAAAAGTACGGAGTGGGTACGATGAGACAATATCTCATCAATATTGAACTCTATGCTAGAATCAATCCTGACCCCAATATTCCCCTTTCTAAGGAAGACCTTAGTCGTATACTGGTCATCCTTACCAATCTAGAAACAGCATTTATACGCTTTGATATCAATAAAGATAGTATTCTCCAAAAATCTGAACTCGATATTGCTTTTCTTGTTTTCAAAAATCTTGTAAAAGACGTGGCCGATTTAGGCTCCGAAGATAGAAAAATCTTTAAGTCTATTTTCCTCTACCTAGTAAAACATATGGAAGTACCAAGTACAACAAAACTTCTTTGGTTCCATATGTTTGGCAAGAAGAAGAATATTACTTCAACGAGACTGAATATCTCAGCGATCCTCAGTAATTTTGCTCTTTAGATAAGACAAAACAAAAAAAAAACAAGTGAAGAGAATCAACCGGTAATCAAGATCACATTCTCGGCAACTGGATGATAAAGGTGTTACTTCCCTTTTCAACTTTATACTCTATGCTCCCACTCATTTCTCTAAGAATTTTCTTGGCCAAACTCAGACCGATTCCAAGTGAAAATTTCTCAGACCTTGTGGTGAAGAAAGGCTGCCAGATTAAGGCTCTGGCCTCTTTGGCAATAGCTTCTCCAGTGTCACTAATCTCGATATTAATTTTTTCATCTCTAAGTTCAATTTTAATTTCGATTTTTGCACTAAACTCATTCTTAAGTGATGTTAATCCATTGAGTAGCACCTCTTGAATCACTTGCTCAAAGAGATCCTTGTGGCCATAGAAAAAGAGGCGCTCTTTGGGACGTGAAATCTTAATGTGAATGGAACTAAAATCAAATCTCTCCATTAAGAGTTCTCTACTCTCATCAATACATTCAACCACATCAGTAGCTTCAAATTCTTTATAATCATCACGATGAATTAAGCGCATTTTATCTAAGAGAAGCTTGGTCTCCCCACTTTTTTGATTGAATTGCTCATAATGTATTTCTATATCTTTATTCTCTACTCTATTTTCATCGATCCATCCCAGCTTTCTATATTCTTTCAATTGATTATAAATCACTTGAAATGAAGACTGAGATAAGGAAACATACTTATGAATTTCATCAGACAATAGAGCACAGAGTTTTTTCATGCGGATATCATGAAAAAGCAATATTTTTTGATAATGATAGGATGAGAGTTTCTTAATATGCTTTCGAAGGAGTCCAAGCCAAAATATAATAAGAAGAAGTAAGAATGAGATGAAGCCACCGTAGTAGAAGAGAAGTCTCTTTTTTTCAAGCTGATAGATCTCGTCTCTTCTTAAACGCTCAACCCCCATGAGTTCTTTAATAAAAGTAATATAGAGCTTCTTTTGGGAGTGATAGAATTGGCCTTCTAAAAGTTGGATAGCTTCGCTATTCTCACCTTTGGCCATATGACCAATGGATCGTTCTTCCATTTCTACCAAGAGAGCATTGGCCTTTTCGACTTTGGCCAAGAGTTCCAGCCCCTGTTTATCTAAGCTCATCTTTCTTTTTAAATCGGCAAAGAGATTATCGAGAGTAAGAACTTGTTTATGATAGAGTTCTATCCATTCACTCTTTCTTGTTAGAGCACTCATGTGGGCACTATGGGTAAGTTTTTCATCGAGGTAGATGATCTGATGACTTAAATTTAATTTTCTAATATTTTCTTCATTCACGTCCTCAATCGTTGTGATACTGAGGGCCACTTGTCTACCAACGACAATCAAAATAAATAAAGTGAGGATTAGTCCTAGACTTAAGTAGAGATTGAGTCTTGAATTGGAAATTTTTATCCCCATGTGCTTCCTCTTGAGATACGGTTTGTTTGCTTATTAGGGTTAATTAGAGTCCCATCTTTCCTTTTAAATCTCGATTAAACTCGATTAAAATACAGCCAGATCGAAGCACCATTTAAAGATTGATTCGCTTCATCCTTTCGATGCTTCAATTGAATATCTCCCTCATATACCTTCATGTAACCACGAACGAGTGAGAGTCCAAATCCTGTTCCCTTTTCACCTATTGTTCCGATGGTACTTTCGATAATTTCACCACTTTCAAAGAGATTCATTTGGGCTTCAGAAAAGCCTTTACCTTCATCTTCAATAATTACGATCGCCTGATCATAGGTCGTTTCTACTTTAACTTTGATTTCCGAACCCACTGGGGAGAATTTAATGGCATTTGAAAGTATATTATTAAAGACCTCATTGACGAGAGAGACTCTTTCCGCATTTATAAAGACATCCATACTTCCTTCAAGGGAAAGTCTAATATTCTTTTGATCAAGTTTCTCTTCAAACATCAACTCAACCTCTATAAAGACTTCTCGAATAAGGACTGGTCCTAGAACAACTGTTCTCGTCAATTTATCAATTTGCATCTCTTGTTCACGGTGAAAAGAAATGATCTCTCCTAACTTAGTGAGACCAAAACTAATTTTCTCCCAGGCTTTATCTGACTTACTTTCAAAGTCTTGAGGACGATCAAATTTAAGTTTTGTATAGTATTGAATGAGACTTATAGGATTACTAAGGTCGTGAAGAAGAACTCGAACCATCTTTTGATATTCTTTCTTTCCTCGTGCTAAAACTAACGCTTCTTTCTTCTCATGATCAAGAATCGAAATTTTATAGGCCATACCAAGGGATACAATGATCATCTCAAGCAAATTCCCCCATAGTACACCATGACCCGTTAAGAAGTTGCGAGGTAAGATACCTACATAGTGACCAATATAAGTAAAGGCTCCTATGAACATAAAGAGCCACGAGAAGAGATAGAATTTGGCCATCGTATTGCCTCTTCTCAGACTAACAACGGCACCAACCATCATCATAATAATGGCCACCACAATGAGAATATCGATGGCCACACCTAAATAAGCTCCTCCAAAGAATGGGTTAAGCGGGCTTAAATAGATAAGAAGTAAAACTGCAGTAGCCCCCATAATTGTATATTGAATTTGAGTGATCGGTCTTGAATACTCTTTGATGCTATAGAACTTGGAAGCAAAGAAAGTTGAAGTGATAACGGATAGACTTGAGAATACGAAGAGGGACTCACTTGGAACAATATGAAAGGAGGCAAAGAGAAAATCTGCAACTCCTGTTAAGCAAAGACCTGTAAAGAAAACACTCAAGGCACTTAGACTATAGTAGAGATAAATTGCATCTTTAAGAGAGAAGAAAAGCAGAAGATTGAAGAGGATAAGACTTAAGAGGGCGCCAATATAGAGCATATACCCATACATTCGAGATTCCTCTTCATTGAAATACTGCTCCTTTGTAATAATTCGCGCTTTAGCATCAAAGCGGTGATGGGAGTGACGAGAAATAAAATAATATACATCTGACTGAGAACTGGCCTTTAAAGGAATCCCTAATTGAAGTCCCTTTACGAGTCTCTTTCTATAGGCAACGGCAGAGCCCGTTTTCCCCACATAACTCCACTCTCCCCTATTTCTTTCCATTCGATAAATATGAATCATGCCCGGAATATAGTGATTGAAAACTAAGAATTTAGATTCTTGGCTTAGAGAGTGAAACTCTTGAGCAGCAAGATGAATAAATATACCGTGAAATTCATTGGAATAGCCAAATTTAACTTCTTTCTGGGTGAGCTTTAAACTGAGAAGACCTTCTTTAATGGCCTCTTCTAAGACAATCGGATCCTCAAATTCAGGTCCCACTCCATAGGCAACGTAGGGAAATTGAATCACTTCACTTTCAAGGGAACTTGGCTTGAATTGAAGCTGAGGAATTTCACTTAAGGAAGAAATGATTTTTTGGGACTGAGCTTTAAGCCCCTGAGACCAGAAAGTAAGTAAGATACAAAGGATCCAGGCGAATTTCACGATCTCATACTCCAGACTCAAGACACTCGATTAATAAGAAGACAATCTAATAATCTCGATACTTCAAATCCACTGGACGTTTACTAACAGGCTTCCCCAAATCGTGATCTAAATGCCATCGGTCGACCTTAGGTTCATCTTTATCAATACGATAGAACTCAAGATCTTTATCTAACTTATCCAACCGGTAAGAAAGCTCCCTTTGAAGATTAATAGAATCTTCTTTTTTAACGTTGAGCATATCTAAGGCCTTCTGTTTGGCCTGTCTTAGCGCAGTGATTTTTTCATCGAACTCACTCGCCATTTTAATCCTTTCTTGGTCAAAAGACCAAACAAAATGATTGATATCATTGAGCTGCTTTAAATAGTCCCTTCTTCTTTTGAGTAGAATAATCCGATAATTACTGGCATCTAATACTCTGGCCGCCAATTGGTCTGATTCAAAAACCAACATGGCCCCTCTTCTTAAGTAACTCGTCTCACCCCAACATTTGGTGATATCTTTTACGTAAAGTACGAAGTAATTCTTTTCCACCGAACGAACAAAGCCCGTACAGCGATTGGTACTATGTCCGGCCAATCGAAAACGTACTTTATCGCCACTGCGAAAGAATTTAATATTTCTCATTTCAGAAGAGACTTTAATAATACTCGCCGTCTTATCGCGATCGGTAACTCGACCAGTAAATTCTGAATAATCAAACTTAGGGTCATAATAGGAGTCTCGAATCTGATCTTCCAAAGTTGGGCCTTGAAAGAGCAATTCATTTTTCGACTTATCAAATGCCCGCTCTCTCTTATCAAGTTTAATACTCTCATGGGTTGCATTATTCGCACCAAAGACTTGGAGACTTCCTAGCGCCAACAAGAGAAGGAAAGAATGGAAATGAATAACTCTTTTCATATTCTCTATTATGCCCAAAGTTGACGCGCATTACGAGATGGAAAACTTGTCACCGGCTATCATTAAGGATACTTTATTAAGCAATTTATTGGATCATTTGAACGAACAAAGGATAGAAAATGGAATTTTTTCTCGATACTGGGATTGTTGATGAAATCAAAGAAGCTGTTGAATGGGGTTTAGTAGATGGTGTAACGACCAACCCTTCACTTATCGCTCAATCAGGTCGTACCCAAGAGGATGTAATTAAAGAAATTACAGAATTGGTTAATGGTCCTATTTCTGCGGAAGTGATTAGCACAGACAAAATGGGAATGCTTAAAGAGGCCGAAGCCTTGGCCAAAATCCATGATAATGTCGTGATCAAGCTTCCTCTAACTATTGATGGAATCAGTGCCTGTAAGGTTCTTTCTGATCAAAATATCAAAACAAATGTAACTCTTTGTTTCAGTGTCAATCAGGCCCTCCTCGCAGCTAAGAATGGAGCAACTTATATTTCTCCATTCATTGGTAGGCTTGATGATATTGGTCAAAGTGGAATGAATCTCATTGAAGAAATTCGTGTGGTCTATGATAACTATGGCTTCCCTACTCAGATTCTTGCTGCAAGTGTCCGCCATACAGATCACGTTAGAGAGGCCTCTCTAGTCGGTGCCGACGTGGCCACTATGCCTCTTAGCTGTATGAAGGCCCTCTTCAAGCACCCTCTAACCGATATTGGTTTAGAAAAATTCTTAGCGGATCACGCCAAGACTCAAAAATAAGGCATAAAACGAGTCTTTTTGTCTGGTAAGTCCTTAAAAACACTACCGACAAAAAGACTCAAGTATAATCAATCTTGATCCGATTAGTCAGATAAGAAGCAATTGAGCTTCGACGGGCTAATTTAAGGAATTAAGATTGTGAAATACATTGCTAAGTTCAACCAAAGAATCCAAAATTTTGGTCTGGTTATGGCCATAACTCTAACCAGTACCCTTCTGAACTCTTGCTTTACGCAAGAATCCAATCCTGCATCCTCTGGTGGTGGGGCTGTCTCAGAAGACGCTCCTGTGAAGTGGCTTTCAAGCTCTCTGGCCGGGGGAATGAATGTAAAGATTGCTCCTGAAATTATCAGTGACTTTGATCTCTCTGATGATGATAGCGATGGCCTCAATCCAGTTGAGCAAATGTATAAACAATGGAATAACTCAACTACTGCAGAAACCTTTTTCAAAATTCCTGCTGCCCAAGCTCCTGCCAATCTTAACCACGCAGACCTATCAAGCTATCGAGATTCAGAGCTAGGTATCTATAAATCTCACTCTTGGTTCAGTAATGTTCAATCCTCTGTTTTGGCCGTTACTCAATACTATGGTTATCGTCGAAATGCAGGGACGGCCAGTGAATATATTCAAATTACTCATGCTGATATTATTATGAATTATCGGGATTATAATTTCTCCACGAATTCAGCAAGCACGACGAATTACGATTTTCATTCTGTTATTTTACATGAACTTGGTCACTTCCTGGGACTTGGTCACACAAGCAGTTACTCCATTGATTCTGTTATGCAGCCTTCTCTTGGAATAACCAGTAGTAAAAGAGAGGTCACGAGTTATGATAAGGCCAGTATTGTAGAACTCTACGGAGGTTCTTCTGCTCTTATGGCCCAATCTAACTCACTGTCAGTTTCACGTTCTATGGCCAGTGTTGAAACAACGAAAGTTCTCCCAAAGGCCGTACGACAAATTTCTGATGATGGAGAAATTCACGGTCTTATCGAGTTAAGCGCCGATGGAATTTGTCGTCATAAAGTGAATGGAAAAGTGATTTCAGTTCACAAAGCAGAATTACATTAAGGGTTTGAATAACCTTGCTGGTAAGGTAAAGGCCTTCATGATGGTAATCTGCTTATCGCTAGCATTACCATAGGCATCAGCAGGATTTCCCTCACTATCTACGGCCTTTTCTTTGCCAATGATTTGATAGGACTTACCGATTCGATGCTTGATGTCTTCCTTTAAATTCTCTGCTAAAACAGAAGATCCCTCACAGAAGATTCCCATCTCTGCATTATATAAGTCTGAACGATTATCTATATTATATGTACCTACAAAGAAGCTATCATCATTAAAGACTTGCGACTTATCATGCATTCCCCAACGAGTCTCTTCAATGTCCTCACTATAAACAGGATAGAAAGAATCATATTTAGAATCGTGAACATAAGTCTTCAATCCAAAATCTACCCAGTCGTATATTTTGTCATAGAAGTTGGCCGCAACATAGAATGCATCCGTACTCCCAAGGCTATTGGTATAGATAGAAGTCTCTACCCCTTTTTTACCAATCACATGACTTAGACTTTTTTGCCACTGTTCATTGAGCATGAAATACGGACTGGCCATGATAAATTCTTCATCTGAACGTGTTTTATTTTCTATAAAATCAAAGAGTACCTTTCTAAAAATTCTAAAATCTGATTTATATTCATCCCTAACCCCTTCTCCTATATGGGCACCAGGTCGGTCTGTAACATAGGTAAGCTTGGGACAAGCCGCAATGGGATATGATTTGAGAATGGGTCGGGCCACTTTTTCAACTTGAGAAGCTACTTCCTCCATTTCAGCGTGAGACTCTATCCATTCAGCTGCTTCGGCCCTTTGTTTATCTAGAGCATTTTGTCTATGGTTTCTATAACGATCACGATTTCTTCGATCACGAAATAATCGGTTACTACCTGGTTGAGTGTTGAGAACTTTTGATTTCTTAACAATGGGATCATTCCAAAAGGCATCAAAAGAATCTTCCATGGCCTTAGCAATCTTACCTTTTACATAAATATCGCGATCCACGAAATTATAAACTTCATCGAGATCAAAATAATCATCCCCGATATTTCGACCACCTGTTATTCCTTCGTGACCATCTACAACGAGTATTTTCCTATGGGTTCGATATTGAGCACTCGCTGGATCGAGGGCCCTATGATAGTGGCGTAAATCAATTCCATACTTGGCCACGGCCTCTGCATAGAATTCATCCATTTCAATAATAGTAATCGACTTATCTAAAATAATCCTGACATCGACTCCTTCCTTGGCCTTTTTTATAAGCTCATGGAACATTAATAAACCGGCCGTGTCTTTCTCCCAAATAAAGTACTCGATACTAATTCGCTTCTTTGCTGAACGTATGAGATCAATCCTCTTTTGAAGAGAAGCAATCCCACTGTGAAGGAGCTGAATCTGATTTTCGTCCCTACTTTCTTCGCTATGACTTTGCAAAGACTGGGGAGCTAATTCGCTTACACTATAGAAAGGATAACGATCAGGTGGATTACCTATATCCGCGAAAGGTCCATTCAGACCAAAGGAGAAGGCACTTAAAATAATAAGTGGCCTTAATAAAGATAATGGAGATTTAGAGTTTTTATTTCTCACGATCGTCCTCAATTAACAATTTTAGATTCTCTGATAAAGATGCAAGCATTAGGCCAGTTGAGAAATACCGTTTATTGAGGACTTAGCAAAAGAGAGGCCGTCTAAATTTTCGACGGCCGTTATTATTTATGCCACTTCACCGAATAAAGGTCGTGACGTCTATCCTTTAGGTTTTGAACCGCTCCATTATTTCGAGCTTGAATGAGAGAGTCTAAGCGAAGATCAGCAATGGCCACGGTTTCAACATTAGGAGAGGTATCAGCAGCAATTCCATCTCTACTAAAGGAGAAGTCACAAGGAGTGAGGATACAGCTCTGAGCATATTGAATATCCATATTATGGACACGAGGCAAGTTACCAACAGAACCACTCATGGCCACATAAATCTGGTTTTCCACCGCTCTGGCCTGACAGCAATAACGAACTCGGCAATAGCCCTGTCTTTCACTTGTAAAGAAAGGAACAAAGAGGATTTGAGCACCTTGATTCACAAGATGCCTCGTAAGCTCAGGAAACTCACTGTCGTAACAAACCAGAACTCCAATAGGACCACAGTCAGTTTCAATGACATTAACTTCATCTCCACCTTCAATATTCCACCAATAGGCTTCATCAGGTGTAGGATGAATCTTTTCTTGCTCGTAAACCGTTCCATCTCTTAAATAGATCCCGGCCACATTGTGAACACGATTTCCAAACTTTACGGGATGAGTTCCACCGATGATATTGACGTTATACTTAACAGCAAACTCTTTAAACATACTTTTTATCTGGTCGTAATATTCGGTCATAGTCTCAATGGCCTCATGAGGAGCAAGCTCTTCATTATGTATGGAGAGCATTTGCATTCCTATATATTCAGGAAAGAGAACAAAGTCACAATTCCAATCACTCGTCGTATCGACAAAATATTCAACCATCTGTCTGAATTCCTCAAAGCTCTTAATTCCCCGTTGCTGGTATTGAACGGTAGCAATTCTCACGACATTCTTAAGAGGAGGTTTTCCTTTGATCAGTTCTTCTTGTCGAAACTCAGGGTTTTCCCAAACCAAGAGAACCCCAAATCCACCCGAGGCCTTATCTTCGGGTAAGTAGCGCTCCATAACTCTCTTTACTTCGAAACCATTTCTTAGTTGAAAGTTTAAAGTCGCATCTCTGAATTCTCTATTGAGGACCTTTTGAACATAGACCATAGGATCTTTAATTTGCTTCTTCTTAGCAAAGCCGGGAATTCTGCCACAAAAGGCTATTCCTTTAAGACGAAGATATTTGGCAAGGTCTTTACGAGCATTGTAAATCCTCTGACCTAAACGAGTGCCTCTCACATCGGGATCAACACAGACTTCATAACCGTAGAGGAACTCCCCATCATCTTGATGAGTGGTCCCATAGCCTCCCCCTGTAATGATATTCCAATTGTGAGGCTTCATGATCCTCTCTTCTTTAAGTCTAATACTCGCCGAATAGGCCAGAAGCTCTTGAGTATCTTGATCTTCAATAACGAAGCATCCCTCAGGAAAATTTGTAATTTGTCCTTGAAGAACATCCGCTGAATAAGGAGGCATATTCTTATAAACTTTAGATGTAAGAGCGATCAGTTTAGGAATATCCGCAATTACAGCGTTTCTTACCTCAATTTTCATATCAGATTTCATATCAAGATCCTTAAAATAAACTATAATTACTTAGTGAAAAATAACGATAGATAAAAATAAAAACGTAACCTTTATTTATATCGGCCGTATAAATGAATACAACCCAAAACTGGAGATAAAAATGAAAAAATTGATTTGTATAGGACTTCTTCTTTGTGCCCCACTAAGCTTTGCTGATGATAATAAAGGGGCTCAAAAGAGAAAAGAGCGCTTTGAAAAGGCCAAACAAATGGCGACCTCTAATATTGATAAGAGAATATCGGCCCTTCAAGAGACAAAGAGTTGTATCTCCAGTGCCTCTGATAAAGAAAGCCTCAAGAAGTGTAGAGAAAGCGCTCGTTCAAAGGCCAAGGCCATGCGTGAAGAGAATAAGGCCAAAAGAGAAGAAATGAAGGCCAAGTGGAAAGAGATGAAGAAAAAGCGTAAAGAAGCTAGAAAAAATAAAGAGTCTTAATAAACAAAAATAAAATAAATTAAATTATAAAGAGAGGTTCAAAGTCCTCTCTTTTTCTCTCTTATTAATTTGTACAGTCAGGGATCATTCTTAGTGATTGTGATCGATATGCTCATCCACCCCTTCATTGTCATCATGTATTTTTAACTCAATTCGGGTTATGACAACCCCATCATCTTCAGGAGTATAGGCATTATAAGGGTCATCTTTTAGATTTTCATATTTAGCTTTTTCAATAGAGAGTTGGTGAGTCCCCTCCTCTCCGATATCATAAGTGATAAAGTTCCCGTCGCGATAGACTTTCTTATTTTGAACATTATAGGTCGCTTCAGCTGCTTGAATAGAACGAGGTAAACTATCAGGACCTGGACGATACTGATAAGACAAATGCTGCAAGAAAGTTGAATCGGGATTATCTCCCATATACTGAGCATGATAGTACCGTGTTCCTGGTAACCCCTTACCCGAGCGGATCATAATCATGGTTCCTGTATATTCGTTAGAACTTACAGACTGCTCGGGAGCAAGCTCATTTTCCTCTAGGAAAGAGATGAACTCTCTTGGATCTTCCTTATTTTCAAAAACTTTGGCCACGGTTTGATTCAAACGAAGAAGGGCCTCTTCATCTTTATTTTGAGGAATAAACTCCTTCTTTTCAATCGTTCCTTTTTCTGGAGCTGAAATTTTATTTTGAGATTCGTTAGATGACTTTGAAGATGCCATTTTTTCTTTCTTGGCATCGACATCTTTATGATCTTCATCTTTATCGTGGTGATGGTTGTCTTGGTGACCATGGCGATCTTGGTTCTGGTTTGCTTGATCTAAATTTGAATCTGACCCCAGAAACCAAAAAATCGTGCCTCCCAAAATGATAGAGATAAGCACGATTTTTAAGATTGAATTATTTTTCATTTTTAGAATACCTCATTCTTCCATTTCGTAAGGTAACGAGTAGGATCGAGTAGGTCACTTCTTCTTTTATAACGTCCGCGACTTGTACTTAAACTTCCTCGTTTACTTCCTGAGTATAACTCAAAATGGAGCATGGGGCGACAGCAATTAGAATTAACTTTTCCCATATAGCCAATTCTTTGACCCATTCTAACGTTGGCATTCTTTCTCACTCCAGAGGCTTTTCGTCCTGTAATTTCACCATAGCGAGCAACAAATCCTCCACTATGTCTAATCTCTAGGGCATATGTCCCTTGATAGAAGTAATAGAGGTCAGAGATCACCTTACCTGGAGCAACAGACTTAATGGGTTCATTCTTGTAGCGATAGAGGTCACAAGCTGCGTGCAGACGTCCTCCACTTCTTCCTGCTCTAAAGCGTCTCATTCCCGATGTAAAACTATGAGTTGGCCTTTTTACAGTTGGGAAGTCACAACAGTTCGGATCATCAAGTCCGGTAATTTCTAAATTCATTCGATCAGCAGATTCCATTTTTCTAATATAGCGACAATCTCCTGCCGCACTGATGAAAGGGGCGGCCACGTAGCCAATCTTTTCATCATCTTCTTCACGAGAAGAGAACTCTACTTTCTTAAAAGTATAAAGGGTTCCATTGATTACTTTTTCAACGCTGTCACCATCAAAGCTTTGGAAGACCTTAACTTCTTCTCCTAACTTCGCTCTAAAAAGTACTTTATCCAATTCTTTATTACGTACATTAAGAGTATTTGTTCCGATACAAACAATTTTTTGCATCGAGCTTACAACCTTTAAATCAGCTGGTCTTGGAGTGGGACGTATAGTGGCGATGGAGCTATTTTTTTCTTCACTATCCGCTTCGTCTTGCTCGATTTCAGCTACGGGCTCTTCACTTTTTTCAGCTTCGGCAATGATATCCTCTTCTACCGTCTTTTCTTCTTCACTTACTTTTTCAACTTCAAGTTGGGAAAGCATGACATTACTTTGTATTTCACCTTCGACCAGAGCTTCTTCATTTCCTACATCCGCTAGAAATTTCATAGCATCCGTCTTTTTTAAAGCTCCAAAAGATTTAAATAAACTGGTTTCCTGAGTCGAAACACCGAGTAAGAAAAGAGGAGTATCACCCTTTTCTTTCTGATAACCTCTAAAGATAAGGTAGTCTCGCTCGGCCTCTTCCCCACACTGAATACTGTAGTAAGAACTATCGGCGGCCACTCTTAAATAAAGTTTCTCTTCCAGATTAATATCTTCAACAGCGCCTTTAAAATTTGATTTATCGAATAAGAGTTTGAGATCATTCTTAGAAAAATCTAATTCAAAGACAAAGTCTTCAATCGGAAGAATTGATTCATGAAAGAGGTATCCCTTATCCCCTCTTTCAGAAAACCAACGATTGGCCTTGGCCGTTGTCTCAGTGTTGATCCCGACAACTTCAATCTTCTCATAGTTTCTCTTTGATTTACCTGAAATGATTTTCACCATAGAGGAGTTAATTAAGTGGGATTGAAGAACCCCATTATAATTTCTTAAATTCTCTGTTTCCTTATTCCCTCGCCCAACATAGCGACTTAACCTAAAATCGTTCTTTCTGATTCTTTTAATCGAACACTGATCTTTTGAAATCACGCCTTCTTGATTATCCCAGAGAAAATGGGGAGCCGCTACGACACTGCTCAGAGAAGATAGAGTCAAAAAAGTAGACATAAGAGTAAGGGTCTTAAAATTCAAGTTCTTCATAAACAACCTATGGTTTTTAAGTTAATTCCCCATAGGTTAACAAAGAATAGGGCTCACCATGCCCAAGTTGTAAAATCACCAAAGGCCGTCAAAAAGATAAACGAATTACCTAAATCACTGAAATTAAAGCTCTTTGAGACCCCTCATCTAAGATTTCAAAAGCATGACTAACTCTTTATTCCTCTTTCTCATAGCATAGTCTAGAGGAGAGAGCCCTTTGTAATCCTTCTTTTGAATATTAATTCCTAAATCTTTAAAGTATTTTGCAATATCCAGATGACCTCCTAATACCGCAAAAGTGAGGTAGGACTTACCTTCCAGATAATAGTTAATACGCGCTCCAAGTTCAACACACGCCTTCACCATAGGTAATTCCCCTGTTTTGATGGCGTCATATAAAGGGGTGTGACCTTGATCATCTCTCTCGTTTATCCGAAGTCCATGAAATTGGACCAGGTAATTGAGAAGTTCTACATTTCCAGAAAAAGCCGCGTAATGGAGACAGGTCTTTCCCTTCTTGGATTTAAGTTGAATATTTGCGCCCTTTCCAATCACCTCTTTAACCGTCTCTAATTCCCCTAAATAAGAGTAAATCATCAAAGGGGTTTGCCCATTCTTATTGCGACTATTAATCGATTCTTTGGTTAGGCTAAGCTTTCCGTCACTGAAGTTCTCAGAAGCATTGGATAGGGACTTCACAGTGAGAAAGTCTTTATTTTTTTGAGACTGTCCCTCACCTTTTATGATTATCCTATCTGAATCTTGACTTTGAGCGGGATCACCTGAAATACGATTGATATCATCTTTTGAGTTTAGCTCATATCTTTGGCCAGATATACGATTGATCTCCTCTCGAATATTTCCAAGCCCCATTCCATCGACTCTTATATTTTCATTTTCATTTTCGCTTTCTTCTTTGAGCTGATCCATATGAAAACGAAAACCGGTTAGGGTTTTTTCTGAATGGTTTTCTTCATTAGAGTTTTTAGATTTTTGAAAGTTTTGAGATTTTTGTTCAAAATATTCATTCACACATGTCAGTAGTTCATTCTTAGCGATTGGTTTAGTAAGAACACCATGGATATTTAAGTCATCTCGCTCAAGATAGTCCATTTGCACTTCTTTACCAGTCAATATACAAGGAAGATCTGGATAGCTTTTACTAATCATTTGTAAAAACTCAGAGCAATCTTTATCAACACCCAATTTATTATCAATGATGAGTAGATCTACAGCGACTAAATCGAGTATTCTCTTTCCCAATTCAACGCGGCAACAGCTAAAGACTTGATAGTCTCCTTCTTCCAGTTCATTTTTCATAAGGCTGATCATATCTGGATCATCTTCAACAATGAGGATCGTTTTTTCAGAAAGTCCTAAAAGCTCTAAAGGAAAGGTTTTCAAATCGAGAGGCTTTCCCAAAGTGCTATAGACATTACTTCCTTTTAAACGGAGCTTCTTAGCATACTTATCATTCATGTGAGCGGACATAATAGATAAGGGAAGATCTCGATTAAGCCCCGCAAACTCTTCTTTAATAAACTTAATGAGTCGCTCAGAAGAAATGCCCTCTCCCATAACAATATCAATCATTCCTAGAGTAAATATATGATTACCTAAACTGTCGATGGCCTCATCAACGGTAGAACACATTACCAAGTCGACTGGATATTTGGAGAATCCGAGTTTAACAAACTGAAGGATGTCGGGATCATCGTCGAGAACGAGAACTTTATGCTTGAGAGTATCATCCATGAAAGGAAATCCTATCCATTATATCTACGCGTATAAACTAAGAAGTCACTTCTTAGAGTTCAATCAAAGTTGTGTATCTTCATTATCCACTAAATTCATAATTCGATAAAGGGCCTTACGCGTATTTTTAAAATGGCTAGAATTCATTTTTTCTGAAACAAGAGTATCGAGAAAACTCTTTCTTTCTTGATAAGAAAACTCACTTTCTAAGAGCCCTTTCATAAAGAGTCGCGATACAATGATAATAGAAGTCATTTGATCAAAAGATGCAGCCTGCATCCCGAAGGGAAATCCAGAACCATCAGGATTTTCTTCATGAAGCTCCACCCATTTAACCACTTCTGGTCCGATAGTATGGGAGAGTTGCCTTTCTATAAAGCGGGCCATTTGTTTAGGATGTTCTCGATAGTTTTCGGTCCATTTACTAGGATCGTCTTGATGTACATAGTAACTCTCATAATCAGCAGCGCTTAATTGCAGATCACAAAGGAGATTCACTTGAATAAACTTATCGTAAATATGAGGCGGTAATCCGGCTTCCTGGGCCAAGGCCACACTCAGATAGGCACGAAAGAGATGGAAGATATATTGTTCTTGGCACTGATTGGAATACAGTTTAAAGGCCGTATTCAAGTGGGAAGAAGTACGGATAAACTTTAAATTCTGAGAAATTAAAGGCTCACAAATCTTAGCAATATCTTCTTTTAAGCCTAGAACTTTGATGGCCTTACGAAGAATAATAAAGACCTCTCTATCCGTTAACTTCTTGCTTGTGGCCAATTCATTAAAGAAGAAAATAGTGAGTCCACGCTTTACTCTCCACATGAAGCGGTCGTAATCAGCCTGAGCGAGGAGGATATTCTTTAGCCCCTTATCTTTATAGTTTTGCAATTTCTGGGCAATATTGCCTTCAATTTCAATTCTCACTTTCTTCTTTGGACCAAGAGGTACATAGAAGCCAGTTGCAATTTTAGGTGAATATTCGATGGCCGCATCAATGGGAAAGGAGAAATACTCCACTCCCTCAATTTGAATATTCTGAATCGATGTGCTTGGGTTCATAGGTCTCTTTTGTCACGTTTTCATCATTTTTTTAACTTTATAGAGTTTAACCCACTTTCATTTTACGCGCTGTCCGTTACTGAAATTTTGTTTATTTTCAAGCACTTAATAAGTACAAGCCTCTGAAAATACAAGAAATCTTAAACTTTCTTAGGGAAATTAAGAAATTGAAGAAAAGCAAAAATTTCCTCACTTTTGACCACTATTTTGGTCGCTCAACATAAAAAAAGGCCAAGAGATATCTTGGCCTTAGCAAAATTTATTGAATTTTTTTAAAAGTTAGAGGCAACGTCCACGATAGGTGTAAGACTTGCTACTTGATTGCTCTAGTCCTCTATAGTTCGCCACTTGAGCCCCACCATTTCTCTTATTCATCGTTAGATCGAGAACTTTCTTAGTGTAGTTGATTCTGTAACGTACATTTTGATTTCCATAACGGATAACGGAAACATTATTACAAACATTTCTACAACTCACTCTCGGAGGAACAGGACGGGTCGGTCTAGTTGGACGAGTAGGTCTTGGAGCTGGATCTCTTCGCGTAGGACGTGGAGCAGGAGTTTCTGTACAAACACGACGACACTGTCTTTCAACAGTAGTGTATGAACAACTCTCAACTCCAGAGCGAATACCAGAAGAAGTATATTCACTATTTAGATTTCCCTGAATATCGTAGTTTTGACCCGTTTCTTCGGCCATATAAAAGAAACTTCCATCCTGAGTCGGAAGTTCTATATGATCAGGAATATCTACCTTTACTTCAACTGTATCCTCCCCTCTAAAAGTGAATTTTAGTTTTCCACCAGAAGTTACTTCAAAAGAAGTATTATAACGACCAGGTCTCAACGTCTTAGTTTTTGTATTCCCAAAAACGGTTGAATGCTTAAACTTTAGTTTTTCATTAGCACGGAAGGATCCGTCATAGTCCATACAACCTGTAAAACAAACTAATGCACCTAAAAGGGGTAAAAAGCTTTTCATATTGTCTCCTCAAATGATGTCTCTAAATAAGTTCCGTATATTTATCACAAAATATTTGGAGCCCCTGTAAAAATGATAAATTTACAGGGTGGGAAATCTCTATTTAAGGAATTATTAGAAATCATGCACTTAAAGAGTAAAAAAGGCGTCAAAATGGCACCAAAATGAGTCCATAAGGAATTAAGAAATCTTCTATAAAGTCTGGAAACTGTGAAATGGGAGGATTATTTCTTTTCGAAGAGCTTTTTAAACGCTTTAAAGCTTACTGATTCAAAGCGAAGTAAACCATTGAGAAATGACTCTGCAAACTGAACCATCTTACCGAGACTTTGAACTTGTTTCTTGGAAATTCCTGCAGAATCAAATTCTTCATCCGTAAATGACTCCACTGCACGAAAGTGCTTATAGATATCCCCGACTAATTCCTTTTCCCTGTGGCGCAGGACTCCGGTAATGACATGAAGAATATTGGGATTTGAAGTATATCTTCTTTTCTTACGACAATCATCGATAGCAATGATCACGCCGTACTCGAGAAGTTCAGAAATAGTCTTACTCATCAACGCCTTCGAAACATCAAGACGCTCAATAAGTTGGCCAGCGTCAAGAGGACACTGGCTTAAATAAAGGTAACACCATACTTGGCCATGGACTTTTTTAAAGCCCCAATACCTTATGAACTCTCCGATTTTATCAGAGAGTTCATCGACTTCTTGCTTGAGTTGATCAATCAAGGCCATATTCTATATCCACTAATGATTTAGAGTTTATGAAGCAGAGAAATATTGGTCGATAGAGTCAAAGCTATTAAGCACTTGTACTTTATCGCTATTTTCAAATTCTACTCTTTGTAATTCATTTAACTTATGGATTAAAACAGCAAACTCGATGTCTTGCAACTTTTCATTAGGAAGATCTTTCATGAGATCAAAGAGTCTTGGCGTTGGACGAATACTTACATAACGATCCGTGATAACCACTTTCTTTGAAGGCATATGATCAATAAACTCACTGATCACATCTTTATCTACCATTGGACCAATATAGATGGCCTCTTTACCGTTGAAGTAACTTTTAATACAGCAAATGAGTGAATCAATCTCTCCTTTAACTGTACCTGAGCTACCAACAAGAATAGGTGCGTCTTCTGCAGAAGTCGCCTTACCTTCTTTTTCCGGATGATTCTTCTTATGCTCATCAACTACCTGAGATAGAACTCCTCTAAGGTTAGAAGCTAAGAGAGTATAAACTGTTCTTCCAAGAGCTCTTGAGTTGGGATTAACTTCATCTTGCTCAACAACGTGCTCATAGAAAGGAACAATAAGCTTATTTACATAGGACTTAAGGCGATAAGTACCTGACTCAATCTCATGAGACATAGATTCAAATTCATGAAAGATGACATCTTGAGCATTCAATTCAAAGGCCTTCTTTAAAATAAAGAGAGAACCATGAAGCTTATCATCTTCTTCTGGATAGAGTTCAGCTTCACTTAGGCTTCCCACTCTTTCTCTTAACTGCTCGTCACTTAATTTTGCGATCGAAGAAATTTGTTCTCCTGTCTTATTAAGTGTCGTGATCAGTTTTAGTTTTTCGATATCTTCATCAGAATAAAATCTTCTCCCGCTTGGACTACGAGAAGGATTCACTACGGAATACCTTTTCTCCCAAGCACGTAGAGTGTGGACGCCAATTCCTGTAATCATGCTGACATTCTTAATGGTATACATAGGATCTCCTTTAATATGAGAAATGGTAAATTAATTTTTTTTAAAACGTGAGCTGTAAATCTTAAATTCATTGTTCACAAGTTCATGAACATAGTAGTCTATTCTCAATTTAAGCACAAGAGGTCGCACAAGGCGCACAAGGGAGCAGTTCACATTTACAACCTCGCACCTCCATATAAAATCAACCACTTAAATAAATATTTATCATCTTGATAACAAAAAACAATCATACTTTGCTTACAAAGTAACAAAGTTCACGCATATATGAACTAAATGTGTAAAGAAATTCACAAAAAATTAACATAGACACAAGGAGTCATCCTTATATTTTTTGCCCTGCTCATCTCAAAATCGACTAAAATGAGAGTATATCGACCTAAAATTTTAAAATGATCGGCATTTCAACCACGGATTGAGAAATGAAAGAAGCCAAGAATGAAATCAATAAATCAATCTATAAAGAAAAGAAATCTTCTGATCTCCCATCTCAACTCCTCCCCTTTCTTGACCCTAAAATACTTCTCCTAACCCTAGGTTTAAACTTCTTCCTTTCGGCCCATGCAGAAACCCTCACTGAACTGCTTCCTCTTAAAAGCTCTTGCCAGCTACTTAAGAACTCTACTTATTACTCACGCTATCAAGCCCATCACCGCAATCCTTCATGGACTCTTCATGAACTCACTCGTGCCCAAACCTCAGGACAACAAAGTCGAAGCAATGACTATCGAAGAGATCAAAGAATTTCTGATGCCGTAGAAGCTTCAGATTATCGCTCAAGTGGATTTGATCGCGGCCATATGGTTCCCGCAGCCGACAGAAGAAAAGATAAGGCTTCCATGTCAGAAACCTTTCTTATGAGTAATATGACTCCTCAAAGACCCGAATTTAATCGCGGTATCTGGCGTGTCTTAGAGCAGAAAATTAGAAAAGATTTCCTCTCCCTCAGGCGAGAAGACGATGTCTTTGTTTTCACAGGAGCACACTTAGAAAAGAATCTCCCGCAACTGACGACCAAAATAAGCATCCCAGAGTTCTTCTATAAGATCATTTTTAACGCTAGTGATTTGAAGATAACAAGTTATCTTATTTCTAATCATCGCTATTCATCTTCTGAACTTGAGAGTTTTAGAGTTAGTGTTGATGAAATTGAAGAGCTAACGGGATTGGACTTCTTTTCTCATCTCCCCGATCGACTTGAATTAGAGCTCGAGTCTAAGATTTAAAATCAACGCTCAATCCTGCCCCAAAAGTAACCAATTCGAAAGACAAACTCATAGGTTTCATAGCCTGCCTTATAATAGCGAGGTCCCATGAGTACAAAGAATCGCTTAGAGAGAAATCCATACAAGACAAAGTCTATCCTTCTAATCTCGCGAGTCTTTGTCGTATCAATCCAAGCTCCATTATCCATATGATAGACGGTTCCGCCAAAACCACCAGAAAGGGCAAAGGCACCGATAGGCGTATGGGTAGTAAACTTTAAATTGGCCAGCGTTATAAAACGCTTAACATTAACGGAAGGATAAGTTTCCATTCTACCGGTTTCACCTGAAAGATAAGTGGCCCCCGTTGTGTAGGTTTGATTATCGATATGCAAAGATGGAGTAATACGAACATTGAAGTTCCACTTGCCCCAAGCACGAGGATGCTGCACATTTCGAATTGAAAAAGAGGGACTTCTTACTCGATCATCTTCCTCATAATTAATCCCATGAATCTTTGCTTCAGATGCACGATACTTAATATTGGCGGTACCACTATTGAGTAGACGTGTGATGGCACATGAGTTGAAGCATGAAAGAGCAAGAAGAATAAAGATGAGTTGAAGTAACGCCTGCACAGGAAGTATTATATAAGATTTGTTCAAACAAATTCTAGAAGGCAAAGGAATTAATTTAGCTTAATTCGTATTCCGAGATGGCCTTTAAAAAAGTCTTCCCGTACTTTTTGGCCTTAATCTCTCCTATTCCATAGAGTTCAAGGAGGTCTTCTTTCGTCTGAGGCTTTGAGTCGGCCATCTCTTTCAGACTCTGATCGTGAAAAACTTTAAAAGCAGGAATTTTCTTTTTCTTACTAATTTGGCTTCTTAGTTCGCGCAGATGACCGTAGAGGCCGGGCTCTTGAGATTCTTTGTTGGTTGGGGTTAGTGGTGCTTTCTTTATTGTTTTCTTTGCCCCTTTCTTGGTCGTCTTCTTTGTTACTTTATTTGAAGCCTTCCTCGTAGCTTTCTTTCTTGTTCGCTTCGTTTTTTTGGCCGGTGAAGTCTTTGTTTTGATCATCTTTGGATGAAAAGGAAAATAGAAGCTCTCATCACCTTCTAAGAATTCGATGGCCTTATTCGTTAAAGTAATTCGATGACCATCGGCCCAATTAATTTTAAAAAATCCCATCAACATCATTTGGCGAAGGCCAAAGAGTACTGCCTTATCCGTATGATCCATTAAGAATCCAAACTCATCCCAACGAAACCACTGCTTCTCCCTAACTTCAACAGTTACAATCCCTCTTGCAAGATCCACCCATTTTTCCAAGGTCATAAAGCCTGGGCAGCGATGAAAGAGAATAAACATCTTTGTCATCCACTCATTGGCATGAAAGAAAGTTTCCTTATCTTTTAAGCAGTTGTCACAATTTCCACAATCTTGAGGATAAATTTCATCAAAGCTTTGCAAAATTCCTCGACGTCGACAAAATGCCGAGTTGGCCAGGGAGAGCATTTGCTCCAGTGATTCCCATTCAAACTGTAGTCGATCAGCAGAGCGCGTATTTTTGCGCGCCATTTGCTTCATAATAATAATATCGCGAGCACTATAGAGAAGATGAACATGAGAACTTGCCCCATCTCTTCCTGCACGACCCGTTTCCTGATAATAATTTTCTATATTCTTAGGCAAGTCCATATGCACGACATATCGAACATTAGATTTATCAATGCCCATCCCAAAAGCAATCGTCGCAACAATGATATTCACCTGACCCGATAGAAAAGAATCTTGATTCTCTTTTCTTTCAGCAAGGCTAAGCCCAGCATGATAGGCGCGAGCATCGAAACCTTTCGACTGAAGGAAAAGCGCCGTCTCCTCTACCTTTCTTCGACTCAAACAATAAATAATCCCACACTCTTCTTCTCTTCCTTTCAGAAATTGAATGAGTTGAGTACTTCCCTGACGCTCCCTTTTTTCCATAGAGTAAAAGAGATTTGGACGATCAAAGCTCCCCATAAATACTCGGCTCTTTTCAAGCTTCAGCTCCGAAACAATATCTGCACGAGTAATCTTATCAGCCGTTGCCGTAAGGGCCATCTTAGGCACACTCGCATAACGTTTAGCAATTAAACCAATTTTCCTATATTCAGGCCTAAAGTCATGCCCCCATTTAGAAACACAATGGGCCTCATCAATAGCAAAGAGCGAAAGCTCATCTCTAGCATAGAGTCCATCCAATAACTCCAAACAACTTTGAGTCGTCAGTCTCTCCGGTGCCATATAAAGAAACTTCACTTCACCGGCCTTCACCTCTTCTTCCACCAACCGCTTTTGACGAACCCCCAAAGTCGAATTATAGGAATAGGCTTTAATCCCCAATGACTGTAGGGTCGATACCTGATCTTCCATAAGTGAAATTAAAGGAGAAATAATAACGGCCATCCCCTCTCTGGCCAAAGCGGGGACTTGATAGCAAAGAGACTTACCTCCCCCAGTCGGCATGAGCACGAGGGCATCTTTTCCACTCGTTACGTGTTTAACGATTTCTTCTTGGGGTCCGCGGAAAGAATCAAATCCAAAAACCCCTCTGATGATCCTCTCTAACTGGTCTACAATAATGGGGATGAAATAAAGCTAACTTGTGGGAAATCAGATTGTTTTTTTAAATTCAATTGAACTCCCCAAGTTTCTAAGTTGTAAGTTTCTAAAAGCACGGTCATTTTGGGGAAATTCATCCCCATTAAAAGGGTGCAATTCTATTATGACTCTTAAAATTAGCTGCGTCTAAGTAAAACTGGACCCCAGTCCTATCTTTAATTTTGTTTTTTAAAATGAAATCGTATTAATATACTTATATGACAACGCACAATAATAAGAAAAAGGACCCTACTTCGATTGATGTAGACTCAATTGATTTAGAAAGAATGAAAACTCTAGTATCTGACGCTCCAGGTAAATCTGAATATGCGGTAGAAAGAGGCGGCACTTCTTTTGCCCCTACCCAAGAAGGGGCCATAAAATCTCGTGCTTTTAAAGTGATGGATGAACAGATTTCCATGCAAATGGATAATATCATGGAACAAATCCAAGTTTTAGCGAAGCAGGCAGAAGACCTCAAATCCAGAAGAATCCTAAGTGAGCAAATCTACAGCGCAAAAATTAAGTTTGAGCCCTTAGTTGGAGATATCTACTATCTTTACAATTCTCCTCAAGGAAGAATTCTCAGTATTCTTTCCCCATCGGAATTTGGCGAAAAGAAACTTGAAGATAATAAATATGAATTCTTGGCGAAGGCCAGGCTATTAGCCGACTGCACCTGGCAAATCCTAGAGGGTCAACTCTAAACTGGGATACCACTATGGGGATGAAAGAGTGTAAACCCTTCAATATAACACTACTCTTTCTCCATCATCCATAACTGCCCAAAGAATTTATTTTTATCTCGTTGAATTCTATATGCTTTATAAAGAAAGACCCCCATTTAAAGGGCCCAGTTTAGGAGCCTTGATTTAAAAGATGAAAGAGAAGAAATTTAAAGATGTCCATGAGCTCAATAATTGAAAGGGGCTGCTTATCTTCATCTACAATAATAATATTTCTATAATGAAAAGCGCTAATATTGCTCATAGCATTAGCAAGAGTGTGCTTACTCAGTAACATATGAGGCTCACTAGTCATAAATTCTGTAATACTTATGCTATGGGCTTTTTCAATTAAATCAGGTTTGACAAAGAATTTTTTAGATAGATCTCTCTCCGTTAAAACACCCAATAACTTTGTTTCAAATTCCGTAATCAAAAGAGCACTTTTACTTCTGTGTCCCAGCAACTCAACAGCATCTCCTACAGAGGCAGAGCTATCGAGAATTAAGGGTCGATGGTAAATCAGTCTCTTTAAGTGCACTTTAAAGAATAATTCCAAATGAGCAGAAATTTCATCAAAACTAAAGTTATTAGGTAAGATTGAATCATATTCATCGATGGTTACATGACTCCAGCCAACAATTTTCTGATCATCATTTATATAATCACTAAAGATTGGAATAATGAAATGAAAAAGACTCTTTAAATCTAGGGTGAACTCATATTCCCCATTTTCATTAACAATAGGCAAATGGCGAAATTTTCGTAACCCCATCAATTCCATTGACGACCTAAGTGTATCCTCCACACTCATCATATTTGGATCAGCTGTCATTAAATCTTGAGCAGTTATTTCTTTTAGACTTCGGCAATCTCCTGACCTATTAGAAGAAACCCCTCCGCCTAATGGAACCTTTTTAAGTAAATCTTGCTCCGTTATTATTCCAATCGGTTTATTATCATCCAAGACAACTAGAGAGTCACAACTCCTATTTTCAAACTTTTTGACAATATCTTGGTAAATATCCTCTGCCCTTATAGTGTATGATTGGAGTGGTAAATGAGCGTACTCCTCTAATTTTAAAGTTTTAATTGGCAGATCAATATTCTCATAGAATTTTTCAATTATTTGTATCATCAGTAAACTGGGCCCTATTGCTGGGGATGGGAAATTGATTACTCTTATGATTTTAAATACTTTTGCCTACTTTAAAAGGAATTCTCGTTTATCCACGCAAAATTCTGATTAATTCCAAGGCGTTAATTTAGAATCATCCCCATTATTATACTCCAGTTTTAGTGTTTAAAAAATTGACGGCCCCATAAAACTTTCAACAATCACCTAAATATTTCGTACTTAGTGTATGTATAGCTAGTCCAATACGGGATATTTAACGAAGGAATTCAGTATGAACTGTAAAACATTACTGGTGATGATTCCTGCACTTTTTTCAAGTGTAACTCATGCCGGAATCATTGAACCTCATGTCACTTGGGACAAAAATGAGCTAAAAACTTGTTTTCTCTCTGATGAATCTCAATTAGCTCAAACACAATTAAAGTCAAAAAAGTACACAAAAGAGAATTACGACTTTTCTCCTAAATATTTGAGTAAACGTAAGCGAGAAAATGTAAAACATATTATTTCAAAAGAATTTACTCCTGAAAGAACGGGATTACATTTTACTGGATTTATAGATTGTAAAAATATGCGAAATCCAGATGTTATCGTCATGCGTGCAGCTTCAAAAATCATTCTTCTGGATACACCAAGCTTCAGAGGAAGGGCCGTAATTGGACAAGATGGAAACTTCTTTTACGCTACAGATGATGATGGAAATTATGTGATGGACCCTGATGGAACTTTTCATGAAGGTTTTTTTCAGAAATCAGGAAAAGTTGCTTTTGTTGCTTTAAGAACGACAAATGCGGGAACCATTGTACACGAGTTTGGGCATGTTGCTGGTTTAAGACATGAGCATATTCGTCCCGAAGCAGAACAGGATGATAATTGCCACAATTTCAGTGTGGTTTGGCCAACCGAAGAGAAGTTATATGATACGGCCCAACTTGAAACGAATTATGATCCGTTATCCATTATGAATTACTGCTATCTCCAAACCAATCGAAGAAAGTTTGAAGATAAAGTTGGTAATATTCTTTCTGAGAAAGATAAACAAACTCTAAAGGCATACTACTAGAACTGGCATATCAGGATGGGGATAAAGAATTGATCACCATCCTGGTATTTTTTGACTTCCCTTCTTAATTCATTCAAAAAATTCAATACTTTAGCTATTCATTTTCTTATTACATTTGCATGCATAATCAGCATGAAAATGAACTGCCGTAAAAGAGCTTGTCCAAATTGTAAAAATTCAAACGCGATCGTCAAAGATGGCTTCTTCTTTCGTGCTTCAGACTCACGTAAAATCCAAAGGTTTAAATGTAAGATTTGTCATCGTAAATTCTCAAATGCTTCGTTTTCATACGCTATTTATCAGAAAAAAAGAAGAATCAATTATCGGCTTCTTTTGCTACTAGCTTCGGGAGTAAGTCAAAATCGAGCAGCAAAAATTCTTCGCTGTAATAGGAAAACTATCAAAAGAAAATTTGATTTTCTTGCCGAAACAGCAAAGAAAAAGAATAGAGCTTACCTTCAAAGAACCTATCGAGATGACCCCGTTCGTGAAGTTCAATTTGATG